>PVXE01000061.1 GCA_014444615.1 Tagaea sp. CACIAM 22H2 | reverse complement strand
GGTTTCCTCGTCGTCCATCGCCATGCGCGCGAAGGTCTCGCGGATATCGCGCGCCGATGCAACCGGATCGGGATTGCCGTTCGGGCCTTCGGGGTTGACGTAGATCAGCCCCATCTGCACGGCGGCGAGCGGGTTCTCGAGTTCGCGATCGCCGCTATAGCGCTGGTCGTCGAGCCATTTCGTCTCCGGGCCCCAATAGACCGATTGGTCAGGTTCCCACGTATCGGCACGCCCGCCGGCGAAGCCGAAGGTTTTGAAGCCCATCGATTCCAGCGCGACGTTGCCGGCCAGAATCATCAGATCGGCCCAGGAGAGCTTGCGGCCGTATTTCTGCTTCACCGGCCACAACAGGCGGCGCGCCTTGTCGAGATTGACGTTGTCGGGCCAGCTGTTGAGGGGCGCGAAGCGCTGCTGCCCGTCGCCCGCACCGCCGCGCCCGTCGGCGATGCGATAGGTGCCGGCACTGTGCCAAGCCATGCGCACGAACAGACCGCCGTAATGGCCAAAATCCGCCGGCCACCAATCCTTGGAATCGGTCATCACCGCGTGCAGGTCCTTGACCACGGCGTCGAGATCGAGGCTTTTGAATTCCTTCGCGTAGTCGAAATCCGGCCCCATCGGATCGGACAATTCCGAATGCTGATGCAGCATCTGAAGATTCAGCTGCTCGGGCCACCAGGCTTGATTGGTCTTGCCGCCATGCCCGAAGGGGCATTTCCCGGCGGCCGGTTTTTCGGTTTGCGAGCCCATCTGATTCTCCCGTGGTCGGTTGGAATTTCGCGGCCCGAAGGCGGACCGTGATCGAAGCTTCGATCCGGCGGCCCGTCGGCGTCCAACGGGCTTTATCGGTCGTATCAATCGAATTTGGCGATGATATGGCGGAGATAAAATGAAATTAGCGATGAAAGACAAACGAAAACGGCCCCTCGCCGCGAAGCGAGGGGCCGTTCGGCCGTAACGTTATTCCGGCGGTTTTACTTCACGGACGCGTAGCGCGCGCCCAGATAGTAATTCTTCGGGTCGACGACCTCCGGCACGCGACCGAAGGTCTTGAACATCTCGTTCATGCCGGTGAGCCAGCTATTCACCGTGCCGTCTTCCGACAATTTCGAAAGCTCCGCGCTCGTGTAGTACTGCGCGAACTCCGCCTCGGCCTGGAGATTGGCCTTCGGCGCGCCCAGCATCGCGGCCGTCCAATCGACCGCACGCGCGACGTTCTGATGGCGCTGGTCGTTGGCGTCCTTCAGCAAGCGGATCATCGCGTCGACCAGCCCGTTGCTCGCGGGCGCGTCCAACTCGTTGCGCATGATGAAGCTGCTGGGGAAGCTGTTCTTGGGCAGCGCATCCTTGTTGGTGAACAGCTCGTTCAACGCGGGCACGCGCGTCTTGATCGTGGCGACGTGCGGATACCAGATGCCGGCCCCTTCGACTTGACCGGACGCGAACGCGGTGACGATCGTCGCCGGGTCCATGCTGACGCGCTTCACGTCGTCGACCGTCATGCCGGCCGATTGCAGCGCCAAACGCAGCAGCATGTCGCCCGACGTGCCTTCCGGCACGGCCACGGTCTTGCCGCGCAGATCTTGGATGCGCTTGATCGCGGGCTGGGCGATGACGCGGTCGGAGAAGCCGACGACATTCATCGCGACCAGCTTGGCGCGGCCGGTGATCGGCAGCCACAAGGCACCCGGCCCGATATAGCCGAAATCGAGATCGCCGGTGCCCAGCGCCTGGATCTGGATCGGGCCGTTGGTGAAGCCCTTGATGTCGGGCGTCAGGCCGTACTTCTTCCAAAGGTCGAGATTGTTGGCGACGGCGGTCAGCGACGCGCCGTGGAAATCGCCGATATAGCCCACGCGCACGCGGATCGCTTGCGCGACGGCGGGGGCCGCGAGGGCGCCGATCGCAACGGCGGCTGCGGCCGATTTCAGCAGCGTGCGGCGGCCGATATTGTTCGTCTTGGTCATGGGGTTCCTCCGGTTATGGTTCGGTTTTCAGTGCTGGTGATAGACCGCGTGCCACACGCGATTGCGCAAATCCTGGAAGCGCTGCGACAGGCGGATGTCTTCGGTGCGCGGATAGGGCAGATCGACATCCACGATCTCGTGGATGCGGCCCGGCCGCGCGGCCATCACCACCACGCGATGGGCGAGGAACACGGCCTCGTCCACATCGTGGGTGATGAACAGAATGGTGCGTTTGTCGCGCGCCCAGGTGGCGAGCAATTGTTCCTGCATGTTGACGCGCGTCAGCGCATCCAGCGCGCCGAAGGGCTCGTCCATCAGCAGCACGGCAGGATCGACCGCATAGGCGCGCGCGATGGCGCAGCGCTGCTTCATGCCGCCCGACAAGGTTTTGGGCAGCGCATCGGCGAAGGCCGTCAAGCCCACAAGATCGAGGCAGCGCGCCACGATGCGCGCGCGTTCTTGCGCGGGCACGCCCTTGATCTCCAGCCCGAAGCCGACGTTCTGCGCGACCGTCAGCCACGGGAACAGCGCGTATTGCTGGAAGATCACGCCGCGCTCGGGCCCGGGCCCCGAAACGGGCTTGCCGTCGACGCGCACCGTTCCGCCGGTGGGTTCCTGCAAGCCCGCCGCCATATTCATCAGCGTGGATTTGCCGCAACCCGAAGGACCGACCAGCGTGACGATCTCGCCGTCCGCGATGTCGAGATCGAGATCGTTGACCGCGCGGAATTCCTGGCCTTGCAGCACGAAGGCGCAGGACACGCGCGCGAATTGGATTTTCGGCGTTGTCATCGGCGCTCCTGCCACACGGTCAAACGCTGGTCGAGCCACAGCAGCACGCGGTCCATCAACAGGCCGGTAATGCCGATCGTGATCAGCGCCACGAAGATCGTTTCGAGGTCGTAATAGATCTGCGCCTGCTGCATCCGGTGGCCGAGGCCTTGCTGGGCGGCGATGAGTTCGGCCGCGACCAGCGTGGACCAAGCCGCACCCAGCCCCGTGCGCATGCCCACCAGAATGAACGGTGTGGAAGCGGGAACGATCACGCGCCGGAACACGGCTGCGTCGCCGGCGCCCAGCACGCGCGCGGCGTTGATCAACACGCGATCGACATTCACCACGCCCTGATAGGTGGAAATGACGCTGACCAGGAACGCCGCCAGGGTGATGACGAAGACCTTCGGCACCTCGCCGATGCCCAGGAACACGATGGCGAGCGGGATCAGTGCCAGCGGCGGAATGGTGCGGAAGAACTGGACGTAAGGCTCCATAAGCCCGCGCGCCCACGTGTACCAGCCCATCAGGAAGCCGACGGGAATGGCGAGTGCCGTGCCGATCGCAAAACCCAGCAACACGCGCTGGATCGACGCGGCCAGATCGACGAACAACTGGCCGTTGGCGATCAACTGGATCGCGCGCGACGCGACCGAAAGCGGGCCGGGCAGGCCCGCGAGATCGATGAAGCTCAGCAGCGACCACAGCGCCAGGCCCAGCACGGCCGCAAGCAGATTGAGGGCGAGCAGCTTGCGCCGCATTTCGCGCTCGCGCAGTGCATGGCGACGCGCCAGGCCGTCGTCTTGGATCGCGGTCTCGGTCATGTCGCCTCCACGGCGCGGTAAGTGTCGGGCTGGCGCAGCAAGCGGTCGAAGCCGACGATCGCCGCACCTTGTATGGCGCCGGCGGGGCCCAGCGCCGTGCGCGACAGGCGCACCGGCTGCATCAATTCGTCGGGCACGTTGCGGGCGATCTCGGTCAACAGGCGCTCCAGCGTCGCGTCCGAAAGCCCGGCATAGATGCCGCCCAGCACGACGATCGACGGGTTCTGCAGATTGATCGCGACGGCTAGGCACAGCGCCAGATTGGCGATCGTTTGGTCGAACAGCGCGACGGCGACTTTGTCCTTCGCATTCGCGCGCCGCTCCATCTCCTCGACGATCTGGATTTTCATGTCGCGACAGCCGAGCACGTCGCGCAGATAAGGCTCGCGCAACACGCCGACCAGCGTGCCGTCGGTCGCCACGCGATCGGCGAAGCGATTTTCGCCCATACGCAGATGGCCGAGCTCGCTGACGCCGTAATGCCCGTGCGGGCTGGGGGTGATGCCGTTCAGCATCGAAGCGCCCACGCCGTATTTCGCCTGCACGAACAGCATCGGCTGATCGGCGTCGAGATGCCGGTGGCGGAACTCGGCAAATGCCATCGCGCGGGTATTGTTGTGCGCGATGACGGGAGTGCCGATCTTCGCCTCGATATGGTCGGCGAGCGGCAGATCGCGCCAGCCGAGCTGATAGGAAATACGGATATGGCGCAGTTTCGTATCGGTCATGCCGGGCATAACCAACACCACGGCGGCCGGGCGGCAGCGCCGGCGCGCGAGTTCCGCCAGCCGCGCGCGGACCCAATCGGTCAAGCGGCGCAGAATCTCGGCCGGCTCACCATCCGACAGCGCCAGCGCATCTTCGCGCGCGTCGCGCGCGATCAGGTCGAGCCCGACGACGGCACTGCGCACAAGGCCGGGTTCCAGCGACAGGCACAGCGTTTCGCAAGCCGCAGGGTTGAGGCGCAGCACGGTGCGCGGGCGGCCCGGCTCGCGCGGGCGCGCGCTGCCCGCTGCCGCGACCCAGCCCAGCGCCTCCAATTCCGTTACCACCTTGCTCATCGTCGTGGTCGAGCGGCCCAATGCCGTGCACAGCTCGATCTGCGACATGGAACCGCGATCACGCAGGCACAGCAGCGCTTCCATCCGGTGATGGACGCGCAAGCGTTCGACCGGCGTGTCCTTGCGCACGCTGCGCGCGGCCGGCTTGCGGCGCGGCCGGTTCGCGGCGCGACGGTCGAGTTTGCGGGCAGGGGTGACGGGCATTCCCATTTAATTATTCCTTGGTGGGAATTA
Source organism: Tagaea sp. CACIAM 22H2 (assembly GCA_014444615.1). Classification (GTDB taxonomy): domain Bacteria; phylum Pseudomonadota; class Alphaproteobacteria; order CACIAM-22H2; family CACIAM-22H2; genus Tagaea. Next base: position 17,816 of record PVXE01000061.1, on the reverse strand, counting down.
AATCGATAAGCTGCTTCCCTGTCAATCGCTAGAGGCGGGCGCCAGGGTCCGGTTTCGAGACCCGGCGCGTAGGGAGGGATACGGATGTCGAAAGCGGCGCGCCCGAATATTGTGTTCATCATGGCGGACGATCACGCCTCCAAGGCGATCGGCTGCTACGGCTACGGCATCAACGCGACGCCGAACATGGATCGGCTGGCGCGCGAAGGGCTGCGGGCCAATCACTGCTACGTCACCAATTCGATCTGCACGCCCAGCCGCGCGGCGATCTTGACCGGCACCTATAATCACGTGAACGGCGTGATGACGCTGGCGGATTCGATCGACAACCGCCTGCCCAACGTCGCCAAGCATTTGCGCCAATCGGGCTATCAGACCGCGATCTTCGGCAAATGGCATTTGGGCGAAGGCCGCGCGCACGAGCCGTCGGGCTTCGACGCCTGGGCCGTGGTGCCGGGCCAGGGCGACTATCACGATCCGCTGTTCCACGAGCCGGGCGGGGAGCGGCGCTATCCGGGCTACGTCACCGACATCATCACCGATATGTCGATCGATTGGATGGCGAAGCGCGACGCTTCACGTCCTTTCTTCCTGATGTGCCATCACAAGGCGCCGCACCGCTCGTGGGAGCCGCATCCGAAGTATCGCGATTCCTACAAGGATCCGATCAAGCTGCCCGACACGTTCGACGACGACTACAAGAACCGCGCGAAGGCGGCCTCGGCCGCGCGCATGCGCATCGCCGACGATATGACCTATCTCGATCTCGGCCTTGTCCAGCCCGATGGCGGTTCAGAGGTGGGTGAATTGCTGCTGCCGTCGATGAATGTGCGCAAACTGCCCAAGCCCAAGGACGTGCGCAGCTTGCGCCTGATCGACAAGGACTCGGGCGAGGTTTTCACGTTCCAAACCGAGCGCGCATACGACGAATTCAAATTCCAGCGCTATATGCAGCGCTATTTGCGCACGATCGCGTCGGTCGACGAAAGCGTCGGGCGCATCCTCGATTTTCTCGATGCCAACGGCCTTAAGCAGAACACGCTGGTCATCTACACGTCGGACCAAGGCTTCTTCTTGGGCGAGCATGGCTGGTTCGACAAGCGCTTCATGTACGAGGAATCGTTCCAGATGCCGTTCCTCGCGCGCTTCCCGGCCGAGATCCCGGCGGGCACGGTGTCGAACGACATCTTCAACAACGTCGATTTCGCGCCGACTTGGCTCGATCTCGCAGGGCTGCCGGTGCCGAGCTACATGCAAGGGCGCAGCATCCGCCCGATCTGGCGCGGCAAGGCGCCGGCCGATTGGCCGCAACACGCGTATCATCGGTATTGGATGCATCGCGACGAGTTCCACAACGCTTACGCCCATTACGGCATCCGCGATCATCGCTACAAACTGATCTACTGGTACAACCAGGGCTTCGGTCTTGCGGGCACGCTGCCGGGCGGCGAGACGCCTGAATGGGAATTCTTCGATTGCGAGAAGGACCCGCTTGAGCTGTTCAATGTCCATGCAGACCCGGCCTATAAAGCCGAAGTGGCGCGGATGACCAAGCTGCTGGAAGCCAAGATGGCCGAGATCGGCGACGTGCCCGCCCATAAAATGGGCTGACGCGCCGCCGCTGTCATCAATGCGCGAGGGCGGCGATCGCGTCGTCGTTCACGCTCTCCGCGATCTTGCCGTTCGCGACCAACGCGGTCGCGGCGGCGAGATCGGGCGCCATATAGCGATCCTCGTCCAAAGCGGGGACCGCGTGGCGCAAGGTCGCGATCGCGGATTGCAACTTCTTGCTAGTCGTCAGCGGCGCGCGCAACTCCACGCCTTGCGCCGCGCACAACGCCTCGATCCCCAGAATGCCGAACAGGTTCTCGGTCATCGCCAGCAGGCGGCGTGCACCATGGCACGCCATGGAGACGTGATCCTCCTGATTGGCCGAGGTCGGCGTCGAATCGACCGACGCGGGATGCGACATCTGCTTGTTCTCGCTCATCAGCGCGGCGGAGGTCACTTCCGCGATCATCAGGCCGGAATTGAGACCGGGTTTGCGCGTGAGGAACGCGGGCAAGCCGTAGCTCAACGCGGGATCGACCAGCAGGGCGATGCGCCGCTGCGCGATCGCGCCGATCTCGCACACCGCGATGGCGATTTGGTCGGCCGCGAAGGCGACGGGCTCGGCATGGAAATTCCCGCCCGACACGACGCTGTCGTCGGGCAGGACCAGCGGATTGTCGGTGACCGCGTTGGCTTCGATCTCTAGCGTCTTGCCGGCGGCGCGCAGCAAATCGAGGCAAGCGCCGTCGACTTGCGGCTGGCAGCGCAGGCAGTACGGGTCCTGCACGCGCTCGTCGCCGTCGAGATGGCTTTGCCTTATGACCGAGCCTTCGAGCAACCCGCGCAACGCCGCCGCCGTTTCGATTTGGCCGCGATGGCCGCGCAATGTGTGGATCCCCTCGACGAAGGGGGCGGACGATCCCATCGCCGCGTCGACCGACATCGCCCCCGTCACAAGCGCTGCGGCAAGCGCGCGCTTGGCGCGGAAATATCCGGCCAAAGCGAGGGCGGTCGAGGCTTGCGTGCCGTTGATAAGGGCGAGACCTTCCTTGGCGACGAGCGTGACGGGCGCAAGGCCCGCGCGCTTCAACGCCTCGCCGCCCGAAAGCCGCTCGCCCTTATAGAAGGCTTCCGCTTCGCCCATCATGACGGCGGCGAAATGGGCGAGAGGGGCGAGATCGCCGGACGCGCCGACCGAGCCCTTTTCGGGAATGAGCGGCGTGACGCCCTTCTCGAGCATCGCTTCGATCAGGCGCACGAGATCGAGCCGCACGCCCGACGCGCCGCGTCCGAACGAGATCAGCTTCAGCGCCATGATCAGGCGCACGACATTCTCGGGCATCGGTGCGCCCACGCCGCAGCAATGCGACAGGATCAGATTGCGTTGAAGCGTGGCAGTGTCCGCGACCGCGATCTTGATCGAGGCGAGTTTGCCGAAGCCCGTATTGATCCCATAGACCGGCGCATTGCCAGAAGCGATCGCCGCGACCCGTGCTGCGGCCGCTTCGATCCGCGCATCGCCGCCGCGATCGAGCACCGCGTTTTCGCCCCGCCAATAGATCGAGGCCAGTTGTTCGAGCGTGACGTGGCCGGGGCGGAGCGTGACGGTCATGACGGCATCCTCAAAGTTGCGCTTGAAGCTGGTAACCGGGTTTGAAAGTCTGGCGCACGGCGGTGACGACCTGGCCGGCGCGCCGCGTGATGCGGTCGATCGCCATCAATCCGTCGCCTTGCGCGCAACGCAGAATCGCGGCGTCGCGCTTGGTCGCGACGACCGCCGAAAAAGCGATCTCGCCGCCTTCGAATGGCACGTTGCGCACCAGCCATTCGTTGGCGCTGATCGCGGTGAAGTCGACTTTGCGCGCCTTGGGCACGGCGGCGAGATTGATCCAGCGGTCCTCGTAGACGTAAGGCGCGTCGTCGCCCATATGCAACGCCACGAGATGCAGGTGCTCCTCGCCCGGCTTCGCCTGAAGCCGCGCGCGGGCGGCGAGCGGCGGTGCTGCGACCTCGCGCGAAACGATCTCGTGGAAGTAGCGCATTCCCTTGCTTTCGATCTCGACGCGCAGCACGGGAATGTCGAGCTTCGCCTTGCGCGAAGGATTGAGCGTCACGCGCGTGCCCGCCTTGCGGCGGCGGTCGAGCAGCCCGTCCTCGGCCAATTGGCGCAAGGCGCGGTTCACCGTGGCGCGCGCGCAACCGAATTCCTCGGCCAGCGCCTCTTCGTGCGGAATGGCGTCGCCGGGGCGCCAGATATGCGCGCGGATGCGGCGCAGCACCTCCGTCTGCACGGCCTGCCAAGTGTTGATTTCGGCCCCTCTCATGCGCACGGGTCCTTGACTCGGATAATATGTATATAGTTATTATCCATAACCGCGCACATGACAAGGGGGCACGACATGACCGATCCGCGCCATAATTCCCGCGACATTTACCCCCCGACGGGGCCGGAAAAGACGGCCAAGTCCTGGCAAACGGAAGCCGCGATGCGGATGCTGATGAACAATCTGCATCCCGACGTGGCGGAAAATCCGCACGAATTGGTCGTGTATGGCGGCATCGGGCGCGCGGCGCGCACCTGGAAGGATTTCGACGCGATCGTCGCCAGCCTTAAAAAACTGGAGGGCGACGAGACGCTGGTGGTGCAATCGGGCAAGCCCGTGGCGGTCGTGCGCACGCATGCGGACGCGCCGCGCGTGCTGATCGCCAATTCCAATCTCGTGCCGCGCTGGGCCAATTGGGATCATTTCGGCGAGCTCGATCGTAAGGGCCTGATGATGTACGGCCAAATGACGGCGGGCTCGTGGATCTATATCGGCACGCAAGGCATCGTGCAGGGAACCTACGAGACGTTCGCCGAGGCAGGCCGCCAGCATTACAAGGGCGACCTGAAAGGCAAATGGATCCTGACCGCCGGTCTCGGCGGCATGGGCGGGGCGCAGCCGCTGGCGGCAGTCATGGCGGGTGCGTGCTGCCTTGCCGTCGAATGCGACGAGACGCGCGCCGATGCGCGCATCCGCACGCGCTATTGCGACGAGAAGACGCACAGCCTCGACGAAGCTTTGGCGATGATCGATCGCTGGACGAAAGCGGGGCAGGCGCGTTCGGTCGCGTTGATCGGCAATGCCGCCGAAGTGTTCCCCGAAATCCTGCGTCGGATGAAAGCGGGCGAGAAACTGCCCAACGGGCGCCCCGATATCGTCACCGACCAGACCTCGGCGCACGATCCCTTGCACGGCTATTTGCCGCTCGGCTGGAAACTCGGCGAATGGCGCGCGCGCCAGGAAACCGATCCCAAGGGTGTCGAAAAGGCCGCGCGCGCGTCGATGAAAGCGCATGTCGCCGCGATGGTCGGGTTCTGGAACGCGGGCGTGCCCACGCTCGATTACGGCAACAACATCCGCCAGGTCGCGCGCGATGAAGGCCTGGAGAACGCCTTCGCGTTCCCCGGTTTCGTGCCCGCCTATATCCGCCCGCTGTTCTGCAAGGGCATCGGGCCGTTCCGCTGGTGCGCGCTGTCGGGCGATCCCGAGGATATCTACAAGACCGACGCCGCGATGAAGCGCCTGTTCCCGGAGAACAAGCATCTGCACAACTGGCTCGACATGGCGCGTGAGCGCATCGCGTTCCAGGGTTTGCCCGCGCGGATTTGCTGGATCGGCTTGGGCGACCGTCATCGTGCCGGGTTGATGTTCAACGAGATGGTCGCGAAGGGCGAGTTGAAAGCCCCGATCGTCATCGGCCGCGATCATTTGGATTCGGGCTCGGTCGCGAGCCCGAACCGGGAGACCGAAGCGATGCGCGACGGTTCCGACGCGGTTTCGGATTGGCCGCTGCTCAACGCGCTGGTCAACACCGCGTCGGGCGCCACGTGGGTGAGCCTGCATCACGGCGGCGGGGTGGGCATGGGCTACAGCCAACATGCCGGCATGGTGATCGTCGCCGACGGCACGCCGGAAGCCGCCAAGCGGTTGGAGCGCGTGTTGTGGAACGATCCGGCGTCGGGCGTGTGGCGCCACGCCGATGCGGGCTACGAGGATGCGATCGCCTGCGCCAAGCAGCATCAGCTGCGCTTGCCGGGCATTCTCAGCAATTAAAACGTGATGACGTAAAGCCCGGCGGTCCCCCGCAGGATCGCCGGGCTTTTTTCGTTTTCATCGAGGATCAACGTGTCGCCCGCGCCGAGCGCGTCGGTGGCGCCGGTCGCGCAGTGGATCATCAAGAAGCGCGTCGACTTGTCGATCGTCGCTTCGCCGGCGAGATCGAGCCGCGTCATCGACGGCGTGTAGCCCAAGCCCCGCCGCGCCATCGCGTTGAGATCGGTGACCGGACGCCCAAGCAATTCGGCCGACGCGGGCACATCGCCGGGAAAGGCGAGGGGCGGTGTCGCTTGCGTGAGCTTGATCGGCGCTTGATCGCCGAGCGTGAGCGCAATGCCGTCGCCCGACAAAATCGCGAGATGGCGGTCGATCGCGGGAAACTCGGAGAACGGACCGCCGGCGGCGACGCTCGCCATGCTCACGCGCCACTCGAAATTTGTGAGGTCGGCGTTCGCGGGATGGATCGCGATCTCGGCGGTTTCGCCGAGACCGTTCTTCCATTTGACGACGCGATAATCCGAACGCCGGCGAACCCGCATCACTTCGCGGCGATCATGTCGACGGGGGCCGCGCGCCGGCGTGCGCCCGTATCGGCGATCGGCGCGGTCGAGCGGCGCTCGACCAAAGTGGGGCGCAGCATCACTTTGCAGAACGCCTCCTCCTTACGCTTGCCTTCGGACACTTTGCGGAACAGATGGTCGGTCGTGGCGAGGGCCAGATCGCGCACCGGCATCGCGACGGTGGTGATGCCGGGGCCGCACCATTTCAGCATCGGCGCGTCGCTGAAGCCGACGAAGGAAAGATCGCGCGGCACTTCCACGCCGTGCGCGCGCACGCTGTCGTAAGCGCCCACACAAATCCGCGCCCCCGCCGTTACGACGGCGGTGGGGCGCTGGCGCAAAGACAGCAGCTTATCCATCGCGGCGGCGCCGAATTCCGCGTCGCAACTGCCCGAGTGCAGCAACTCGTCGATCGGCTCGATCCCGGCATCCTCCAGCGTGCGACGGAAACCGGCAAGGCGGGCGCGGCCGGTGGAGATGGCGAGCGTCGAGCCGATATAGGCAATGCGCCGATGGCCGAGACCGATCAGATGTTCGGCCGCAAGACGCATGGCTTGCGCATCGTCGATGCCGAACCAGTCGGATTCGACTTTGGCGCTTTCGCGCACGAACTGGACGAGCGGCACGCTGCGCATCAAGCGATAGGTTTCGGCCGCGGGCGCGATCGACGGAATCATGATGATTCCCAGTGCGCGCGCCGAGCAGAGATTGCGCAGATGATGGAGTTCCAGATCCGCGTCGTCACCGGTAACGGCGAGGACGAGCTGCGCGCCGCGCTCGCGGCAGCAATCGGCGATCGCCTTGGCGGCGGTCGAATAGAAATCATTCTCGATATCGGGCAGCAGCAAGCCGACGATCGACGACGTGCCGCTGCGCATCGTGCGCGCGGCGAGGTCGACGACATAGCCGTCGCGTTCGGCGGCTTCGCGCACGCGCGCTTGCGTGGCTTCGCTGATACGCGACGAACCGGCAAGGGCCCGCGACACGGTCGCCACGGACAAGCCCAGCGCCTGCGCGATGTCCTTCATCTTCGTCGGTCGCGTCATTCGATTCCTCCGATTGCAAGACAATCGTTTGCACAAATTTGCGTATTCGACAAGCGGGGCGACCACTTCACCGATTATCGGCAAATCGGTCTTGCGCTTTATTGCGTTCGAGCGCCTGATGGCGGACGGGATTCGAGCGTTTGAGCATTGTTGCACGGTTTGCGCAACTGACTGTGCAAATGTTTGCGCATATTAAATATAAGATAAACAACAATATTTTATTTCTTTCAAATCACTTGACCGCAAACGTTTACGCGCGCATCGTCTGCAGCGTCACGAAAATGCCGCCCGGTTCGTTCCGTGGACGGCGCTCAAGGGAGGAAATATGCGCACCCACGGTAATACGCGCGGCATTTCGCGCCGTTCGATGCTCGCGACCGGCTCGGCCGCCATCGGCTTGTCGGCGCTGGCCGCACCCGCCGTCCTGGCGCAGCAGAAATTCGTCTGCCGCATGGGCCATTCCGAAGCGATCGGCTCGCCGCTGACCATGGCGTTCGAAGCCTGGGGCAAGGCGATGAACGAGAAGAGCGGCGGTCGCATCGACGCGCAGCACTTCCCGGCCAGCCAGCTCGGCAGCTACACTCAGATGATCGAGCAGAATCGTCTCGGCACCATCCAGGCCACGACCGGCGGTCCCGACACGGAAGAATCGGTGGCGCCCGAAATCGCCGCGACCGGCGGTGCGCCGGGCTTCATCTATCGCGACGAAGCGCATGTCGACCGCGTGTTGCAGGGCGACATCGGCAAGGAAGTCTCCGCCATCGCGCGCGCCAAGACCGGCGTCGAGTTCCTCGATTACGGCGAAGTCGGCTTCCGTCACGTGCTGTCCAAGCGCCCGGTCGCGACGATGGCCGATCTGCGCGGCCTCAAGATCCGCGTGCCCGAACTGAAAGTGTGGGTCGATTTCTGGAAGCTGCTGGGCGCCAATCCCACGCCGCTCGCCTATGCCGAGCAGTACAACGCGCTGTCGACCGGCCTGATCGACGCGCTGGAAGCCGACGTGTTCTCGATCAAGGGCTTCAAGTGGGGCGAGCAGGCGAAGAACATGACCCTGACAAACCACTGGTTCTTGCCCAAGGCGACGCGCGTCAACGCGCGCTGGCTCGACTCGCTGCCGGCGGAATTGCAGACGATCGTGCGCGACACGGCGAAGGTCGCCTTCGCCGAACAGCGCCGCGTCAACCGCGCCAACACGGCCGCGACGCTGGAGGAATTGAAAGCCTCCGGCATCACCGTGCGCACGGCCGGCGACACGGCCGCGTGGCGCGCGGCGACCGAACCGCTCTTCGCCGAGTTCGCGTCCAAGAGCCCGGCGACCAAGGCGATGATCGACAAGATCCGCGGCCTCGTCGCTTGATACCCGACTGAATTACCGGGCGGCGGAAGGAATTCCGCCGCCCGTTCTTTTACGCGACCGTTTCGATCGCCTTCGGAAGTCCGGTTTCCATGTCCTCTTCGTCCGATAGTCTCGCGACGCCCGCCGACGGCGTGCTCGCGCGTCTCAGCCTCGCCGCCGACCGCGTGCTCGAAACGCTCTGCGTTGCAGCTCTCAGCATCACCGTTCTGGTCGCATTGCTGCAGGTCTTCTTCCGCTACGTGCTCAACGCGTCGCTGAGCTGGCCCGAGGAATTCGGACGTTTCGCCTTCGCCTGGTTCGTGCTGCTGTCGCTGGGCCTGCTCGCGCGGCGCCAAAAGCATATTGCGATCGAGATGGTGCCGCGCGCGCTGTCCGACGACGGCCGGCGCATACACGCCGCATTCGCGCGCATGATTTCGGCGTGCAGCGCGGTCTTCCTGCTCTTCTGCGGCGCCGATCTGGTCGCCAATGCGAGCTACGTCTCGCCGGCGCTGCAATGGTCATATAAGTATCTTTATCTCGCCGTACCCGCGGGCGCGGCGGCCACCTTGCTCTTCCTGGTTCTGGAACCCGTCGCGGGGTTTCGCTCGTGGCTCTCGGGCCTTGCCACCGCGATCGCCGGCGCCGTCCTTTACTTCCTGCTCGAATCCGCGATCGGCCATACGTTCGTCGGTTCGTTCGGCGTGGTGCTGCCATTGGTGACCGTGGCGATCGGTTTCATGCTGATCGGCGTGCCGATTTTCGACTCCCTGATCTTCGGCACTTTCGTCGCCTTTATGCCGCAAGGCTCGCTCGCGTTGCTGCCCGTGCCCCAAAGCCTGACGAACTCGATGGATTATCTGCTGCTGTCCATCCCGTTCTTCATGCTGGCGGGCGGCATGATGAACGCGAGCGGCATCACCGACCGTCTAGTGGCGCTCGCCGCGTCGCTGGTCGGGCATTTCCGGGGCGGCCTCGCCCAGGTGAACGTGATGACCAACACGCTGATGGGCGGCGTGTCGGGCTCGTCGACCGCCGATGCGGCGGCGTTGGCCAAGACGCTGGTGCCTGCGATGGAGAGGCGCGGCTATCCCAAGCCCTTCGGCGTGGCGCTGACGAGTTCGGGCTCGATCCTCGCCAACATGATCCCGCCCAGCCTCGGTCTCATCATCTACGGCGCGATGGCGACGGTGTCGGTGGGCGCGTTGTTCACCGCGACGATCGTGCCGGGCCTGCTGATGGCGCTGACGCTGTCGCTCGTCGTCTATTTCGAATGCTGGCGGCGCGGCATCGGCGATAGCGGTCCGCGGCCGGCCCCCGGCGTGCGCGGCAAAGCGTTTCGCGACGCGCTGCCCGCGTTGGTGCTGCCGGTCATCATCGTCGGCGGAATCCGCTACGGCGTGTTCTCGACGACCGAAGCGGGTGCCATCGCGGCGGCCTATTCGATCTTCTGCGGCATGTATATCTATCGCGCGGCCAAGGGCATGACGATCGTCCACGCGATCCGCGAATCCTTGATCGAAACGACGACAATCATGGCGGTGATCGCGGCGTCGGCACCCTTCGCCTACGCGCTGATCATCGAACAAGTGCCGCAGAAGATGACGGCGATCCTGAGCGGCCTCGCGGGCACATGGTGGCTGCTGCTGCTGGCGATCAACCTGTTCCTGTTGTTCGTCGGCTTGGCGATGGAAATGATCGCCTCGATGGTGATCTTGATTCCGCTGCTCGTGCCCGTGTTGAAGGCGGCGAATGTCGATCTGATCCATTTCGGCGTCATCATGGTCGCCAATCTGTGCATCGGCGCGCTGACGCCGCCGCTGGCCGTGCTGGTGTTCACGGCCGCTCAGGTGACCAACACGCCGATCCATCTCGCCTATCGCGCGTGCTGGCCGTTCATGATCGGCCTGCTGATCTGGCTGACGGTGATCACCTTCGTGCCGTCCCTCAGCCTCGGCCTGGTCGCGCTCGTCGGCAAGTGAAGGCGGGCACGATGTTCACCCTCGAAAGCGACGCGTTGGCCTTGCCCCCCGGGGCCATCGCGCGCACCGAGCGTTACTATCTGCGCTGCGACGGCAACCCGGTGCTGGGGCTGACGCAAGGCCGGATGCGGCCTTACGTCTATCCGATGTTCACGCCCGCAGGATATCTGGCGACATCGGAAAGTCCGGCCGACCACCCGCATCACAATTCGATCTGGATCGCGTCGGACCACGTGCATGCGCTCGTACCCACGGCGCCGGGCAAGCACGAGGAATACACCTATAATTTCTATGTCGATGAAACCTTCCAGGGTCGCGCGCCCGGCACGTTGATCGCGGGCACGCCCAAACTCGTCGACGCCGATGCGACCGGCTGCACCATCGAGATTCCCATCGAATGGCGCGGACCGGTGGAGTGGGGTGCCGCCCAAGGGCGCATCATCGCGCGCGAGACGCGGCGTATCGCGGTGTCCAAAGCGCCCGACGCGTGGGTGCTGGATGTCGATTCCGAGCTTGCGGCCGCGAACTGGAACCTCGCTTTGGGCCCGACGCGCCACGCTTACTTCAACGCGCGTGTCGCCGATACGATGGTCGTGGCGCTGGGTGGCAAGGTGCGCGACGACAAAGGCCGCGTGGGCGGCGAAACGATCGGCGTGCTGGGCGCGCGCTGGGTCGCGTTCGAAGGCCCGGTGGGCGGCGGCAAGCAGGCCGGCATCGCCGTAATCCCGAACCCGGCGGACGAAGCCGATGCGTCGTGGTTCGTCGCCGATTGGGGTGCTGTCAGCGTCGGCACGTTCCGGCAGGCGCGGCGCGTCGTCGCGAAGGATAAACCCTTGCGCACGCGCTATCGCGCCGTCGTCTATGATGGCGCGATGACCGATGCGCAGATCGAAGCCTGGGTCGCCGGGTTTCCGAAGTCATGAAAGCCGTTCTGCCCTACGACGCGTCGCCGGGCACGAAGCGTCTTCTCGAAAGCCTCGATCCCGCGATCGCGCAAGTGAGCGTGCTGGCGGAGAACGATTCCGCCGGCCTCGCGCGCGAACTCGCCGACGCCGAGGTGCTGTTGCATGTGTTGGCTCCGGTCACGGCCGCGATCCTCGATGCGGCACCCAAGCTGCGCTTGGTGCAGAAAATCGGCATCGGCGTCGACACGATCGATCGCGTTCACGCCGCCCAGCGCGGCGTGGCCGTGTGCAACATGCCCGGAACGAATACCATCGCGGTCGCCGAGTTGACTTTGGCGCTGATGCTCGCGGCATTGCGCCGTGTTGCAGCACTCGATGCGGGGCTTCGTTCGGGGAATTGGACGCCCGATGCCGCACATCTCGACGCGGCGGGCGAACTCGACGGCGCTTGCGTGGGTTTGATCGGCTATGGCGCCGTCGCCAAGCGCTTGCGCCCGGTGTTGGAAGCGCTGGGTGCACGCGTCGTGGTTTATGCGCGTAGCGCGCCCGACGATGGCGCGAAGACGCTGCCGCTCGACGTGCTGTTGAGCGAGGCCGATGTGGTTTCGCTGCACGTACCCGCGACCGCCGAAACGCGCGGTCTGTTGAACGCCTCGCGCATCGCGCGGATGAAGAAAGGCGCCGTGTTGGTCAACACGGCGCGCGGCGCCTTGATCGACGAAGCCGCGTTGATCGCGGCGTTGCGCGACGGGCATTTGGCGGCGGCGGGTTTGGACGTGTTCGCGATGGAACCCCTGCCGCGCGACAACGCGCTATTGGCGTTGCCCAATGTCGTCGCGACGCCGCATGTCGCGTGGATGACGCCGGGCACGTGGCGGCGCAGCCTCGCGGTCATCGCCGAGAATTGCCGCCGCTTGGCGTCCGGCGCGCCGCTGCTCCATCGGGTCGATCCGCCATGACCGACATCGCTGCTATCGAAGCGCGATTGCGCGAAGCGGGAATCATCCCGGCGGGCGTGCCGGCCGAATTCCGCGCGCTGACCGGCGGTGTCGCGTCCGACATTTGGTGCGTCGAAGCGGGCGACACGAGATTCGCGGTGAAGCGTGCGCTCGCCAAGTTGCGCGTCGCCGCCGATTGGCGCGCCCCCGTCAGCCGCAACGCGGCGGAGGCCGATTGGCTGCGCACCGCCGCTGATATCGTGCCGGGCTGCGTCCCGAACATCCTGTTCCACGACCCCGAGGCCGGCCTGTTCGCGATGGATTTCCTGCCGCCGGACCAGTATCCGGTGTGGAAAGCCGAATTGCGCGATGGCCGCGTCGACGAAGGTTTCGCGGCGAAAGTGGGCGCGCGTTTGGGCGCCATTCACGCCGCGACCGCCTATGACGACAAAATCGCCGCACGCTTCGCGCACGACGCCAATTTCCACGCGCTGCGGCTCGAGCCCTATCTCGAAGCGATGGCGCCGAAATACCCCGATTTGGCGCCCAAGCTGTTCGCCTTGTCGCGCGACACGCTGGCCCGTCATGTGGCGCTGGTGCATGGCGATGTCAGCCCCAAGAATATCCTGGTGGGGCCCGACGGACCGATCTTCCTCGACGCCGAATGCGCTTGGTACGGCGACCCGGCTTTCGATCTTGCCTTCTGCCTCAACCATCTGCTGCTCAAATGCATCTGGAATCCGGCGGCGGCGCAGGCCTACTTGCGCGCCTTCGACGCGCTCTACACCACTTACTTCGGTGCCATGGGCGCGCGCGTTTCGAAGGGGCTGGAGGCGCGCGTCGCAAGGCTGCTGCCGGGCTTGCTGCTGGCGCGCATCGACGGGAAATCGCCGGTCGAGTACATCGTCGCGGCCGCCGACAAGGATCGCGTGCGGTCGATCGCGATCCCGATGATCGAAGCCGCACCGGCGAGTTTGACGGCCTTGCGCGACCAGTGGCGCACCGGTTTGGGAGGGAATTAGCGCGATGGCGAGGATCGTTTCCGTCAAAGGCCGCCGGGTATGGGATTCGCGCGCGCGGCCGACGGTCGAAGCCGAGATCGCGCTCGATGACGGCGCCGTGGGCCGGGCCATCGCGCCAGCCGGCGCGTCGATGGGGTCGGGCGAAGCGGTCGATCTGCGTGACGGCGGCGCGTCCCAAGGCGGGATGGACGTGACGCGCGCGGTGGCCGCCGTGTCCGGGCCGCTGGCGGGCGCGTTACGCGGGATGGAGGCTGCGGACCAAGCGGCGATCGATGGCGCGATCCGCGCTTGCGACGGCACCACGCGTTTCGCCAATCTGGGCGGCAACGCGGCGATCGCCGTGTCGATGGCCGCGCTGCATGCGGCTTGCGCTTCGGCGCGCGTGCCGCTCGACGAATATCTCGCCGCGGGCGGGCCCGTGCGCATTCCGGTGCCCGAGATCCAAATCTTCGGCGGCGGGGCGCATGCGGGAAGGCGCGTCGACATTCAAGATTTCTTGGTCGTATGCCCGTCCGCGCGAAACTTCGGCGAAGCGCTGGATCGCACGGCCGACGTCTATCACGCCGCGCGCAAACTGCTGAAGGATGCGGGCAAGCTGCAGGGGGTCGCCGACGAAGGCGGGTTCTGGCCCGTGTTCGCGACCAATGACGAAGCGCTCGAAATGCTTGTGCGTGCGATCGAAGCGGCGGGTTACACGCCGGGCGACGAGGTGCATATCGCACTCGACATCGCCGCGTCGGATTTCGGGCGCGGCGGGCGCTACAAGCTTGGCCTCGAGAACCGCGAACTCGACAGCGACGGCTTGAGCGAGATGCTGCTCGGCTGGCTCGGCCGCTATCCCATTCTGTCGATCGAGGACCCGCTGGCCGAAGACGATATCGAAGGCTTCAAGCGATTCACGGCGGCGGCGGGCGACCGCGTCCAGATCGTCGGCGACGATCTGCTGGTGACGGATGCGGGCCGCGTGGCGACGGCTGCGCGCGAACGTCACGTCAACTGCGCCCTCATCAAGCCCAACCAGATCGGCACCGTCACCGGCACCAAGGCCGCACTCGATGCGGCGCAGGCGGGCGGGATCGCGGCGATCGTCTCCGCCCGCTCGGGCGAGACCGAAGATATCAGCATCGCACCCTTCGCCGTGGGCTGGAACGCCGGGCAGTTCAAGGTCGGGTCGATCGCGCGCGGCGAGCGTACGGCGAAATGGAACGAGATGCTGCGCATCGAAGAACGTTTGGGATCGCGCGCCCCCTATGCGGGATGGGGCGCCTTTCCGGTCAAGGAAAGGTCCGCACGATGAGCCGCAATATCGTCCGCTACGCCGATCCCGAAGCGCGCTACGGCCTGCTGGAGAAGGACGGCACGATCCGCCCGCTCGCCGGTTCGCCCTTCGAAAGCTTGGAGACGGTGGGCAAAGCGACGCATCTCGATCGCGTACGCTTGCTGGCGCCCGTGAAGCCCGCATGCCTCTACGGCGCCGGTCTCAACTATATCGGCCATGCGCGCGAGATGAAGCTCGACACGCCCGCGTTCCCGATGCTGTTCATGAAACCGCCCTCGGCGATCGTCGGACCGGAAGCGCCCATCGTCTATCCGATCGAAGCGCGGAATCTTCATTTCGAAGCGGAAGTCGCGGTCGTCATCGGCAAGGCGGGGCGGCGGATTCCCGAAGCCAAGGCGCTGGAGCACGTGTTCGGCTATACCTGCGCCAACGACGTCAGCGAACGCGTGATCCAGGCCAAGGAAATGAAGCAAGGCTGCCTGGTGCTGGGCAAGGCGTTCGACAGTTTCAATCCGATGGGCCCGTCGATCGCGCTGGGCCTGGACGCGGGCGATATCGAGATCATCGGCCGCGTCAACGATCAGCAGCGCCAGCGCAGCAACACCAACGATCTCGTCTACTCGGTCAAGGCGCTGATCGCGCATTTGAGCAGCGGCATCACGCTGCATCCCGGCGACGTCATCATGACCGGCACGCCCGCGGGCGTGGGGCCGGTCGTGCCGGGCGACATTGTTGAGATCGAGATCCCGCAGGTTGGTATCCTGCGCAATCCGGTCGTCGCCGAACAAGCCTAAGGAACGCAAGATATGGCCAAGAAACTCCGCTTCGCGCTCGTCGGCCTCGGCATGGCCTCGCGCCCGCATGTGCGCGGGCTGAAGGACCTCGAAGCCGCTGGCGTGCTGGAAGTCACCGGTGTGTTCGCGCGCGACCAGGCCAAGCGCGAAGCCTTCGCGGCGGCAAATGGGTGGCGCGCGGCACCGTCCATCGAAGCACTCGCAACCGACAAGTCGATCGACGCGGTGCTGATGCTGACCCCGCCCAACGCGCGCGTCGAACTCGTCGATCTGTTCGCGTCGAACGGCAAGGCGATCCTGATGGAAAAGCCGGTCGAGCGCACGACGGCGGCGGCCGAGAGGATCGTCGCGCGCTGCGAGGCGGCAAAGGTGCCGCTCGGCATCGTATTCCAGCATCGCTTGAAACCGGCCGCGCGTGCGATGCGCGAACTGCTCGATTCCGGTCGCTTGGGCAAGATCGGCCTCGTGCGCCTCGACGTGCCGTGGTGGCGTCCGCAAAGCTATTACGACGAGCCGGGGCGCGGCACGCTGGCGCGCGATGGCGGGGGCGTGCTGATTTCGCAAGCGATCCACGCGATGGACATGATGCTGGCGCTGACGCCCGATGTGGTCGATGTGACCGCGCTGGCGGGCACAACCAGCCTGCACAAGATGGAGACCGAGGATTTCGCCGGGGCGGGCTTGCGCTTCGCCGACGGGTCGATCGGCACCATCGTCGCGACGACCGCGAACTTCCCCGGCGTCATGGAAAGCTGCGTCTTCAACGGCGAAAACGGCTCGGCCACGCTCGACGCCTCGACGCTACACGTGCAATGGCGCGACGGCAGGACCGAAACGGCGGGCGTCGCCGGCGTGGGGACGGGGGGCGGTGCCGATCCGATGGCGTTCGATCACGGGCCGCATCGCGACGTAATCGCCGCTTTCGCTTCGGCCGTGGCCGAAGGCCGCAACCCGTCGATCGACGGGCGCTCCGCCTTGCGCGTGCATCGTTTGATCGACGCGATCCTCGAATCCTCGCGCAAGGGCGCGCGCGTCGCCGTGGCGAAGGGCTGAGCATGAAGGACGGCAAGATCGCGATCGGCGTTTTGGGCGTCGATCATCGGCATATCTACGGCATGCTGGAAGGCATGCTGGGGGCGGGTTGCGTCGCCGTCGCCTGGTGGACGCAAGGCGAGCCATTGCCGCTGGCCGGTTTCGTCAAGCGGTTCCCCGACCTCCCGCGCGTCGCGGATAAGCGCGCGATTTTGGAAGATTCGTCGGTCGATCTCGTGCTGATCGCGTGCGTGCCGTCCGATCGCGCGGCGTTGGCGATCGAAGCGATGCACCACGGCAAGGACGTGATGCTCGACAAACCGGGCTGCGTGTCGGCGGCCGAGCTCGCGGCCTTGCGCGCGGCGCAAGCCGAAACGGGGCGCATCTGGTCGGTCGATTTCTCCGAGCGCTTCGAAGTGCCCGCCGTCACCAAGGCAGCGGAACTCGTGGCGCAAGGCGCCATCGGCCACGTCGTTTCGACGACCGGTCTCGGGCCCCATCGCCACAATCCGCAGACGCGCCCGCCATGGTTCTATTCGCGCAAAGGGACCGGCGGCATTTTGTGCGATATCGGCTCGCATCAGATCGACCAGTTCCTGTTCTTCACCGGATCGGACGACGCGGAAATTGTATCGGCGACGAGCGCCAATCTTGCGCATCGCGAGTTCCCTGATTTCGAGGATTTCGGCGAGATCGTGCTAAAGAGCGCCAATGGGCGCGGCTATATCCGCGTGGATTGGTTTACGCCCGATGCGTTGCCCAATTGGGGCGACGGGCGGTTATTCCTGACCGGCACCGAAGGCACGATCGAGCTGCGCAAATACGTCGATGTTGGCGGCGCCGCCGGCACCGATCATCTGTTCCTGGTGAACAAGACGCGCTGCGAACGCATCGATGCGTCGGGGGCGGGCACGCCGTATTTCGCCAAGCTGGCGGCAGATGTGCGCGACCGCACGCAAACCGCCATGAAGCAAAACCACGCGTTCAAGGCCACCGAACTCGCCCTCGAAGCGCAGCGTCTGGCTGAAGTCACCGCCGGCTATAAGCGCTGAGCCGAATTTCACATCGCAGATACGTAATTTTCGGCATTTGTCGTTGACTTGCCGCGCCGCATCGCCTGTTGTGCCGCAGAACAAAGTACCGATGCGGAGTACACGACGATGGCGATGCAACCGCCCGCTTCCTTGATCGACGGCTATCTCTCGTTCCGCGAGCGTCGGTTGCCGGGCGAGCAGTCGCGCTTCACGCAACTCGCCGAAACGGGCCAATCG
>PVXE01000060.1 GCA_014444615.1 Tagaea sp. CACIAM 22H2 | reverse complement strand
ACCCGAGGCCGCGACCGCCTTCGCATCTTCGCCTTCGCCCGCGATCAGCGCGATCAGCTGGTTGACCTTCACGCCTCCCGTGCCGCCGGGGACGACGATCTTGGCGAGGATGCCTTCGTCCACCGCCTCGACTTCCATCGTCGCCTTGTCGGTTTCGATCTCGCAGAGCACTTGGCCCGACTTGATCGCATCGCCTTCGGCCTTGAGCCAGCGCGCGATCTTGCCCTCGGTCATCGTGGGCGACAGTGCTGGCATCAATACTTGGATCGGCATGATGTGGTTCCCCGGGTGTTTTTCTTAGTTGCGGTAGAGCACGGATTTGGCGGCGTCGACGATCCACTCCGCCTGCGGCAGCGCCAGCTTTTCGAGATTGGCGGCGTAAGGGAGCGGAATGTCGAGGCCGTGGACGCGCTTCACCGGCGCGTCGAGCCAATCGAAGCATTCCTCCATCATGCGCATGCCGATTTCCGAGCCGATGCCGGAGAACGGCCAGCCTTCCTCGCAAGACACGAGGCGGTTGGTCTTCTTCACGCTGTTGACGATCGTTTCGGTGTCGAGCGGGCGGATCGAACGCAGATCGATGACTTCCGCGTCGATGCCTTGCTTGGCCAGTTCCTCGGCGGCGGCCAGCGCCTTGCCGACCATGATCGAGAAGGCGGTGATCGTCACGTCCTTGCCCGGACGCACGATCTTCGCCTTGCCGATCGGCACGACGTAATCCGCCGACACCGGCACGGGGCCCGAGGTGCCGTAGAGGATTTCGTTTTCGAGGATCAGCACCGGATTCGGATCGCGGATCGCGGCCTTGATCAGACCCTTCGCATCCGCCGCCGACCACGGCGACACGACCTTGAGGCCCGGGCAATGCGCGTACCACGACGCGTAGCATTGCGAGTGCTGGGCGGCCACGCGGCTCGCGGCCCCGTTGGGACCGCGGAACACGATCGGGCAGCCCATCTGACCGCCGGACATGTAAAGCGTCTTGGCGGCCGAGTTGATGATCTGGTCGATCGCCTGCATCGAGAAGTTCCAGGTCATGAACTCGACGATCGGCTTCAAGCCCATGAAGCCCGCACCGACCGCGAGACCGGCGAAGCCCTGCTCGGTGATCGGCGTATCGACCACGCGGCGCGGCCCGAATTCCTGCAGCAGGTTCTGGCTGACCTTGTAGGCGCCCTGATACTCCGCGACTTCCTCGCCCATCAGGAACACCGCTTCGTCGCGGCGCATTTCCTCGGCCATGCCGTCGCGCAAGGCTTCGCGCACCGTCATCACCTTGGTCTCGCCCATATCGGGCTCGTCCGCCGATTGCACGGCGGCGGGCGATGCGTGAACCGCGGGTGCCGCGACCGGTGCGGCCGCGGCAGGCGCCGCCTTGGCAGCGGCGGGGGCGCCCGACGCCGCGGCCGAGACGCTCTCGCCGTCGGCGGCGATGATCGCGATCGGCTCGTTCACCTTCACGTTCTCCGTGCCTTCGGGCACGAGGATCTTGGCGAGCGTGCCTTCGTCGACCGCTTCGACTTCCATCGTCGCCTTGTCGGTCTCGATCTCGCACAGCACCTGACCGGACTTCACTTGATCGCCTTCGGCCTTCAGCCAGCGCGCGATCTTGCCTTCGGTCATCGTCGGCGACAAAGCGGGCATCAATACGTTAATGGGCATGTTCCCGCTCCTTCAGCGCGCTTCGACGAGGACGTCGGTGTAGAGTTCTTCGACCGGCGGCTCGGGCGAGTTCTGCGCGAACTCTGCCGCGCGCGAGGCGATGTCCTTCACCTCGCGGTCGATTTCCTTCAGCTTCGCCTCGTCGGCGTGCTTGGCTTCCAGAATGACCTTGGCGAGGTTTTCGATCGGATCGCGCTGCGTGCGCATCTTCTCGACCTCCTCCTTCTGGCGGTATTTCGCGGGGTCCGACATCGAGTGGCCGCGATAGCGATAGGTTTGCATCTCGAGGATGATCGGGCCCTTGGTGCGCGCGTGTTCGACGGCGCGGATACCGGCCTCGCGCACCGCCAGCACGTCCATGCCGTCGACCGCTTCGCCCGGAATGCCGTGCGCCGCGCCGCGATGGAAGAAATCGGTCGTCGACGAAGCGCGCTCGATCGACGTGCCCATGCCGTAGCGATTGTTCTCGATGATGAAGATCACGGGCAGCTTCCAAAGCTGCGCCATGTTGAAGCTTTCGTAGACTTGGCCCTGGTTGACGGCGCCGTCGCCCATGTAGGTGAGCGAGACGTTCTGAAGGCCGCGATATTTGTAGGCGAAGGCGAGGCCCGTCCCCAGCGGCACCTGCGCGCCCACGATGCCGTGGCCGCCGTAGAAATTCTTTTCCTTCGAGAACATGTGCATCGAGCCGCCCTTGCCCTTCGACAAGCCGCCGATGCGCCCGGTGAGTTCGGCCATCACGCCGCCCGGGTCCATCCCGCAGGCGAGCATATGGCCGTGATCGCGATAGGAGGTGATGACGGAATCCTGCGGCGTGATCGCGGACTGCATGCCCACGACCACCGCTTCCTGGCCGATATAGAGATGGCAGAAGCCGCCGATGAGCCCCATGCCGTACATCTGCCCCGCCTTCTCCTCGAAGCGGCGGATCAGCAGCATGTCGCGATAATATTTCAGCAGGTCGCCCGAGTTCGGGACGACATCGTCGGCTTTCGATTTCTTTTTCGGCGGCTGGGGTGCCATGGGTGCTCCTCGCGCGGACGGCCCGATGCTGGGCGTTGACTCGGAAGTAGCTCACTGGGGCCCAAAAACGCAAGCGCGCCAAACCACAAGTAACTGACTTTTCAGGTATAAAAATCATTTAACCGAATATCGGTTAAACACGCTGCAATGCAGCACTAATATCCGGCAAATCCAGGCTGCGGCGACGCATTGTTTATTGCGCGCAGCACCATTTCGCACAAGCGGACACCGCACGCGCTCCGAGACCGCCGTGGCGGTTCCGGCGAAAACAAAACGGGCGATGCAACCGGCAGGCGCGATTCATCAATCGCTAATAACTTGCCGCGATAGTCGCGCGCTGGGGAAGCTTCAAAATGATTCTATCGCCGCATCACGCGCGCTTCGTCGCGTATTGGGATTCGCGACGCCAAGGCCGGGAGATGCCCGCGCGCCGCGATGTCGACCCGTTGCTCGACTTGCCCGAATTCGCCGCCTGGCTGTTGATCGTTCAGAACCACGACGGGCGCATCTTCTATCGCGTGCTGGGCAGTTCGATGGAAGAAGCGAACGGCCCGCGCACCGGCACTTATCTCGACGAGGTACGCACCCCGCCCTTCCGCGACTATCTGCGCGCGATCTATGCGCTATGCGCCGCTAAGCGCACTTGCGTGTTCGCGCGCAACAATTTCCACCACGACGGCGACAAGCGCGCGTTGACGAGCCGCATCGTCGCGCCGCTGTCGAGCGACGGCGAAACCGTCGATATGTTCCTGGGCTTGCAGATCTCGCACGATCTGGCCGGCGCGCCCCTGCCGCCCGCCTGGGATCGCGTGCCGAAATTCCGCGAGGATCTTCCCAACGATCTCGCCTGGCGCGATCCCGTAACCGGCCAATGGCATGCAGTCGACTGGCGCGACTGGGCTTAGACGAACACCGCAAGTTTGCCGGCGACCGCGACAGTCGCCCAACACCCTAACGAGACGGCGCCATGCAGCGCAGGCGCGCCGGCGCCGCGATGGTGCAACACAGCGTTTGCGGCCGCCAGCGCCAGGGCCACGAGTTTCAGCAGAAAGATCGGATTGGCGATCAGCGAAATCGCCCCGGCGGCGAAAAGCGGCATGCCGCTCGCCACGCAAACCGCCGCCGCGACCAGTGCAACGCGAACTGCCAAGGGCTGCAACGCAGCGACGGCGATGCCCTTGGCAAAGCCGATCAAGCGCAGATCGAGCAGTGCGATCGCGCCGATCAGGAATGCGGCGCCCAACACATGGATCGACGCCATCGCCGGATAGAACCACGCCGAGCCGCGCGCGAACTGCGCGAGGCCCGATCCGTGGAGTGCGGCGGCCGCCTCGCCGATCAACGCAGCTCCGTCGTCCGCCCGGCGACGATGATCCGCTCGGCGCGCAGCAGTCGCGCCGTCCGGCTATGGGCATAGCCTTCGAGAACGGCTTGCGTACCCGGCGCCATCGCGTCGGGCTCCAGCCCGCGCGCGCGCATGCGGAACGGCGGCGCCAATTCGACCGACCATTCGCCGTCGGCGGCGGCCAGGCGCAGCATGCCGTGCGGATTGTCGTAGGTCATCGCGACGATCCGCCCGTCGAGGCGCACGATCCGCGTGGAATCGAAACCCGACCAGCCGTGATGCGCGAAGGCGGGTGCGGCGAACGGCAAAGACAGAACCGAACCGGCGAACAGGCGGCGGGAAAGGATTGGGGCCATATTGCAACCTCCGGAGATGTCCGCCGGTCGATATGGGGCCAGCCCCCTCGCCCGGCAAGCCCGCGCACTGGCCTTATTCGCCGCTCGCGTGCGAAAATCGCGGCCATGGACAAATTCGCCGCCCTTCGCACCTATGTCGCCGTCGTGGGCACGGGCTCGTTCTCGCGCGCGGCCGAAAAGCTTGGCCTGTCGCGCGCGATGGCGACCAAGCATGTGCAGACGCTGGAGGAAGAGCTTGGCGCGCGGCTCATCAACCGCACCACGCGTAAATTGTCGGTGACCGAGGCGGGGCGCGACTTCCACGCCCGCGCCGAGCGCGTTCTCGCCGATCTGGAGGAAGCGGAGAACGCCGTCGCGGATGTTTCGGCCAATCCGCGCGGGCTGCTGCGCGTCGCGGCGCCGATGTCGTTCGGCATCCGCCATCTCGGCCCCGCGATCGCCGACTTCATGCGCGAATGCCCCGACGTGGCGGTCGATCTGTCGCTCAACGATCGTGTCGTCGATCTGATCGACGAAGGGCTCGACGTCGCGGTGCGCGTCGGGCGATTGGCGGAATCGAGCCTAGTCGCGCGGCGTATTGCGCGCGCGCGGCTGATCGCAGCGGCCACGCCCGACTATCTCCAGCGCAAGGGCAAGCCCAAAACGCCCGCCGATCTCGCCTGGCACGATTGCCTCGACTACACGCTGTCGGCGCTGGGGCCGGAATGGCGCTTCTACGACCGCGACGGCAAGATGCATGCGGTGCGCGTCGCGGGCCCGCTGAAGGCCAACAACGGCGATGTGCTGATGGGGGCGGCGAAGGCCGGGCGCGGCATCGTGTTGACGCCAAGCTTCATCGGCGGCGAGGAAATCGCGGCGGGCGCGCTGGTCGACGTGCTGCCGGACTTCAAAGGCGAGGAACTGCCGATCCACGCGGTCTATCCCGCCGCGCGGCATTTGTCGGTCAAGGTGCGCCGCTTCGTCGACTTCCTGGCGGCGCGTTTCGCCGATGCGCCGTGGGAAATCGGCAATTCCCCACGGCGCAAGGCGAAGACGTAATCGAGGCTTAGATCTTTCGATCGGCCATCGGCGGCAGATACTTGTCCGTCCACAATTCGGCGACGGTCGGCACGCGCGGCAGCTTCATGGCGCCCGCGACCTGCTCGATCGAGCGGCCCAAACGGCCCGGATCGATCGTGCCCAGGCCGAATTGCTTGGTGTGGTCGTTGACGACCTGATTGGCGAGCACCCATTCCAGACGCTCGATCTCGTTCGCGCGCTCGACCAGCGGATCGACCTTGATCAGCGCGTCGATCGCATCGGCCGGCTTGGCGACCGTGTCCTTCCAGCCCTTCAGCATGGCGCGCACGGCGCCGGCGATCTTGCCTTCGTTCTCGCGCTGGAACTTGCGCGAGACATGCATGCCGTTCGAATAGAAATCGAGGCCGTGATCGGAGAAATACATGAACTGGATATCCTCGCGCTTCATGCCGATGCGCTTGAGGTTGAACCAGGTCGTGGAATCGAAACCGGTCACGGCGTCGACGCGGCCGGTGGCGAGCGTGGACTCGCGCAAGGTCAGGTCGATCGCTTCGACCTGAACCTTCGATACATCGAGCCCGGTCATCTGCGCGAAGGCGGGCAGCAGCAGATAGCCCGCATCGGTCGGCGGCGCGCCCAGCTTCTTGCCCTCCAGATCCTTCGGCGTCTTGATGTTCGCTTTGGTCAAGCTGATGATCGCAATGGGCGAGCGCGTGTAGATGCCCAGCACGCCCAGCGGCGCGGCCGCCGGGTTCGCGGCATGAAACTGCACCGCGACGGTGAAATCGGCGAAGGCGAAGTCGTAGGTGTCGGAACCGACGCGCTGGAGCGCATCGCCCGCCCCGCGCGACGGGTCCAGCGTCGGCTCGAGACCTTCGGCGGCGAAATAGCCCTTGGCGGCGGCCAGGAAGAACGCCGCGTTCGAACCATCGCGCGGCGCGTTCAGCGAAACGCGGATGGGGGTGCGCGCTTGCGCCAAGGCCGGGGCCGAAAGCGCGCCCGCCAGTGCGACGGTGCCCGCCATGAAACCACGACGGCCGATACGGTATGTGTGCATAATCGCCTCCGAATGCAGGAAGGCCAGTAACAAAGCAATTCCCATGCCCGCACCGTCGAAATCCGCCCGTGAAGTCCTGATCGTTCGTGCCCCCCTGCCCGGCACCGCCGATAAAGACGGTTTTGCGGCGACATTGGATCGCCTGCCCGCGGCGGCGGAAATCGTGGCGATCCTCGCAAAGACATCCGGCGATGGCGGCCCCAAGGATACGTCGCGTGCCGAATTCGTTGCCGCCGCGAGCGCATTGGTGGTCAAACGCCAAGCAACGGCGCCGGCCTTCGTCGTGTCGGGCGGTGTCGAGGGCACCACGGCCCCCCATGCGCTGATCGTCGCGCGCCACCCTGCGCACAGAACGCCCGGCAAGGCGCTGGCGGTTGGGGCGGCGATCGGCCCAGTGATGGATCTGGCGCTGGCGGGCACGGCAACACAGATCGAATTCGCGCGCGATGCGACACGAGCGGCGCTGCGCGAAGGCGGCTTCGCCAACCCGCGCGACATACATTTCGTTCAGATCAAAGGCCCCGCCGCGGCGAAATATGACGGCCCGGCGGAGGCCGCGATCGGGCGGGCACGCGCCGCGACCGTGCTGGGCACGATGGTCGCTTTGAACGAACTCACGCTCGCGCAAGCGCGGCGCGTTTTCGCCAAGCGCGATCTGTCGGTTTGGACGCCGCGCGTCAGCGTTTCCTCGGCCGCCGAGTTTCCGTGTCACGAGGTGAT
Source organism: Tagaea sp. CACIAM 22H2 (assembly GCA_014444615.1). Taxonomy (GTDB): domain Bacteria; phylum Pseudomonadota; class Alphaproteobacteria; order CACIAM-22H2; family CACIAM-22H2; genus Tagaea. The sequence goes on along the minus strand of PVXE01000060.1, from coordinate 16,240 downwards.
CGCCTTCGGTCATGCGCAAGGCTGGTCGGGCCCGCTTCGCATCGCGCATGGCGCACTCGCCGATCCCATGGATCTGCCGGCGGTCGCAAAGGTTTTGGCCAAGCTCGGCCTTTCCGCCACGCCGCAGCTATCGAAAGGCGATCGCGCGCGGCTCGTCGCATGCCTCGCCAAAAGCGGCCCGCCGCCGGATGGAAAACTGCGCGGCGTCGATCTGGCGCTGACAGCCGATCCCACGCAATCGCCGTTGCGGCGCATTCGCGGCGGCCTCGGCAGCCTGATCGCGGCCGCGACCGGCGAGCCGCAGGTCTTCGTTTCGGGCGGGGCCGAGCATCAAGGCCCGCCGGGCGGCGGGGTTTTCGCGGCAATCGCGCGGACACGTTGAGATCACGCCGCACACTGTTTCGATTTTCTAAACAATCATTTCAAAACAAATCGGATTATCCACCGGCCGATTTGGGGCCATGTTCTCGTCATCCGAGGCCGAGATCGGCCTCCCCCCAACGACGGAGTCCAAAATGTCCCTCTCGACCCCCAACGGCCAAGCGGCCTATGCCGCCCTTATCCTTCGCGTCTCGCTCGGCGTGATGTTCCTGGCGCATGCCGCGCTGAAGCTGTTCGTCTTCACCTTGCCCGGCACGGTGCAGTTCTTCGAAAGCATCGGCTATCCGGGCTTCTTCGCCTATCTCGTGGTGTTCGGCGAGTTGTTCGGCGGCATCGCGCTGATCGCGGGCTTCCAAGTGCGCGCCGTGGCGGCGCTGCTGATCCCGATCATGATCGGCGCCACGCTGCAGCATTTGCCGGCGGGCTGGCTGTTCTCGAGCCCCAATGGCGGCTGGGAATTCCCCGCCTTCTGGACGGTCACGCTGGCCGTCCAGGCGCTGCTGGGTGCGGGTGCCCATGCGATCCGCCTGCCCGGCCTGCCGGAAATCGGCGAACCGCGCACCGCTTGAACCGAAGCACATCGCGACGAACCCGGCCCGTCCTCCGACGGGCCGGGTTTTGTTTGCGCAGATCACGCCGCGCGGACGCGGGTGACGGGCAGCGACAGAACGGCACGCGTGCCGCGCCCGAGTTCCGATACCAGCCGCAACTCCCCGCCATGCATTTCGACGAACGCGCGCGCCAGCGGCAATCCCAGCCCGGTGTCCTGGTATTTGCGTGAGTGCGTGCTCACGCCGACTTCGAAGGGCCGCATCGCGCGGGCGGCGTCTTCCTTCGACATGCCCGGCCCGCGGTCGTCGACTTCGATGTCGAGCCCGCCGTCGGGCCGCTTCAGCGCGCGCAGATCGACGCGCCGATCCTCGCCCGCGAAGCGCACCGCGTTGACCAGGACGTTCAACAGCGCTTGCACGATGCCGCGCCGATCGCAACGCAGAACCGTCGGCGTCTCGGGCAACGCCAAGGCGATTTCCACGCCGTCGCGTTCGGCGCGCTGCTTGGCCAGGCGCAGCACGTCCGAAAGAATCGCATCCAGCGGGTGATCGTCCTCCTGCGCGTCCCATTTCCCGGCCTCGACGCGCGCCAGATCCAGAATGTTGTTGACGACCGCGAGCAAATGGCTCGCCGAAAACCGCACGTCGGCCGCGTATTCGAGATAGCGCTTGCTTCCGATCGGCCCGGCGATCTGCAACTCGATCATCTCGGAAAATCCGATAATCGCGTTGAGCGGCGTCCGCAGCTCGTGGCTCATATGCGCCAGGAATTCGCTTTTCCGGCGGCTTGCCTCCTCGGCCTGCACGCGCGCCGCTTCGGCGGCGGCGCGCTCGGCTTCCGCGCGCTGCCGGAATCGCGCTTCCTGGCGTCGGCGCAGATGGACGCGAAGCGCCAAAGTGCCGGACACGACGATCACCGCGAAAACCGCCGCCGTCGCGTCGCGCCAAGACCGCCAAGCCGCCAGCCACGCGTCGCGGCCCAACCCGATCTGGACGAACAGCGGATAGGCTTCGATGCGGCGGAACGCGGAAATCTGCTCGACGCCGTCCACGGCCAGCAATCTGCCGCGCATTTCCGCGTCGCGCGCGAGCACCGACGCGACCGGCCCATCGGGACCAAACAAGTCGCCATCGGGCAGCCGCGCGAGGATCGCGCCGTCGGCGCGCGAAACGGCGACGGTGTCGACCCCGACCGCCGCGAAGAAGCGCGAGAAATACGCCGGGTCCAGGCGCGCGGCCGCAACGCCGAGGAACTCGCCATTCGGCCCCGAAACCCGCCGCGCAATCGGAATCGAAACGATATTCTCGGGCAGCGTCACGATCGGCTTTCCGATCCAGAGTCCGGAACCTGAGTCGCCGCGCAATTGAACGAAGTAGTCGCGATCGGCAAGATTCACCGATGACGGCGCCGCGCTGTTCGACGAAACCTGGACGTACCCGTCCCGCCCGACGAACCCCACCCCTTGAATCGCGGGCGAAACGCGCTGCGTCGTGACCAGCTTCTCGTGCAACGCCGAACGCGCCGCCGGCGCATCGATGTCGGTCTCCGACATCTCGATCGCCAGCGCGGCGAGCCCGAGATCGATCGTCGCGAAGATTTGGCGGACATGCTCGGCGGCGATGTCGGCGAGTTGCCGGACACGTGCGTTTGCCGCGGCCAGTTCGCTGCGCCGCTCGAACTCCAACGCTCCCGCCGCGACCGCCCCGGTTAATGCGAGCGTCGACCCAAAAATAATATAGGGCTTCGCCTTGCGTGCCGGTTGCACCCGAACATCTCCGACGACACCAAACGCTAAGATAGAATTTTAGCACGCTCCGCCGATGGGTAAACCGGGACGCAGCGCTACGGGATCGGATGCGTCATCCCGACCCATGCCACGAAGCTTCCCCCGGGGCGCCGCGATATGTAAGTTCGGCGCACCGAAAACCAGAAAACGGAAACGCGACGATGAAACTACTCCGCTACGGCGCCCCCGGTCAGGAAAAGCCCGGCCTGGTCGACAAGGACGGCACGATGCGCGATCTCTCGCAGATCGTGCATGACATCGACGGCACGACGCTGCTGCCGGAAAATTTGGCGCGGCTCGCCAAGATCGATCCCAAGACGCTGCCGGTGATCCAAGGCAATCCGCGCCTGGGCGCTTGCGTCGCCAATATCGGCAAGTTCATCTGCATCGGCCTGAACTACGCCGATCACGCGGCCGAAACCGGCGCCACCGTGCCGCCGGAACCCGTGCTGTTCCTCAAGGCCAACAGCGCGATTTGCGGCCCCAACGATGCGGTCATCATTCCGCGCGGTTCGCAGAAGACCGACTGGGAAGTCGAACTGGGCGTCGTCATCGGCAAGCCCGCCAAATACGTGTCGGAGGCGAACGCGCTCGACTACGTCGCGGGCTATTGCGTCATCAACGACGTGTCGGAACGCGCCTTCCAGACCGAACGCGCCGGCCAGTGGGACAAGGGCAAGGGCTGCGATACGTTCGGCCCCACCGGCCCCTGGATGGTGACGAAGGACGAAATCGCCGATCCGCAGAACCTGAAAATGTGGCTGACCGTCGACGGCGTGAAGCGCCAGAACGGCTCGACCAAGACGATGGTCTACGGTGTTAAGCACCTGGTCGCGTATCTGTCGCAGTTCTTCACGCTGAATCCGGGCGACGTGATCTCGACCGGCACGCCGCCGGGCGTGGGCATGGGCCTGAAGCCGCCGACCTATCTGAAGCCGGGCCAGACGATGGAATTGTCGATCGAAGGTCTGGGCACGCAGAAGCAGGTCACGGTCGCGGATATCTAAATCCGCTTCGGACGCGCGCGCGGGAAGCGTTTAACGGCGCTTCTCGCGCGGCTCCAGAATGACGATTTCGTCGGGGCGGGCGTAGTTCAAAACGGCGCGCGCCTGTTCGTCCAGCATATCGCGGTCCAGCGAATTGGGCCGCATTAGCGCCACGCGGCGCTCCATCGCCAAGCGCTCGGCGCGAATATCTTCAAGATGCGCGCGCGCGATCGCGACTTGCTCGTTCAAGCGCACATAGGCGAAGACGCCCCGCTCCCCTTCGAAGGAGTGGTAGGCGAAATAGCCCACGACGCAGAACCCGAGCGCGGGCCCGATCGCCGCCCGCAAACTCCGCTGCAAAAACTGGAAGAAACCCATCGCGACTCGGAGCGAATCACGCATCGAGTCGCGACGTCAACATGTCGTTTATGAAAACGAGTCAAGCGATTCTATCGATTCGCTTTTTTCGACTTTGCGCCGGACGACCTGAAGGTCAGCGCGGACGCATTTTCAGCAGCGACGCGAGCGCTTCCATCTCCGTCAGCGTTGCCATCACCACGCCGCGATCGACCTTTCCACGGTCGAACAACGGCAATTCCGGCGCCTTGTTGTGGATCGGCGATGGCTTGGCGGCGACCGGCGCCGGGGCCGCTACGGGCGGCGCCACGACGGGCGCCGGGGCTGGTTCGGGCGCCTGAACGGCGGGCGGAACCGGCATCTGGTCGAGCCCGTGGTCCTTTAAGAGGCGCTGGACGCCCTTGATCGTGTAGCCGTGCTTGTAGAGAAGCTCGCGGATCCGGCGCAGCAGCTCGATATCTTCCGGGCGATAATAGCGCCGCCCGCCCGCGCGCTTCAGCGGCTTGATCTGCGCGAAACGGGTTTCCCAGAACCGCAGCACATGCTGCGGCACGTCGAGATCGTCGGCGACCTCGCTGATCGTGCGGAATGCGTCGGCGGATTTGCCCGAACGCCGCGCGGCCGGTGTTGCGGTTTCGAAGGCCGGTTCGGCCATCGCCCTTTAACCCTTGGCGGGCGGGGCGGATGGCGGCGCCGCCGGCGTGGGCGGCTTGGGCGCGGCCGGGGCGGCTTGGGCCGCCTTGGTCAGCGCGCGATTGATCTTGTTCTTCAGCACATGCGAGGCGCGGAAAACCAACACCTTGCGCGGAAGAATGGGAACTTCGTCGCCGGTCTTGGGATTGCGGCCGATGCGGCGGCCCTTTTGGCGGACCGAGAAGCTACCGAACGACGAGATCTTCACGGTTTCGCCGCGGGTCAAAGCCCCAACGATCTCGCCCAAAACGGTTTCCACCAGGGTCGCGGAATCGTTCCGCGACAACCCGACTTCTTGATAGACCGCCTCGGCCAAATCGGCGCGCGTAACCGTCGTCTCCGACATCGGCAATCCCCCGGTGCTAGTGCCTCGCTTCAATAAACGTTAACCCGCCCAGGGAAAGCGGTCAATTCCAAAGGGATGGGGGACGCTCTTGAATCAGGATGGGATTTACCCGCCCCTACCACCTGATGACGCTGGCACCCCAGGTCAAACCGCCGCCGATCGCTTCCAGCAGCACCAATTGCCCCGGCTTGATCCGGCCATCGGACGCGGCCTCGGCCAACGCCAGGGGGATCGAGGCGGCCGAGGTATTGGCATGACGCGCCACGGTCGAAACCACGCGCTCGCCCGGCAGACCCAGTTTCTTGGCCATGCCGTCGATGATCCGCTGATTGGCTTGGTGCGGGACCAGCCAATCGATGTCCTTGCCGGTCAGGCCGTTGGCGGCAAGCGCCTCCTCGACCACGTCGGCAAGCTTCTGGACGGCGTGGCGGAAGACCTCCTGCCCGTTCATCCGCACGACGCCGACCTGGCCGTTGGACCCCGCCCCGCCCGAAACGAACAGCGCGTCCTTGTACCGGCCGTCGGAGTGCAAATGGGTCGACAACACGCCGGGCCTGGCCTTGTCGGGCGTGCCATCCTCGGCCTGGAGGATCACCGCCCCAGCCCCGTCGCCGAACAACACGCAGGTCGTGCGGTCCTGCCAGTCGAGGATGCGGGTGAAGGTCTCGGCGCCGATCACCAGCGCCGTCTTCACCTGGCCCGACTTGATGAAGTTGTCGGCGATCGACAGCGCGTAGACGAAGCCGGTGCACACCGCCTGAACGTCGAACGCGAAACCGGTGGTGTTGCCGAGCTTGGCCTGAACTTGCGTGGCGGTCGCCGGGAAGGTGTGGTCGGGCGTGGTCGTCGCCACGACGATCATGTCGAGGTCTTCGGCCTTCAAGCCCGCCTGTGCCAGCGCCTTCTTGGCGGCTTCGGTGGCAAGGTCGGACGTGCGCTCGTTTTCCGCCGCGATATGGCGCTGGCGAATGCCGGTGCGCGACGCGATCCACTCGTCGGACGTGTCCACGCGCTTGGCGAGCGCATCGTTCGACACGATGTCGGCGGGCAAATAGCCGCCCCAGCCTTTGACGACGGAATGGCGCGCGGCGGGCGTGGCGGTCATGGCGTGGGTATCCGATCCGCGGGAGTTCAGCCCGACGCCGCTTCGGCGGCCGGGGCTTGTGCCGTCACGCCCATCCGGGCGAGCTCGGCCTTGATCTTGTCGTTGAAACCATGCGTCGCCATGTCGACGGCCACGCCGATCGCGTTGGCGAAGCCCAGAGCGTCGGTGCCGCCGTGGCTTTTGACCACGATGCCGTTGACGCCGACGAACATCGCGCCGTTGTAGCGGCGCGGATCGGTGCGCAAGCGCACTTTGGCAAGGGCCGAGCGCGCGAACAGATAGCCGATCTTCGACAGGATGGACGACGAGAACGCGCCGCGCAAGAAACCGCCGAACAGCTTGGCCGTTCCCTCCGCGATCTTCAGCGCGATATTGCCCGTGAACCCGTCGGTCACCACGACGTCGACCGTGCCGGCGGGCACGTCATCGCCTTCGATGAAACCGTGGAAGCGGATCGGCAAATGCGTTTCGCGCAATTGCGCGGCGGCCAAGCGCAATTCCTCGTGACCCTTCATTTCCTCGGAGCCGACATTCAGCAAGCCGACGCTGGGTTGGGTCAAACCCAGCACGGTGCGCGCGAACACCTCGCCCATCACCGCGAATTGGACCAGATTGTTGGCGTCGCATTCGACATTGGCGCCGAGGTCGAGCATCACGCTTTCGCCGCGTGTGGTCGGGAACAGCGACGCGATCGCCGGCCGGTCGATGCCCGGCAGCATCCGCAAAGCGATCTTGGCCATTGCCATCATGGCGCCGGTGTTGCCGGCCGACACGACGCCCGCCGCCTCGCCGTCCTTCACCGCGTCGATGGCAAGACGCATCGAGGATTTACGCCCGCTGCGCAAAGCGACGGACGCCTTCATGTCGCCGGTGACGACCTCGGGCGTATGGACGATTCGCGCGCGCGATTTCAGATGGCGCGTTTGCGCGACCAACGGGGCCAAACGCGGCTCGTCGCCATAGAGCAGAAACTCGACGAACGGGAAGCGTTCGGACGCAAGTTCGCAGCCGTCGACCGCCATCGCGGGCGCGGCGTCGCCGCCCATCGCGTCGATCGACAGGACGAGTTTGTGTGTCACCCGCGCATGTCCCCGCTCACGCGCGCGCTTCCGTCAGCTCAGCCGCCCTCGGCCGGGGCCGCGGCGGCGGCCGCGACGACTTCGCGGCCGTCGTAAAAGCCGCAGGCGCCGCAAACATGGTGCGGACGCTTCACTTCGCCGCAATTCGGGCATTCGACATAGGCCGAGCCCTTCAACGCTTCATGCGAACGACGCATGTTGCGACGCGAGGGGGAGACCTTCTTTTTAGGAACCGCCATAACACGACCTCTTCCACTGAGCCGCCGCGACAAGCGAAGCGGCCCGAAAACTCGTTTTCCACGATAGCTTGGAAACGGCGGTCTCAATAGCCGATTGCCGCCGCACGCGCAATTGCGAATTAACCCGTTGGGGTTATTTGTTTTTCTCCAGGCGAGCCTTCAAATCGGCGAACGGAGAGACCGGTTGGGGCGCTTCGCCCCACTCCGCTTTGAACCCCGCCCCGTCGGCGCGGGGATAGGGATCGAGCGCCACGGCGAATTCTTGGGCCGCGATTTCACCAAGATCGAGAGGGCCTTCGGGAAGCGCTTCCTCCAGCTCTTCGTCGCCCAAAAAGGCGTCGAGATTCACCGCGCCCTCTTCGTCCAGTTCGATCGGCTTCAGATCCTGTTCGGGCACGAAAATCGTCGCGAAGGTCTCGCAAATTTCCTGCGTCACGGGTTGCAGGCTGACCACACAAGCCTGACGCACCTTGCCGTCGACGGTGCCCTCCAGGCGCACGCCGCGCCCCGCGCGCACGCGCTTTATCGTGAAACGCGCGCTCAGCGCGTCGATCCCCAACACGCCGAACCGCTTGGCGAGCGCTTCGCGCTCGGCGGGCTTGGCCTCGATCGTTTGGGTGACCGCGCGGTCGCCCAGCTTGTCGAGCGCGAACGGGCGTTCGAATTCGCTCATTTCGAATCCTCGGGGGCCGAAACCGCGGGGAATTTGGGCTCGCCCGCCAAAAGTGCCGCGCCATCGTCGGCCGCCAACGCCGCGACCGCCCGGCGCACGTAATCGGCCATCGCCGCAACCCCGGCGGAATCGGGCGACTCGACAGTACCGTAAAGATTGCGGCACAGCGCTTCTTGCAAGGCATCCGGCGCGTCGCTGCCCAACGCCGCCGAATAGACCGCGGCGCGGCCGTACAGGGCCTGCGCCATCGCCTTCACCCGGCGCGCAACGCCCATATCGCCCACGCCCAGTTCGCGCACCGTACGGTCCATGTCCTCGACGAAGGTATCGACCAGATGCTGGGCGATTTCCGCCGCTTGCGCCGAATCCTCGCGTTTCAAGCGATCGAGCACCAGGAACGCATGCAGCGCGACGCAATCGAATCGGCCGTCCAACGTGTCCGGCACGCCCCACGCGGCGTAGAACGCCGGCAACCGGGCTTGCGCGGACAGCGCCACGTAGAGCCGCCGGGCGGAATCGAGGGCCGGATCACGGCCGAAAAAACGAGCGAAAACCATGGGATTGTCCGACATTGACAAGTGCCCGCCGTGCCCGCACCTTGCGGGCGCAATCGCGAGGGGCGCGCCTGACGAAGACATGGCGCATCCACGCCCGGAGAGCAAGACGATGCGGCTAGCGATTTGGATTTTCATGGCGGTGGCGGCCCTGGCGCTGGGGGGATGCAGCTTGGCGCGCGTGGACGTGCGCGGCTACGTGCCCAACGACGACGATCTTGCGCGCCTGGAACCCGGCCGGCAGACGCGCGACGACGTGCAGCAATTGCTCGGCTCGCCGTCGACGACCGGCGTCTTCGACGCCGAGCAGAGCTGGTACTACATCTACAAGAAGACCAGCAAAGTCTCGTTCTTCGAGGCCGAGACGCTGGAACAGCGCGTCGTGGTCGTGCATTTCGATCGCGAAGGCACGCTGCGCGACGTGCGCCGCTACGCGCTCGAAGATGGTCTGGTGATCGATCCGGTGACGCGCACCACGCCCTCGCCCGGCCGCGAGATGTCGTTCCTCGAGCAGCTGCTCGGCAACGTCGGTAAATTCAACACCGCCAGCGGCGCGACGAAACACTGATCCGCCGGATGGAACACGCTACCCGCGAACGAAGCCTGCTCGCCGCCGCAGTTGCCGCCCTATTGATCGCCGGGTTCCTCGTCACGTCGCTCGGCAGCTATTTCGTCTCGCGCAGTTCGGTGCGCGAAGCGGTCTTGCGCGCCGAATTGCCGCTGACCTCCGACAGCGTCTATTCCGAAATCCAGCGCGACCTGATCCGGCCGATCCTGATTTCCTCGGTGATGGCCGCGGACACGTTCATGCGCGACTGGGCGATCGCCGGCGAGCGCGACCCGACGCAGATCATCGCCTATCTCAACGAGATCAAGCGCCGCTACAGCGCCTTCACCGCGTTCTACGTTTCCGACCGCACGAAGATCTACTACCACGCCGACGGCGTGCTGAAGACCGTGCGCGAGGATGAGCCGCGCGACGAATGGTATTTCCGCGTGCGCAAGATGCGCGAAGATTACGAGATCAATGTCGACCCCGATCTCGCCAACCAGGACGCGCTGACGATCTTCATCAACTACCGCGTCTACGACTACGACGGAAAATTCATCGGCGTGACGGGCGTGGGCCTGACGGTCGATGCCGTGCGCCGCCTGCTCGACGACTACCAGACGCGCTTCGAGCGCACGATCTTCTTCGCCAACGAGGCGGGGCGCATCGTCATGGTCGGCAAGGGCGGCGACGTGCCCGAGGACCATATTTCCAAACGCGGCGACCTGATGCGCGTCGCGGGCCAATTGCCGCGCGAGGGCACGCATGCCTTCGAATACATCTATAACGGCGAATCGCGCCTCGCCAACGCGCGCTACATTCCCGAACTGCATTGGTTCCTGTTCGTCGAGAAATCCGGCGAAGCGGGCCAGGCCGCCGTGCGCCGCACGCTGATCTTCAATCTGGCGCTGGCCGCAATCGTCACGTCGCTCGCGCTTTGGGGCGCGCTCGCGACCCTCGGTCGCTATCAGCGGCGCATCGAAATGCTGGCGACGACCGATCCGCTGACGGGCCTCTCCACGCGCCGGGGCTATCGCCTGCTGGCCGAGCAGATGGAGAAGGAATTGCGCCGCAACCCGCAGCCGGTCGCGGTGCTGATGGCGGATATCGACCGCTTCAAGACGATCAACGATTCGCGCGGCCATACGGCGGGCGACGTGGTGTTGCGCGCGGTCGGCCTGGCGCTGCGCAAGGAACTGCGCGCCAGCGACATCGTGTGCCGCTGGGGCGGCGACGAGTTCGTCGCGGTCTTGCGCGGCTGCGACGCGCCCCGCGCGATCGACCTGGCCGAGCGCGTGCGCGCGGCGGTGAGCCGCAGCGACGGTGCCAACGGCGCCACGATCACCGTGGGCATCACCGAGCGCAAGCCGGACGAGCCGTTCGAACGCGCCATCGTGCGCGCCGACGAAGCGATGCTCAAAGCCAAGCGCGACGGCCGCGACCGCGTGGCGCAGGGCTGACCCAGCCCACCTGATCGCTCCTCATGGCGAACCAATCGAGCCATAAGGAACGCGCGCAAACGAAAACGGCCCCGGACGCGAGTCCGGGGCCGTTTCGTCTTGGGGTCTTGCGACCCGCGCGCTTCGCTTAGCTGGCGAGGATCGCGAGCAGCAGGATGGCGACGATGTTGATGATCTTGATCATCGGGTTCACCGCCGGACCGGCCGTATCCTTGTAGGGATCGCCGACCGTATCGCCCGTCACCGCGGCCTTATGGGCGTCGGAGCCCTTGCCGCCGTAATGGCCTTCTTCGATGTACTTCTTGGCGTTGTCCCACGCACCGCCGCCCGAGGTCATCGAGATGGCGACGAACAAGCCCGTCACGATCGTGCCGAGCAGCATGGCGCCCATCGAGGCGAAGGCTTCCGCCTGGCCCGCGATGATCGAGATGACGACGTAGAGCACGACGGGCGCGAGAACCGGCAGCAACGAAGGAATGATCATTTCCTTGATCGCGGCCGCGGTCAGCATGTCGACGGCGCGGCCGTAATCGGGCTTCGCCGTGCCTTCCATGATGCCCTTGATCTCGCGGAACTGACGGCGCACTTCCTCGACCACCGCGCCGGCGGCCTTGCCGACCGCCGTCATGCCCATCGCCCCGAACAGGTAGGGCAGCATGCCGCCGATGAACAGGCCGATCACCACGTAAGGATTGGTGAGGCTGAAGTTCACCTTGTCGGCGATGTTGGGGAAGTAGTGCTTCAGATCGTAGATATAGGCGGCGAACAGCACGACGGCCGCGAGGCCCGCCGAACCGATCGCGTAGCCCTTGGTCACGGCCTTGGTCGTATTGCCCACGGCGTCGAGCGCGTCGGTGAACTTGCGCACGTCCTTGGGCAGACCCGCCATTTCGGCGATGCCGCCGGCGTTGTCGGTGACCGGGCCGTAGGCGTCGAGCGCCACGACGATACCGGCCAGCGCCAGCATGGTCGTCGCCGCGATCGCGATGCCGTAGAGGCCCGCGGTCAGATACGACACCAGGATGCCCGCGCAGATGACCAGCACGGGCAGCGCCGTCGATTCCAGCGAGACCGCGAGGCCCTGGATGACGTTGGTGCCGTGACCGGTTTGCGACGCCTTGGCGACCGAGCGGACCGGGCGATAGTCGGTGCCCGTGTAGTACTCGGTGATGACGACCAAGGCGGCCGTGACCACGAGGCCCACCAGGGCGCAGACGAACAAGCCGTTGCCCGTGACGGCGCCGATCTTGGTCGACATGCCGATCATCGACGACGTCACGAAGTAGATCAGCACGGCCGAGATCACGCCCGCGACGATCAGCGCCTTGTAGAGCGCCTTCATGATGGCGCCGTCGGCACCCAACTTGACGAAGAACGTGCCGGCGACCGACGCGACGATGCACACGCCCGCGATGACGAGCGGATACATCATCATCGTGGCGACGTCGCCGCCCGTGAACGCGATGCCGGCGAGCAGCATCGTGGCGACGATCGTGACCGCGTAGGTCTCGAACAAATCGGCGGCCATGCCAGCGCAGTCGCCCACGTTGTCGCCGACATTGTCGGCGATCACGGCGGGGTTGCGCGGATCATCTTCCGGAATGCCCGCTTCGACCTTGCCGACGAGGTCGGCGCCCACATCCGCACCCTTGGTGAAGATGCCGCCGCCCAGACGCGCGAAGATCGAGATGAGCGAGGCGCCGAACGACAAAGCGACCAGCGCTTCGATCGTCGGGCGGCTGTCGATGCCCTTCCAGCCCGCCAGCACGCCGTAATAGCCGGCGACGCCGATCAGGCCGAGGCCGACGACCAGCAGGCCGGTGATCGCACCCGCCTTGAAGGCGATGTCGAGTGCGGGCTGCAAACCGTTGCGCGCCGCTTCGGCCGTGCGCACGTTGGCGCGGACCGAAACGTTCATGCCGACATAGCCGGCCGCACCCGAAAGCACCGCGCCGACCACGAAGCCGAGCGCCACGTGAAGCCCCAGCGTCGCCGCCAGGATGATCGTCACCACCACGCCGACGATCGCGATCGTCCGGTACTGGCGATTGAGGTAAGCGGCCGCGCCTTCGGCGATGGCGGACGCGATCTTTTGCATGGTTTCGTTGCCCGCAGGGGCGGCGACGACCTGGCGATACGCGACGATCCCGTACAGGATCGCGAGCACGCCGCAGGCGATTACAAGCCAAAACGCGGCTGACATGGACTGGTTTCCTCTATCAATTCTTATCGGTTGGCATTGCGCGGCGAAGTTGGGTATTCCGCAGCGTGGAGCCCCGGACCATGCCAGACGAATCGGGGCGAGGCAAGAAATTGGGCCGAATTCGGCCTGTAGAATCGAGTCGCCATCGGCTGACACTCCGGTTAAAAATCCGGCAACGATAAGCGGCGAATTTGCTGCAAATTCTGTCCGAGAGAGTTGACACGTGCCCCCCAAGATCATTCCGCTGGCCGGTATCGTCGGCGCCGTTCTGCTCGGCGCATCGGCGTCCGCCTTCGCGTCGGGCTTCCAGCTGCGCGAGCAAAGCGCCACCGGCCAGGGCGCGTCCTTCGCGGGCATGACCGCCGGCGGCGAAGATATTTCGGCGATGTATTTCAACCCCGCCGCGTTGGGCCGCTATCGCGGCAGCCAGATCCTCGGCTCGGTCGCCTATATCGCGCCCCAAGCCAAGCTCAAGAACACGAGCGCCTCGCGCAGCACGGGTGCGGCGATCACCGGCACAGCCGCGCCGGACGACGCCGCGACAGACGCAGCCGTTCCCTCGCTCTACGCGATGTGGGATTTCGGCGGCCCGCTGAAACTCGGCCTTTCGGCCAATGTGCCCTTCGGGCTCGAAACCGATTACGGCGCCGATTGGATCGGGCGCTACCACGCGACGCATAGCGCCCTCAGCACGCTGGCGATCGCGCCGAGTGCCGCCTTGGATGTGGGCAACGGCGTCACGCTGGGGGCGGCGATCGTGTTCCAGCAGATCGAGGCCCAGCTCGGCAAGGCCGCGAACGTCAACCAGATTTCCGGCGGCGGCTTGACCGGCGATGCGTGGTCGAACCTGCAAGGCTATGACGGCCACGGCATCGGCGGCCGCTTCGGCCTGATCTGGGAGATCACGCCGCGCACGCGCGTTGGCGCGGCCTATCACACGGAAACGCGCCATACCTTGAAGGGCGATGCGGTGTTTTCGGGCAATGCGTCGGCGACGCTTGGCACGCTGCTGCGCAATTCGAGCATCACGGCGAACGTCGCTTTGCCCGACACCGCGTCCTTCGGCGCGCAGCACGATATCGGCCCCGTGACACTCGCCGCCGAAGCGGCGTTCACGCGCTGGTCGAAGGTGCAGGAGCTGCGCATCCGCTTCGCCACCGGCCGCGCTGACGACGTGACGCCGCTCAAATGGAAAGACACGTATTTCCTGTCGATGGGGGCGATCTATCGCGTGCCCGACACGCGCTGGACGCTGCGCAGCGGCATCGCCTTCGACAAATCGCCCGTGCCCGATGCCGAGCGCACGCCGCGCATTCCCGATCAGGACCGGACTTGGCTATCGCTGGGTGCCTCGTTCAAATGGAACGCCGCGCTCGAACTCGACGCCGGGTATTCGCATATCTTCGTCAAGAAGGCGCGGCTGCAGATGGTCGATACCGGCGTGGCCGGCGATCCCAATCGCTTCCGGGGCAATCTTTCCGGCGAGTACGAAACGTCGGTGGATATCCTGGCGGTCCAGGCCCGATTCAAATTCTGAACCGAAGCGGCATTTGGCGCGGTCACGGCGGAACGGTTATAGAATAGGGAACCGGTCAGGAGATTCGCCCATGATCACCCGCCGCACGGCCTTGAGCCTTTCCGCCGCCCTTCCCGCCGCGACGCTCGCCTTGCCCGGCCGCGTTTGCGCCGCCGAGGCGCAACAAGCCGTCACGGACTGGCAAGTCGTGCCGGCGCGCCAAGGCGCGCTCGATTGGCGTATCCCGATCGCGCATGCGCGCCAGGGCGGCTGGGCGGCTGGGCGGCCCCGGTCGAGCTTTCGCGCGAGATGCTGGCGCTGAACCGCACGACCGTGGAGGTCGACGGATTCTTCCTGCCCTATCTGCCGGAAGCGAGCCCGGTGTTTCTGCTCACGCCCTACCTCACGCATTGCGAGGGCTGCTTGCCGAACAAGCCGTTCTCGGTGATCGGCATCGCCGCCAAAACGCCGCGCGAAGACGCGGCCGGGCCGCTTTCCTATCGCGGCACGCTCGTGATCGCGCCCGAGAATCCCTCGGGCTATCCGTTCTGGCTTTTGGACGCCGAAGAAATCAGCGCTTAAGCGCCGCGCCGCCCGGATAAACGGCCGCCGCGCCCAGCTGCTCCTCGATGCGGATCAGCTGGTTGTATTTGGCCACGCGATCCGAGCGCGACAGCGAGCCCGTCTTGATCTGCCCGCAATTGGTGGCGACCGCCAGATCGGCGATGGTCGTATCCTCGGTCTCGCCCGAACGATGCGACATGACCGAGGTGTAGCCCGCGCGGTGCGCCATCTCGACCGCTTCCAGCGTTTCCGACAGCGTGCCGATCTGGTTGACCTTCACGAGGATCGAATTGGCGAGGCCTTTTTTGATGCCCATCGCCAAGCGCTTCGGGTTGGTCACGAACAGATCGTCGCCGACCAACTGCACCTTGCCGCCGATCGTTTCGGTCAGCGCCTTCCAGCCGTCGAAATCGTCTTCGGCCATGCCGTCTTCGATCGACACGATCGGATAGCGCGACACGAGATCGGCATAGAACTTCACCATGCCGGCGGCGTCGAGCGTCTTGCCCTCGCCTTCCATCTCGTATTTGCCGTTCTTGAAGAACTCGGTCGAAGCACTATCGAGGCCGAGCATCACGTCCACGCCCGGCTTGTAGCCCGCCGCCTCGATCGACTTGGCGATGAAGCCGAGCGCTTCGTCGGCCGATTTCAAATTCGGCGCGAAACCGCCTTCGTCGCCCACATTCGTCGCGTGGCCCGCATCCGACAGGCGCTTCTTGAGCGCGTGGAAAACCTCCGCACCCACGCGCACCGCTTCGGCCAGCGTCTTGGCGCCGACCGGCAGGATCATAAATTCCTGGAAGTCGATCGGATTGTCGGCATGGGCGCCACCGTTGATGATGTTCATCATAGGTACAGGCAGCACATGTGCCCGCGCCCCGCCGACATAGCGATAAAGCGGCAGGCCGCGCGACGCGGCGGCGGCCTTGGCCACCGCCAGCGACGTGCCGAGAAGGGCGTTGGCGCCCAAGCGCGCCTTGTTCGGCGTACCGTCGAGATCGATCAGGATGCGGTCGATCTTCAACTGGTCTTCGGCATCGAGGCCCGAGACCGCGTCGAAGATTTCGGTGTTCACGGCGCCGACGGCCTTCGTCACACCCTTGCCGAGATAGCGCTTCTTGTCGCCGTCGCGCAGTTCCACCGCCTCGTGCGCGCCGGTCGAAGCGCCCGACGGCACGGCCGCGCGGCCGAACGAA
>PVXE01000059.1 GCA_014444615.1 Tagaea sp. CACIAM 22H2 | reverse complement strand
CGGACCTAATACCCGTCGTCAAGCTCGCGCGACCCAACAAATTCGGCGTGAAGTATATCGTGGCCGCGATCCGAGTCGCGGATCTCAACGTGCTCTTCGAACGGGTCTTCGTCTCCGCGCCGGGCTTTGTCGGCGCGTTCCGAGAAGACGGCCATCTGATCTTCCGCAATCCCGATCCCGAGGGCTATATCGGGATCAAACTCGACCTCGATTACTTCATGGGACCGGAGGCCGAGCGCAACGAATTGGGCGTCATTCTCAATCGCAATGATCCCGACGGCAGACCCCTGACCATCGCGTACAAACATATCGAGCGGCACCCCGTCTTCGTGTATGCGAGCTTCCGCAATGCCGATCTCGAGCGGCGCAGCGTGGCGCGATGGCCGGTCTATTTCGGCTTCGCCGCACTCGTGAGCCTATTGAGTTTCGCGATGGCGGCGTTGATCGCCTATTTCGCGCATATCCGCGAGCGCGAAGCCGCCGCGCTGCGGACGGCGCTGATCACCGCCGACGCCGCCAACATCGCCAAGCGCGATTTCCTCGCGAATGTCAGTCACGAGCTGCGCACCCCGTTGAACGCGATCATCGGTTTTTCCGAGATGATCGGCACCGGCATATTCGGAAAATTGTCCGCCAAAAACGCCGAGTACAACGACGACGTCGTCACGGCGGCAAGACACCTGCTGACGGTCGTCGATCAATTGCTCGACATCGCGGCGATCGAGGCCGGCCGCGCGCGATTGCGGCCGGAAGAACTGGAGTTGACGCCCTTCCTGCGCGACATCGCACATATGCTTGCCGCGAAAGCCGCATCGCGCAACATCGCCATCGAAGCGGTCGCGCCTGACGGACGGCGCGTTCTTTACGCCGACAAGCGCGTGCTGCGCCAGATACTGCTGAATTTGACCGACAACGCGGTCAAATACAGCCAAGCGAACGGGCATGTGCGGATCGGCTGGCGCGAAACGGACGACGGAAAAATCCGCATCTCCGTCGCCGACGAAGGCGTTGGCATCGCCCCCGACGAGCTGAGCCATATTTTCGAGCCGTTCTGGCGCAGCTCCGACGCCTATATCGCGCGCCCCGACGGCGTCGGGCTCGGCCTCATGGTCACGAAGCAACTCGTCACGCAAATCGGCGGCACGATCGCCGTCGAAAGCACGCTGGGCCGGGGCACGGAATTCACCATCGAGATTCCCGACACGCCCGTGCCCGCCGCCGCTTTCCCGCAACGCGCGGCGTAAAGCGCCGACTAGATATCCTTGAGCCGTTCCAGCGCCACGGCAAGACGCGCGCGCGCGGCCTTGGCTTCGGCCAGGCGTTCGCGCTGATCTTCGACCGCTTCGGGATCGGCCTTGGCGACGAAATCGGCGTTGGACAATTTCTTGTCCGCCTTCGCGATGTCGCCGTCGAGCTTGCCGATTTCCTTTTCCAGGCGCTTGCGTTCGGCGCCTGCGTCGATGATCCCGGCCAGCGGCAGCACCAGCGTGGCGCCGGCGAGCGCCACAGGGGCCGCACCCTTCGTCGGGCCGCCGGTTTCGGCGGCGATGCTTTCGACCCGCGCCAGCGTTTTGATCAGGCCTTCATGGCGCGCCAGCCGCGCCTTGGCCGCGTCGTCGGCATCGCGATAAAGCAGCGCGGGCTTGGCGCCCTGCGGCACGTTCATCTCGGCGCGCAGCGCGCGGATGCCCGTAATCGCATCGACGACCCAGTTCATTTCGGCTTCGGCCGCCGCGTCGCCCAAGCCGGCGCCGTATGCCGGCCAGCTTTCCGACATCAACTGCGTATCGCCCTGCTTGTAGCCGAGCGTCTCCCACAGCTCCTCGGTGACGTAGGGGGCGATCGGATGCAGCAGCTTCAACACCTGCCCGATCACGTAGGACGTGGTTGCGCGCACTTCCGCCTTCTCGGCGTCGCTACCCTGCTGGAGCAGCGGCTTGGTGAATTCGAGATACCAATCGCAGAACGTGCCCCACACGAAGCGATAAAGCGCTTCGGCCGCTTCGTTGAAGCGATAGGCGTCGATCGCGGCGGTGACGGTCTTGGCGCATTTGGCGAGTTCGCCGACCAGCCATTTGTCGACCGTCAGCGTCACTTTCGCCGGATCGTAACCGGCGACCGGGGCCGCGCCGTTCATCTGCGCGTAGCGGCAGGCGTTCCACAGCTTGGTGACGAAGTTGCGATAGCCTTCGACGCGCGCGGTCGCGAGTTTCACGTCGCGCCCTTGGGCGGCCAGCGCGCACAGCGTGAAGCGCAGCGCATCGGTGCCGTATTTGCCGATCAAGTCGAGCGGGTCGATGATATTGCCCTTCGACTTCGACATCTTCTGGCCGCGTTCGTCGCGTACCAGCGCATGGATGTAGACGGTCTTGAATGGCACGCGTTCGGCGAGCGGCTTGCCCGGATTGCCGAAATGGATGCCCATCATCATCATCCGGGCGACCCAGAAGAAGATGATGTCGAAGCCCGTGACCAGCACGTCGCCGGGGTAGTAGCGCTTCAAATGCGCGGTCTGCTCGGGCCAGCCGAGCGTCGAGAACGGCCAAAGTGCCGAGCTGAACCACGTGTCGAGCACGTCAGGATCGCGCGTGAGAACGACATCCTTGCCGAACTTCGCGCGCGCGGCCGCCTTGGCAGCGTCTTCCGTTTCCTCGACGAACACGCTGCCGTCGGGCGCGTACCACGCCGGGATTTGATGGCCCCACCACAGCTGGCGGCTGACGCACCAGGGCTGGATGTTGCGCATCCATTCGTAATAGGTGTTCTCCCATTGCTTGGGCACGAACACGGTATGGCCCTTCTCGACCGCTTCGATCGCGGGCTTGGCCAGCGTCGCCGCATCGGCGAACCATTGATCGGTCAGCCACGGCTCCAGCGCCACGCCCGAACGGTCGCCATGCGGCACCATGTGCGTATGCGCTTCGACCTTGTCGAGCAGGCCCAGCGCTTCGATTTCGGCGACGATCGCCTTGCGCGCGGCATAGCGTTCCATGCCGACGAAACGCTCGGGCACGTCGCCGGAAATATGCGCGTCCTTGTCCATGACGTTGATCATGGCGAGCTTGTGCCGCTTGCCGACTTCGAAGTCGTTGAAGTCGTGCGCGGGCGTGATCTTCACCGCACCCGTACCCTTTTCGGGGTCCGAATATTCGTCGGCGACGATCGGAATGCGCCGGCCGACGATGGGCAGGATCGCGAACTTGCCGACCAGCGATTTATAACGCTCGTCGTCGGGATGCACGGCGACGCCGCTATCGCCCAGCATCGTTTCGGGCCGCGTGGTCGCGACCACGATGAAACGTTCGGGCTCGCCCTCGATCGGATATTTGAAGTGCCAGAGATTGCCCTTGATCTCGCGCTGCTCGACTTCGAGGTCGGAAATCGCGGTGTGCAGCTTCGGGTCCCAATTGACCAAGCGCTTGTCGCGATAGATCAGGCCCTGGCGATGGAGTTCCACGAACACGCGGCGCACGGCCAGCGACAGGCCCTCGTCCATCGTGAAGCGCTCGCGCGCCCAATCGGGCGACGCGGCCAGACGGCGCAATTGGCGCGTGATCGTGCCGCCGCTTTCGGCTTTCCACGCCCAGGCTTCCTCGAGGAATTTCTCGCGCCCGATCAGCGTCGCGTTGCCGGTGTCCTTGCCCTTGGGTGCCACGCCGCCGCGATCGAGGAATACGCCCTTCTCCGCTAGGCGCCGCTCGACAACCATCTGCGTGGCGATGCCCGCATGATCCGTGCCCGGCTGCCACAACGCATCGCGCCCGCGCATGCGCTGGAACCGGATCAGCGTGTCCTGAATGGTGAAGGTCAGCGCGTGGCCCATATGCAGCGAGCCCGTCACGTTGGGCGGCGGCATCATGATCGTATAGGGCGTCTTGGCCGAATTCGGATCGGCGGCAAAGGCGCCGGATTCCTCCCACGCCGCATAACGGCGGGCTTCGATCTCGGCGGGCGAAAAGGTCTTGGCGAGACCGCCTTGGGCGGTCTCGTCTTGCTGCGTGTCTGTCATGGCCGGAAGGGTTTAGCCGGGGTTAACCCCCGGCTCAATAGTCCTGCGACTCACGCGTGATGCGGCGGATTTCCCGCTGCACCATGCGCTCCACCAGATCGGGCAGATACTGGTCGAGCCACGCCTTGAGGATCGGGCGCAACTCGGCACGCACCAGATCTTCGATCGTCAGGTCCGAATTGCCCAGCAGCAGGTTGCGCGGCACGCGCGCCTGCAAGCCTTGCAGCGATTCCGAGGCGCGGTTCGCCGTGTCGTCGGACATCAGGCGGCGCGGCTCGTCCGACATCACCGGCGGCGGCTTGTCGACGACATTGGTGAGTTCGAGCACGTCGTCGATCGGCTCCGGCTCCGGCATCGGCATGCGCGGGCGCGGCGGCGGAGGGGGTGGCGGCGGCGGAGGGGGTGGTGGCGGCGGTGGCGGCGCCATCATCTCCATAACCGGCTCGGGCTCCGGCTCCGGCAGCATCGGCTCCGGCTCCGGCATCGCCATCGGTTCGGGTTCCGCCGGCGGCGGTGGAGGTGGCGGCGGCGGTGGCGGCGCGGCCGCAGGGGGCGGCGGCGGCGGCGGGGGTGGCGGCGGCGCAGCTTCGGCGGCAGGTGCGGCAGGCGGCGCTTTCCCCGCATCGCCGTCTTCGGAAATGATACGGCGGATGGAGGCGAGGATTTCCTCCATCGACGGTTCTTGTTGGTTCTTCGGATCCGTCATCTTCGTCCGGGTTCCAGTCGCCTGTTCAAACCGTAAATACGGTCCGAACGCCGAGAGTTCGAAACCGCCCTAAATTCCCAAGGCGGAACGGTAAACGCGTGCGAATCGCAGCTAAGCCGTTCCGCGACCAAAGATTAAGCGACAGAACAGCCCGACGCCAGAGATAAACCCCGCCCTTCCGGGCGGGGCGAAGGCGTTATTTCCTGGCCGTTTCGCCGGGTATGTCGTTACCCGACCAGCGATCACGCGTCGCTTCCAGATTGGTCGCCGGATCATAGATCTCGACCGGCAAGCCCAGCTCGCGGGCCTGGAGCTTGCCCACCGCCGACAGCAGCTGGAACGACGCCAAGACCTCGTCGCGCTGCGCCTGAACCAAGCTCACGCGGCTGTTCAGCAATTCCTGCTCGGCGTTCAGCACGTCGAGCACGGTGCGCGATCCCACGCGGGCTTCCTGTTCCACGCCTTCCAGGGCGATTTCGTTGGCGCGGATCTGGGCGGTGAACGAACCGATCTGCGCGCGCGCGGTGGAAAGCTGCTGCCACGCGGTCGTCGCGTCGTTGATCGCTTGGCGCAGCGCCACATCGACCTGCGTGCGGCGCTGACCTTGCGTTTGCTTGGCGCCGCGCACGCGCGCGTCGGTCGCACCTTGCTGATAGATCGGCACCGAGAAAGTCAGCAGCACGTCGACCGTGTCGCGGGTCACGCCGCGCGTCTGGGTCTCGCGCGCCTTGATCGCGTCGGCCTGCAAGGCGACGGTCGGCAATTGCTCGCCTTCGACGAGGGCGACGTCCTGACCCGCCGATTCATGGGCGTAACGCGCCTGGATGATGTTCGGGTTCTGCGCCTGGGCCCAGGCGCGCGCCTCTTCCGCACTGCCCGGCAGCCCGCGCGGCACCGGCGGCACGGCGACGCGGCCGGCCTCCATGCCCGTCGTGCGCAGGAACGTCGCGCGCGCGGTGTTCACGTCGCCTTCCGACTTGGTGCGACTGGCCTGCGCTTGCGACAGGCGGGCTTCGGCCTGGCTGACGTCCGTGCGGGTGATTTCGCCGACCTGGAAGCGGTCGCGCGCGGCGTCGAGCTGACGCTGCAGAACCTGCACGTTGTTGATGTTGAGATCCAAGACGGCCAGCGATTGGGCGAGATTGATATAGGCCGTGGCGCTGTCGAGCAGCACGCGCTGTTCGACAGCCCCGAGCTGCGCCCGGCCCGCCTGCACGTTGGCTTCGGCGCGCGCGAGTTCGGCGGTGGAGCGGCCGCCGCGATACAACGGCTGAGTCAGCGTCAGCGTCGCCGATACCGGCGTGCGCGTGCGCTGGTTGTCGACCGTCTGCTGGTCGCGCGAGCCGTTGGCGCCATAAACCGTGGTCGTCGTGTCGTTGAAGTCGCGCGCCTTGCCGGTATTGCCCGACAGCGTGACCGACGGGCGCCATTGCGACAACGCTTGCGGCACGGTTTCGTCGGTCGCACGCAACGCGGCGCGCTGGGCCAGCAATTCGGGATTGCTGCGATAGGCGTTGGCGAGCGCCTCGTCGATCGTCTGTGCGCCGGCCATCGGCGCCAGCGCCATCACGGCCGCCAAGGCCGCGCCCGCCACCGTCGCCTTCAAAGCCATCCGTCGCGTCGCCATAGAAATACCCTCTTCCAAATCAATAACGCGCCATGTCCGGATCGACCTGCGCGGCCCATTGGTCCACTCCGCCCGCCAAGTTGATCGCCCGATCGATCCCTTGCTGGCGCAGCCAAGAAACAACACGTGCGGACCGCCCGCCGTGATGACAGGTCACCACCAAGGGTCCGTCCTTCGGCAAACGATCCAGCGAATCGGGAATCGTTCCCATCGGAATATGTAAGCTACCCGCGATTCGGCAAATTTCGTACTCTGAAGCTTCGCGGACATCGATAATCGCGGGCTTTTTGCCCTCATCCAGCCAGCGTTTCAGCTCGTTCACGCCGATTTCGAACGGGTACGTTTCATCGCTCATAACAGCGCCGTTCAAAACACGAATCCGGGCTGTTTTTCGAAGCCCGGCAGAACCGGCGTGGCGGCGTCGAACATGGTCACGCTCGTCACGTCGCCCGCGAATTTGCGCCACAACGTGGCACGGCCGGGTTCGCCCGGCGTGGCGAGTACGGCCGCAATCCGCCCGCCTTCGTTCAGTCGGCGCGTATAGGTGTCGAGCAACTCGCCGATGGCGCCGGCAAACAGCACCGCGTCGACGGCCGAATCGTCGGCGTCCGACGCGAGCGTCACGCCCATTTCCTTCAGCACCGTGGCCGCATAGCCCGTGAAATCGCCGACGACCAGCACGCGCTTGCCGGGCTCGAGGTCGAGCGCCTGCACCAGCCGCGCGAACACCATCGGCTCCATCAGAAACTTGCCGCCGCCCAGCGCCAGATCCTCGTCGACATAGGCCACGCCGGCGAGCTTGGCCAGCACGAATTTTTCGCGCGGGACCGAGGACATCGCCGCGATCAAGCGCTCGTCGATCACCTTGTTGGTGCGCAACTGGCCTTCCACCATGTTGCGGCGGCGTTCGGCGAAATCCATGTCTTCGGGCTCCCTTATCTCGAGCGGTCGGGCTCGGGGACTTATATATGGTGCGTCGCCACAAGGAACAACTGAAAGCGCGTAAGTGCCGGTAACGGCACGGCTCTCGGCGGCGATATTGACCCCGGGCGGCGGCTTGCCTATACGTGGCGCGCGCGTGTGCGGCCGAGTAGCAAAGTGGTAATGCATCGGATTGCAAATCCGATATGCGGCGGTTCGATTCCGCCCTCGGCCTCCACGCTTTCCGCCCAGGGTGATTTTCCCTGGCGACGCGCCGGGGCATCGGCTATAAGCCCCGCCCGTCGTTGCCGTTCCCCGGTAGCTCAGCGGTAGAGCAATCGACTGTTAATCGATTGGTCGCAAGTTCGAATCTTGCCCGGGGAGCCAACCTTTCCAATTCGGAATATTTCGCGTCGTTCCCCCGTTGCCTGGGTGATGTCGCGACTTCGCCCCCTTCTCGCTTTGGCCGCCCTGCTGGCGCTGTCCGCTTGCGGGCCGCCGATGCGTTGGGAACATCCCGCCTTGTCGGATGCGCAGGCCCAGGTCGAGGCGAGCGATTGCCGCCAGCAAGCCTGGAGCGAGGCGCAGTCGCGCGCCTTCTATAGTCGCTTCGCCTATGGCCCCACTTACGTGCGCGGCCGCGACGGGCGGCTTTACATGGCCGACCCGTGGATGCGCCCCGGCTTCAACGACACTTGGTTCGAGGAACAGCGCCTGCGCGACTTCTGCCTGCGCAACAAAGGCTTTCGGTTGGTGCCCGCAGACTAACTAACCCGCGAATGCCGCGACGCGGTCGCGGATCGCGCGCATATGCGTGAACAAACAGACATGCTCGCCGCCCGCAATGCGCATCAACGCGGCGTTCGGCGCTTCCCCCGCCAGCCGCGACGCATGCGCGAATGCCACGATCCGATCCGCATCGCCATGGACAATCAGCAAGGGCGCCGCGATTTCCGCGCCCGCGATATCGCTTTGCCGCGCGAACACGGCCATGTCGTTGAGTGTGCCGGGCAGCCTTTCGCGAAGCCGCTCGAACGTGCCGGACAGCAACGCGCGGAAGAGCGGCCCGGATTCGGGATCGGCAAGCGTGCGCGCGGCCATTTCCGGATCGGGGATCGACCGGCGTGCGGCCCGTGCCGGATCTTTCGCGGCGCGCCGGCGCAACAGCCACGCAAAACCGGGAATGCGCGCGAACCACGTCATCATCGGCATGCGCTTGCGGACTTCCGGTGGAATTTCGAGCCGCCCGGTGCAGCATGAGACAAGGACGACGCCGGCACAGCGTGCCGGATGGCGGCGCGCAAACGCCAAAGCCGACGGTCCCCCGGCCGACACCGCAACGACATGCGCACGCGCGATCCCCAGCGTATCGAGCGCGGCGGCATAAAGATCGGCTTGCGCGTCCGGCGTGCGCGCATCCGCCAATGGCGTGCCGAGATAGCCCGGCCGCGATACGGCGACGATGCGCGCGGGCGCTGCGAACGTCGCGCGGGCCAAAATCAGGCTTTGATCGTAACCGCCCATACCGCCATGGAGCGCCAAAACCGCCGGGCCTTCGCCCGCGATCGCAACCTCGATCTCGCCGAGGCGTGTCCCCAAAATTTCCCGTCGAATATCGGTCATCGCATTTTCCGCGCGCAGCCTTAACGCGAAATCGCCACACGGACCATTCCAAAAGACGGGCGTATTGCGGACTGCCCGCCCCTCGTCTATACGCGTCGCCCCTTTCCGATCGGCGCCGTCATGCAAGCCCAGACCTCGCTCAAACTTCTGCCGCTGTTCACGATCACGGCGGCCGGCATGCTGACGGTCGATCTCTATCTGCCCGCCGTGCCCACGCTGCCTGCCGAACTCGGCGGCACGATCGTCCAGGCGCAAGCGACACTCGCGGTGTTCTTCGCGGCGTTGGCGGCCTCGCAGCTCGTCTGGGGATCGGCGGCGGACAAATTCGGCGTCAAACCCGTGCTGATCGTCGCGATCACGCTGCAAATCGCGGCGGGATTCGTGTGCGCGGCCGCCCCCAGCATCGAAACGCTGATCGCCGCGCGCGGCGTGCAAGGCTTCGGCGTGGGCGCCGCCGCCGCCGTGGTCCCCGCGTTGATCCGGCGCAATCTCGACGAAGCCGCATCGGTGCGCGCAATGTCGCTGCTTGCCACGGGCGAAAGCATGATCCCGGCGATCGCGCCGATCCTGGGGGCGCTGCTGCTGCTCGTCACCGATTGGCGCGCGAGCTTCTGGATCGTGGCGCTGTTGACCATCGCCGCGACACCCTTCGCGTTGCGCGCCATTCCCCCCGCCCCGCCCGTGTCGCGCGAAACGCGCAAGGCGGCGGGCGGCTATCGCACTTTGCTGCGCGACCGCGTCTATTTCGGCTACGCGCTGGGCCACGGCTTGTGCTTCGGCGCGCTGCTGATGTTCGTCGCCAGCGCGCCGCAGATCATCGAACTCTGGCTGGGCGGAAGCCCGCGCGATTTCGCGATCCTGCAATGCTGCGGCGTGCTCGCCTTCAGCGTCGCCGCGTCGCAGAACGGGCGGCTGACCAAGCGCTTCTCGCTCGACGCGATGATCGCGTCCGGCGTTCTGATTCAAATCGTCGCGACCTTCGCACTGCTGGCGCTGGCCTGGACCGATTTCAGATCCTTCGTGGCGCTGGGATTCGTCTGGATGATGTTCTGCGGGGCGCTGGGCTTGCGCGGGCCGTCGACGATGGCGCGCGCCTTGTCGGTCGACACCGCCCTCGTCGGCCGCGCCTCGGGCCTGTTGATGTTCATGGGGCTGGGCCTATCGGCCGCGGGCACGCAAATCGTGGCGCCGTTCCTGGAACGGGGCCTGATGCCCGTGGCGCTTGGCGCCCTCGTCTTCACGCTGGCGAGTGCCGCACTGGTGCTGAACGCGAACCGGAACCGCTAAAACCGATACGAGATCGACAGCGCGCCGAAACGGTCGGGGTTTTTCTGATTTTCGAATTCGCGCGTGCGCATCACGTAGCTGAACGTGCCGCGAATGCGATCGACGACGACGGCGAATCCCATTTGC
Source organism: Tagaea sp. CACIAM 22H2 (assembly GCA_014444615.1). Classification (GTDB taxonomy): domain Bacteria; phylum Pseudomonadota; class Alphaproteobacteria; order CACIAM-22H2; family CACIAM-22H2; genus Tagaea. Next base: position 13,256 of record PVXE01000059.1, on the reverse strand, counting down.
AGGTCGCCGACCAGCGGGCGGCGATTGACCGAATGGCTGCGCGCGAACGTATTCCCGTCGAGCGTGACGTCGCGCGCCACGGCGCGGCCCTCGAAGCCGAAAAACGCGTAATAGGCGTAGCGGTCGAGCGGCGGATCGATATGCAGCGACCCCGCGAGGCCCGGCCGGATGCGCGGCGGGCCGTAATCGACGCCCAGATCGCGGCCGATGCGGAATGTCGCCCCCACGGCGCCATAGGTGAAGACATTGCCGACCGAGGCGCCGATATGCGGCGTCATATCGATCTCGAACAGCGGAAAATCGGGCAATGGCGTACGCTGGCGGCGCCATTTGCGCTCGTAGAACAGCGCCACGCCGGGCTCGTTCTTCAACTGGTTTTCCCAGCCCATCGGCGTGCGCGCGCCGATCAGCTTGTGATACTCCTTCTGCGTCTGCTCGGCATAGCTTTGCGGGCCGACGATGCCGAGCTGCAGTTCCAGCGTGTCGAGGCGGCCGCGATTCTGCCCCTCGCCCAAATCCGAGATCAGCGCCGCGGCGAGATACGTCCAGCCCGAATAGGGGCGGTCGTTGGTGATCAGATCGCGCCGCGAAATATCCTCGGGCGTGTACATGTTTTGCCCGAAGCCCAGCCCCGCGCGCGTTTTGCCCGAGGCGTCGAACACCGGGATCCAACCCGCGAGTTCGCGCAACGAGCCCCAGCGCAATCCGGGCTCCGACATCCAGTTGAACCGGACGCCGTTGGTGAAATTGCGATCGGTCTGCTTGGCTTGATCGAAGGAATTGAATTTGTCGTTCTCGACCAGCACCGAATAGGTGCCGCGCCAGCTCCATTCCGTCGCATCCTGGGCGGCGACGGGGCTGGCGAGGACTGCAAAAAGAACGGCGAAAAGAGGACGACTCATAGGGAATGCTCTTAACCGAACCCGGCGGTTGAGGCTAGTTTGTCGGCCATGAAACTCGTGAAGATTTGTGGCGCGATTGCGGTTCCGATTGTGGCCGCCTTGGGGCTTTCGGCTTGCGCATCGGACGAAGATCGCTGGACCCATCCAAGGCTTTCGTCCGAAGCGGCTTCCGCCGCGCGCCAGGCATGCGACATCCGCGCCGAGGCGACGGCGGGGCCGAGCGAACTTCCGCCCCGCCCTTGCGCCAACGAGATCGACGCGAACGCGCGCGATCGCTGCGCCCGGGAAAACGACGCGGCTTATGCCCGCCTCGCCGCCCGCCTGCGCGCGCGCGAAACGGCCTTCACCGCTTGCATGGGTGAAGCCGGGTTCCAACGGCGCTAAAGTCCGATCATGTCCGATTCCACACCCCTCTACGATCTCGCGATCATCGGCGGCGGCGTCAACGGTTGCGGCATCGCCCGCGACGCGGCGGGCCGCGGCCTTAAAGTTTTGCTCGCCGAGCAGAACGACCTTGCTTCCGCCACGTCGTCGGCGTCGTCGAAGCTGATCCATGGCGGCTTGCGCTATTTGGAACACTACGAGTTCCGTCTGGTGCGCGAAGCCTTGGCGGAGCGCGACGTGCTGCTCGAAAGCGCCCCGCATATCGTGTGGCCGATGCGCTTCGTGCTGCCGCACGACGCAAGCTTGCGCCCCGCCTGGCTGATCCGCATGGGCTTGTTCCTTTACGACCATCTCGGCTGGTCACCGGGGCGCAAAACCCGGCTGCCCGGTTCGCGCCAAGTCGATCTGCCCGCCAGCGAGTACGGGCGGGGCTTGCGCGCCGACGTGCCCACGGGCTTCGTCTATTCCGATTGCTGGGTCGACGATGCGCGTCTTGTCACGCTCAACGCGCGCGCCGCTGCCGATTTGGGCGCGGATATCCGCGTGCGCACGCAAGTCACCTCCGCGCGGCGCGTCGATGGCGAATGGCGCTTGGCGCTGTCCGACCGCTTGGGCGGCGGGCAAACCGATATTCGCGCCAAAGCGCTGGTCAACGCCGCGGGCCCGTGGGTGATGTCGACCATCACCGGCGTGATGGGCCAAAACGCGCCCGCGAAGCTGAAGCTCGTCAAAGGCAGCCATATCGTCGTGGCGCAGCAATACGAAGGCGAACACGCCTTCATTCTGCAAAACGTTGATCGGCGCATCGTGTTCGTCATTCCCTATGAAGGGCGTTTCACGCTGATCGGCACCACCGACGTGGTCTACGAAGGCGATCCGGGTCGTGTCGCGATTTCGACCGAGGAAACCGATTATCTGTGCCAAGCGGCGAACCGCTTCCTCGCGCGCCCGGTGACGCCGGCCGACGTGGTGTGGAGCTATGCCGGCATCCGCCCGCTTTACGATGACGGTTCCGACAACGCGAGTGCGGTCACCCGCGATTACGTGCTGGAACTCGACGCGGGCGAAGGCCGGGCCCCCGCTTTGTCGATCTTCGGCGGCAAGATCACGACGTTCCGCCGTTTGGCCGAACACGCGCTCGAAAAACTCGCACCATTCTTTCCGCAAGCGACGGGCGCTTGGACGTCGGGTGCCAAATTGCCCGGCGGCGAGCTCGACGGGCGCGACGCCGATTTCGAGCGTTTCGTCGACGATCGCGCGCGCGAATGGGATTTCCTGCCGCGCGAGCATCTTCATTCGATCCTGCGCCGGCAGGGTTCGCGCGCGCTCAAATTCCTCACGGCCGCGAAATCGCTCGACGATCTGGGGCCGCATTTCGGCGCCGGGCTTTACGGGGCCGAAGTCGATTTGATGGTGCGCGAGGAATGGGCGCGCACGTCGAACGACATTCTGTTCCGCCGCACAAAGACCGGCTTGCATTTGTCGCTCGCCGAACAGGCGGTACTGGGCGGCTATCTCGCGCGCGTCCACGGGCTGGGACAAGCCGGCTGATGGCGAAGATCGCGTTTTTCGGCTTGGGCCGCATGGGATCGGGCATGGCGGCGCGCTTGCGCGACGCCGGGCACGAAGTTCGCGTGTGGAACCGCACGGCGAAGGACGAACCGGGCTTCGTCGCGAAAATCGAGGACGCCGCGAAGGATGCCGATGCGGCCTTCGCGATGCTGGCCGACGACGCGGCCTCGCGCGACGTGTGGGATCGCGCCTTGCCGGTGTTGCCCAAGGGCGCTTTCGCGATCGAGTTTTCGACGCTATCGCATGACCGCGTGCTGGAATTGGCCGCGCAAGCGCAAGCCAAGGGCCTGCGCTATATCGACAGCCCCGTGACCGGCCTGCCCGACGTCGCGGCCGCCGGCAAACTCACCTTGTTCGTCGGCGCCGATAAGGCCGATCTCGACGCCGCGCGCCCGCTTCTCGCGCCGTTGTCGGCGGAGATCGCGCATTTCGGCCCCGTCGGGGCGGGCACGGTGTTCAAGCTGATGATCAATCTGATGGGTGCGGTGCAGATCGCTGCGGTCGGCGAAGGCTTGGCGCTGGCCGCCAAGGCCGGGCTCGACGTCGCGCAAGTTGCCGCGTTCCTCGCCAAGGGCCAGGCCGCGAGCCCGCAAGCCGTGCGCAACGCGAATTACATCGCAAGCGGCGATCACACGACCAAGATCACTTTCACCGGCAAACTGCGCCGCAAAGACACCGCCTACGGCGTGGCGCTCGCGCGCAAATTCGATATTCCGGCGCGCTTGGGCGAAACGGCGCTCGACGCCTATGACCGCTTGCTGCGCGCGGGTCTTGGCGATCAGAACGAAAGCAAGATCGTCGCGGTCTACGAAGACAAACTCTGAAACGAAAACGGCCGCCCGAAGGCGGCCGCTTTCTTTGAATGGCACTTCGTTCAGTGCCAGTTCGGGTTCGGCAGCAGCCCGTCTTCGCGCAGAATCTCCTTCATCGAAATCAGAACTTCGCCGATCGGCGGCAGTTCCGCGTTCGACTTCGTCGCGGGCTTCTTCGCGCGGGCGGGGAGCTTGCGAGGGGCGCTGGGCATTGGTTGGCTCATGGCGACCGAGATGGTTAATGTGATTTCAATATGCCAAGTCCTTTCGCATTTTGCAAGGGGGCCTATAATCAGTTTTACTAATTTAACGCCTATCGAATCGCGTTTCGCGAATATGCGATGGGCGTTGGGTTAGCTCTTGACGGTTCGCGCTGTCACGATTAGAACAAAAACCGAATACGAATGAAGAGTGAACTTCGTGACAGGAGCGGAAGATGAACCTTCAAGCCTCGACCGGTTTTCCCGCGATTATCCGGGCTTTCCCGCCGCCCGCCCCGGCGATGGCGCCGATCCCGGCCCATCGCCAGGAAATGTTCGGCACGCTTCGCAATCCGCTCTTGGGGAAACATTTCATGAATATGCCGTCGCCGCCCCGCCGTCCCGCCTCGACCACGGTTCAGGAACTCAAGGCGCGACTGGCCAGCTTCGCCGCCCGCCCCGGTTCGGGCGACGGCAGCGTGGGGTTCGGCATTCCGGCGATCGATAAACATCTGCCCTGGGGCGGCATCCCGCGCGGCGCGCTGCACGAGATCGCCGGCGTGGAGGCCGACGGCCCGGCGCAGGATGGCGCCGCCGGCGGTTTCGCCGCCGCCCTGCTCGCCCGCTTCGCCAAGGACGCGGCCAAAGGCGGCCCGGTCGTGTGGATCGCGCGCCGCCCGAATTTGACTCAGGCGGGTCTCGCCGCCCTCGGCCTCGATCCCGCGCGCCTGCTGCTGGTCGACGCGCCCAAGCGGATCGACGCGCTGTGGGCGTTCGAGGAAGCCTTGCGCTGCCGCTCGCTCGCCGCCGTGGCGGCCGAGATCGACGGCGTCGAACTCGTCCAGACGCGCCGCCTGCAATTGGCCGCCGAACTCGGCGGCACGGCCGCCTTCCTGCTGCGCCCGCAAGCCGAATTCGCCGAGCCGAGTGCCGCGCGCACGCGCTGGCGTGTGGCGGGTGCGCCGTCGCCCACGGGTGCGCGGCGCTGGAACGTCGAACTCTTCCGCGCGCAAAACGCCGCCCCCGGCGCTTGGACGGTCGAACTCGCGGGGCAGAACTGGTCCCTCGCCGACGATGAAACGCTTCATCGCGATCTTCCTGCCGTTTCTGCCGACCGATCGCGCCGCAAGGCGGGCTGAGCGTGATGGCGTCCCGCCGCATTGCCCCCGCGCGACGTTCGCTTCAACCGGCGGCGCGCTGCGCTTGGCGGCGGTCGATGCGCGCTCGCGCCAGGCGGGGCTCCATCCCGGTCTCGGCCTTGCCGAGGCGCGCGCGCGATGCCCGGATCTGGTCGCGACGCGCCACGATCCCGATGGCGACGACGCGGCGCTGAAATCGCTCGCCCTTTGGGCGCAGCGCTGGTCGCCGTCGATCGCGCGTGTGGCCGACGGGTTGCTGCTCGACGCGACCGGGGCGGCGCATCTGTTCGGCGGCGAAAATGAATGGCTCGCCGCGATCCCGCGCGAACTCGCCCGCTTCGGGCTGCACGCGCGCGCCGGGCTCGCCGATACGATCGGGGCCGCTTGGGCCGCCGCGCGTTACGGCGCGCAAACCGCCACGCGCATCGCGCCCGGCGAAACGCGCACCGCCCTCGCCGATTATCCGCCCGCCGCCTTGCGCCTATCGCCCGATATTCTCGGCGATCTCGACCGGCTGGGCTTGCGGCGGATCGACGATCTTGCAGCGCTCGTGCGCGCCAGCGATCCGCGCCGCGGCCTCGATGCGCGTTTCGGGCCCGAGCCGTTGCGCCGTTTGCGTCAGGCCTTCGGCGAGATCGACGAGCCGCTCGATCCCGATCTGCCCGTGCCCGCGATGCGCGCCCGCCTCGCCTTCGCCGAGCCCGTTTCGGCGCCCGAAGATCTCGCGCGCATCGTCGAATGCTTGGCGCTCGAACTCTGCGCTAAGCTCGAAGCCGCCGAACTCGGCTTGCGGCGCGCGCGTTTGATCGCGCTGCGCGCCGACGGCACGGCCGCGCATCTGGCGCTGGGCACCAGCCGGCCGATGCGCGACGCGAAAGCGCTCGTGCGGCTCTTCGCCGAACATCTGCCCAAGCTCGATCCCGGTTTCGGCATCGATACGGCCTTGCTCGACGCCGAAGTCGCCAGCAAGCTGAGTTTGCGCCAAAGCGCGATAGCGCTTCCCGACGGCGATCCCGATTTGGGCGAGCTCGCCCCGCTGGTCGATCGCCTGATCAATCGCCTGGGGGCGGTGAATGTCGTGCGCTTGGCGCCGGTTGAGAGTCACATTCCCGAACGCGCACAAATCCGCCTGCCTGCACTCGGCACCGTGCCGCCGCATTTGCGCGGCGCCAAGCCGCCCGCCAATCCGCGCCCGCTGCGTTTGTTGGCGTGGCCCGAGCCGATCGAAGCCTTGGCCGAATTGCCCGACGGGCCGCCGCGCCGTTTCCGCTGGCGCAAGCGTCTGCACGACGTGGTGCGCGCCGAAGGCCCCGAGCGGATCGAACCCGAATGGTGGCGGGCCCCCGCGCCGCCGCGCGATTACTTCGCCATCGACGATCGCGAGGGCCATCGCTTCTGGGTCTATCGCGAAGGGGCAGCCGGCGGTTTGCGGTGGTTCCTGCACGGGCTGTTCGCATGACCGCGCCCGTCTATGCGGAGTTGGGCGTCACGACGAATTTCAGCTTCCTGCGCGGTGCGGCACATCCCGAGGAATTCGTGCGCCAAGCGCAAACGCTCGGCCTCGCCGCCATCGGCATCGCCGACCGCGCGAGCTTCGCGGGCCTCGTGCGCGCCCATGTCGCGGCGAAGGAAGCGGGCATCAAATTGTTGATCGGAGCGCGGCTCGATCCGACGGATGCGCCGCCGCTGCGCATCTTCGTCAAAGACAAGATCGGTTACGCGGCGTTATCGCGCGCGATTTCGACCGGGCGTTTGCGCGCGGGCCATAACAATGGCTGTGCAGTGACGCTCGCCGAACTCGAAACCTTGCGCGGCTATGCGTTCGTCCTCGCCCTCGAGCCGCGCGGCTTGAACGAACTCCGCCGGATATTCGGCCGCGACGCTTACCTCGCCGTCGCGTGCCGTTTCGACGGCAACGACGCCGCACATCTCGCCGAATACGCGTCCGCCGCGCGCGATGCACAACTGCGCCTCGTCGCGACCAACGACGCGCATTATCACGTCCCCGAGCGGCGGCGCTTGCACGACGTGCTCGCCTGCGTGCGCGAAGGCACGACGATCGATCAAGCGGGCTATCGCCTCGCCGCCAATGCCGAACGGCATTTGAAAACGTCCGCCGAAATGGCGCGGCTATTCCGCAACTATCCCGACGCGATCGCCGCGACCGCCGATATCGCCGCCGCCTGCACGTTCTCGATGGACGAGCTGCGCTATCTTTATCCCGAACTGCCGGATGCCGTGCCCGGATCGAGCCAATCGACGCTCGAACGCCTGACGCGCGAAGGGGCGCGGAAACGCTATCCCGACGGCGTGCCCGCGAAAATCGCCGCCCAGATCGAACGCGAGTTGGAAATCGTCGCGCGATTGGGCTATGCGCCCTATTTCCTGACCGTTCACGACATCGTCGAATTCGCGCGCGCGCGCGGCATTTTGTGCCAGGGGCGCGGCTCGGCGGCGAATTCGGTGATCTGCTTCATCCTGGGCATCACCGGCGTCGATCCCGAACAGATCGACGTGTTGTTCGAGCGTTTCGTGTCCGACGCGCGCGACGAGCCGCCGGATATCGACGTCGATTTCGAACACGAGCGGCGCGAGGAAGTGATCCAGTTCATCTACGAACGCTATGGCCGCACGCGCGCCGGCCTCGCCGCGACGGTGATTTCCTATCGCACGCGCTCGGCCTTGCGCGACGTGGGCAAGGCGCTGGGCCTGTCGGAGGACGCGGTGCAGGCGCTGTCGGGCTCGGTCTGGGGCCGGTCCGACGGTTTGCAGGATGCGCATGTACGCGAAGCCGGGCTCGATCCCAATCAGGAACGCTTGCGCTTGGCGCTGGAACTCGCGCGCGAATTGCGCGGCTTTCCGCGCCATTTGTCGCAGCATGTCGGCGGCTTCGTGATCGCGCGCGGCCGCTTGGACGAGTTGTGCCCCGTCATCGACGCGGCGATGGAGGCGCGCACCATCGTCGAATGGGACAAGGACGATCTCGACGCGCTGGGCATCCTGAAGATCGACATTCTGGCGTTGGGAATGCTGACCTGCATCCGCAAGGCGTTCGATCTGATCGTCGACGCGGGCGGCGAACGCTACGACCTCGCCTCCGTCCCGCGCGACGACGCCGGCGTTTACGACATGCTGTGCAAGGCGGATTCGATCGGCGTGTTCCAGGTCGAAAGCCGCGCGCAGATGAGCATGCTGCCGCGCCTCAAGCCGCGTTGCTTCTACGATCTGGTGATCGAAGTCGCGATCGTGCGCCCCGGCCCGATCCAGGGCGACATGGTCCATCCCTATCTGCGCCGGCGCGAAGGCAAGGACCCGGTCGAATATCCCAAGCCCGAATTGCGCGCGGTTCTGGAGAAGACCAAAGGCGTGCCGCTGTTCCAGGAACAGGCGATGAAGATCGCCATCGTCGCGGCGAATTTCCAGCCGTCGGAGGCCGACGCGCTGCGCCGCGCGATGGCGACGTTCAAGCGCCATGGCGACGTGCATCGCTTCCGCGAAAAATTCGTCGGCGGCATGATCGCCAACGGCTACGCGCCCGATTTCGCCGAACGCTGCTTCAAGCAGATCGAAGGCTTCGGTAATTACGGCTTTCCAGAAAGCCACGCCGCCGCCTTCGCGCATCTCGTTTATGTCTCGGCGTGGCTGAAACGCCGTCATCCGGCGGCGTTCGCGGGAGCTTTGCTCAACAGCCAGCCGATGGGCTTCTACGCACCCGCCCAGATCGTGCGCGACGCGCGCGAACACGGCGTCGCCGTCCATCCGCCTTGCGTCAACGCCAGCGACTGGGAATGCACGCTGGAGGATGCGAACACGCTGCGCTTGGGGCTCTGCCAGATCAAATCGCTGTCGCAAACGGCGGCCGAAGAGTTGATCGAACGCCGCCCGCCGAATGGCTGGCAAGGCCCCCACGAATTGGATTTCCTGCCCCAGCGCGACCGCGCGGCTTTGGCCAAGGGCGACGCGTTCGCCGCCCTCGATATCGGGCGGCGACCGGCCTTGTGGCAGACGATGACCAAGAAGCTCGCCCCGCTGCCCCTGTTCGCGAATCTGCCCGCGAAGGCCGAGCCCTTGCCCGATCTGCCCGAGATCGGGCAAGGCGAAGCGGTCGCGCTCGACTACACGCATTTGCGCCTGTCGCTGAAGGCGCATCCGGTCGGCTTGTTGCGCGGCGTGCTGGCGAAAACCGGCTTGCGGCCGTGTTCGGCGCTGGCGACCGCGCGCGACGGTTCGACCATCTCGGTTGCGGGACTGACATTGATCCGCCAGCGACCAGGAACCGCCAGCGGCGTGATCTTCATCACGCTGGAGGACGAAACCGGCATCGCCAATCTGGTCGTCTGGCCGGCGGTGTTCGAACGCTTCCGCGCGGTCGTGCTCGGTGCGCGGCTGATGGCGGTGCGCGGCGCCGTGCAGCGCGAAGGCGACGTGATCCATGTGATCGCGCGCAAACTCGAATCCCGCGACGCGCTGCTGGGCCCGCTATCGTCGGGCGCGTTCGATGCCGGTATCGCGCGCGCGGACGAAGTTCGCCGCCCCGGCGAAGACCGGCGCCGCTTCCCCAGCCGCGATTTCCACTAGAGCAACGCAGGCGGCTCCGTGCCCAGCGTGTAGTGCAGCAGCAGTACATCCACGGTCTTGCCGTCCGCCGCCAGCGGCAGCGCCAAGCGCCAGCTCCATTTCCAATCGCGGTTCCTAAACGCGATCGGCGCGGAGAATATCCACGGCACCGGATCGGCGACGACGCCGTCGAGCCAGCGATGGATATCCGGCACGCGCTCGGGCGAAATGAATTCGTCGACGATCTTGCCCGTGGGGTCGCCGCCAGCGACCTCAGACATGCGCGTGCCGACCAGCCGGTAGCGATAGCGCAAGCCATCGCCGCCGCGCAGCACGTCCAACAGATAGATGTCGGGCAGCGCGTCGGGGCGGATTTCCACCATGTCGATATCGGCCCGGCCCGGCAGCTTTCCGCCGCCCGACTTGCCGCGCCAATAGGCGAGCATCCAGTCGGCGGCGGAGCCCGGCTCGAACACGCGCCGATCGCCGCCCAAGCGCAGCAAACCTTTTAAGGCAAAAAGACCATCAGGCCCCGACATCGCTCCCTCGCGCCTTTCCGTCTTCGGCGGAAAATTCGCACGATAATATCAACTCTTGCGCGGGGACGCTGAACTCCTGGATCAGCGGCGCCAGACGAGTAGATCGCATGTCATAATTTGCAACTCGTCGCCGTGTTGATTGCGGGTCGTGACCCGGGCTTTGAGCGTGCCGCGTTCGGGTTTCGAGCGCGACGGGCGCAGTTCCAGCACTTCGATCCGGATCGACAGCACATCGCCCGGGCGCGTGGGCCTGGGCCATGTCAGCGAACCGCCCGCCCCGATAATGCCGCCCGCAAGCCGCAACCCGCTATCGACGATTAAACGCATCGTCAGCGCCGCCGTGTGCCAGCCGCTGGCCGCAAGCCCGGCGAAGAACGTGTCCTTCGCGGCCTCGGCATCCAAATGGAAGACCTGCGGATCGAACTGGCGCGCAAACGCGACGACGTTTTCCTCGGTCACCGCGATTTCGCCGTGTTCGAAAACCTGCCCGACGGCGATATCTTCGAAACGGCGGCCGTCGATCATGGCGTCAATCCACGATGAAGAGCTTGGCGCCGATCGCCGTGCGCGAGCGGTGCGGCTCCGCCCCGTCGGCGACCTGATAGCTTTGACCGGGCTTCAGCATGAATTTGCGACCGTCGGCGAGTTCGGTTTCCAACTCGCCCGCGAGAACGAGCAACACATGCCCTTTCTCGCACCAATGATCGGCCTCGTAGCCGGGCGAATATTCGACCATACGCACGCGGATATCGGCGAAGTTCCGCGTGCGCCACAGCGCCTCGCCGGTCGTGCCCGCATGGCGCGTGGGCGGAACGTCCGCCCAATCGACCGTGGCGAAGGGAATGCCGCTCATCTTCATTCGGCGCTGGCTCCTGGGCTGCGTTTCGGTCCAACATAGCCGCATGGCCGATACCGACACCGCAACCGAAATTCTCGCCCGTGCGCGCATGGCGGGTTTGCATCGTTTCGCCGAGCTTTACCCCGATGCGCTGATCCGCGCGGGCGAAGGCATGGCGCGCCATCTCGCGAATATTCCGGCGAGCGATGATCCCGCGACCGAGCCCGCGACGTATTTTACGCCGTGAGCGCACCGATGCATTTCCTGTCGATCGTCGAGATCGGCCGCCGCTACCGTTCGGGCACGCTCACGCCACGCGATTACGTCGAGCATCTGATCGCGCGGGTAAAGCGCCTCGACGGCAAGCTCAACGCCTTCCTGCATCTGGACGAGCGCGCGGCGCGTGCCGATGCCGACAAGGCGGGCGCCGAACTCGCCAAGGGCCATGATCGCGGCGCCTTCCACGGCATTCCCGTCGGCATCAAGGATATCGTCGCGATCGCGGGCGACGTGACGACCGCGCATAGCCGTGTCCACGATCCCAAACCCGAAACGCGCGACGCCGCCGCCGTCGCGGCCTTGCGCGACGCGGGCGCCTTTCCCTTCGGCAAGCTCGCCTTGCACGAACATGCGCTGGGCGGCCCCGCCTTCGATCTGCCCGCCCCTTCGGCGCGCAATCCATGGGATCTTTCGCGCATGCCCGGCGGCTCGTCGAGCGGTTCGGGCGCCGCTTTGGCCGCGGGTTTGATGCCCGCCGCGATCGGCACGGATACGGGCGGCTCGATCCGCGGCCCCGCCGGGTTCTGCGGCATCGTCGGTTTGAAGCCGACATATGAACGCGTCAGCCGCCAGGGCGTGTTGCCGCTCGCCTGGTCGCTCGACCATATCGGGCCGATGACGCGCGACGTGCGCGACAACGCGCTGATGCTGAATGCCATGACGAACGGCGCCGAAGATTTCGCGCGCGAGATCGGTCGACCGATCGCCGGTATGCGCGTCGCCTACGCCAAGGCGTGGCATATGCGCGACGTGCCATGCGAACCGGCCGTCGCCGAAGCCATGGACGCGGCCGCCGAACGTTTGCGCAGCTTGGGTGCCGAGGTCGTCGAGATCGATCCCGGCGAATTCGCGGCTTACGGCTCGACCAATTGGACGATCCTCGCCGCCGAAGCCTTCGCGGTGCACGAGAAGGTTATGCGCGAACGCCCCGAGGATTACGGCGCGCGTGCGCGCGAATTGTTCGCCGCCGGCGCCTTCGTTTCGGCCGCCGACTACATCCGCGCCCAGCGCGCGCGCACGACGCTGAAGGCGAAGCTCGACGCGATCCTCGATACGCATGATGCGCTGCTGTGCGCGGGTGCGGGTTTGCAGCCCTGCGCGATCGACGATCCCGCCGCGATCGCGCGCTTGCTGGGATCTTCGTTGCGCGGCGCTTTCAACTTGAGCGGGCATCCCGCAATGGCGCTGCCTGCGGGCTTCGACGCGCAAGGTTTGCCGTTGCATGTGCAGTTGGCGACGGCAACAAACAGCGAAGCGAAACTTTATCGTCTCGCCGCCGCGTTCGAAGCGGCCGATACCGATAAGAGACACCCCGCCGAATTCGCCTGACCGGCATTCGAGTCGTCCTTGGGCGACTCGGAACCCGTGTGACAGGGTGCTGTGGATAACCTCGAATCGGTACGGTTCCACATGCGCTTGCACAATCTATCCCCAATCGTCTTGGCCGCGTCGGTGTTGGCCTTCTCGGCCACGCTTCCGCTCGCGTCCAAGGACGTGCAGGCGCAGTCCCGTCCGCAATTCTCGGAGGGCATCTATGTCGGCGCCGGGGCCGGCGCGCATAAGCCGCAAAGCGCCGACGTCTCGCGCGCGGGCGGCAATGGCGGCGGCGTCGATCTCAAAACCGGTTTCGCCGGTGCGGCTGCGCTGGGCTACGCGTTCGGCAACGGTCTTCGCGCCGAAGTGGAACTGGCGCATCGCATGTCGAAGGCGAAGTCGGGCGCGTTCGGCCAGCCCGCTTCGGGCAAGCTCGATGCGACCAGCGTGATGGTCAACGGTTTATACGACATCGCGACCGGCACCGATTTCGTGCCTTACGTCGGTGTCGGCGTGGGTGCCGCGCGTTTGCGCGCCGAGAATTTCGGCGCGTTGCCGGGCGGCGTGACCGTCGGCGGCAACGGCACGGTCTTCGCCTATCAAGGCATCGCGGGGCTGGATTATCTGATCGACAACAATGTCGCGATCGGTGCTTCGTATCGCTATTTCGCCACGCAGAAGGCCGAGATCGGCACGTCGGCCGGCGACAAGGCGAAGCTT
>PVXE01000058.1 GCA_014444615.1 Tagaea sp. CACIAM 22H2 | reverse complement strand
CCCCGTTTCCGCGCGAGCGGGTTTGGTAGCCGATTTTGAAGAAGTCGTAGTCCTTGCCGTCGAGGTCGGTGATGTATTCCCGGTCCGCCACGTTGAAGACGGGGCCCGGCGAACCCGGCAATGAAACGCTGTTTGCGTCCGCGTCGAAGACACGGACGGGGATCGGGAACGACTGATTCTGGGTGACGCTACTGATGAAATCTTCGAGCGCCGCCAGTTCGTTGTTGCTCTCGCCGGTATGGTTCTGATCGCTCATCCACCGGTCGGCGGCGGTCAGGGTCAGGACGGCCGCGTCGATCGCGCGTGTGAATTGGGCTGCGAGAAGATTCTGCCCGCCGAGCAACTCGGCGTAGGCACTGGCAAAGACCTCGCGCCGGTCGTTCTCGATCTTCCAGACGGCGATGTAGAACGCCCCGGCGGCGACGAGGAAGGCGAAAATGAAGGCGATTTGCCCCGGCGCAACACGCCGGAGCAAACCATCTCTTTCCCGCCGGAGCCACCTGTCCATAACGATACGCTTGCTGCCGGACGCCGATCCGATGCCGTCACGCCGAGCGGACTTGGCTCAGGAACTGTTCGACGGCGGCGCGCAAGTCTTTAGCCTGCGAGCCAAGATCGGCGGCGGCCTTCTGCACCATGCTCGCGGCCGTGCCGGTATCCTCGGCCGCACGCGTGACGCCGGAGATGTTCGATGACACTTCGCTGGTGCCGGCGGCCGCCTGCTGAACGTTGCGGGCAATCTCCTGCGTCGCCGCACCTTGCTCTTCGACCGCCGACGCGATCGTCGACGCGATCGAGTTCATGCTGGAGATCGTTTCGCCGATCGAACGCATCGCCTCCACGGACTGGCCGGTCGCCGTCTGAATCTCGTTGATCTGGGAGCTGATTTCGTCGGTCGCGCGGGCGGTTTGGCTCGCCAAGCTCTTGACCTCCGACGCCACGACCGCAAAGCCCTTGCCGGCTTCGCCCGCACGCGCCGCTTCGATCGTGGCGTTGAGGGCGAGCAGGTTGGTCTGCGACGCGATTTCGGAGATCAGTTGCACCACGTTGCCGATCTTCTGCGCGGCATTCGCCAGCGCTTCGACCGTCTGGCTGGTGCGGCCGACGTCGTCGACCGCCTTGCTCGACATGCGCGCCGATTCCGTGACTTGGCGCGAGATCTCGCTAATCGAAGACGACAGCTCCTCGGTCGCGGCGGCGACCGTCTGCACGTTGGTCGACGCCTGTTCGGACGCGGCGGCGACGGCCGTGGCCTGGCGGCTGGTTTCCTCCGCCGTCGCGGTCATCTGGGTTGCCGATTCCTGCATCCGGGAGGCTTGCGTCGAAACTTCTGTGACGACGCCGCCGACCTTCGCTTCGAAGCCGTCGGCAAGCGCGTTCATGGCTTTGCGCTTCTCCTCCGCGGCGCGCGCTTCGGCGGCTTTCTGTTCGTCCTCCAGCGCTTTGACCCTGACTGCGTTGTCCTTGAAGACCTGCACGGCCTTCGCCATCGCGCCAATCTCGTCCTTATTCGATAGGGACGGGACCTCGGTATCGAGCGCGCCGTCCGCAAGCTTGGTCATCGCCCCGGTCATGCCGCCGATCGGCGCGGTGATGCCCTTGGCGATCACATAGGAGAAGATGAGGCCGAGGCCGAGCGCGATAGCGGAGATGGCGATCGTGATCGAAATGTCGTTGGCGATCCCCGCACGAACTTCCTTGGCGATCGCCGCCGTCGCGGCCTTCTGGGCGTCGACGAGTTCATTGATCCGGCCCGACAGGCGTTCGGCCACGCGGGCGTTGGTGACGTTCACGAATTCCGCCATTTCAAGCGAGGCGCGCATGCCCGTCTGCAGCATGCCGCGCAGCGGCGCAACCGCCTGCGCCGCCGCCTCGACGGCGTCGCGCGCGGGGCTTCGCGCGGCGGCTTGCCTTGCGGCGGCGATCGAGCCCTCGAGGTCGGTCAGCGCGGCGTTGATCGACGTGACACCGGCTTCGGTCGGGTTGGCGATGAAACGCGCGACGCGGATGCGAAGAATGCCGAGATTGTCCTGCGCCTTGCCGGCGGCGGCGCTGAGCGTGTCCTCGCCCGTCTTCATTGCGCCGTCGAACGCTTCGGTCAACTTCTGACGGGCGTTCAGCGCGGCGGGCTCGTATTTCGCGGTGATGGCATCCTCGCGTTGCTTGCGCAGTTCGACCACCTTGGCGAAGTTGCCGACATACTCGTCGGTCAGCGCCGCGATCTCGCGTGCCTGCGCTTGACGCTGCGCGGAAACGAATTTCGGGATGACGGTCTGGAGCGCTTCGCGAATTTCCCGCGCGTTTTCCGCGATGCGCTTTTCGGCTTCGGGACTGCCGCTGGCGACATAGATCAGGACCTGGCGGCGGAGTTCGGTGAAGTCGACGGCGACATCTTCCACCACGAGCGCGTTCGAGGAGATCGATTCGAACGTGTCGAAATCGTGCTGGACTTCGCGCATGGCGATCCAAACATTCACGGCCAATGTGGGCGAGCAGGATCAGGACCAGCGCGAAGCCGAAGCCGATGCGCATGCCGATTTTGAAGCGGCCGTTAATCGCGGAAAGGGCGGACATCGAGGTTCTCCTGTTTCTGAGCGCACGGTTCTGCGCTAAGCGATTGGTTGATCGGATTAGATAGCGACCGCATTAAGGAATGCTGAAGTAAGGAACATTGTTTCGAATTGGCGTCGTACACTTTCCCGGAAAACGAATTCCGCCCTGGCGCATAAAATCGGACCGGATGCGAAGAGTTTTGCAATCTGCAACGCTTTCCCCCGCCTCGTGCGAAGACCTCCGATATTTCTATAACCACTCACCTAAAACGAGTGTCATACTATTGAATACGACGGCCGTGCAAAGGCCCGCCGGTGGAGGAGGGACCCCTGGCTATGCTTTCCGCTTCGACGAACCGACGCCATCTTCGGATCGTTCACGACGCCGCCAGCGAAGGGCGGGACGACCGCACCGGCCGCGCCCTGCCGCCCGATTACGAATCTCTTCATCCTTGGTTCGCCGCGATCCGCGATTATCTCGCGTCGCTTGCCGCGCCGGGAAAAGTCGCATCGCGCGCGGATTTCGATCCGTGTTGGTTGCGCAGCAATCTTCGCCTCGTGAACTTGGTCGAGGTCGTGCGCGACGCGACCGGTGCGGCGCGGTTCCGCTTCCGTCTGGTCGGCACCACGCAAACCGAACTCGCGCGGCGCGAAATCACCGGGCTGTTCGTCGAGGATGCGGTGCTGCCGCAATATGCCGATCGCATTCTGGTGAATATGCGCACGGTCATGCGCACCCGCGCGGCGGTCTATGATCGCTTTCCCATGCCGCATCCGGGCCGCGAGTTCATCGACAGCGAGCGCGTCTATTTTCCGCTCGCGTCGGACGGGGACAACGTCGATATGATCCTCGTCGCCTGCAACTATCCGGCCGACGTGAAGTTGAAGCCGATGTACCCTTACGTCGAGTTGCTTCAATCCTCGTCGTCGGCGGGAATGCGATAGGCTTCGAGCGTGGCGCGCGCGGGTCCGATCGCGCCCCACGGACAATCGGCGAACCGCAAGGCGACGAAGGCGCAAGTTGGAAACTTGGCGCTGATGCGCGCGCGCGTATCGGCCTCGGCCGGCGGGATCAAGTCGAGGGCGAGTTCCTCCAATCCCGGATTATGGCCGATCAGCAGCACGGCGCCGGGGCAGGGGCTGCGCTGGTCGAGTTCGGCCAGCCGTCCGCGCAAATCTCCGGCATCGGCGAGGTAAAGCCGCTTCTCGATCGAGATTTCGGGCCTTCCGCCGAAGCCGTCCTGGGTCAAATCCAGGGTCTGGCGGGTGCGCAGGGCCGAGGAACAGAGCACCAGATCGGGCGTATACCCTTTATTTTCCAGCCACTTGGCAAGCCCGCGCGCCGCCTTGCGCCCGCGCTTGTTGAGTTCGCGGTCGAAATCCTGGACGAACGGGTCGTCCCACGCGGATTTCGCGTGCCGGAGCAGGAAAAGTCGCTTGGGTTTCAAAATCTTGACACCGTTCGCCCGCTAGAGTCGCCCGCGCGTGATACCATAAACGGCCCTTCGGCATCAGCCTCGGGCAAGGAGAATGCAGGTGGACGGCGAAACGCGGACCCTCGACGGGGCGGAAATCGGCGGCATCGAAACGTCGCGCTATATCAATCGCGAGCTGTCTTGGCTCGCGTTCAACGAGCGCGTGATCGAGGAATGCGCCAATCACCATCATCCGCTGTTGGAGCGGCTGCGCTTCCTGTCGATTTCGGCGTCGAATCTCGACGAGTTTTATATGGTGCGCGTCGCCGGGCTGAAGGGCCAAGTCGCCGCCGGCGTGACCACGCCGTCGGAAGACGGGCTGTCGCCCGCGCAAGCGCTCGCCGCGATCAACCGGCGTGCGGGTCAGTTGATGAACGTTCAGCAGAACGTTTGGATGGAACTGGTTGCCGAGCTTCGCGCCGCCGGCATTTCGGTCGTGGGCCCGCACGAACTAAGCGACGATGATCGCGCGTTCCTGGCGCAACGCTTTCAGGAAGCCATCTTTCCGATCCTGACGCCGCTGGCGATCGATCCGGCGCACCCGTTCCCGTTCATCCAAAACAAAGGTCTCGCTCTTGTCGCGCGGCTCGTCTCGCCGACCGATAGCCGCGTGCTGCAAGCGCTGATCCCCGTGCCGCAGCAGGTCGAACGTTTCGTGCGCCTGCCGGGCAAGACGATCCGATTCATTCCGGTCGAGGATACGATCCGCCTCAATCTGGGAACGTTGTTTCCGGGCTTCGAGACCAAGGCCGTCGGCCGCTTCCGCCTGCTGCGCGATTCCGAAATGGAAATCGACGAAGAAGCGGAAGATCTGGTGCGTGTGTTCGAGAGCGCCTTGAAGCGACGCCGGCGGGGCGAGGTTATCCGGCTGGCCTTCGACGCGGAGATGCCCGAGGATTTGCAGAATTTCGTGCTGTCCGAATTGGAAGTGAAGCCCGAGGATTGTTTCCGTTTGGGCGGCATGCTCGGTATGGCCGATTTGAAGCAGCTCGTGCTGTCCGAACGCGCCGATCTGCTGTTCCAGCCCTATAACCCGCGCTTCCCCGAACGCATCCGCGATTTCGGCGGCGATTGCTTCGCGGCGATCCGCCATAAGGATATCGTCGTCCATCATCCGTATGAAAGCTTCGACGTCGTCGTCCAGTTTCTGCGCCAGGCGGCGCGCGATCCGGCTGTCGTGGCGATCAAGCAGACGCTGTATCGCACGTCGGACAACTCTCCGATCGTGCGTGCGCTGGTCGAAGCCGCCGAAAGCGGCAAATCGGTCACCGCGATGGTCGAGCTCAAAGCGCGCTTCGACGAAGAAGCGAATATCCGCTGGGCGCGCGATCTGGAGCGCGCCGGCGCGCAAGTCGTGTACGGCTTCATGGATTTGAAGACGCACGCCAAGATCTCTTACGTCGTGCGCCGCGAAGGGCCGGTGTTGCGTTCCTACGTGCATTTCGGCACGGGCAATTATCACCCGATCACCGCGCGCATCTATACGGACTTGTCGTTCTTCTCCTGCGATCCGGGCCTGTGCTCGGACGCCGCGCGGCTGTTCAACTTCATGACCGGCTATGCCAAGCCCGAAGCGATGGAGAAGCTGGCCTTCGCGCCGCTGACCTTGCGCGCGACGCTGGTGAAGCATATCGACGCGGAGATCGCGCACGCCAAGGCCGGCCGTCCCGCCGCGATCTGGGCGAAGATGAATTCGTTGGTTTGCCCCAAGATCATCGACAAGCTTTACGAAGCGAGCAACGCCGGGGTGCAGATCGATCTGGTCATCCGCGGCATTTGCTGCCTGCGGCCGGGTGTTGCGGGCATGTCGGCGAATATCCGCGTGCGCAGCCTAGTCGGCCGATTCCTCGAACACGGGCGCGTCGTGTGCTTCGGCAACGGGTTCGGCCTGCCGCATCCGGAATCGAAGGTGTTCATCTCCTCCGCTGACTGGATGCCGCGCAATCTCGACTGGCGCGTCGAAACTTTCGTGCCGATCGAAAACCCCA
This sequence comes from Tagaea sp. CACIAM 22H2, assembly GCA_014444615.1. Lineage (GTDB taxonomy): Bacteria > Pseudomonadota > Alphaproteobacteria > CACIAM-22H2 > CACIAM-22H2 > Tagaea. The sequence goes on along the minus strand of PVXE01000058.1, from coordinate 17,770 downwards.
CGGTTCACGAGCAGATCCAAGATCAGATCATGGTGGCGAACCTGCGCGACGTGGCGCAAACTTGGGTTCTCGATTCGGCGGGCGACTACAAACGCCTCGAATGCGGGGCCGACGCGTTCAGTGCGCACGAGTTCTTCATGACCAACCCTTCGCTTTCCGGGCGCGGCAAGGCGCTCAACAAATCGGACAAGCCCAAGGGCAAGGGAAAACCGAAAGATTGAGATGGCGGTACGGCGCGCCACGTCCGGCGTCAGCATCGACAGGCGCCCCGTCGCGGCCGTCGATATCGGCTCCAACTCCATCCGTCTCGTCGTTTTCGACGGGACGAGCCGCGTGCCGTTGCCGTTGTTCAACGAGAAGGTTCTCTGCGGCCTCGGCAAGGGGATCGAGCGCACGGGCAAGCTCGACGAAACCGGCGTCGAGCAGGCGCTGGTCAATTTGCGCCGTTTCGCCGAACTCGCGCGCGCGATGGGCGTGCGCCGGACCTACGCGCTCGCCACCGCCGCGGCGCGCGACGCGAGCAACGGCCCCGAATTCATCGCGCGCGTGCGCAAGACCACAGGTCTGCCCGTGCGCATCCTGTCGGGTGCAGACGAAGCGCGCATCTCGGCGTTGGGCGTGCTCGCCGGCACGCCCGGCTCGCAAGGGGCGATGGGCGATCTGGGCGGCGGCAGCCTCGAGCTCGTGGCGTTGGGTGAAGGCAAGACGCGCGGCTACGTGACGCTGCCCTTCGGTCCGCTGCGCTTGAAGGAATATGCGGAGAAGGGGCGCGGGCGTCTTAAAGACATGATCGACGAGCGCTTGAAGCCGCTCGACTTCCTCGACAAGGGCCGCGATGCGGAGTTCTACGCCGTCGGCGGCGCCTGGCGCGCGATCGCCAAACTGCATATGGCGCATGCGGGCTACGGGCTCGAGATCATCCACCACTACACGATCACGCGCGACCGGGCGATCGACTTCCTGGAATTGATGGCGACGCAAAGCCGCGCCTCGCTCGAGGGATTCAGCGGCATTTCGCGCAAACGCCTGGAAACGATCCCGCTCGCCGCGACGGTGCTGGAACGTGTATTGCGCCGGATGAAGCCCAAGACGCTGGTCTTCTCTGCCTACGGATTGCGCGAAGGCTGCCTCTACGACTCGTTAAGCCCCGCGTTGAAGCGGATGGATCCGCTGATCTCGGGGGTTGCCGCCATCGCCGCGCAGAACCGCCGGTATCACGTGAAGGCGGAAGAACTTCAGCGCTGGATCGAGCCGCTGTTCAAAGACAAGTCGCGCGCGCGGCTGCGCTTGGCGGCCTGCCATCTTTCCGACCTCGCGTGGAGCGAACACCCCGATCATCGCGGCGAGATCGCGTATCGCCGCGCGCTCTATATGCCCGTCGCGGGCATCGACCATCCCGGCCGCGCCTATGTGGCGCTCGCCTTGTTCGCGCGGTACGACGGCGAGCCGGGCGGGGAAACCGCACAGATTTCCTGGCGCATGCTCGACGAGGATTCGTTGCGCGAGGCCTTCCGCTTGGGGCTCGCGCTGCGGCTGGCCTATCGCCTGTCAGGCGGGGCGTCGGCGGTGCTGGCGCGCACGCGCCTTGTGGTCGAAGGGCGCGAATTGATCCTCGAAGTGCCCAAGCGCGACGTGGGCATGGTGGGCGAAATGGTCGGGCGGCGACTTGAATCCGTCGCCTCCGCCTTCGACAAGAAGCCGCGCATCCGTCCGCGATGAAGACTTTCCTGGTTCTATTCGCCGCCGCGATGGCGTTGACCGCGTGCGCGCGCCCGGCCCCGATCGCGACGCCGCTGCGCGCAGCACCCTTCGGCGCCGTGTTGCTTGTGCCCGGTTGTGCGGGGCCGGGCGACCATACCGCGCGTGCCGCGCAGGATTTAGTGCAATCGGGTTTCGCGGTCGCCACGCTCGATTGGCCGTCGGGGGCATGCCGGGCCGACGACGCGGCCGCCGGCGGGCCCGCGATCGAACGCACGTTGCTGCGGCTTGCCGCCGTGCCGGGGGTGGACCGCACGCGGCTGCATCTGGTCGGCTGGGCGGAAGGCGGGGCGGCGGTCCTCGCCGCGATGGCGCGCACGAATGTCCGCTCGGCCGCCGCGTTCTATCCGTCATGCGCGGGTCTGCGCGATTGGCGCCCGACCGGCCCCGTGCTGCTGATGCTGGCCGAGAACGACACGGTCGCGCCGCCCGAAACGTGCCTTAGCGCCGTTGGCCGGGCGCAAGATGCGGACAAGGTCCTGGCGATCCGCTATGGCGGCGCCTCGCATGGCTTCGACGATGTCGGCCCCGGCTGGGCATTTTGGCGTTCCAGCGGGGCGAGCGCGCATAACAAAGCTGTACGCGATGCGGCATTTTCGGATTTACGCATCTTTTTAGACGCTTACGCCGCAAAATGACGGCGTTGCATTAATAATTCGGCATGGGAAGCCTTGCCGAACCCGAAAGACGCGCCTAATCTTTCCGCATCCCGTTCTGGGGAGAGGAAAAATGGCCGCCAGTTCCATCGGAAGCACCCAATATTCGCCGGCGAGTCAGATTTCGCAGCTCGAAACGTCGCGCCCTGCGCCCGCCGCATCGGAACCGTCGCCGAGCGATGAGTCGCGCCCGCAATTGGGGGCGGCTGCGCAAAACCTGACGGCGCCGCCGTCGGATTCCGGCCGCGGTCGCAACGTCGACGTGACCGCTTAATTTACGCGACCGCTGCCGCCGCGCCGTCCAGGCGCATCAGCACGATCTTTTTGCCCTTCAGCGTGAAGCCGAGCCGGCCCGATTTGAGGTCGAGCGCGGCGCTGCCGAATACTTCGCGCCGCCAGCCTTGCAGGGCCGGCACGTCGGCGACATCGTCGGCCGCGATGCGCTCCAGATCCGCCGTCGTTGCGACCAGTTTCTGCGCGACGCCGTGCTCCTCGCATTTCATTTTGAGGAGCACTTTGAGGAGTTCGACGACGGGGCCGAGGCCGGGCGGCAGGTCCGGCGATTCCGGCAAGGCCGGCGCCTTTTCGACCGGGGTCGCCAAGCCGCGCTTGATCGCTTCCATCATCTCCTGGCCCAAGCGGCCTTCGGTGAAGCCGCGATTGATCCCGCGCATGCGCGCGAGATCTTCGAGCGACTCAGGGGCGTGCGCGGCCACGTCGAGGATCGTTTCGTCGCGCACCACGCGGTTGCGCGGCGTGTCGCGCCGCTGTGCTTCGCGCTCGCGCCAGGCGCAGACTTCCTTCAGGATCGCAAGGAAACGCGGCTTGGCGCCGCGCGGCTTCATCCGCCGCCACACTTCTTCGGGGTCCGCGCGATAGGTCGCGGGGTCCATCAGGATCGCCATTTCCTCGGCCAACCAGCCGGCACGGCCGCTTTGGCCGAGCTTGCGGGCAAGCGCTTCATAGGCAGGGCGCAAATGGGTAACGTCCGACAGCGCGTAGCTGATTTGCTTCGCCGAGAGCGGCCGCTGCGCCCAATCGGTGAAGCGCACCGATTTGTCGATACGTGCACGGGCGAGCTGGGCGGCGAGATTCTCGTAGCTGACCTGCTCGCCGAAGCCGCACACCATCGCCGCGACCTGCGTATCGAAAAGCGGGGCGGGCACGCGGCCGGTGAGGTTATGGAAGATTTCCAAATCCTGGCGCGCCGCATGGAACACTTTGAGGACGGCAGGGTTGTCCATCAATTCCAGCAGCGGGGCCAAGTCGAGGCCAGGCGCCAGCGCATCGATCACGGCGGCGTCGTCTTCGCCCGCGACTTGCACAAGGCAAAGCTGCGGGTAATAGGTCTTGTCCCGCATGAACTCGGTGTCGACGGTCACGTAACTGGACGCGGCCACCTTGGCGCAAAACGCCGCCAGCGGGGCGGACTCGGCGATCAATGTCATGTCCTTGTTTAACCTTGCGTCTTTGGCGCAACAAGAGGGGGCGTGGGGGTTGACAAGCGGGCCCCTTCGTGGGCCTTTAACGCCCGATTTTCAAAGGAGATTCGACGCGATGCACGCCTACCGTACGCATACTTGCGGCCAATTGCGCGCCTCCGACGTGGGCGCCCAAGTTCGCCTGTCGGGCTGGGTCCACCGCAAGCGCGACCACGGCAATCTCCTGTTCGTCGATTTGCGCGACCATTACGGCATCACGCAATTCGTGCTCGACACCGAAAACCCGGCGTTCAAGACGGTCGAAGCCTTCCGCCCCGAAAGCGTGGTGACGCTGACCGGCAAGGTCGTGGCGCGCGAACCGTCGACCGTGAATCCGAAGCTGCCGACGGGCGAAATCGAAGTGCGCATCGAAGCGGCTTCGCTGCAATCGGCGTCGGAAGTGCTGCCCTTCCAGGTCGCGCAGGAAGGCGATTATCCGGAGGAAATGCGCCTCAAATATCGCTTCCTCGATCTGCGCACCGAACGCTTGCACGCCAATATCGTGCTGCGCTCGCAGGTCATCGCGTCGATCCGCCGGCGCATGATCGAGCAAGGCTTCACCGAATTCCAGACGCCGATCCTGACCTCGTCGTCGCCGGAAGGGGCGCGCGACTATCTGGTTCCGTCGCGTTTGCATCCGGGCAAGTTCTACGCGTTGCCGCAGGCCCCGCAGCAGTTCAAGCAATTGCTGATGGTCTCGGGCTTCGATCGTTATTTCCAGATTGCACCCTGCTTCCGCGACGAAGACGCGCGCGCCGATCGCTCGCCCGGCGAATTCTATCAGCTCGATTTCGAGATGAGCTTCGTCACGCAAGACGACGTGTTCGCGGCGATCGAGCCCGTGCTCGGCGGCGTGTTCGACGAATTCTCCAAAGGCCGCAAGGTCACCAAGCCGCCGTTCCCGCGCATCGCCTTCGACGACGCGATGCTGAAATACGGTTCCGACAAGCCCGATCTGCGGAATCCTTTGGTCATTGCTGACGTCGGCGAAGTCTTCGCGGGTTCCGACTTCAAGGTGTTCGCGGGCATCGTCGCGGGCGGCGGCGTGGTGCGCGCCATTCCGGCACCCAAGACCGCCGACAAGCCGCGCTCGTTCTTCGACAAGATGAACGCTTGGGCGCAGGAGCAGGGCGCCCCCGGCCTTGGCTATATCGTGTTCGAAGGCGACACGGCCAAGGGCCCGATCGCCAAGTTCCTGAACGACGAACGCCTTGCGAAGCTCAAGGCGCTCGCCGGTGTTGGTGCGGGCGATGCGGTGTTCTTCGTCGCCGACAAGAAGCCGCTGGCCGCCGCAAAGCTCGCGGGTGCCGCGCGCAAGAAGCTGGGCGAGGAACTGGAACTGATCCAGGAAGGCGAGTTCCGCTTCTGCTGGATCGTCGACTTCCCGATGTACGAGCTCAACGAAGACACCGGCAAGATCGAGTTCAGCCACAACCCGTTCTCGATGCCGCAAGGCGGGCTGGAAGCGCTGACGACCAAGGATCCGCTGACGATCAAGGCGTTCCAGTACGACATCGTTTGCAACGGCGTCGAACTCTCGTCGGGGGCTATCCGCAATCACTTGCCGGAAATCATGTACAAGGCGTTCGAGATCGCCGGCTATACGCAGGCCGACGTCGAAAGCCGGTTCGGCGGCATGCTCAACGCGTTCAAGTTCGGCGCCCCCCCGCATGGCGGCTCGGCGCCCGGTATCGACCGCATCGTCATGCTGCTGGCGGACGAGCCGAATATCCGCGAAGTCGTCGCCTTCCCGATGACCCAGGGTGCGGTCGATCTGCTGATGCAGGCCCCCAACTCGGTCGACCCGGTCCGGTTGAAGGAGCTGCATATCAAGCCGGATCTGCCGCCGGTCAAAAAGAAGGACTGACACCGGGTACCTGGATAACCGGTCCGGAAAACGCCATATTCTTCGGGGAATGTCGGATCATTCGGCATTCCCCCCGTTTTCCGGAGTCCCCATGCGCCTTCTATTCGCGTTCGTTGCGGCCCTGATCGGGTTCCTGCCGGGGGTGGCCGCCGCGCAAAGCCTGGCGCCGCATCGCGCGGCCTATTCGTTGTCGCTGGGCGACAACAAAGGGCAAGTCGGCAATCTCGAAGGCGCATTGGTCATCGACTGGGCCGAGATGTGCGAGGGCTATACCCTCAATCAGCGCATGCGCTTCACGATGACCACGGCCGAAGAGGGGACGACCGAGAGCGATATCCTGTTCTCGTCCTTCGAATCGAAGGACGGCACGTCCTATCGTTTCACCTTGCGCACGGCGCGCGACGGCCAGGTGGTGGAGGAGTTGAAGGGACGCGCGACGCTCGATCCGGACAAGGGCGGCAAGGCGGTGTTCACTGAACCCGAAACTGAGCTGGAACTGCCGCCGGGCACGATGTTCCCGACCGCGCACGCGCTGCTGCTGCTCAATCTGGCCGAAGGCGGAGAGCGCGTTGTCCTGCGCGCCGTGTTCGACGGCGCAACGCTCGACGGCGCGCTCGACGTCACCGCGATTTTCACCGACAAGCAGCCGGGCCAAATGGTGCTTGGCGCGCAGACCCCCGAGATCGGCAAGCGCCCCGCGTTCCGCGTGCGCATGGCTTATTTCAATCCCGACGACAAGGCCGGTACGCCGCAATACGAGACGTCGATGCGGATGCTCGATAACGGGGTCGCGAGCGACTACACGTTCGAGTATCCCGAGTTCACGATGAAGGCGAAGCTCGAGCGCCTGGAGCCGTTGCCCAAACCGCGCTGCTAAATTGGACTGTTGATTCCGCGCAACGCCCGGCTCAAGTCCACGCGCCTGCGGCAAGATTGCACACTTTCCGAACGTTGTTTCCGTGAGACGTTTCTTCGCGTCGCCGCGCGGGGAGTCTTTCGCGCGGCAGAGTGTGACGTTAGCGCGAAGCGGAGGGACTATGCGCAAGAAGGTTTTGAATTCGGCGAAGATGCTGGCCGTAACGGCGGCGTCGGTAGTTCTTTTGGCGTCGGCGGGGGCCGGCGCTCAAGAAATTCGCGGCAAGAAAGCCGGCGACTTCAACGTGCGTCTGCGCGGGATTGCGGTGGTGCCGGATAACGGCGCGCGACCGGTCAACAACGCGACGACCGGGGCGAAAGCTTCCACGCTCGAGCGCGTCGACGATTCCGCGGCGCCCGAGATCGATATCAGCTATTTCGTCACGTCGAACATCGCGTTCGAACTGATCGCGGCCACGACGCGTCATAAGCTCAGCGTCGGCGCGCCGTCGTTCAACAACGGCACCAAGCTCGCCGATGTCGGGGTGCTGCCGCCGACATTGACGCTGCAATACCACCCGCTGCCGAATTCGACCTTCAGCCCGTATTTCGGGGCGGGCGTGAACTACACGTTCTTCTACGATCAGGAAGCCAGTTCGGCCAATTTCAACGCCATCAAGCTCAAGAACAACTGGGGTTGGGCGTTGCAGGCGGGCGTGGACGTGCTCTCGACCGGCCCGTGGTCGCTCAATCTCGACGTGAAGAAGATCTTCCTCAAGACCGAGGCCACGGTGAATCTGAACCCGGCCACCGGTTTGCGCGTCGACGACGTGAAGCTCGACCCGTGGGTGTTCGGCGCGGGTGTGGGCTACCGGTTCTAATTTGATCGGCGAAAGCGCGTCAGGCGGCTGGCCAAAGCCACGCCGCCCCGCGCACGCCGCTGGAATCGCCGTGCTTGTTGCGGACGAGCTTGGTGACGAGCTCGTCCGTAAACGTATGCGCCCTCATCGCCGGCAACACATCGCGATAGAGCCGCGTGGCATTCGACAAGCCGCCGCCCAGCACGATCGTCTCGGGATCGAAGATATTGGCGATGGTCGCCAGCGCCCGGCCCAGCCTGTCGATATAGCGGCGCATCGTGGCATCGGCCGCCTTGTCGCCGGCCAGATCGGCCGCGACGATTTCCTCGGCGGTCATTTTCTTGCCGGTGTGGCGGAGATGATCGGCGGCGAGGGCGCCCCCCGACAGATACGTCTCGATACAGCCGGTATGGCCGCAATAGCATTGCGGGCCGGGACGTTCGTCCAGCCCGTCGACCACGCGCATGGCGGGCAGGGGATTGTGGCCCCATTCGCCGGCGATCGCGTTGGGGCCGCCGACCAGCTTGCCTTCGAACACCAGCCCGCCGCCGACACCCGTGCCGATAATCACGCCGAAGACCGAGCGTGCGCCGGCCGCGGCACCGTCCGAGGCCTCGGACAGCGCGAAACAATCCGCGTCGTTGCCAAGGCGCACCGGGCGGCCAAGCCGTTCGGACAGATCCCGATCCATCGGATGGCCGATCAGCCAGGTCGAGTTGGCGTTCTTAACCAAACCCGAGATCGGCGAGATCGTTCCCGGTATCCCGACACCGACGCTGCCGCGTTGGCCGGTTTTGGCTTCAGCCCGCTCGACCAACCCGGCGATCGCCTCGATCGTCCCGCGATAGTTGCCTTTGGGGCTGGGTACGCGTTCGCGATGGACGATCGTACCGTCGTCGCTCAACGCCGCCAGCTCAGTTTTGGTGCCGCCCAGATCGATTCCGTAACGCATTCTACCGCCGTGGGATTTGGGGCCTCGCGTGGGTTTTACGCCGCCCGATTGCCGTGCTAAACGTAATTCCGCCTCTATACCTTGAAGCGAACGCGCTCGCGAGCCCTCCATGTCGAAGACCGTCCTGATCGTCGAAGATAACGAGCTGAATATGAAGCTCTTTCACGACCTGCTGGAGGCGCATGGTTACGCGACCTTGCAGACCAAGGACGGAATCGAAGCCATGAAGATCGCGCGTCAGAAGCGCCCCGATCTGATTTTGATGGATATCCAGCTGCCGGAGGTTTCGGGGCTGGAAGTCACCAAATGGCTGAAGGAAGACCCGGAACTGCGCGCGATTCCGGTCGTCGCGGTGACCGCCTTCGCGATGAAGGGCGACGAGGACAAGATCCGCCAGGGTGGCTGCGAGGCCTATATCGCCAAGCCGATTTCGGTCGCCAAATTCCTGGAAACCGTCCAACGCTTTTTAAACTGACCGGGACGGTCCCCGAATGTCAGCCCGGGTCCTGGTCGTCGACGATCTCCTCCCGAACGTCAAGCTGCTGGAAGCGCGGCTGACGGCCGAGTATTTCAACGTCGCGACTGCGTTTTCCGGCCCCGAGGCGCTGGATAAGGCGACCGCCGATCCGCCGGACATCGTGCTGCTCGACGTGATGATGCCCGGCATGGATGGGTTCGAAGTTTGCCGCCGCCTGAAGGCGGACAAGCGCACCCGTCATGTTCCGGTCGTGATGGTGACCGCGTTGTCGGCGGCCGAAGACCGGCTGCGCGGCATCGAAAGCGGTGCGGACGACTTTCTGACCAAGCCGGTGCGCGATTTGGCGCTTTACGCCCGGATCCGCTCGCTCGTGCGCCTGAAGATGCTGGGTGACGAGTGGCGTTTGCGCTCGGCGACGTCCGGCCAGTTCGACATGCCCGACGACGACGACACGATCGAGCGCGAATTGCCCGTCACCAACGCCAAAATATGCGTCGTCGACGACATGCCCGGCTTGGCGCGCACGCTGGGCAAGGCCATCGCGGGCGACAACTCCACGGTCGAATTGGTCGCGGACGCGGCGGCAGCACGGGCCTTGGCCGAAGGCAGCACCTGCGACACGTTGCTCGTGAACACGCTGATGCGCAAGACCGACGGGCTGCGCCTATGCGCCGAATTGCGGGCGAGCGAGCGCGCGCGCAATGTGCCCTTGGTGGCCGTGCTCGACGACGGCGACGATCCACGCTTGGCCAAGGCGCTCGATCTGGGCGTCACCGATTATCTGCTGACGCCGATCGAGCCCAACGAACTGGTCGCGCGCGTGCGCACGCAGATCCGCCGCAAGCGCTATATGGACGCGTTGCGGGCCAATTTCGAACGCAACATGGCGCTGGCGCTGACCGATGCGCTGACCGGCCTGCACAACCGGCGCTATATGGAAGCGCATCTTTCCAGCCTCGTGCAGCGCGCGGCACATTCGCGCCGGCCATTGGCGTTGCTGATGATCGATATCGACCGGTTCAAGACGATCAACGACACCTACGGCCATCTTTCCGGCGACGAAGCTTTGCGGGTGGTCGCCAATCGTCTGCAGCGCAATTTGCGGCCGTTCGACACCGTCGCCCGTTGGGGCGGCGAAGAATTCCTTGTCGTGATGCCGGAGGCCGACGCGAAGATCGGCCGTATGGTCGGCGAACGCTTGCGCGCCAAAGTGGCGGCGGAGCCGATCGCGATCGACGGCAAGGAAGACGGCGTCGAGGTGACGATTTCGGTCGGCGTTTCGGCGACCGATGGCGGCCTTTGCGATCTGCCCGACCTGATCCGCGCGGCGGACGAGGCGCTTTATCGCGCCAAGCAAGGCGGACGCAATCGCGTCGAAGGCCCAATAGAATCCTGACAAACGAAAAGCCGGGCCGTCGATGACGGTCCCGGCTTTTACGCGAAAAAAGTAAACGCTGCCCGAAGGCGCGATTTACTTAATCTTGCCTTCTTTGAACACGACGTGCTTGCGCGCGATCGGGTCGTACTTCTTCAGCTCCAGCTTTTCCGTCGTCTTACGCGGGTTCTTCTGGGTCACGTAGTAGTAACCCGTGTCCGCGGTGCTGTTGAGCTTGATGAGCAGTTGCTTGGACTTTGCCATGATCGCGTTCTCGAATGGGGTGGCCCCCGAAAGGGCGGCAGGGCGCGGAACATAACCGCCTGTGCCGCAATGTCAAGCGCGGGGGGAATCCCCTTGTTTCAGGGGCTTAACGGCGGTTTTCAGCGCGCCTCGGCGGCAAGTTGGACCGATTCGAGGGCGCGGGAGAACAAAGTGCGGTCGCGCAGCAGCGCTTCGGCGATACCCAGATCGCTTTCGCGGTTGGCGTTTTCGGGGGCGCAGATCTGGCGCAGGCGCTTCAGACCGTCCATGTCGGAATGGTCCGCGGCACGCCAGCGGACCATCACGTCGGGGCCGGTCGTGCGGCCTTGGTTGATCGCCTGAAGCGTCGCCTTGACCTGATCGCTGCCCGACGTGCACACGGCCGGAATGACACCCAGATCGGCCAAGGGATAGCCCGTGGGGGCGTGGAAACGCGCCCAAGTGATGACGAGTTCGCCGTCGTTGGGCATCGGCACCAGCGTTTGAACCGAGCCTTTGCCGAAGGACGTCGTGCCCACCACGATGGCGCGGCCGTTGTCCTGCAAGGCGGCGGCCACGATTTCCGAGGCGGACGCCGACTGGCCGTTGACCAGCACCACCAACGGCACGTCTTCGCCGATATCGCCGGGTTGGGCGGTCATCGATTGCAGCGCGCCGCGATGGCGCCCGCGCGTCGACACGATCGTGCCGCGCGCCAGGAAAAGATCGGAGACGCCGACCGCTTGGTCGAGCAGGCCCCCCAAATTGCCGCGCAAATCGAGCACGGCGCCGCGCATATTCGGGCCGATCTCGGCCTTCGCGCGCCGGATCGTGTCGGTCAGCGTATCGGTTGTGCGCTGGTTGAAGCCGGTAACGCGGATATAGGCGACGTCGCCGTCGCGCCGATAGGTGACCGTCGGCGACACGATATGGCTGCGCGTCAATTTCATCTCGCTGCGCGTCTCGGCCGGCGGACGGCGGATTTCGATGCGCACCTCGCTGCCGATCGGCCCGCGCAAACGCGAAATCACTTCGCGCTCGGGCATGCCCAGAAAAGCGCGGCCGTCGGCGGCGATCAAACGGTCGCCCACGCGAATGCCGCCGCGCGCGGCGGGGGAATCGGGGGTGACCGCATCGACGCGGACTTCGCCCTGCTCGAACCCCACGGTCACGCCGATGCCGCCGAATCCGTCGCGCGAAGCACGGGCGTCGCGCGCGCGTTCGGGATCGTCGTAGCGCGTATAGGCGTCGAGCGGGGCAAGCGCTTCATCCATCACCGCGCGGAACACGCGCTCGTTGGGCGTGTCGCGCAACGCGGGCGAGATGTTGCGGGCACTATCGATCGCCGCGGCGGTCAATTGCGCCCAACGCAGCGCGTCGTCGCGGCGCGGCAGATCGTAGCTCGCCGCGACGATCGCGCCGTCCATCACTTGCAGGCGGGTGTCCGTGCGTTTGACCGCGACGCGCGGATCGATCTTCGACAACCCGTTCAAGCCGGAACTCGCCAGCACGGGCATATCGATCGGCTGGATATAGCGCACCGCGAGCTCGTCATAGGCGCGGTGGAAGAACTGGGTCGGCGAAACCTGGATCGCCCGCGGGGCCGGGGCCGCCGCCAGTTCGGGCCGCACGGTTTCGCGCGGGCCCGCGCAGGCGGTCGCGAACAGGACCATCGCGGCCGCCAACACCCCCAGCCGCGAACGCGGCTTACGCAAGGAGGAGGGGCGATAGGCGGCGCGCATGTCTCGTGTCCGTTACGGTTTTTCGCGCTGGGCCCACAAAACGCCGACCACGGCGCCCTTGATCGGGCGCAGGAAGGCAAGGCTCAGCAATGTCGTCAGCGGCAGCCACAACACCATGTGGAGCCAAATGGGCGGCATATAAGCGCGCTCCAGAATCAGGATCAGGGGCACGATGATGTGGCCGACGAGGAAGATCGTGAAATAGGGCGGCGCGTCGTCCGCGCGCAAATCGTCGAGCGTCTCGCCGCAGGCGGCGCATTTCGGCGTCACGCGCAGATAACCGGCGAAAACCGGGCCCTCGCCGCAGGCGGGGCATTTGCACGCCAGACCGCGCCAGAACGACTTGGACCAGTCGCGGGCGGCGGGCGCTTGCAGATCGGCGGACATTCTTCCGAAACTCCTTCTCGAATGCACATCATATAGGCCGGACGGCGTCCGGCCACCCCTTCCGCCAAAGCATGGCGGAAAGGTCGCGCAGGCGCGGCAATCCGGCAACACTCTCCGAGGTCGGAGAATGTATGCCCGGATTTACCTCTTTTTCCGGGGGAATTTCCCACGGCCCGAGGGGCGGCCGCCACCGTCGAGCAGATCGAAGGTCAGCGAGCCGGTCAATGCGTCAACTTCCCGCAGCCGGACCTCGACGGCTTGGCCCAGGCCGAAAGTGCGCCGCGTGCGCGCCCCGCTCAGCACATGGCTTCGCTCGTCGAAATGATAGAAATCCTGGGGCAAAGCGCGCACCGGGACCAAGCCGTCGGCGCCGATATCGTCCAGCGTGACGAATACTCCGAATTTCTGCACGCCCGAGATGCGCGCGGGGAAGGTGGCACCCTGCCGGTCGGCGAGATAGGCGGCCATGTAGCGCGCCATCGCGTCGCGCTCGGCGGCGACGGCCCGGCGCTCGGTCGCGGAGATATGTTCGCCCGCTTTCTCGAAATCGGGGACATGGCCCTCGGTCAACGCGCCGTTGCCCAGCTTCTCGGCGTCGATCAACGCGCGATGGATCATCAGATCGGCGTAGCGGCGGATGGGCGAGGTGAAATGCGCGTAGCGCGCCAGCGACAGGCCGAAATGTCCCGCGTTTTCGGGGGAATAGACGGCGAGCGATTGGCAGCGCAGCACCATCGTGTTGATCATGTGGCGCCACGGTTTGTCCGCCGCCCATTCGATGATGCGGCCGAAATCCTTGGGCCGCAGCGCCGTCTTCGCCAGATGGAAATCGAGCCCGTCGAGCACTTCGCGCAAAGCGTCGATGCGCGTTTCCGCCGGTGGTTCGTGCACGCGATACATGCAAGGCCGGTTGCGCTTCTCCAACGTCTCGGCGGCGCAGACATTGGCGAGGATCATGAATTCCTCGATCAGCTTGTGGCTGTCCAGGCGTTTGCGCGGCTTGATCGACGCCACACGGCCCAAATCGTCGATCTCGACTTTGCGCTCTTCGAGATCGAGATCGAGCGCACCCCGATCCTGGCGCGCTTTCAGCAACGCGCGATAGGCGGCGTAAAGCGGTTCGACGATGGGCGCCAATTCATGCGGGCTCCCGTCGGCGATGTCCTGCACTTCTTCGTAGGTGAAGCGCTTGGCCGAGCGGATCAGGCCGCGGAAGAATTTATGCGCGAGCTTGCGTCCGCTCGCGTCGATGCGCACGCGCACGCCCAGCACGGGCCGATCCTCGTTGGGGCGCAGCGAGCAGAGGTCGTTTGAGAGTCGCTCCGGGAGCATCGGCACGACGCGGTCGGGGAAGTAGCAGGAATTGCCGCGCTCATAGGCGTCGCGGTCGAGCGCGTCGCCGGGCCGCACGTAATAGGCGACGTCGGCGATGGCGACGATCAGCTCGAACCCATCGGGATTCTCGGGATCGGGGCGGGCATAGACGGCGTCGTCGAAATCGCGCGCGTCGATGCCGTCGATCGTGACGATCGGTAGATCGCGAAGATCGAGCCGGTCGCCGAGCGTGGCGGGCTTGGCGCGTTCGGCCTGCGCCAAGGCGGCGGGCGAGAACACGGTCGGGATGTCCTGACTGAAAATCGCGATCAGGCTCGCGGCCTTCGGATCGCGCTCGTGGCCCACGCGCTCCAAAATCTTGGCACGCGGCAGGCCCAAGCGGCGCGCGGGGCTGACTTCGGCCAGCACCAGATCGCCGGGTTTGACGTCGTCGGGCGGATCGCCGACGAGGCCGAATTCGATGCGCAGCTTGCGGTCGGTGGGGATCAAGCGCCAACCGGCACCCACGCGGTCGAGCCTTGCCACCAAGCGTTCCGATTGGCGGTCGGCGATGCGCAACACATCGGCGAGCCAACCTTCATCGTCACGCTTCAATCGCGCGAGCGCATGCGCGCCAACGGGGGGTACAGGATGGCCATGCGGCAAGCGCACGCGGGCGAGCGGGGCGGGTTCGTTGCCCTCCCAATCGATGGGCTTCGCGCGCAACACGCCTTCTTCGATATCGGCTTCGACGATCTCGACCATTTGCGCGCCGATGGGCACGCCGTCGCGGCGCGGCAAGGCAACCTTTCCTTCGTCGAGCGAGATCAGATCGCCGTCGCGCAGCATGTCGCGCAGCAGGTTCTTCAGCGCGTCGCGCGCCGGACCTTTGAGGTGCAGAAACTTCGCCAGCCGCCGCTTTTCGACGGGCTTGTTCGAACGCTTCAAGGTTTCGAGGACGCGTTCCTTCGTCGGCCAGGAACCGTCTTCAACCTTCGCCACGCTCAGCCTTCTTCGGCGGGGGCTTGGGCCTTCTTCGCCTTTTTGGCTTTGGGCGCGGCCTTCGCGGGCTTCTCGGCCTTTTCCGCCTTCGGCGCTTTTTCGGCCTTGGGCTTGGCGGCTTTCTTCGCCGCACCGCGCTTCACCTTGGGTCCGCCATTGGCGGCTTCGCGCGCGCGGCGCTCGGCCAGCAACGCAACCGCCTCGTCCAGCGTCACCGTATCGGGCGAGCCGTCCTTGGGCAGGTTCGCGTAGGTCGAGCCGTGCTTGACGTACGGCCCGTAGCGGCCGGCAGCGGCCGTGATCGGCTGGCCGTCATCGGGATGGTTGCCGACGACGCGGCCCACCGCCGCCGCGCGACCGAAGCGCCGCCCGGTCGAAGGCTGCGCCAGAATATCGACCGCGCGGTTGAGCCCGATTTCGAGCGCGTCCTGCGTGGTCGGGATCGATTTGTATTTGTCGCCGTGCTTGATGTAGGGCCCGAAGCGGCCGAGACCCGCGACGATCGGCAAGCCGTCCGTCGGATGCGTGCCGACGGGGCGGGGCAGGGTCAGCAGTTTCAGCGCAAGTTCGAGCGTCACGTCGCCGGGATTGATGTCGCGCGGGATGGAGACGCGCTTGGGCTTTTCCTTCGCGCCGCCCGTGCCGAGCTGAAGATAAGGTCCGTAAGGCCCGTTCTTCAGATGCACTTCCTCGTTCGTTTCGGGATCGACGCCGAGCACCTTGTTGGCGATGCCGCCCGCGGACGTGCCGTCGCCGTCGCCTGTATCGACGCTGAGCGGACGCGTGAAGCTGCATTCGGGATAACGCGAGCAGCCGATGAAGGCGCCGCGCTTGCCCAAACGCAGGCCCAAGCGACCGTCATTGCAGGCCGGGCACACGCGCGGATCGGTGCCGCCCGGCTTGTCGGGGAAGAAGTGCGGGCCCAACGCCTCGTCCAGCGCGTCGATGACGTCGCGGATTTTGAGTTCCTTGGTATCGTCGATCGATTTCGAGAACAGCGTCCAGAAATCGGTCAGCACCTTGCGCCAATCGGCGCGGCCGCCGGAAATCTCGTCGAGCAGATCTTCGAGCTTCGCCGTGAAATCGTATTCGACGTAACGGCGGAAATAATGCTCGAGGAAGGTCGTGACGACGCGGCCGCGATCCTCGGGGATGAAGCGGCGCTTGTCGAGGCGGACATAGCCGCGCTCCTGCAACGTCTCCAGCGTCGACGCGTAGGTCGACGGGCGGCCGATGCCCAGTTCTTCCATACGCTTGACCAGGCTCGCTTCCGAATAGCGCGGCGGCGGCTGGGTGAAATGCTGCTCGGGCTTCACCGATTGGCGCGGGGTCGCGTCGCCTTCGGCCAAGGGCGGCAGCAGGCGATTTTCCTCGTCGTCCTCGGGCGAGGCGTCGTCCTTGTCCTCGCGATAAAGCGCGAGGAAGCCTTCGAACACGATGATCGAGCCGGTGGCGCGCAAGGTCGTCTTGCCGTCCTTCGAGACGAGATCGACGGCCGTCTGGTCGAGCTGCGCGCTTTCCATTTCCGAGGCGACCGTGCGGCGCCAGATCAGTTCGTAAAGCTTCAACTGATCGTCGGAGAGATAGCGGCGCACGTCGTCGGGGCGGCGCAACAGATCGGTCGGGCGGATCGCTTCGTGCGCTTCCTGTGCGTTCTTCGCCTGGGTCTTCCACACGCGCGGCTGGTCGGGCAGGAACTTCTTCCCGTATTGATCCGCGATCAGCGCGCGCGCGGCGCGCACCGCTTCCTGCGACAGCGTCACGCTGTCGGTTCGCATATAGGTGATCAGGCCGACGGTCTCGCCGCCGATATCCGCCCCTTCATAGAGCTGCTGGGCGAGGCGCATGGTGCGCGAGGCGCCGAAGCCGAGCTTGCGCGAGGCTTCCTGTTGCAGCGTCGAGGTGGTGAAGGGCGCCATCGGATTGCGGCGCGTGCGTTTCTTTTCGATCGAGCCGATGCGGAACGGATCGCCCGCTTCGATCTTGGCGACGGCATTGCGCGCCGCGTCTTCGTTGGGCAGATCGAACTTGTCGAGGCGCACGCCGTCGAGATGCGTGAGCTTGGCGTCGAACAACTCGCCGCCGGGCGCCTTGAACGTGCCCGCGATCGACCAATATTCGCGCGCCTTGAAGCGCTCGATCTCGTTCTCGCGCTCGCAGATCAAGCGCAACGCCACCGATTGCACGCGGCCGGCCGAACGGCTGCCCGGCAATTTGCGCCACAGCACCGGCGACAGGTTGAAGCCGACCAGATAGTCCAGCGCGCGGCGCGCCATATAGGCGTCGATCAGATCGCGGTCGAGGTCGCGCGGATGGCGCATCGCCTCCAAGATCGCGTTCTTGGTGATTTCGTTGAACACGACGCGCTTCACGTCGATGTTCTTCAGCTTCTTGGTTTCCTCCAGCACCTCTTTCAGGTGCCAGGAAATCGCCTCGCCCTCGCGGTCGGGGTCGGTCGCCAGAATAAGGGTGTCGACGCCTTTCAGCGCCTTGACGATCTCGCCGACCGGCTTGCGCGCGCGGTCGCCGATTTCCCAGTGCATCGCGAATTCGCGATCCGGCTCGACCGCGCCGTCTTTCTCGCGCAAGTCGCGGACATGGCCGAACGACGCCAGCACCGTGTAATCGGTGCCGAGATACTTGTTGATCGTTTTCGCCTTCGCGGGCGATTCGACGATAACCAGCTTCATCGAGACAAGAAGGCCCTTCGTCCGGTGCCGGAGCCCGGACCGTCAGGCGCGCTTGGCGACCTTGTTACCCGGGTACCGCTCAATTTGCCCGGCCAGCTCCAATTCAAGGA
>PVXE01000057.1 GCA_014444615.1 Tagaea sp. CACIAM 22H2 | reverse complement strand
TTGGATCGGCTCGCAATATCCGAATTCGGGACACTTCCGCATAGGCGCTCAGTTTGCGTGGAGTTACTTCAGTTGCGTAACGCTCAATCAAGGCTCCCAGCGTCAGCGTTCGAATCCGTTTGGGATCGACAGGTAGTGCGGCCTTATCGAGGCCAGATTCCATCTGCCGAGCCCAAGTCTCCGCATCACGCCGATGAATGAACGTCTTCGTGAGTGATGGATAGCCATCACGCCGAACTTGCGCTTGCCACTTTTCGTTTCGCTTTCTGATATTCGCCATGTTTTCCGATCCAGTGTGGCCGTGGTGTGGCCGACTGACTTCTCGGAAAACGAAGGGGTGCTAACCCCTTGGGGGAAATGGCGCGCCCGGCGCGACTCGAACGCGCGACCTTCAGCTTCGGAGGCTGACACTCTATCCAACTGAGCTACGGGCGCCCCGTCCTTGCGGACATGTCCTATACGGACGGGCGCAAACTAGCCCAAGCGCCCGGCTTACGCAAATGCCGTGGCGGCGGCGGGTTGGAGATAGGGCAGGGGCGGCGGCAAGGGCCTTTTGGCCACGATGTCGATGCGCGCCAAGGCGCGATCCAGCGACAAGCGCATGTGGCGTTCCAGCGCGGATGCCGCTTCGCGCACATGCCCGCCTTCCAGCCGCTCCGCGACCTCCAGATGCTCGGGCAAGAACGGTTCCGACGCGTAAAGCTGCGGTC
The DNA here is from genome assembly GCA_014444615.1 of Tagaea sp. CACIAM 22H2. Classification (GTDB taxonomy): domain Bacteria; phylum Pseudomonadota; class Alphaproteobacteria; order CACIAM-22H2; family CACIAM-22H2; genus Tagaea. Next base: position 24,181 of record PVXE01000057.1, on the reverse strand, counting down.
CCCAGCGATACAGGAAACTGTGCGCGATCAGCAGCGACTGGTAGACGCCCAAGGCCTCCAGTAGCGTACGATTCGGGCAGCGCGACAGCAGTTCGACATGCATCTCGGCTTCCAGCCGATCGAGGGCGGCGCCGTCGAGCTCGTCCGCGCGCGCGATCGCGGCTTCGAGATTGACGCGCAAGGCGCGGATTTGCGCCCGCGGCAAATGCGCCGCCGCCGCCAGCAGCGCCGTCGGTTCCAGCACCCGGCGCATCTCGTAAAGCTCGGTCACATAGCCGCGCGTCAATCCCGGCGCGTGCCAGCGCGACTTGTCGTCTTTTTTGACGATGCCGTATTGCTGTAGGCGCGCCAGCACATCGCGCGCGACCGTGCGGCTGACGCCGTGATAGCGCGCAAGATCGCTTTCCACCACGCGCCACGTGCCGAATGCGATGCGCGCCACGATCTCGGTCTCGACTTCCTTGTAGATGCGCGACCAGCTCGCCGATGCGGCCAGACGGATCGGGGCGGGGGCGGCGGGCAGCGCGTCGGGTTTGGAGCGCGTGCCGGAGGCCGCTTCGTAGCCGCGCCCGTCGACCGCGCGGATCAGACCTTCCGTCGCGAGTTCGGCGAGCGCACGCCGCGCTGGCGCGCGGCTGATGCCGAACTCCGCCGCGATGCGCGATTCGTAAAGCCGCTCGCCGGCGGGGATCTGTCCGTCGCACAGCCGCGCGCGCAGAATCTCCTGCGCGCGCTCGTAAAGACGCGGCGCCGCCCCTTGCGTAACCGGATGCGGTTTGCCGGTGCGTGAATTTCGTTTCGCGGCCATCGGCGCCATTGTCGCGCGCCCCGCCCCGGGATGGGAAGCGCCGCCACCGGAAAAATCGCTTGGCCGAAAAATAATGTCCAGTGTATACGAGAGACATAATTCGACGGGAGAGACGCTTGCCTGGCCGATTGGAGGGAAAACGCGCGTTTGTCGCCGGAGCCGGTCAGGGAATCGGCCGCGCCGCCGCGTTGGCCTTCGCGAGCGAGGGGGCGACCGTCTTCGCCGCGACCCGTACGGCCGCCAAACTCGCCGATGCGGCCGCGTCGCAACCTTCGATCCGGCCGATCGCGCTCGACGTGACCGACGGGCCCGCGCTGAAGGCAGCCCTGACCGAAGCGGGCGAGATCGACGTCCTGTTCAATGGGGTGGGGTGGGTGCATTCGGGCACGCTGCTCGATTGCGACGAGGACGATTGGGCGCGAAGCTTTGCGGTCAACGTCACGCCGATGTATCGCGCGATCCGCGCGGTGCTGCCGGGCATGATCGCGCGTAAGCGCGGCGCCATCATCAACGTCGCGTCGGTCGCGTCGAGCATCTCGGGCGTGGCCGAACGCGCCGCTTACGGCGCCAGCAAGGCCGCCGTGATCGGCCTTACCAAAGCGGTGGCGCGCGACACGATCGCGACGGGCGTGCGATGCAACGCGTTGTGCCCTGGCACAACCGATACGCCTTCGCTGGGCGACCGAATCGCCCAGGCCGACGACCCCGACGCGCAGCGCCGGACTTTCGTTTCGCGTCAGCCGATGGGGCGGCTGGGCCGGGCGGAGGAGATGGGCCAGGCAGCGCTGTTTCTGGCCGACGATTCTGTCGGCTTTATGTCGGGCGGCGTGCTGGTGATCGACGGGGGGCAGACGTTATGAGCGCGCGCTTCGACGCAGACGATCTCGCGCGCTTCTGCCGCGAATGCTTCATCAGGACGGGCGCCGACCGCGCGACGGCCGACGCCGCGACGCGCGCGATGATGCACGCCTCGCGCCTGGGCATCGACAGCCACGGCGTGCGTTTGCTCGGCCATTATCTTACGGCGCTGAAAGGCGGGCGCGTGGCGAAGCGGCCGCGCTTGCGCTTCGCGCGCGGACGCGGGGCCGGTAAATTGCTGAACGCCGGGCATGCGCACGGCGCGCTTGCCGCCTACACGGCGATGGATCGCGCGATGCTCATGGCGGCGCGCCACGGTATTGGCGCCGTCGCCATCGCCGACACGTCCCATTTCGGGCCGGCCGGCGCCTATGCGCTGGCGGCGGCCGAACAGGGTTTCATCGGCTTCGCCTTCTGCAACTCCGACGCTTTCGTGCGCCTGCACGGCGGCGCCGCGCGCTTTCACGGCACGAACCCGATCGCCGTCGCGGCGCCGGTGGCGGGCGAGGCGCCTTGGCTGCTCGACATGGCGACCAGCGCCATTCCCTACAATCGCGTGCAGCTCTATCGCAGCCTGGGCCGCGTCTTGCCGCCCGGCACGGCGTCGGACGCCGCCGGGATGAACACCCGCGATCCCGCGACGGCGGAAATGCTTGCCCCCTTGGGCGACGCGTTCGGTTTCAAAGGCGCCGCACTCGCGGGCGTCGCCGAAATCCTCAGCGCCGTGCTGACTGGCATGCGCTTCAGCCCCGACATCCTGCCGATGGGCGGACCGGATTTTCGTACCCCGCGCAAGATGGGCGCGTTCGTGCTGGCGATCGAACCCGCTGCCTTTCTGCCGCGCGGCGACTTCGAACGGCGCATGGCCGACTACGTCGCCAAGCTGCGCAATTCGAAGGCCGCGCGCGGCGCGAAAGTCATGGCGCCGGGCGATCGCGAATGGGCGGAAGACCGCCGCCGCGCGATCGAAGGCGTCCCCATCGATCCCGACACCGAGGCCGCGTTCGCGCGGCTCTCCCGCGAACTCGACGTCGAACCGCCGCGGCCGGCGCCGTCGATTCGCAACGCCAAGCGCCCCCGAAAAAGCCGCAACGGAAGGAGAGGGAGATGAAACGACTGATCAAGACGGCCGCGCCGCTGTGCGCGGCGCTGCTGCTGGCCGCGGGCGCGTTCGCGCCATCGGCCGTCGCGGCCGATGCCCAAGTCGCGCAAGGACAGAGCTTCACGCTGCGCTTCAGCCATGTGCTGGGCCCGCGTGAGCCGTATCACGAAGGTTTCCTCGCCTGGGCGCGCGCGGTCGAGGCGCGCACCAATGGCGGTCTCAAGATGGAGGTCTTCCACAGCTCCTCGCTCGGCCGCGAGGAGGACATCATCGAGCAGTTGCGTCAGGGCGCCAATCTTGGCCAGAACACCGACGCGGCGCGCCTGGGCAACTACGTGCCGCAGATTGCCGTGCTGAACGGCCCCTATTTCGCTTCGTCGGGCGAAGAGGTCGCGCGTATCGCGAAGACGCCCAGCGTGGTGCGCTGGCAGGCCGAACTCGCCGAGAAACACGGTCTGAAGGTCGTTTGCTTCAACTGGGTCCAGGGCTTCCGCCACTTCTTCACCAACAAGCCGATCCGCAAGCCCGAGGATCTGCGCGGCCAGCGCGTGCGCACGCCGCCCGCGCCGATCTGGCAGGAATCGATCCGCGCGGTCGGGGCCGCCCCCGTCGCGATGGGTTTCGGCGACATGTATCCGGCGTTGCAGCAGCGCGCGATCGACGGCGTGGAGCTCGTCTACAACAACATTCCCGCCGGACGCTTCTACGAGGTGTTGCGCTTCGCCAACGAGACGAAGCATATCCTGCTGATCAACTTCCAGGTCGTCGGCTCGCGCTTCTTCAATTCGCTGCCGCCGGCCTATCAAACGGCGCTGGTCGAGGAATGCGAGAAAGCGGGTGCGGAAACCTCGGCGCGCATCCAGACGCTGGAGGCAGAGGTGAAGGCCGATCTGCGCCGGCGCGGCATGACCATCGTCGAAGACGTCGATATGGCCGCTTTCCGCGCGGCGGGGGAAAATGCCTATCGGGCGTTGAACCTGCTTGAAGCCAAGGCGGCGGTCGACAAGGAACTGGGCCGATAACCGCGATCGGCGCCGCGGAACGGAGAACGGTGATGGACTTCCAAAGAATCTACCGGGCCGTCTGCGGCGCCGAAGCGGCTCTTGCGGCGTTGTTCCTGATGGCGATGGTGCTGTTGGTACTGACCGGCGCCATCGCCCGCACGCTCGAGAATCCGCTGAACTGGACGGGCGATATGGCGACGTTCTGTTTCGCCTGGGCCGTGTTCCTGTGCGCGGATGTGGCGTGGCGGCGCGGCAGCATGATGTCGTTCGACCTTTTCGTCGAAAGCCGCTCCGCCGCTGCACGACGCGCGTTGCTGTTGCTCAATCTCGGCCTGATCGCCGTATTCCTGCTCTTCCTCGTCATTGCCGGCATCTATCTCTCGTGGATAAGCCGGGCGCGCAGCTTCCAGGGCATTCCCGAGATCAGCTATTCCTTCGTCACGCTCAGCCTGCCCGTCGGCGCGGCGCTGCTGTTCGTCACTACGGCGCTGAAGATCCGCGATGCGCTGTCCGCATCCGCAGCGGGCGTGGCGCGATGATTCTCGTCGGCATCGTTTTCGCGATCCTCGTTCTGATCGGGATGCCGATCGCCTTCGCGATCGGAATTTCCGGCGTGGTGTTCTTCTTGCAGAACCCCGACCTGCCGATCACCATTCCCGTCCAGCTCGGCGTATCGCAGACGCAGAATTTCGCGCTGCTGGCGATCCCGCTGTTCATTCTGGCCGGCAACCTGATGAACCTGTCGGGCATCACCAAGCGGCTGCTCGACCTCGCCTCGGTCATCACCGGGCGTCTGCGCGGCGGCTTGGCGCAAGTGACGATCGCGCTGTCGGCGCTGATGGGCGGCGTGTCGGGCTCGGCGATCGCCGACGCCGCGATGCAGTCGCGGATGCTGGGGCCGGAGATGCTCCGGCGCGGCATGACGCGCGGTTTCGCGGCGGGAATTCTGTCCTACAGCTCGATTTTGACGCCGATCATCCCGCCGGGAATCGGCTTCATCATCTACGGAACGATCGGCCAGGTGTCGATCGGCCGCCTCTTCGCCGCCGGTTTCGTGCCGGCGGCGCTGCTGTGGATCGCGCTGTCGCTGGCCGTGACCTATACGGCGCGCAAACGCGGCTATCCGCCCGAGCGCGACAAGCGGCCGACCTTGAGCGAAACCGTTTCGGCGTTCCGCGGCGGCGCCTGGGCGCTGATGTTTCCCGTGTTGTTGCTCGCGGGATTGCGCGCGGGCGTGTTCACGCCGTCGGAGATCGGCGCCGTGGCGGTCGTCTACGCGTTGTTCGTAGGGGTGGTCGTCCACCGCGAGATGGGCCGCAAGGAACTGACCGAGTCGCTCGACGGCAGCGTCGCAGATGTCGGCGGCACGATGTTCCTGATCGCGCTATCGGCGATCTTCGCCTACGGCATCGTCTACGAGCGCGTGCCCGACAACATTTCGCAATGGATGCTGGGTCTTGGCGGCGGCCTGGAGGCGATCATGGCGATGATCGTCGTATTTCTGCTGATCGCCGGTTTCTTCGTCGATGCGACGGTCCTTATCATCATTCTGACACCGATTTTTCTGCCGCTGATTCGAGATCTTGGCGGCGATCCGGTGCATTTCGGCGTCGTTTTCATCGTCTCGGCGACGATCGGCAATTTTACGCCGCCCGTCGGCGCCGCGATGTACGCGGTCTGCGCCGTTCTCAAATGTCCGATCGGCGAATACGCGCGCGAATCGGTGCCGTTTCTGATCGCGGTCTCGGCCGTCGCGTTCGCGCTGATCTTCATCCCCGATCTGGTGCTGTTCGTGCCGAACGCGTTGTTCGGCGCGTTCTAACGCGCCCGTTCCAGCACCCAATCGGCGACGTCCGCCTGCACTTTCGCGCGGCCCAGATCGCGCAGCAGCATGTGGAAGCCGGTCGTATAGGTTTTGACCGTGCGCGCGCCGGTTTTCGGCAGACGGTCGAGCATCGCGCCCATCGCGGCGTCGGGGATCAGATTGTCGTTGGCGCCGATCAGGAACAACGCGGGCGCGTCGAAAGCGGGGGCGGCCGCATAGGCCGCATCCATCAGCCCGACCAGTCCGTAAAGCGCATCGACCCGCGTGCGCTTGATGACCAGCGGATCGCGGCCCAGCTCGCGCAGCATCGGGATATTGTCGGACGGGCGGATTCCCGTGCCTTCGACCGTCGGCGCGAAGCCCGGGATCGTGTGCGCGAGAATCCAAAGCCAGGCGTTGCTCCACCAGCTGAGCGTCTCGCGGCCGCGCACGGCCGGGGCGGAAAGGATCGCGCCCTTCGCGACGCCCAAGCCACCGCCGGCATGGGCGGCCATGATGACGGCCCCGCCCATGCTTTCGCCCGCGACGAACACGGGCACGCCGGGATGTTTGGCGGCGACGAGTGCCACGGCCGCGCGAAGGTCGTTCGTCAGCGCAACCTCGCCCGCCCAAATACCGGGTTGGGGTGCTGCGCCAAAACCGCGCTGGTCATAGGCATAGGTCGCAATACCCGCCTTCGCCCAGGTCTCGGCCGGCATTTCCCAGGCGCGCGAATAATCGTTGAAGCCGTGCAAGGCGAGGATCACGGCTTTGATCTCGCCCGCAGGCTGCCACAGCCGATAGGGCAGCACGGCGCCGTCCGCCATCGTGAACGATGCGTCGTCGAAAGCGGGCGCATGGCGCGCCGGGCCCAGCCCCTGTTGCGACGGTTGCGCGCAAGCGGCCGTCAGCAACAGCAGCAGAACGGCGACAAGCCTCATGCCGCCTGACGGACGAGTTGCAGGAACACGTCCTCGAGATCGCTTTCGCGCGTGCTGAGATCGGCGATGCCCACACCCGATTGCGCGACCGCGCCCAGAATATCGGACGCCTTGGTGGCGCTGGGCCGATAGGGGACGACCAGCAGACGCGAGGCTTCGAGCTTCGCGCCGAACGGGATCAGCGACGCCGGAACTTCCGTCAGGTCGCAATCGATCGTGATGCGCATTTCCTTCGCGTCGACGCGCGCCAGCAGCGCATCCTTGCTGTCGTCGGCGACCAGCTTGCCGTGATTGATGATCGCGATGCGATCGCAAAGCTCTTCGGCTTCTTGAAGGTAATGCGTCGTCAGGATGACGGTCGTGCCCTTGGCGTTGAGCTGGCGCACATAGGCCCACAGGCTTTGGCGCAATTCGATATCCACGCCGGCGGTGGGCTCGTCGAGGATCAGCACCGGCGGCGTGTGAACCAGCGCCTTGGCGACCAGCACGCGCCGGCGCATGCCGCCCGACAGCGAACGCGCATAGGCGTTGGCCTTGTCGGCAAGGCCGACGGCGGCGAGGATTTCGGCCGTGCGCCGTTCGGCTGGCGGCACGCCGTAAAGCCCGGCTTGCAGTTCCAGCAATTCGCGCGGCGTGAAGAAGGGGTCGAAATTGATCTCCTGCGGCACGATGCCGATGGCCCCGCGCGCGGCGCGCGCGTCCACGTCGATATCGATGCCCCAGACCTTGGCGCTGCCCGCCGTTTTGTTGACGAGGCCCGCCAGAATGTTGATCAGGGTCGATTTACCGGCCCCGTTGGGGCCCAGCAGCCCGAAAATCATGCCGCGCGGCACGTCCAGCGAGACATTGTCGAGCGCCTTTTTCCCGCCGGCATAGACCTTTGTAAGGCCGCGCAGTTCCAGGGCGTTTTCGGGCGGGAGAGGGGGCATCGGGGCGGTTTCCATCGGGGACGCGCTTGGGTATCATCCGCCCGGTTCCGAATCAACGAAAGCCCGATGCCCATGACCGCCAACATCGCCACGCCCGTTTCCCAGAAGCCGATCGAAGTCACGGAATCGCAGGTCGCGTGCGACGGCGGCGGCGGTGCGCTGGGCCATCCGCGCGTTTATCTGACGATGGGCGCGGACGGCACGGTCGAATGCCCCTATTGCGACCAGAAATTCGTGCTGAAGGCGGGCGCTTCGGGCGGACACGGGCATTGAGTAAAAAGGCCGACGCCGCCCCGCATCGCCTGTGCCTGGTCGACGGCTCGGGCTTTATCTTCCGCGCCTATCACGCTTTGCCGCCGCTGACGCGCGCCGACGGCACGCCCGTGGGGGCCGTGCAGGGCTTCGTCAACATGCTGGTGCGATTAATCGAAAGCCATGCGGGCGACCGCATCGCCGTGATTTTCGATTCGTCGCGCAAAAGCTTCCGCAACGAATTCTATCCCGAATACAAAGCCCATCGCCCTGATCCGCCCGAGGATCTGATTCCGCAATTCGCGCTGGTGCGCGAAGCGACGCGCGCCTTCGATCTGCCGGCGATCGAAATGCTGGGCTACGAGGCGGACGATCTGATCGCGACCTATGCCGCACACGCGCTGGCGCAAGGCGGGACCGCAATCGTCGTCTCGTCGGACAAGGATCTGATGCAGCTCGTGCGCCCCGGCGTCGAGATGCTCGATCCGTTGAAGCAGAAGCGTATCGGCGAAGCCGAAGTGCTGGAAAAATTCGGCGTGAAGCCCGACCGCGTCGTCGACGTCCAAGCGCTGGCCGGCGATTCGACCGACAACGTGCCCGGCGTGCCGGGGATCGGCGTCAAGACGGCGGCCGAACTCATCAACACCTATGGCGATCTCGACACGCTGCTGGCGCGGGCGGGCGAAATCAAACAGCCCAAGCGCCGCGAAACGCTGCTCACCAACAAGGACAAGGCGCTGGTTTCGCGCCGCCTGGTGCAGTTGAAGGCCGACGTGCCCGTCACGGTGCCGGTCGAGAGTTTCGAGATCAAGAAGCCCGATCCCGCGAAATTGCGCGGCTTCCTGGCCGAGCAAGGTTTCCGCACCACGATCGGCCGGCTCGAGAATATGGGCTGGCTGACCGACGGCGGGCCGATGCCGGCCACGCGCGCAGCGGCACCCGCCGCAGCGCCGGCGGCGGCGGTCGAGCCGGCGGCGCCAGCAGGGCCGGCGAAATACGATCTGATCGACGATCTGAAAACGCTCGATGCCTGGATCGCCAAGGCCAAGGCGGCCGGGCGTCTGGCGATCGATACCGAAACCACGTCGCTCGACGCGCGCAACGCCGATCTGGTCGGCATTTCGATGGCGGTCGAGGAAGGTCATGCCTGCTACGTGCCGCTCGGCCATGTCGAGCCGGGGGCGGCGGGCGAACTCGATTTCGGCGGGGCGAAGCTGAAGCCCGGCCAGTTGAAACCCGCCGACGTGTTGAAGCGTTTGGCGCCGCTGCTCGCCGATCCTTCCGTGCTGAAGATCGGCCATAACCTCAAATACGACATTCAGGTTTTCATGCGGGCCGGCATCGCCGAATTCGGCCCGGTGGACGACACGCTGCTGATCTCCTTCGTGCTCGACGCCGGGCGTCACGGCCATGGCATGGACGAACTCGCCGAAGCGCATCTCGGCCACTCGACGATCAAATACGACGACGTGACGGGTACCGGAAAGTCGCGCATTTCCTTCGCGCAAGTCGCGCTCGACAAGGCGCGCGACTACGCGGCCGAAGACGCGGAGGTGACCCTGCGTTTATGGAACCGCCTGCGCCCGCGTCTGGCCGACGAAGGCTTGCTCGCGTTCTACGAGCGCGTCGAGCGGCCGCTGATCCCCGCGATCGTGACGATGGAGCAGAACGGCATCGCGGTCGATCGCGACGCGCTGCGCCGTCTGTCGAACGATTTCGCCCTGCGCTTGGACGAGCTTGAAAAGACGATCCACAAGCTCGCCGGACACCCCTTCAATGTCGGCAGCCCCGCGCAGCTCGGCAAGGTGATGTTCGACGAGCTGGGCCTGCAATTGCCCGACGGCAAGGCGCCGTCCAAGACCAAGACGGGCGCCTATGCCACGGGTGCGGACGTGCTCGACGATCTCGCGGCCACGGGCCACGAATTGCCGCAGCGCGTGCTCGATTGGCGCCAGCTCGCCAAACTGAAATCCACCTATACCGACGCGTTGATCGAAGCGATCGATGCCAAGACCGGCCGCGTGCACACGTCCTTCGCGATGACCGGCGCGGCGACCGGGCGCCTGTCGTCCAACGATCCGAATTTGCAGAACATCCCCGTGCGTACCGAGGAAGGCCGCAAGATCCGCGAAGCCTTCGTCGCGGCCAAGGGTACGACGCTGCTGTCCTTCGACTATTCGCAGATCGAGCTGCGCTTGCTTGCCCATGTCGCGGATATCGAGACGCTGAAGGACGCGTTCCGCAACAAGCTGGACATTCACGCCGCGACCGCGTCGGAAATGTTCGGCGTGCCCATCGACAAGATGGACAAGGAAACGCGCCGGCGCGCCAAGGCGATCAATTTCGGGATCATCTACGGCATCTCGCCCTTCGGTCTCGCGCGCCAGCTCGGCATTCCCCAGGGCGAGGCGCGCGCCTATATCGACGCCTATTTCAAGCGCTATCCCGGTATTCGCGCCTATATGGACGCGACCAAGAAACAGGCCCACAAACAGGGCTATGTGACCACGCCTTTCGGGCGTCGCATCTGGCTTTCCGAGATCGGGTCCAAGAATCCGGCGATGCGCGCCTTTGCCGAACGGGCGGCAATCAACGCGCCGTTGCAGGGCGGGGCGGCCGATATCATCAAGCGCGCGATGGCGCGTATCCCCGGTGCTTTGGCGGATGCAAAGCTTTCGGCGAAACTTTTGCTGCAGGTCCACGACGAACTTCTGTTCGAAGTGCCGCCGAAGGAAAAAGACGCCACCATCGCGCTGATCCGCGGCGTGATGGAGAATTCCCCGGCGCCATCCGTAGAATTGTCCGTGCCGCTTGTGGTGGATTGCGGCGAAGGCGCCAACTGGTCTCAAGCGCACTGACTCGACCGTCGCCGGGGCCGGGCGTATAATTCGGAGTTATGAGCACGACCATCACGCCATCGGTGTTTTCGGTGCAGGACGCCCTTGCGGCACGCAAGGCGCAGCGTCCGGCGGCGCCGGGCGTGGAGGCCGACATCGCGCAGCGCGCGCTCGACATCAAGCAAAACCCCGACACCACGCCGCCGCCCGCCGCCACGTCGGCGCAATCCGGCCGCGGCGGCAACGTCAGTTTCTTCGCTTAAGGGCCGGGGCATGGCAGAACTTTATCCGCTGCCCGACGTGATCAGCCCGGTGGGGCCGCGCACGGCGCCCGCGCGGGCCGAACGCGCGGCGGGCCGCACGGCCGTCTCCGCACCCGCGCAAGTTGCTCCCCAACAACCCGCGCCGGCGCCGCCCGCCGCTTCCGGCCGGGGCCAACGCATCGACGTCTCCGCCTGAGCCCGCGCGCAATCCGCGTCGCAAGGGTTCCGTAACGATTGGTCTGTTACCACTTCAAATTATGCGACAGGATCGCCCCGTCACCGATGCCCGTTCCGCGCTTCACGCGATCGACAAGCGTTTGGGCGAGCTATGGCAACTCGGCTCGCGCTTCGTCGCGGCCTGGACGCTCGACGGCACGACGCTGATCGTCGCCACGGCGCGCATCGCCGATCTTCCCGCCTTGGCCGCCAGCGAACCCGCTTTGTTGCGCGGCGAGCGGATGGATTTGCAGCAATTGGCGCAAACCTGCACGCGCGCGCGGCTGCGGATGGAGGAGATCCCGGCCGGCCCGTGGTGGAACACGCCCCAACTCCACGCGGCGCTGGACGCGTCGATCGGGCGCTACGCGATCCGCCGCACCGAATTCCACGCGATGTCGCGCATCGAGATCGAAGGGTTCCGCAAACTGCCGACCGCCCAGCGCATCGCGCAGCTCGCCACCTTGTCATATTCGATCAATATCGCGGCCGAGCGTCTCGAAGGGGCGGGCTCGGATATCGATCTGGGCCGCGCGCCGACCGGCAAGGGCTATCGCTTGTGGAATCGCCGCCAGGGCTGGAAGGCGGATACCGACCTGTTCTGTTTGCTGGCCCTCACTCTCGCCGAAAACGGGCTGGCGCGCGCGCGCGACGAAGCGGCCGCCCCCGTGGTCAAAGCCGCCTTCACCGTGGGCGGCGGCTGGGAGTTTTCGTTGCCGCGCGGCGGCGGCAGTCCCGCCATCCACAACGACGTGCTGGGCGAGATCGAAGACGATACCCAAAGCCTGCTCGAAGCCACGCTGCCCGGCCAAATCCTGATCGGCGCGTTCCAGCGCCCGATGGCCGAAGGGGCGCCGCGCAAAGGGATGATCTATCGCATGCTCGACGCGCCGCGTTTCGTCGGCCTTGCCCAGCGCCGTTTGGGCGATTTCGACAACGTGATGCTGGGTGCGGAAAAGGTATCGGGCATCAAGCTGTATCTGACCGGCGACGAAATCGCGCCCGGCACGTTCGATATCAAAAGCTTCGCCTATCCGATCGGCCGCGCGCGGATGATGGAGGCGTTCAACGTCAAGCTCAACATCCATCGCCCGTCCCAATCGCCGTTCTTTTTCGGGCTTCAGCACAAGGATTTGCGCGACGTGGCGCAAACCCGCGCCTATCGGTCCGACGAAGCGCCTAAGGATTTCGTTTTGCCGGCCTAACGCGTTTGCGGCCCGATTCTTGTATGATCGGCGCCATGACCACCGTGACCAAGCTGGCCCCGCCCCAGATCCGCAAGCTCAAGCCGCGCGCTTTGACGCGCGAGAATTTCGCGCCCTATGGCGAGGCGATTTTGCCCGCCCCCGACGGCGCGCCGCTGCCGGGCCATGAGGCCGAAAGCTTGGATTTGTCGCGCGGTAAACCGCGCTTCTATGTGATGCGGCTCGACGGGCGGGGCTTGGGCTTCCGCCAAATCACCCGCCATCGAAGCGTGACGCAGTGTTTGGCGTCCACGCTCGGCCAGGATTGGTATCTGGGCGTCGCCCCGCCCAAGGGGCTCGACGATCCGGACGCCAAACCGGCGCTGGACGATATCGTCGCGTTCAAAGTGCCCGGTGGGATCGCGATCAAGCTGCATGCCGGCACATGGCATGCGGGCCCGTTCTTCGCGGCGGCACAGATGGATTTCTTCAACCTCGAACTCGCCGACACGAACGAGATCGATCACCACACCGTGGTGCTGGAACGCGAATACGGCACGGCGTTCGAGTTCGAAGTCTAACTACTTCGCCGCCGGCGGGGTCAGAACGTCCTTGCCCAGGAACGGGCGCAGGGCCTTGGGCACCACGACCGAGCCGTCGGCCTGCTGGTTGTTTTCCAGGATCGAGATCATCGCGCGGCCCAGCGCGATCGCCGTGCCGTTCAGCGTGTGGACGTAAAGCGGCTTGCCCTTGGGCTCGGTGCGATAGCGGATGTTCAGGCGCCGCGCCTGGAACTCGGTGCAGTTCGACGTCGATGTGATCTCGCCGAACTCGCCGCCTTGCCCGCGTGCGGGCATCCAGGCTTCGAGATCGTATTTGCGATAGGCGGCGGCACCCAGATCGCCCGTGCAGATATCGAGCACGCGATAGGGGATTTCCAGCGCGTCGAAAATGTCGCGCTCGTTGGCCAGCAATTCCTTGTGCAACGCTTCCGATTGCTCGGGCGGTGCGATCACGACCATTTCGACCTTGGTGAATTGGTGCACGCGATAAAGCCCGCGCGTGGCGCGGCCCGCCGCACGCTCGGTGCGGAAGCAATGCGATACGCCGGCGATGCGGATCGGCAACTGGGCCGCGTCCAGGATCGTGTCTTGGTACAGGCCGCACAGCGTGATCTCCGACGTCGCGATCAGCGACAGGTCGGTATCCTCGATGTGATAGGTGTTCGTCTCGTTGCCGCGCGGCACGAAGCCCGTTCCCATCAACACGGAATCGCGCGCGATGTCGGGGGTGATGTGGGGCACGTAGCCGCGCTTCACCAGGAAGTTCACGGCGAAATTCTGCAAGGCGAGTTCCAGCAGCGCGCCGTCGCCCTTCAGAAAGTAGAAACCCGGCCCCGCGACCTTCGAGCCGCCTTCGGTATCGATGATGCCGTGGAGTTCGCCCAAAGCCACGTGATCGCGCGGCGTGAAGTCGAATTTCGGGATCGCGACGGCGTTGCGCGAGATTTCCTTGTTGTCGTGGTCGTCGCGCCCGACCGGCGATTCCGGATGCGTCATGTTCGGAATGCGCCACAGCAGCGCGTCCGCCTCCTCGGTCCGCTTGTCGACCTCGGCCTTCAGCGCCTCGCGTTTTTCGCGCAGGGCCTTGCCGCGCTCGCGCTTCTCGTCGACCGACAGCGACTTGTCCGACGCCAAGGCGTTGGCCTCGGTCTGGGCGGCCTGCAACGCCTTGTCGGCGTCGCGGCGCGCGGTCTCGGCGGCAACGAAGGCCGGAATGTCGACGTCCACGCCGCGATTGCGGCAGTTTTCGGCGACCTTGTCGGCATTGGCGAGGACGTAAGCACGGTCGAGCATGGCGGGTCCGGGAATTGCTAAGAATTTACGGAATGACCGCTTAGCACGGGACGGGCAACCCTTGCCAGTTACGGTGTTTTGCCCCAGTTTCCCGGCCCGAAAGGCAGCCGAAATATGACCCGTTACGCCGATTTGAACCCGCCCGCCCGCCTTCTGATGGGCCCCGGCCCGATCAACGCCGATCCGCGCGTGCTGCGCGCCATGGCGACCCCCCTGATCGGGCAATTCGACCCGTCGATGACGGGGTTGATGAACGAGACGATGGAACTCTATCGCGGCGTGTTCAAAACCGCGAATAAGTGGACGATGCTGATCGACGGCACGGCGCGCGCCGGCATCGAAGCGGCGATGGTTTCGCTGATCGAGCCGGGCGACAAGGTGCTGATCCCGGTTTTCGGCCGCTTCGGCCATTTGAAGGCGGAAATCGCGCGCCGTTGCGACGCCGAGGTGATCACGGTCGAGCGCGAATGGGGCACGGTGTTTCCGCTCGACGAAATCCGCGATCTCGTGAAGAAGCATCGGCCGCGTTTGCTCGCGTTGTGCCAGGGCGACACGTCGACCACGATGCTCCAGCCGCTCGCCGGCGTGGGCAAGATCGCGCATGAGTTCGACGCGCTGTTCTATACCGATACGACCGCGTCGCTGGGCGGCAACACGCTGGAAACCGATGCGTGGGAAGTCGATTGCGTCTCGGCCGGTTTGCAGAAATGCTTGGCCGGGCCGTCGGGTTCGGCGCCGATCACGCTCAGCCCCCGCGCCGAAGCCGCGATCGTTCGCCGCCGCCATATCGAACAGGGTATCGCCACGGCATCGGATGTGCCCGGCAATGGTGCGCGCATTCGCTCCAACTATTTCGATCTCGCGATGATCATGGATTATTGGAGCGAGAAGCGCCTCAACCACCACACCGAGGCGACGTCGATGCTCTATGCCGCGCGCGAATGCGCGAAGATTCTGGTCGAGGAAGGCGTGGACGCCGCCGTCGAACGCCATCGCGTGGCGGGCGGGGCGATGGCCGACGGGTTGAAGGCGATGGGCCTTAAACTCTTCGGCGACCAAACGTCGCGGATGAACAACGTCGTGGGCATCTATATTCCCGCCGAGGTTCAGGGCGACGCGGTGCGCAAATCCATGCTCGACGATTTCGCGATCGAAATCGGCACCAGCTTCGGGCCCTTGCACGGGAAGATCTGGCGGATCGGCACGATGGGCTACAACGCGCGCAAGGATACGGTTCTGACCACGCTGGTCGCGTTGGAAAGCGCTTTGGCGATGCACGGCGCCAAGATCGCGACAGGCAAGGCGGTGCCAGCCGCCCTTGCCGCATTCCGCGCGGCCCAGTCCCGAACGGCCAAGGCCGCCGAATAGGGTGGAACACCCGACGCATCTGGCGCTCGCTTTCGCCGACGGCCCGTGGGGCTTGGCGCTGGCGATGTTTCTGGCGGCGTTGGGCGGGGGCTTCGCGCATTGCGCGGCGATGTGCGGGCCCTTCGTGATGGCGCAAACGCTCGCACGGATGGGGGCGGGGCCCACGCGCCTCGCCGGGGCGGCGTTGCTGCCCTATCATTTCGGACGCGCAATCACCTACACATTGCTCGGCGCCGTGCTCGGCGGGTTGGGCGGGGCGTTGGGCTCGGTGCCCGGCTTGCGCTTCGGGATGCCGGTCTTGCTGGCGACGGCGGGCGCGTTGTTCGCGCTGCAAGCCTTGGGGCGGGCCTTTGGTGGTACGGGCGGTTTCGTCGCCGCAAGCCTGGGCCGATTCGTGCGGCCGTTGATCGAGAATCCCGGTCCGCTGCGCGGCTTCGCCCTTGGGCTGGCGCTCGGCTTCTTGCCTTGCGGTTTGCTTTACGCGGCCCTTGCGGCCGCAGCCGGGGCGGGCGGGGCAGCCGAAGGCGCGTTCGCCATGGCGGCGTTTGCGCTCGGCACGACGCCCGCCTTGCTGATCGTCGGTTTCGCGGGCGCCATGGCCGCCAAACGGTGGAAGGCCGCGATGGCGCAGTTCTCGCCGGCGCTGATGCTGATCAACGCCGGCTTGTTGTTCTGGATGGCTTGGCGCGCGATCTAGTCGACGACCAGATCCTTATACGCGTGCCATGTCGCGTGGCCGATCAGCGGCATCGTGATCGCGAGACCCAGGAAGAACGGCACCATCCCGAAACCGGTGAAGGCGACGATCAGCGCTGCCCACAGCGCCATCGGCTTCCAATTCGCGCGCACCGCGACCCACGACGTGGCGATCGCGACCCATACCGTGCAGTCGCGCTTGTCGAGCAGCATCGGAATCGAGATTGCCGAAATCGCGAAGACCAAAGCGGCGAGGATCGCCCCCAAGACCGTGCCGACGATCAGGAACGGCAGCGCCGTGGGCGAGAACAGCGTCAAATCGATCAGTTCGCGGATACTGTTGCGCGGCGCGCCGAAAAACAGCGCGAACAGCAGCAACGCGAAGCGCACCCAGAACAGGTTAAACACCGCCAGGACGAGGCCCAAATACGCGAGATGCTCGGGATTTCGGGTTAACGCCGCCGCGGTGGTCGCAAAATCCGGATTTTCACCGAGTTCCAGGCGCCGGCTGGTGTCGTAAATTCCGGCGGCCAGCAACGGCGCCACGAATAGAAAGCCCGCCGCCAACGGCCACAGGGCGTAAATCTGGTCGAACCACCACAGCACCGCGACGACCGCATAGCTTGCGGCCACGATGGCGCCGCCATAGGTCAAACTGGTGTTTTGGGCGCGGCGGAAATCGTCCCAGCCCTTCCCGAGCCAGACCCAAGGCCGATCGACCGGTACCAGCCGGATCTGGGGGGAAGGACTGGCGAACACGGGGATGGCTTCCGGCATAGCGTCGATCTCCCTATGGTTTTCGGTCCAGCGTTAATTGGTCGCATCTTGCAGCGGTTGAGCCGCCGTTACCTTGACTTGGATCAATGTTTTCCATCCGCCGAATGGCGATAGTCAAGCATCGGAGTCCAGCCGGGCTTTTTGGCGCATACTCGACGTCAAGAAGACCGGACAGCAAAGGGGAGCAAAATGGCACTTGCCGCCACCGCGTCGGGCGAATCGGCCCGCGCCGCATCGGGGGCTGTACCGGCCTATAACGACGACGTCGTTCGGGCCGCCGCGATCGCGACGATTTTCTGGGGTTGCGTCGGCTTTTTGGTCGGCGTGGTGATCGCCTCGCAACTCGCCTTCCCCGTGCTCAATCTCGGGCTGGAATGGACGAGCTTCGGCCGGTTGCGCCCGCTGCACACCTCCGCGGTGATCTTCGCCTTCGGCGGCAACGCGCTGCTGGCGGCTTCGTTCTACATCGTCCAGCGCACCTGCCGGACGGAACTCTTTATGGGTTCGGCCGGCGCGTGGTTCGTGTTCTGGGGCTATCAGCTGTTCATCGTGATGGCGGCGCTGGGCTACGTGATGGGCATCACCTCGGGCAAGGAATACGCCGAGCCCGAATGGTTCGTGGACCTGTGGCTGACGATCGTCTGGGTCGTCTATCTCGTCGTCTATGCGGGCACGCTGATGAAGCGCAAGGAACCGCATATCTACGTTGCGAACTGGTTCCTGCTCGCCTTCATCATCACCATCGCGATGCTGCATATCGGCAACAACATCCAATTGCCGGTCAGCTTCCTGGGCTGGAAGAGCTATACGGTTCCGTCCGGCGTGCAGGACGCGATGATCCAATGGTGGTACGGCCACAACGCGGTCGGCTTCTTCTTGACCGCCGGCTTCCTGGGCATGATGTACTACTTCATTCCCAAGGCCGCGAACCGCCCCGTCTATTCCTATCGCCTGTCGATCGTGCACTTTTGGGCGCTGGTCTTCCTCTATATCTGGGCGGGCCCGCACCATCTGCACTACACCGCGCTGCCCGATTGGGCGCAGACGTTGGGCATGACCTTCTCCGTCATGCTGTGGATGCCGTCCTGGGGCGGCATGATCAACGGCCTGATGACGCTGTCGGGCGCCTGGGACAAGCTGCGCACCGACGCCTCTCTCCGGTTCTCCGTGACGGCCGTCGCCTTCTACGGCATGTCGACCTTCGAAGGGCCGATGATGTCGATCAAGGCGGTCAACGCGCTGTCGCACTACACCGACTGGACCATCGGCCACGTGCATTCGGGCGCGATGGGCTGGGTCGGTTTCGTCAGCTTCGGCATGCTCTACTATCTGGTGCCGGTGCTGTGGGGTCGCACGCTTTACTCGACCCGCTTGGTCGCGTGGCATTTCTGGATCGCGACGCTGGGCATCGTGCTCTACATCACCGCGATGTGGGTGTCGGGCATCATGCAAGGCCTGATGTGGCGCGCCTATGACGAGTACGGCTTCCTGCAATACTCGTTCGTCGAAACGGTCGCCGCGATGCATCCGTTCTACGTGATCCGCGCTTTGGGCGGGGTGCTCTACCTCGTCGGCGCGCTGATCATGGCCTACAACTTCTACAAAACCATCACGGCCGGCGCGCCGGTACGCGTCAGCGTGCCGCAAGCGGCCGCGGCCTGAGGGGAGGGCGGAACATGGCCTTCAAGTTCAGTCACGCGATCTTCGAAAAGAACGTCGTCATCCTGTCCATCGCCACGCTGATCACGGTCGCCATCGGCGGCCTGGTTCAGATCGTGCCGCTGTTCGCCAACGAACAGGTGATCGAGCGCGTGGAGGGCGTCAGGCCCTACACGCCGCTCGAACTCGCCGGACGCAACATCTACATCCGCGAAGGCTGCTACAATTGCCATAGCCAGATGGTCCGTCCGTTCCGCGACGAGATCGAACGCTACGGCCATTACAGCCTGGCGGCCGAGTCGATGTACGACCATCCCTTCCAATGGGGGTCGAAGCGCACGGGTCCCGATCTCGCGCGCGTCGGCGGCAAATACTCCGACGATTGGCACGTCGCCCATCTGATCGATCCGCGCGCCGTGGTGCCCGAATCGATCATGCCGGGCTACGCATTCCTCGCCACGCGTCCGCTCGGCTACGCGGATATCGCCGAACATCTCAAAACGCTGCGCATCATCGGCGTGCCCTACACGCAAGAGCAGATCGACAACGCCAAGGCCGATCTGGAAGCGCAGCAGAATCCCGACGCCGATGGTGCTGCGGACGTGACCAAGCGCTATCCCAAGGCGGTCGTTTCCGCCTTCGGCGGCGATCCCGCCAAGGTCACGGAGATGGACGCGATGGTCGCCTATCTGCAGATGCTCGGCACGCTGGTCGACTTCAAGTCGGTCCGTCCCGAACAGCTGACGCAGTAACGGGGGCCGTTATGGACAAGCAGGAAATGATGAGTCTGATCGGCAGCGTGCAGATGGTCTGGCTGGTCGTGTTTTTCGCGGGGCTTATCGTGTGGGCTTTCTGGCCTTCGCGCCGCGCGGAAATGGACCGCAACTCGCGCATTCCGCTGCGCGACGACCACGACGTCAACGGCCGCTGAACGGGACCCGGGAGCAAATCGATGCCCACCAAGATCGAGAAAGACGAAATCACCGGCACCGAGACCACCGGCCACGAGTGGGACGGTATCAAGGAGCTGAACACCCCGCTGCCGAAATGGTGGCTGTGGACCTTCTACGCGACGATCATTTGGTCGATCGGGTATTTCATCGTGTACCCCGCGTGGCCGACGCTGTCGGGCCACACCAAAGGAACGCTCGGCTGGACGCAGCGCATCGAGATCGCGCAGCGTATGGAAGAAGCCAAAGCGTCGCGCGCGCCGTTCGTCGGCCGGATCGAGAAGGCGTCGCTGGACGAAATCCGTGCCACGCCCGACCTGCTGAATTTCGCTATGGCCGGCGGGCGTTCGGTCTTCGCCGAAAACTGCGCGCCTTGCCATGGTGCGGGCGGCTCGGGGGCCAAGGGCTATCCCAACCTCGCCGACGATTCCTGGGTTTGGGGCGGCGCGCTCGACGACATCCACACCACGATCGCCTACGGCATCCGTAACGCCAACACGCAGTCGCGCATCAGCCAGATGCCGCGTTTCGGCGCTGACGGCGTGCTGAATGCGAAGCAGATCGACGACGTCGCCGAATACGTGCTGTCGCTGTCCAAGCGCTCGACGAACGCCGACGCGGTCAAGCGCGGCGAGACGGTGTTCTCGGAAAACTGCGTCGCCTGCCACCAGGAAGGCGGCGTGGGTTCGACCGATTTGGGCGCGCCGAACCTCGCGGCGAATATCTGGATCTATGGCGGCGACAAGGCCACGATCGTGGAATCCGTGCGCAACTCCCGTGCCGGGTCGATGCCGGCTTGGACCGGGCGCCTGGACGACGCCACGATCAAGATGCTCGCCGTCTACGTTCACGCGCTGGGCGGCGGCAAGTAAGCCGCCGCGCCACGCACCCCTCGCCCCTCGAGGAGGAAAGGCAAGGCTCGATCATGGACGGCACGTCTCCCCCCGATGCCGATGCCGCCGCCAGCAAGGCGGGGCATGTCGCGGTCGAAGATGCGGTTTCGACGAAGGTTCAAAAAGCGGCCACGCCGCTTTACGTCAGCCGCATCAAGGTCCATCCGAAGGACGTAAAGGGTCTGTATCGCCGAATTAAATGGGCGGTGCTGGCCCTCTGCCTTGCGGTCTATTACCTCGCGCCGTTTCTGCGCTGGGATCGCGGACCCACGGCGCCCGATCAGGCGATCCTGATCGATCTGCCGGGGCGCAAAGCCTATTTCTTCATGATCGAGATCTGGCCGCAGGAAGTCTATTTCCTGACCGGCCTGCTGATCCTGGCGGCCATCACGCTGTTCCTGGTGACGTCGCTGTTCGGCCGTTTGTGGTGCGGCTATGCCTGCCCGCAAACCGTGTGGACCGATCTGTTCATGTGGGTCGAGCGCAAGATCGAAGGCGATCGCAACGCGCGCATCAAGCTCGACGCGGCACCCTATACGGGCGAGAAGATCGCCAAACGCGCGCTCAAGCACACGGCGTGGATCGCGATCGCGCTGGCGACGGGCGGCGCCTGGGTCCTCTATTTCGACGATGCGCCGACGGTGATCCGCGACGTATTCACCGGCAACGCGACGCTCACCCAGTATTTCTTCATCGGGATGTTCACGGCCACGACCTATACGCTCGCCGGCTGGGCGCGCGAACAGGTCTGCACCTATATGTGCCCGTGGCCGCGCTTCCAGGGCGCGATGCTCGACGACCAAAGCTACGTCGTCACCTACGAGGAATGGCGCGGCGAAAAGCGCGGCAAGCTCGCCAAGGCGGCCCCGGGCGTGGACCCGTGGGCCGGGCGTGGCGACTGCGTCGATTGCAATTCCTGCGTCGCCGTGTGCCCGACGGGCATCGATATCCGCGACGGCCAGCAGCTTGAATGCATCGGCTGCGGCCTGTGCATCGATGCTTGCGACGCGGTGATGGACAAGGTCGGCCGCCCGCGCGGACTGATCCGCTTCGACACGCTGGCGAACCAAGCCTGCCGCGCCAAGGGCGAACCGGCGACGCATAAATTCATCCGCCCGCGCACGCTGATTTATGCGGGCGTGCTCGCGTTCGTCGGCGCCGTCATGCTCGTGGCGCTACTGTCGCGCGCCACAGTCGAGCTCAACGTGCTGCGCGACCGTGCGCCGCTTTTCGTCACGCTGTCGGACGGCAATATCCGCAACGCCTATACGATCCATGTGCTGAACAAAACGCACGAACCGCGCGACTTCGCGCTCGCCGTGTCGGGCCTGCAAGGGGCCGTGCTCGGCGTCGCGGGGTCGGATGTGGCGGCCGCTCCGGTCGCGACGCTGTCCGCCAAGCCCGATTCGGTCGCGACCTATCGCGTATTCGTGACCGTGCCCGCGCAAAGCGTGCGCGGCAAAGCGTCCTCGCCCGTGCGTTTCGATCTGAAGCCGCGCGAAGGGCGGGGCCATGCCGACTACGATTCCGTCTTCCTCGCCCCCGGACGGTAGGAGAGCATTATGAACGTCGCCGGTTTCCGCCTGTCGCCCGAACGTCATCTGTGGCTGGTCTATCCGCTCGCCTTCGTCGCGGTGCTGATCGCCAACGGCGCGCTCGTCTATTTCGCGCTGTCGTCGTGGCCGGGCCTCGCCTACGACAACGCCTACGAGCGCGGGCGCAAATACAATCAGGTGCTGCGCGAGGAAGATCGCGAAAGCGCGCTCGGCTGGAAGATGGAAATCCTTCGCGACGGCGACGTGGTCACCGTGCGCACGCTGGATGCGGGCGAAAAGCCGCTGTCGGATCTCGACGTGACGGCCATTCTCGTGCGCCCGGTCGGCGGCACGCCGAACCGCACCTACAAATTCCGTTCGGTGGCGCCGGGAACCTATACGGGCGCCATCGAGCTGCCCTTGCCGGGCCAGTGGGAGTTGCGCGTCGTCGCCGAGAACGCGCAAGGCGCGCGCGTTCATGAATTCGTGCGCTTCTTCGTCCGCTAAGACGCCCCGATGGCTCCCCTCGACGATCTTTCGACGCGCGCCGACGCGGCGACCTGCGTGCATTGCGCCGCACCGGTGGCACCGGGCACGCGGTTCTGCTGCACGGGCTGCGAAGGCGCCTACGAGGCGGTGAAGGGCCTGGGCCTTGACGCGTTCTACGCGCGGCGCACGGCACCCAGCGCCAAGCCGCAGGACGACGGGGTTATTCAGGATTACGCGTCGCGCGTGAACCTCTCGCCCGAAGGGGTGGCGACGTTGCATTTGATGGTCGAAGGCATCACTTGTGCAGCCTGCGTTTGGCTCATCGAAAGCGTCTATGCGCGCGAAGCCGATGTGCTCGACGCGCGGGTCAATCTGTCGACCGGGCGTCTCGTCCTCAAATGGAAGGGCGATGCGGCGCGCGCCGATGCGCTGGTGGCGGTCGCGGCCAAGCTCGGCTTCCGCTTTGTCCCCTTTGATCCTTCTTGCCTGACGCGCGCGGGCGACGCGGAAGAACGCGATCTGCTGCGCGCGACCGGTGTGGCGGGCTTCGCCGCCGGCAATGTGATGATGCTGTCGCTGGCCGTTTGGGTCGGCAGCGATATGGGCCCGGCGACCAAGGATCTGCTGCATTGGGTGTCGGCGCTGATCGGCTTGCCCTGCATTTTCTTCGCGGGGCTCCCGTTCTATCGCTCGGCCATTGGGGCGCTGCGCGGCGGCCGGGTCAATATGGACGTGCCCATCGCCGTGGGCATCACCATGACGGCGGCGATGAGCCTGTCGGAAACCATCCGCTCGGGCCCCTACGCCTATTTCGACGCGGCGCTGACGCTGCTGTTCTTCCTGCTGGCGGGCCGCTATCTCGACCGCCGCGCGCGCGGCAAGGCGCGCGCCACGGCCGAGCATCTGCTGGCTTTGCGCGCCGCCCCGGTCACGGTGATCGACCCGGAAGGGCGTGCCCGCGCCGTGCCGGTCGACGCGGTGAAGGCCGGCGATTTCGTCCAGGTCGCGGCGGGCGAGCGTATCGGCGTCGACGGCGAAATCCTGTCCGGCGTCACCGATCTCGACACCAGCCTCGTCACCGGCGAATCGCTGCCGCGCGGGGCCAAGCCGGGCGATGCGGTGTTCGCGGGTATGATCAATCTGGGGGCACCCTTGCGCCTGCGCGCGACCGCGACGGGCGAGAACACGCTGCTCGCCGAAATCGTCCGTTTGGTCGAAGCGGCCGAAGGCGGGCGCTCGCGCTTCGTCGCGATCTCCGAACGCGTCACGCGGCTCTATGCGCCCGTCGTGCATGTCACCGCGCTGGCGACGTTCCTGGGCTGGTATTTCCTGATCGGTGTCGATTGGCAGGTGGCGATGCTCTACGCCGTCGCCACGTTGATCATCACCTGCCCTTGCGCGCTGGGCTTGGCCGTGCCGTCGGTGCAGGTCGTCGCTTCGGGCCGCTTGCTCAAAAGCGGCGTGCTGCTGAAAAACGCGACAGCGCTCGAACGCCTTGCCCAGATCGACACGATCGTGTTCGACAAGACCGGCACGCTGACCCAAGGCCAGCCGGTGCTGGTCGACGATCCGCAGCGCGCCAAGGACGATCATCGCTTCGCCGCGTCGATGGCCGCCGCCTCGCGCCATCCCTTGTCGCGCGCCTTGGCCGCGACGATCCGCGATGTGCCCATCGCGACCGGCGTCGTCGAGCATCCGGGCCAAGGTCTGACGCTGGGCCAAGCGAAGCTCGGCAGCCGCGCTTTCGTGCGCGTGGACGA
>PVXE01000056.1 GCA_014444615.1 Tagaea sp. CACIAM 22H2 | reverse complement strand
CCCGTCGTCGTCTCGATGCTCAACTCCTATTCGGGCTGGGCGGCGTGCGGCATCGGCTTCACGCTGCAGAACTCGCTGTTGATCGTCACGGGCGCGCTGGTCGGCTCGTCGGGCGCCATCCTCTCCTATGTCATGTGCAAGGGGATGAACCGCTCGATCTTCAACGTGATCCTCGGCGGCTTCGGCACCGATGCGGCGGGCGCTTCCGCCGGCGGTGGTGCTGCCAAGGAACAGCGCCCGGTCAAGCAGGGCTCGGCCGACGACGCCGTGTTCATCATGAAGAACGCGAGCTCGGTCATCATCGTCCCGGGCTACGGCATGGCGGTCGCGCAAGCGCAGCACGCCCTTCGCGAAATGGCCGACACGCTGAAGAAGGAAGGCGTGTCCGTCCGCTACGCGATCCACCCGGTCGCGGGCCGCATGCCCGGCCACATGAACGTGCTGCTGGCCGAAGCCAACGTGCCCTATGACGAGGTGTTCGAGCTTGACGATATCAACCGCGACTTCGCGCAAGCCGACGTCGCCTTCGTCATCGGCGCCAACGACGTGACCAACCCGGCCGCCAAGACCGATCCGAAAAGCCCGATCTTCGGCATGCCGATCCTGGACGTCGAAAAGGCGAAGACGGTGCTGTTCATCAAGCGCTCGATGGCCTCGGGCTATGCGGGCGTGGAGAACGAGCTGTTCTTCCGCGACAACACGATGATGCTGTTCGGCGACGCCAAGAAGGTGGTCGAGGACATCGTCAAAGCGGCGGGCGGCGGTTCGCACTAAACCGCTCACCTTCGCTGGATATCCAACCGCCGCCGGAGCGATCCGGCGGCGGTTTTGTTTTCAAGCGCCGCGCTTGATGAATTCCGCCACCCGCGCGCCGACCATCAACGCGGCGGGCTGGATGTTGGACGACGGGATCAGCGGGAACACGCTGGCATCGGCGACGCGCAAACCTTCCACGCCGCGCACGCGCAATTCGGGGTCGACCACCGCGCGCTCGTCCGATCCCATCCGCGCCGTGCCGCAGGGGTGATAGACCGTGCTCGCGGTCTTCGCGATGCTTTCGCGGATCGCGTCGTCGCCGAGCTTGCCGGGGCGCAATTCTTCTTCGAGCAGATCGCGGAAGGGGGCGTGCTCGAAAATCCGCCGGCAGAAGCGCGCGGCGCCGACCATCACATCCATGTCCCGCGCGTCGCTCAAGTAATTCGCGCGGATCACCGGCCGCGCATAGGGATCGGTTCCGGCGAGTTCGATACTGCCCCGGCTTTCCGAACGGCACGGCCCGTAATTGACCATGACCGAGGGCACCGGCAGCAAACCGTCGGCGAATTTGAACGTCGCGAAATTGACGAACAGCAATTGCGCGTCGGGCTCCTCCAGATCGGGCGAGGTTTTGAGGAACGCCGTCGCTTCGCCCGCACTGACCGTCAGCGGGCCCGCGGCATGGGCAAGCCAATCCCAGCCCATTTTGAGCCAGCCCAAAGGACTGGCGAGCAACTCGTTCAAGGTGCCGCAGGGTTTGACGCGGAAAATAAATTTACCGATCAGGTGATCCTGCAAATTCCGCCCGACATCCGGCGCATGCGCCACGCACGCGATCCCGTGCTGCGCCAGATGCGCCGCATCGCCCACACCCGACAACATCAGAATCTGCGGCGTTTCGATGGCACCCGCCGAAATCACGATTTCCTTGCGCGCGCGGAAAACACCGCGCGGCGTTTCGACCGCGACGGCGCGCTTGCCTTCGAACACGATGCGCAAGGCGCGTGCGCCCGTGACGATCCGCAAATTCGGGCGATGGCGCAGCGGCTTCAGGAACGCGCGCGCGGGCGAGGCGCGGAATCGGCCCGCGATGTTCATCTGCACGGGGCCCACGCCCTCGATGGGGCCGCCATCATTGACGTCGCGAAACCGCGGCAAGCCCGCCTTCACCGCGCTGTCGATGAAGGCTTGGCACGCGGCCGACAGCTTGCGCGGCTCGCGCACTTCGATCGGGCCATCCGCCCCCCGCGCCTCGGAAGGCTCGCCCTGCCAAGCTTCGAGGCCTTTGAAGATCGGCGCCACGTCGGCATAGCTCCAGCCGCGCGCACCGGCCTGCGCCCAGCGGTCGTAATCGTGGGGGCTCCCGCGCAGATAGACGAGGCCGTTGACCGAGCCCGAGCCGCCCAGCACGCGCCCGCGCGGCCAGCCGATCTCGCGGTTCTCGAGATGGGGTTCGGGCTGCGTGGCGAAGCCCGGCTCGTAGCGCCCGTCGACGAAGATGCGCGCGTAGCCGGCGGGGATCGCGATCATCGGGTCGTTGTCGCGCGGACCCGCTTCGAGCAGCACGACCGACAGCGTGGGATCGTCGGACAGGCGTGCAGCGGCCACGCAGCCCGCCGAGCCGCCCCCGATTACGACGATATCGGCGATTTGTTCGTCCATGCGCTTCGCGACTCCCCCCGTTTCGGGTGAGATTAGCGCAAAGAAAAACCGCCGCGAGGGAAAGCCCTCACGGCGGTTTGATCTCGTGTCAGGTTCGGCTCGAACCCGGCAGCGTCAGGCTTAGTAGCCTTCGCGCTCCAAGCGCTTGCGCTGCAGTTTGCGCAGACGGCGCACCGCCTCCGCCTTTTCGCGCGCCTTCTTCTCCGAGGGCTTCTCGAAGTGACGGCGCAGCTTCATCTCGCGGAAAATGCCTTCGCGCTGCATCTTCTTCTTGAGCGCGCGGAGGGCCTGATCGACATTGTTGTCGCGGACGATAACTTGCACGGGGAGCCCCTGGCTCCTTTCTTAATCAAATCAAAGGGTTGAGCCGAACGAACGGTCGCCCCGGAATCGGGTTTTCCATTCGAGGGCGCGGATATAACACGAACCTTCTTCCCGCGCAAATACCCGATTTAGCGGGCTTTTCGAGGGGCTTCGGGGCGCCTATCCTCTCCCTTATGGCCATTTTGAAGATCGCGCGCATGGGGCATCCGGTCCTCGCCCGCCCCGCCGAGCCCGTTGCCGACCCGACGGCGCCCGAAATCCGCGCGATCGTCGAGGACATGGTCGAAACCATGATCGATGCGCCGGGTACGGGCCTCGCCGCCCCGCAGGTGCATATCCCGCTGCGTATCGTCGTGTTCTTCGTGCGCAAGGAACGCTGCACCGAAATTCCGGGCGACGAGCCGGCGGACCTCACCGTGCTGATCAACCCGGAGCTCACGCCGTTGAGCGAGGAAATGGACAAGGGCTTCGAAGGCTGCCTGTCCGTGCCGGGGATGACCGGCAACGTCGCCCGCTATCGCCGCCTGCGCTATGCGGGCTACGACCTCGACGGCAACCGCTTCGAGCGCGAGGCGGCGGGATTCCACGCCCGCGTCGTGCAGCACGAATGCGACCATCTCGATGGTATTCTCTATCCCCAGCGCATGGACGATCTCGGCGAGCTCGGCTTCGTCGAAGAAATGCGCAAACGCCAGATTTCGTGAAGGAGATTCCCGTGCCCTTCGACCGCAATGAAGCCCGCGACCGTATCGTCGAAGCCGCTTTGCCGCATGTTCCGTTCGACGGCTGGACCGCCGCCGTGCTGGCAACGGCCGCGACCGAAGCCGGCTATCCCGACGCCACGGCGTTGCGCGTGTTTCCGGGCGGTGCGGTCGATGCGATCGCGCATTGGACCACGATGGCGGACCAAGCGATGCTCGCCGCGATCGAAGCCGAGGGCGAGGCGTTCCGCAGCCTCAAAATCCGCGACAAAATCGCGCGCGCGATCCGCTTGCGCCTGGAGCCGCTCGCCGGACATCGCGAAGCGGTGCGCCGGGCACTCGCCTTGCTCGCCATGCCGCAGAACGTGCCGGTCTCCTTGCGCACCGGCTGGGCGACGGTCGACGCGATCTGGTACGCGGCCGGCGATCGCGCCACGGATTTCAACTACTACACCAAGCGCGCGCTGGCGGGCGGCGTCTACTCGGCGACGCTGCTCTATTGGCTGGAAGACAAGTCGGAATTCCAGGCCGATACCTGGAATTTCCTCGACCGGCGCATCGCCAATGTGATGGCACTGCCCAAGGCCTTCGGCGGGATCAAGACAAAGCTCGAAGCTGCTGCCTCGCCGCTGAAGCCGATCTTCGCGCGGTTCAAGAAGGCGAGCTGACGCTCACTTTCCCTTCTTCGGATAAATCCAAGTGACGTGGCCCATTTTGCGGCCAGGACGGGCTTCGGCTTTGCCGTAAAGATGGAGCTTGGCCTGAGGGTCGGACGCGATCTTGGCCCAGGCATTGGCCTCGGCGCCGATCAGGTTCTTCATCTTCGCGTCCGAATGGCGCGAAGGATCACCGAGCGGCAAGCCCATCGCGGCGCGCGCGGCCTGTTCGAATTGCGAGGTCACGCACGCGTCGATCGTCCAATGCCCGGAGTTATGCGGGCGCGGGGCGAGTTCGTTGACGCGGATCTCGCCGCCTTTCGACAAGAACATCTCCACCGCCAGCACGCCGACGAGATCGAGCTTGCGTGCGATCTTGGCGGCGATCGCGACGGCTTTCTTGGCCGTCGCGGCGGGAATGCGCGCGGGCGCGATGGTCACATCCAGGATGTGATGCTTGTGCGCGTTCTCGACCGGCACATAGGTCCGGACCTTGCCGGACAGATCGCGCGCGACGACGACGGAAATCTCGCGCTCGAACTTCACGAAACCTTCGAGCACGCATTCCGCCCCGCCGAAATCGGCGAAGGCCTTGGCGGCGTCCGCCGGCTTCAGCACCTTGCGCTGGCCCTTGCCGTCGTAGCCCATGCGCGCGGTTTTGAGGATCGAGGGCGTGCCCACGGCGGCCAGCGCCACGACGAGTTCGTCGGCGGATTCGACCGCGTGCCACGGCGCCGTGGCGATGCCGATCGAATTCAAAAAGCTCTTCTCGGCGATGCGATCCTGGCAGATCGACAGGATCTCGACCGAAGGGCGCAACTTGCCCTTTGCCTTCGTCGCGACGCGCGCCAGCGCTTCGACCGGGATGTTCTCGAATTCGTAGGTCACGGCATCGCAGGCGGCGAAGAACTTCACCAACGCCGCTTCGTCGCGATAATCGCCAATCGTCGAGACCGTGCAGACCTGCTCGGCCGGGCTGTTCTTCTCCGGGCCGAAGCAATGGGTGCGATAGCCCAGGCGCGATGCGGCCTGCGCCGTCATCCGGCCGAGCTGGCCGTTGCCCAGAATGCCGAGCGTGGAACCCGGCGGCAGAGGACGGCTCATTTGCGCTTCTTCGCTTTTTTCTTGAGCGTGGGCTTCTTGGGCGCGGGCGCCGCATCGACCGGCGCTTTGCCGACCTTGGCGGTCTGGGCGGCGCGATAGGCGTCGAGCGCCTTGGCGACTTTGGGCTCCTGCAGCGCAATCACGGCGGCGGCAAGCAAGCCCGCATTGGTCGCCCCGGCCTTGCCGATGGCAAGCGTGCCCACGGGAATGCCGGCGGGCATTTGGGCGATCGACAGCAGCGAATCGAGGCCTTGCAGCGTACGCGATTCGACCGGCACGCCGAACACCGGCAGGCGGGTCATCGCGGCGGCCATACCCGGCAGATGGGCGGCCCCGCCGGCACCGGCGACGATGCATTGCAAGCCCCGCCCGGCGGCGGTTTTGGCGTAGGCGACGAGACGATCCGGCGTGCGATGGGCGGAAACGATCCGCACCTCATGCGACACGCCCAGGGCGGTCATCACGTCGACCGCGTGGCGCATCGTCTCCCAATCCGATTGGCTGCCCATGATGACGCCGACCGCAGGCTTTCTGGCCATAACCGCTTCGCTCCTATACGCCGGAAAGCGGCGCAGTATAGAGACGCACCCCCCTTGCGCCAAGCGCCTGCACCGCCGGGCCGATTCGTGTTAAGCAGGCCCCGGGACATGAAGATCACGGACCCGACACGCAGCGGCGCCATCGCGAGTGCCGCCCCGATCCGGCGGCCGGAAGCGCCGGGCAAGACGAACGCCGCCGGCCCGGCCGCGGGCGTTTCGCGCATGCGCGACCCCAAAGACATCGCCCTGGTGATGGGTATTCCCGAGGCGGAGTTCACGCCCAAGGTCCGCGAAGCGATCGTCAAGCTGATGGGCGAGGTCGACAAGCTGCGCAAGGAACTGGTCCAGGCCAGTGCCCGCGCGGCACACCTCGAACGCCTGGCCGATCAAGACGGCCTGGTGCCGGTGTTCAACCGCCGCGCTTTCGTGCGCGAGCTGGGCCGGATGCAAAGTTTCGCCGAGCGCTACGACCAAGCCTCCAGCCTCGTCTATTTCGACGCCAACGGCTTGAAGGGCGTCAACGACACGCATGGCCACGCGGCGGGCGACGCATTGCTCGCCCATATCGCGCGGCTGCTGATGCAGAACGTGCGCGACACCGATATCGTCGGCCGCCTGGGCGGCGACGAGTTCGGCGTGATTCTGGTCTACACGGATCAGCCCCAGGCCGAGGAAAAGGCGCAACAGCTGGCGAGCGCGGTCCAAGACACGCCGCTCGATTGGCGCGGCGCCAAGATCCAAGCTTCGGTCGCGTGGGGTGTCTATACGTTCCGCGGCGGCGACGATATCGCCCGGCTGCTGGAGAGCGCCGACAAGGAAATGTACGCGCGCAAGAAAGCGGCGCGCACGCCTTGAGGGCGCCCCGCGTCGAAAGCCTTATGCGATGATGTCGGGCAACAGCCGGCTTTCCAGCCGCGTGATCTGGTCCTTCAGCGACAATTTGCGCTTCTTCAACCGCTGCACCTGCAGCATGTCGACCGGCGGATGTTCCAGCACGCGGGCGATTACGTCGTCCAAGTCGCGGTGCTCGACGCGCAACTCCGCGATCTGGCGGCGAATGTCTTCGAAGACCGGGTCGTCCATATGACCCGAAATATAGCAAAGCCGGGACGGAAAACGAGAAAATCCGATTTATGGGCGTTTTGCCTGACCCTTTATGCAAGGCCGGGCGTCGCCCAAGCCTGCCTCGCTCTGCAAGACCGCCACGGCGCCGATATACCGTTGCTTCTGGCCGTGCTGTGGCATGGGCAGCGCGGGCTTGGCCCCGCGCCGCTCGCGAAATGGCGGCCGATCGCGCGGCGCTGGCGCGAACAGGCGATCGTGCCGTTGCGGAACTTGCGCCGCGCGATGAAAGGCCGGGCGGGCTGGGAAGAAATCCGCGAGTCGATCAAGCGCCTCGAACTCGCGGCCGAGAAAGCCGCCCTCGAATCCTTCGCCGCGGCATCGAAACCGGGTTCGCCGGATTCCGATCCCATTCGCGACACGATCGCGCCGCTTTCGATGTTATTGGGTAGCGCTTTTGCGACGCGGCAAACGCGTAAGATTCTTTCCGAGATGCGCAAGATGTCCGCCGGTTCAACGCCTTCGAGGAACGGGTAAAAAATCCGTTGCCCCTGCGACAAATTTTCGGACGCGCTTGCGCTTGTCGCATTCGAAAGTCGGGCGTAGGATTCGCGTTGTGAAGGTCGCGTCATAGATGCAGGAGGTATGAGGCAATGCCGATATCCGAACGCATTCGATCGCTGCAAGCCAAACACGCCAAGCTCGACGAAGATCTGACGCGCGAGGAAGCGCGTCCGCTGCCCAGCGCCATGACCATCGCCCAGATGAAGAAGGAGAAGCTTCGAATCAAGGACGAACTGAACCGGCTCGCCCACTGAGCCGGATCACAGTTTCCGCGTAGGATTCAATCGGCGGCCTTCACAGGCGGCGCTCAGGTTCCCTGGGCGCCGTTTCGTTTTGCGGGATGCGCTCAGCCCGGCGGCGGCAGGCGCCGCTTGGCGTAATGGACGAGCATCTTGGTCAGCACGTCGAGGAAATTGTCGCCCGTCTCGAGCAGCTTCGCCGTTTCGATCTGCGGCAGCACGGTCTGCACGCGCTTGGCCTTGTCGGTCATCGCCGGTTCGGGATCGCCGTAGCGTGGCGGCACGTAGACCGGCGTTTCGCGCACGAAGCCGAGCAATTCGTTGTAGACGCCGCGCTGGCCGGGCGACAGCGCCGCGAGCTTGGTCAGGAAGCGCGCGCGATCGATCAGCATCAACTCGCCCGCCTCGACGCAGCGCGCCGACGCCATGCGATGGCCCTTGTCGATCAAGGCGAGTTCGCCGAACACCGTGCCCGGCCCGGTCGTCGCGAGAACGACTTTCTCCTCGCCCGCCCCCTTGAACAACTCGAACTGTCCGCTGCGCACGAGACAGGCGTAGTCGCCCGTCTCGCCTTCGCGGAAAACCATAGAATTCGTCGTGTATTTTCGAAGTTGGTCGGCCATGCCCAACTATAGCGCCTTCGCCTTCTCGCGCAGCACGAACTTTTGAATTTTCCCCGTGCTCGTTTTGGGGAGCGGCCCGAACACGATCGTCCGGGGCGCCTTATAGCCGGCAAGGTGCTTTCTGGCGAAAGCGATCAACTCATCGGCGGTCGCCTTCGAACCGTCACGCAAGGTGACGAACGCGCAGGGCGTTTCGCCCCATTTCTCGTCGGGCCGCGCCACCACCGCCGCTTCCAGCACGTCGGGGTGCTTGTAAAGGGCCCCTTCGACCTCGATCGTCGAGATATTCTCGCCGCCGGAAATGATGATGTCCTTCGACCGGTCCTTCAACTCGATATAGCCGTTGGGATGCATCACGCCCAAATCGCCGGTGTGGAACCAGCCGCCCTTGAACGATTTGGCCGTGGCATCCGGGTTCTTGAGATAGCCCTTCATGACGATATTGCCGCGCATGAAGACCTCGCCCATCGTCGTGCCGTCCGACGGAACGGGCTTCAGCGTCTTTTCGTCGGCGACCATCAGGCCTTCCAGCACCGGGTAGCGCACGCCCTGGCGGGATTTCATCACCGCCTTCTCGTCGGCCGGCAGCGCATCCCATTCCTCGTGCCAGGCGCAGACGACGGCGGGGCCATAGACTTCGGTCAGGCCGTAGACATGGGTGATGTGGAACCCCATACGCTCCATCTTCGCGATCACGGTCGGCGGCGGCGGGGCGGCGGCCGTCATGATCGAAACGGTATGCGTGGCGCCGCCGCGCATCTCCTCGGGCGCGTTGATCAGCATGTTCATCACGATGGGCGCGCCGCACATATGCGTGACACCCTCGTTCTTGATCGCGCCGAAGATATGCGGCGCGTCGATGCGGCGCAGGCACACATTCGTGCCGGCCATCGCCGCGATGGTCCACGGGAAACACCAACCGTTGCAGTGGAACATCGGCAGCGTCCACAGATAGATCGGATGATGCGCGAGGTTCCAGACCATCACGTTGCCGACCGCGTTCAGATAGGCGCCGCGATGGTGATAGACGACGCCCTTGGGATTGCCGGTGGTACCCGAAGTGTAGTTGAGCGCCAGCGCGTCCCACTCGTCGCGCGGTTTCAGCGGCTTGAAATCGATGTCGCCACCGGCGACGAACGCTTCGTATTCGATCTTGCCCAGGCGCTTGCCGCCGGGGCCTTCGGGATCGTCGATATCGACGACGATGATCTTGCGCTTGGTTTTGGCCAGCGCCTTTTCGATCACCGGCGCGAATTCGGTATCGGTCAGGATCAGTTTCGTTTCGCCGTGATCGAGCATAAAGGCGATCGTTTCGGCGTCGAGGCGGATATTCATCGCATTGAGCACGGCACCCGCCATCGGCACGCCGAACGCGGCCTCGTAAGCGGCAGGAATATTCGGCGCCATCAACGCGACCGTATCGCCGCGTTTGATCCCGGCTTTCGACAAGGCCGACGCCAAGCGCCGGCAGCGCGCATGGGTCTCGGCCCATGTGCGGCGGATCTTGCCGTGCGCGACAGCCAAGCGCTTCGGCCACGTCGCCGCCGCGCGCGACAGAAACGTAATTGGCGAAAGAGATTCGTAGTTTGCGGGATTGCGGCCGAGATCCGCTTCCCATTTGGAAGTTTTGCGGACACGGGCTTTGGCGGCAAGCTTGCGTCCGCGCGATCCAGTCCTGCTCTTTGCCGCCATGTCCGACTCCTCAGCCGATTTGAAAGCGGATTCTTCTGTTCCCGGCTGCGGCTTGGCAACGACTTTCAAGAAGCGAGGCGGACCTTCCGGCGCGTGCCGCCGGTAAGCCGGGATGGCAGCGACGTTACGTCACGCGAAAAGACGTAATCCTCATTCGAATGCCAGCTGTATAATTCAACCAACGAAAAGTCACCGTCCCTCTCGCCTTACGTCAGGCCGCGCCATGCTCTCTGGCCCCGCCCGCATCATTCCATCCTGGAAATCCGTCGGCGCTTGGATCGCCGCCACGATCCTATCGTCGCTTTTGATCGTCGCGGCGGTCGTGACGCTGCATGTGGCCGACCAGAACGCCTTGCGTGCGGCGACCGGCGTCGTCAGCGATTTGCGCGAGGCGCGCCTCAACCTGATCCGCGGCACGGTGGATCTGCGCATATCCATGCTGTCGCCCGACATCGGACGGCGTCAACAGGCGCTTGCCCAGCTGCAGGAAGCGAAACGCGATTTCGACGCCATCGATGCGATCGATTCGGCCGACGCCGAAGCGCTCGACATCGAGTTCGCGAATTTCATCGGCGCATTGAATCGCACGTTGTCCGAAGGCGACGATCCGCGTGTGCTGCTCGGGATGCGCGCGGCGTATCAAGCCCTCGACGACCGCCTGGCGCGCATCGACGCCGCCAAGCTTCGGGCGGTCGACGAACTCGCCGCCGACCAAGACCGGGTGTTCGAGATCGTGCTCGCGGCCGCGATCCTGCTGATGGGCTCGACCAGCGCCGCCACCGTATGGTTCGTCCGCCAGCGACGGCTTGCCATCGCATCGCTGCGCGAAAGCGAGGAGCGGTTCCGGCAGTTTTTCGATCTGTCGCCGCTGCCGATGGCGCTGGTCGATACGCAAGGCATCGTGATCGCGATGAACCGGACCTTCACGAGGATCTTCGGTTATGCGAGCGGCGAGATCGCGACGCTCGACGAATGGCGGCGGCGGGCTTACCCGCCGGAGGCCGACCGTGCGCAAATCACCGCGCGCATGGCGGCGCATATGGAAGAAGCGCGGCGAAACGGCTTCGCCGAGCCCGAGGAAATCACGATCATCGGCAAGGACGGCACGCGGCGCGAAATGCTGCTGTCGGCGATGCCGTTCGAAGACTGCATCCTGGCGAGCTTCACCGATATCACAGAGCGCAAACGCGCGGAAAACGCGCTTCACGAAGAAGCCGCGCGATCGGACGCGGCGCGCCAGACCTTGGCGGCGGCGCTGGGTGCGATGACCGATCCCGTCGCCGTCATCGACGCTAAGGGCAATTTCGTCCACGTCAACAAAGCCTTCGCCCTGTCGCAAGGCTTCGCCCGAAGCGAGCTTTTTCCGCCGCGCATCGACATGCTGCCGGGCGGCCGCGAACTTTACACGCCCGCCGGCGAAAAACTGCGGCACGAAGATTGGCCGATCCGGCGCGCGCTGCGCGGCGAAACCTGCGTCGATCTCGACTTCGAAGTCCGGCACACGGATGGGCGTACCGATTGGTACGCCAATATCAGCGCGGCGCCGATCCGCGACGCGGCCGGTGCCGTCACCGGCGCCGTTCTGGTCGCGCGCGATCACACCCGCCAGCACAGCGCCGAGCTGGCGTTGCGCGCCGAGATGCGCAATTCCGACGCGGCGCGCGTCGACGCGGAGCATGTCCGCGCCCAGCTGGAAGCGGCCCTCGCCGCGATGTCCGAAGCCGTTTTGATCGCCGATACGCAAGGGCAATTCATCCATTTCAACAACGCGTTCTTGCGATTCCATCGCATCGACGAGCGGCTGGCATGCCCGCCCCGGCAGTCGGAATTCGTCACGCTTGTCGATGTCCTCGACGACAACGGCGTGCCGCTGCCGCCCGATCGCCGCCCGCTCGGGCGTGCACTGGCCGGCGAAACCGCATCGGACATCGAGCACCATGTCCGCCGCGTCGATACCGGCAAGACCTGGATCGGCAATTACAACATCGCCCCGATCCGCGACCGCGACGATGCGATCGTCGGCGCCGTCGTGACCGCGCGCGATATCACGCAACGCAAAGCCGACGAAGCAAAGCTCCTCGAATCCCAGAATCAGCTCGCCCAGGCGCAGAAGATGGAGGCGGTCGGCCATTTGACCGGCGGCATCGCGCACGATTTCAACAATCTCTTGGCCATCATCATCGGCAATCTCGACCTGCTGCACGCAGGTGGAACCGAGGACGCGGCGGAGATGCTCGACACCGCTATCCACGCCGCCAATCGCGGCGCCGAATTGACGCGCCGATTGCTGGCGTTCTCGCGCCGCCAAACGTTGCAACCGCGCAACGTCGATCCGAATGCGCTTGTCGAAAACCTGATGACGCTGCTCAAGCGCACGCTGGGCGCCAATATCGAGGTCGAAACGCGGCTGTCGCCGGACGTCGGCGGCGTCATCGCGGACCCCGCCCAGCTCGAAAGCGCGCTGCTGAATCTCGCCGTCAACGCGCGCGACGCGATGCCCGGCGGCGGGCGGCTGACGATCGCCACGCGGCGGGTCGAGCTCGACGCGGATTACGCCGGCCTGCGCGCCGACGTGTCGCCGGGCGTCTACGAGGCGATCTCCGTCACCGATACCGGTATCGGCATGTCGCCGGAAATCGCCACGCGCGCGTTCGAGCCGTTCTTCACGACCAAGGGCATGGGCAAGGGCAGCGGGCTCGGCCTCAGCATGGTCTACGGCTTCGCCAAGCAATCGGGCGGCCACGCGACGATCTATAGCGAGCCCGGCCATGGCACGACGGTGACGGTCTATCTGCCCCGTCACCGGATCGATCATCGCGCTGGCACGGGCGCGACGCCGTCCGAAGTGCGCGCGCGCGGCGCCGGCCAAAGCGTTATGGTCGTCGACGACAATCCCGATATCTGCAAACTGGTCCGCGCGCAGCTGGTTTCGCTCGGCTATGGCGTGGAGATCGCGGGCGACGGCGCGCAAGCGATGGCGCGGCTTGAGCAAGGGCCGGCGCCGGCTTTGCTGCTGACCGACATCATGATGCCGGGCGCTATGGACGGAACCGCGATCGCGGCGGCGGCGCGCAAATTGTATCCGGCGATTCCGGTCGTCTATATGTCGGGCTATGCAGAGGGCGGCGAATCGCGCGACAGGATCGTCGCCGACGGCCACGCCTTCCTGCAAAAGCCGTTCACCAAAGCGCAGCTAGCCGAAGCGGTCGCGGGCGCCATCGAAGCACGCGGGGATCGCGGATGAGTGACGTGCGTAGGCTCGTCGTATGCGACGACGAACCCGAGTTCCGCGCCTATATCCGGCGCGCCGCCGAATCGATGGGCTTCGAGGTGCGCGAAACCGGCGATCCCACGGCCTGCGCCGATCTGGTGCGCGCGTTCGGACCGGACATCCTGGTTCTCGACATCGTCATGCCCGGCATGGACGGGATCGAGGTCGTCCAAGCGGTTGCGGCGGCCGGCTATTCGGGCCGGGTGCTGCTGACCAGCGGCTACGACCCCAATTACATGACGTCGGCCGCGCGCCTGGCGGCGATCAAGGGGGTCCGGACCGAAATCCTGCCCAAGCCGGTGCGATTGGACGCGTTGAAGGCCGCCTTATCCTGAATCGCCGGACGAAGTGCCGCAGGGGCGGCCGCATGCCGCCCCTTCCAAAGCGGCGCCAAGGCGGGCACATTTCCGGTCAATAAAGAGACAGGGAGTGCCATGCCGAACTACGCCGAAATCCACGCTCGTTCGCGCAAAGACCCGGAAGGCTTCTGGGCCGAAATCGCGCAAGGCATCGACTGGACCCGGAAATGGGACCGCGTGCTCGACGATTCCAGGCCGGTTCAGCGCTGGTTCGCGGGCGGCGAGATGAACACGTGCTGGAACGCGATCGACCGGCATGTCGCGGCCGGCCATGGCGGGCGCGTCGCGGTGATCTACGACTCCCCCGTCACCAACACGATCCGCAGCTTCACCTATACCGAGATGCGAACGCGCGTCGCGGCTTTCGCGGGCGCGCTCAAGGCCAAGGGTGTCGCGCGCGGCGACCGGGTCATCGTCTATATGCCGATGATCCCCGAAGCGCTGATCGCGATGCTGGCCTGCGCGCGGCTCGGCGCGGTGCATTCGGTCGTGTTCGGCGGTTTCGCCGCCAACGAGTTGGCCGTGCGCATCGACGATTGCACGCCCAAGGTCATCGTCAGCGCGTCGTGCGGCATCGAAGGCGCCAAGACCCTGCCCTACAAGCCGCTGCTCGACGGCGCCATCGCGATCGCGCGGCACAAGCCGGCCGCGTGTTTGATCTTCCAGCGCCCGCAACTCGCCTGCGATCTCGTGCCCGGCCGCGATCAGGATTGGATGGAAGCGGAGAATGCCGCGAAACCCGCCGATTGCGTGCCCGTGCTGGCGACCGATCCGCTTTACATCCTCTACACCTCGGGCACGACCGGCCAGCCCAAGGGCGTGGTGCGCGACAATGGCGGCCACGCCGTGGCGCTCAAATACTCGATGAGCGCCATCTACGACACCGCGCCGGGCGAAGTGTTCTGGGCGGCGTCGGACGTGGGCTGGGTCGTCGGCCATTCCTATATCTGCTACGGCCCGCTGCTGCAGGGCTGCACGACCTTGCTGTTCGAGGGCAAGCCCGTGGGCACGCCGGACGCGGGCGTCTATTGGCGCATTATCCAGCAACACGGCGTGAAGACACTGTTCACCGCCCCGACCGCCTTCCGCGCGATCCGCAAGGAAGACCCCGAGGGCGCCTTGATCGGCAAATACGATCTGTCGAAATTCAAATACCTGTTCTTGGCGGGCGAGCGCTGCGATCCGCCCACGCTGGAATGGGCGATGGCGAAGCTGAACCGCCCGACGGTCGATCATTGGTGGCAAACCGAGACCGGCTGGGCGATCTGCGCCAATCCGCTGGGGCTCGAACGCTTTCCGATCAAGCCGGGCTCGCCCACCAAGCCCACGCCGGGCTGGGATATCCAAGTGCTCGGCGCCGACGGCCATCCGTTGAAGGCCGGGGAAATCGGCGCGCTCGCGGGCAAGCTGCCGCTGCCGCCCGGCACGTTTCCCACCTTGTGGAACGCGGAGAAGCGCTATTTCGATTCCTATCTCGCCGAGTATCCCGGCTATTACAAAACCGGCGACGCGGGCTATATCGACGAAGACGGCTATGTCTATGTGATGACGCGCGTCGACGACGTGATCAACGTCGCGGGCCATCGCCTGTCGACCGGCCAGATGGAGGAAGTTCTGGCCGGCCACAAGGACGTCGCCGAATGCGCCGTGATCGGCGTCGCCGACGAGTTGAAGGGCCAAGTGCCGCTCGGCTTCGTCGTGTTGAAGGCGGGCGTCAACCGGCCGGATGCCGAAATCGTGACCGAGATCGTCGCCCTCGTGCGCGACAAGATCGGCCCGGTCGCGGCGTTCAAACAGGCGGTCATCGTCAAGCGCCTGCCCAAGACGCGCTCGGGAAAAATTCTGCGCGGCACGATGCAGAAAATCGCCGACAGCCAGGCGTTCAAGCAGCCCGCGACGATCGACGATCCCGCGATCCTGGGCGAAATTCTGGACTCGCTGAAGCCGCTCGGCTACGCCAAGGCGGCTTCTTCCCAAGGAACGTTGTGAGATTCATGTCCGAGTTCAAGAACAAGGTCGTCCTCGTCACCGGCGGCGCCAACGGCATCGGCTATGCCTGCGCCGCCGCTTTCGCCAAAGACGGCGCCAAGGTTTGGATCGCCGACGCGAATGCCGATGCGGGCTCCAAAGCCGCGCGCAAGCTGAAGGCCGAATTCGTCGCCTGCGACGTGGGCGACGCGATGCAGGCCGCCGCGTTGGTGGATGCGGTCGCGCGCAAACACAAACGTTTGGACGTGCTGATCAACAACGCGGGGATCGCGCCGTCGGTGCCGTTCCTCGATATGACCGAGAACGATTTCGACCGCGTGATCCGCGTGAACCTGAAAGGTTCGTTCCTGGTCGCGCAAGCCGCCGCCAAGCTGATGGTCAAATCGAAGACCAAGGGTGCCATCGTGAATATGAGCTCGGTCAACGCCGTGCTCGCGATTCCGGGGCTTGCCGCCTACAACGTCTCGAAGGGCGGCATCAATCAGCTGACGCGCGTGATGGCGCTGGAACTGGTCAATCACGGCATTCGCGTCAACGCGATTGGCCCCGGCACGATCGCCACGGAACTGGCGCGCAACGCCGTGCTGTCGTCGCCCGCGGCCAAGGAAAAGATCATGAGCCGCACGCCGATGGGCCGCTTAGGCGAGCCCGAAGAAGTCGCCGACTTGGCACTCTTCCTCGCGTCGAAGCGTGCCAGCTACATGACCGGCCAGATCGTCTATATCGACGGCGGGCGCATGCCGCTGAATTACACGGTGCCGGTGAAAGCGTGACTACTCGCCATCAACTATAGAACTAACTAATCAGATAAGAATGATAACTGACCACCATCTGGAATATTAAATATTTCCGAGAAGAGGAGCTCCCTCGCATCTACACTTCGAAAAAAACGATAAAAAGATTTGTGTCGATACTTGGAGGCAACAGTTCGAGTGACATTAATTGCTTCATCTAATTTTGTCTTTGCCACTTCAAAATCCGTAATTTCCTGCCGATCTCGTAGGCAAATCTGCCCCATAACGTAAAGGACATGGAAGTTTCCTTCGACGAGGAATTCGTCGGGCTCACTTGCTCCATAACCGTCTCTGAGTCTCTTTTTGACTAGCTTCTTTCTTTCATCCACTAGCTGAAGGCATTTGTAAGCGGTCAAAAGGCGCTCAGCGGAAAAAGATTTGTCAAAAACGCGATCGTACCATTCGTCAAATATCTTATCTGATTGAGTTCGCGCTTTATCAGGCAGATATCCATAGTAAGAGAGATAAGCTTGGCCAGCTCTTAGTGCGTCGATTCTTTTTGCGGCAGGTTTCTCGATATGCTGATCGACCTTTCGTTCATAGAAATAGCCACTTTGCTCTAAACTGATTTCAATACGCTTCTGAATCTGGTCATTTGACTTAAGGTCTCTACTATCAATTCGTGTCTGATTGTTTGTGCTAGCCGCAACTACGGTTTTCAAATCGGCGCGTGTCGCTTCATAAATCCGAACAAGTACGGAGACTTTTTTCAACCTTTCTTCTGCAACAGCACTAACTTCGAAAAGCGCATTCGCTGTCTGGCCACCATTCACAATCTGAGGATTCGTCAAGCGGATTGCCGGACTTGAGACACCTTTGTTAAAGGCATATTTATCACAAACAATCGTAATCCCATTGTTTAGGTACCAGAAATCAGCGGCCCCATCGCCAGAGGCCGTTTCAATGATTGATTTGTTAACTGCATTTTTTGATCCAAGATACAATCTAATATTTTCGTTGAATAGGTCTCGCCTGATCTCCTTTGAGTTTCGCGCATCTCTTATCAAGTGAACTAAATCATGCGCTTGAATCGTTGCAACTACGCCACGGACATTACCGTCAGTTCTCTCAAAATATTGCGTCTC
Organism: Tagaea sp. CACIAM 22H2; assembly: GCA_014444615.1. GTDB lineage: Bacteria > Pseudomonadota > Alphaproteobacteria > CACIAM-22H2 > CACIAM-22H2 > Tagaea. The sequence goes on along the minus strand of PVXE01000056.1, from coordinate 7,906 downwards.
AAGAAGTTGCAGCGTTCCAGTGGCATCCGGAGAGCGGGCCCTTACGTAGCGCTCAACAAGTGAAGTGGTGTCGTGCTCATAGACAGATACAAAGCTAAACTCTGCAACCGCTGCATCTAAGCGGCGCCTATCATCCAACATAAACCTGGTTTGGTTCGAGCAAAAATGTAGAGACACTCGAAAAAATGGTGACTGAAACCTTTGCCAAACATATTTAATTTTCGGAACCAGAAGATCATTACATGAGTTTAAGAGCTGAGGCCGCTGCCCCAGAAACTCTCTAAGGAAGCTAATAACTTTATCGATCTCTGTTCCAGGAAAGAAGCTCTCGGCATTTGCTAGCTTGTCGGTAAATTTGAAATTCATCAAATGAAGCTCGAGCGCGCCATGACGCTCGTCAAAAAAGAAGGCATCAATCCCACGATCTCGTCTTTGATCGGTAATTGCATCTTCAATTTCTGCAGCTGTTAGCCCAAATATTGGGGCCATAACCGCATGAAAAAATCCTCTTCGATCATCCTCAAGATCATGGGCGATGGCGCGCTTTCGCGCTTCACCCATTAGGATTTGCCAATCAAGAGAGAGGACCATAGAGAAGTTCCAATTTCAAATTGGTTGTTATTTTTGTTGCTTCGGACATTAAAGCAAGAAGATTTTCGGAAACTCGTGTTTGGCTAGATTTTAGATATGATGGATTAATCGAACGGCGCACTTGCTCTCGCTCGTTTGAAACAACAAAAAACCCCGGATTTCCATCCGGGGTTTTTCGTTTCGGCGTTAGTGGGAAAGCTTACGCGTCCTGCTCGGCTTCGCTCGCGGCGGCTTCCGCCGGGGCGGCGGCCGCCTTGGCGGCGCGGCGCGCGGCGCGTTCCTGTTCCTTGCGCGCGCGATCGGCGGCGCGGGCGGCACGGCCCAGCGCTTCGTCGAGCGCGTCTTGGCTGCACAGGCCCAGCACGACCGGGTTGGTCGGCTTGATATTCGCCATATCGAAATGCGTGCGGTCGCGGATCTTTTGGATCGTCGGCTTGGTCGTGCCGACCAAACGGCCGACCTGCGCATCCGCGAGTTCCGGATGATGGCGCAGCAGCCACGCGATCGCCGCGGGGCGATCCTGGCGCTTGGACACCGGCGTATAGCGCGCACCTTTGGTGCGCTGAACCGGCGTGGGCAGATCGATCTTGAGCATCACGAGGCGCGCCTCGGGGTCCTTCTCGCAGCGCTCGATCTCGTCGCGCGTCAGCTGGTTGTTGGCGATCGGGTCGAGCCCGACGATGCCCACCGCGACTTCGCCGTCGGCGATGCCCTGGATTTCGAGCGCGTGCATCCCGCAGAACTCGGCGATCTGCTCGAAGCTCAGCGCGGTGTTCTCGACCAGCCACACGGCGGTGGCCTTGGGCATCAACAGCGACATCACACTCTCCATCTCTCTTCTCGTTCCGGCCCGCAACGCGCGCGCGTATCAGGCTGTTTCCCTTTGATCAGGGAAACATCGGAACCATCCCGGATTGTCCGAATGGCGCTTCTTATATAGGGCGCGCGGGCGGCGGTCAAAATGCTAGAAAGAATTCTTGAATCGCCTTGTTTTACAGGAAGATGAGATGCCGGATTTGAGCCGGGAGCGGCGGATCGGCGGCCTGGTGGCCGGGGTGGACGAGGCCGGGCGCGGCCCCCTCGCCGGCCCCGTGGTCGCGGCCGCATTGATCTTCCGGACCGACAAGCTGCCGCGCGCCCTGTCCGGCCTGATCGACGATTCCAAAAAGCTGAGTGCCGCCGCCCGCGATAAAGCCTTCGCCGAGATCCGCGCCCAGCGCCTGATCGGCACGCTGGATTTCGCGCTGGGGGCGGCCAGCGTCCACGAAATCGACCGCATCAATATTCTGGCGGCGACGCATTTGGCGATGCTGCGCGCGCTAGCACGGCTCAAAACCAGGCCCGACGCCGCGTTGATCGACGGCAATCGCGCGCCCAAAACGCTGACGCTGCCCCATGAATGCGTGATCGGCGGCGACGCCAAGAGCCTGTCGATCGCCGCCGCATCGATCTGCGCCAAGGTCGTGCGAGATCGGATCATGAACTTGTTGGCGATCCGCTATCCCGCTTACGGCTGGGCGTCGAACAAGGGTTACGGTTCCGCGACGCATATCGAATCTATTGTGGCCTGGGGCGCGACACCCCACCACCGATTGAGTTTCGCGCCCTTGGCGCAGGGCCGCTTAAGCCTTTGATTCGTTTATCTGTTGACCGTTCGACTCGGGCCGAATCAGGATGCGCCCCATGTCGAAACACACGCCCCGCATCGAATTCCCCGAAGGTCATATCGCCATCGGCGATTGCATCGAGCTGCTGAAGGCCCTGCCCGAAGCCTCGGTCGATATGGTCTTCGCCGACCCGCCCTATAACTTGATGTTGAAGGGCGAACTCGTTCGTCCCAACAACACCAAGGTCGACGCCGTCGACGACGATTGGGACAAGATCGGCGATTTCCGCGCCTATGACGAATTCAGCCGCGCCTGGCTTGCCGGCGTGCGCCGCGCGCTGAAACCCGATGGCGCGATCTGGGTCATCGGCAGCTATCACAACATCTTCCGCGTGGGCGCCACGTTGCAGGATATGGGCTTCTGGATCCTGAACGACGTCGTTTGGCGCAAGACCAATCCGATGCCGAATTTCCGCGGCCGGCGCTTCACCAACGCGCACGAGACGCTGATCTGGGCGGCGAAGTCGGAGAAGTCGAAATACGTCTTCAACTACGAAGCCATGAAGGCGCTGAACGAGGAACTCCAGATGCGCTCGGATTGGCTGCTGCCGATCTGCGGCGGATCGGAGCGCCTGAAGGGGGCCGACGGCAAGAAAGCCCACCCGACCCAAAAGCCCGAGTCCCTGGTCTATCGGGCGGTTTTGTCGTCCTCGCGCCCCGGCGACACGATTTTGGACCCCTTCTTCGGCACCGGCACGACCGGGGCCGTGGCCAAGCGTTTGGGCCGGAAATTCATCGGCTTGGAACGCGACCGGACCTACGTCCAAGCCGCGGAAAAGCGTATTCGGGACGTGATTCCGGACGATCCGGACTTCCTCGCCTCCACGCCCAAGCGCGAGGAGCCCCGCATCCCCTTCGGCTGGCTGGTCGAACGCGGCCTCTTGCGGTCGGGCGAAGTCCTAAGCGACATTAGCGGCCGTTGGACCGCCCGCGTGAAGGCCGACGGGACGCTGATCGCTTCCAGCGCCACCGGCGACCACCGCGGATCGATCCATCGGGTGGGGGCGGCCGTCATGGGCGCACCCGCCTGCAACGGCTGGACGTTCTGGTGCGTCAATCTCGACGGTCGCAAAGTGCCGATCGACACGCTGCGTCAGAAGCTCCGCGCCGAACTCCACTGACGGGGAAACCCGTCCCGCAGGAAGGCGACGACGACCGATGGCCGAACCCCGTTTCTCCGCGAACCCGCGCGGCCGCGACCAGGCCCGCGTGCGCGCGATCTTCATCCTGTCGAAATCGGTTTCGGAATTGCTGGGGCCCGACCATCACGTCGCGCGCGCGGTGCGTACCGCGGCCGACGACGAGAACGCGTTCAACTTCGAACTCGCGCGCACGGCGTTCGACCGCCTGCCCGGGGCCACGCGCCGGCGCATCCGCACGCACGCGGATTCGGAGGCCGAGCGTTACGCCGACGCGATCGGCCTCAAGGCCATCTTGCGCAAACTGCCGACCGATCAGCCGATCGGTTTGGAAATGATCTGGCCGCAATCGGGCTCCTTCCCCGCCCGCAAACGCGACGTCTGATCCGCACTCGAAAGTTCATATGACCGACCTTCCCGTCGTGCGCCTGCAGCCGCAGCGCCACAAGCGCTTGCGCATGGGCCATCCTTGGGCATTCTCCAACGAGATCCAGATGGACAACAGCGCCAAGGCGCTGGCGCGCGGCAGCCTCGTGCGGCTCGAAGCCTCGCACGGCGAAGCCTTGGGCGTGGCGATGTTCAATCCGCACACGCTGATCGCCGCGCGCCTGCTGGATCGCGACGCGGCCGCGACGATCGACGCCGCCTGGATCGCGCGCCACATCGCGCGCGCGCGCGATCTGCGCGAGCTGCTTTATCCGGGCGGGAATTATCGTTTGATCCATGCCGAGGCCGACGGACTGCCGGGCCTGATCGTCGATCGTTACGGCGATACGCTGGTCGTGCAGCGCAACGCCGCCGGTATCGAGAAATTGGGCGATGCGCTGTTCGACGCTTTGGAGAAAGAGCTTTCGCCGGTCCGCATCGTCGTGCGCGACGACAGTGCCGCGCGCCAGCTCGAAGGCTTGGGCGCCGCCGAATCCGTGCGTGGGGCGCCGCTCGACGCGCCGCTGCAGATTCGGGAAAGCGGCGCCGTTTTCTTCGCCGATCCGCGCGAAGGCCAGAAGACCGGCTGGTTCTTCGATCAGCGCGACAACCGCGCCTTCCTCGCCAATCTGTGTGCGGGCAAGCGCGTGCTCGACGTCTATTGCTACGCGGGCGGCTTCGGCGTGCTGGCGGCCAAGCGCGGCGCCGCCGCCGTGAAGCTCGTCGACCGGTCGCAGACGGCGCTCGATCTCGCCAAGCTGGCCGCCGACGCGAATGGCGTGAGCGCGCAATGCAATTTCGACAAGGCCGACGCGTTCGACTTCCTCGATGCGCAAGCGCGCGCGGGCACGGTCTACGACGTCGTCTCGGCCGATCCGCCGGCTTTCGCCAAGTCGCGCAAGGATGTGCCGATGGCGCTGAAGGGCTATCGCAAACTCGCGCGCGCCGCCGCCAAGCTGGTCGCCCCTGGCGGCATCCTGTTCGTGGCCTCCTGCTCGCACAATATCGAGCCGAGCCCCTTCGCCGAGGAAGTCGCGCGCGGCGTTGCCGAAGCGGGGCGCAATGCGCGCATCCTGCGCGTGGCGGGGGCCGCCGCCGACCATCCGCTGCATCCGCATCTGCCCGAAAGCGCCTATTTGAAGGCGCTTACCCTGGCGCTCGATTGATCGTCCAATCGTAGGCGTGACCCGCGATGCGGGTCATGCCGGCGAGGGCGCGCGCCAGTTCGGGCCCGGCATAGCGGCGCAGATGCGCGATCACCCCCGCATCGTCGCCGCCGAAATCGGCCTTGAACCATTCGTAGATCGACGAGACGCGCAAGCGGCCCGCGTCGATCCGCGCGCCGCGCGGGTGATTGACGAAGCCGACGGCGGCGCGCTCGAGCTGCGCGTCCAGCGCGGCGCCGGTATAGGCTTCGGCCGCGAGATCGGGGCAACCCAACGACGCGCAATTGACCGCGTAATGCACGCGCGGATCATTCCAGAGCGGGCGTAAAATCCGGTGCTCGATTTCGTCGAGCGAGACCTCCTCGCCTTCGACCGCGATCAACTTGCGCCCCCACGGGCCGACGGCGAACCAGCCGGGCGAAATGCGAATGTCGCGAATGCTGTCGACCGGCCAATGGCGGACGACCACATCGACCGTCAGCGCGTTGTAGAGGTTGATCCAGAACGCCATCTGTTCGGCGCGCGCCAACGCCGAAACGGGTGTCGCTGCCAGCGCGGCGAGATAATCGGCGAGTGCCGCGCGGTCCGGACCGGCGGCGGCGAGTACTGCATAATCGAAGCGCGCAATTCCGTCGGCTCCCATGCTGCGATGACGGGCGAGCAGCGCTGTCCACGCGCCATGATCGACGCGGCGCGTTGCGGCGGGATCGTGCGTGCGCCAGCGTTCCCAGGCTTCGGCGGCGGGGGCGGCCATGGCGACTCCCGGAAAAACGGCGGCACCGGCAATGAAAACGCGCCGGCGCATATCAAAACGGCAAGCGGAACAGGAAGCGCACCAGCTTGCGCGTGCGGGGGCTGAATAGCTTCGGCGCGAAGGACGATCCCGCCGCGCGCTTGCCGACTTCGCCGAGGACCGGATAGGGCACGACCGTGCCCGCCATCGACGCGAGCGACAGGCGCTTCTCGACCGCGATCGTCCAGGCGTGGATCAATTCGCCCGCATGGGGCCCGACGATCGTGGCGCCGATCACGCGGCCCTTCTTGTCGGCGACGATCTTCGCCATGCCATGCGCCCCGCCTTGCGCCGTCGCGCGGTCGTTCTCGTGGAACGACCAGCGCGCGAGGCGGAAATCGATCCCCGCCGCCTTCGCTTCGGCTTCGGTCAGGCCGACCTGGGCCAATTCGGGATCGGTATAGGTGGCGCGCGGAATGGCGCGGAAATCGGCCTTCGCCGGAATCCGGAAGCAGAGATTCTTGATCGCGATTCCGGCCTGCCAGCCCGCGACATGAGTGAATTGCGGCCCGCCCGTGCAATCGCCGATCGCCAGCACGTCGCGGTTGGACGTGCGCAGCCGCGCATCGACGGCGATCCCCTTCGGCGTATGCGCGATGCCGGCGGCGTCGAGACCGAGCCCGTCGAGATTGGGGACACGGCCGGCCGCGATCAGAACATGGCTCGCCTCGATCCGGTTCCCGTCGGCGAGCACCAGCGTGCCGGGCGCTTCCGCGCCGACGACGCCGACATTCTCGCGCAGGTAAACGCCGTCGCGGATCAACGCGTCGCGCACATAGCCCACGGCTTCGGGATCTTCCTTCGCCAGAATGCCCGGCCCCGCCTCCAACAGCGTGACGCGCGCGCCCAGCCGCGCATAGGCATGCGCGATCTCGCAGCCGATGGCCCCGCCGCCGACGACCACGAGATGCGCGGGCGCGACGTCGAGATCGAAAATCGTTTCGTTGGTGAGATAGGCGATATCGGCCAGGCCCGGAATCGGCGGGCGCGCGGCACGGCTGCCGGTCGCGATCACCCATTTGCGCGCCTTGTAACGCTTGCCGTCCGCTTCGACCTCGCGCGGCCCCACGAACGCCGCATGCGCGCGGACGACCGTGACGCCCAAACCTTCGAACCGCGCTTGGGAATCGTTCGGCGCGATCGCGGCGATGGCGGATTTCACATGCGCCTTCACCTTCGCGTAGTCGACGGTGAAGCCGCCGGGCACGATGACGCCGAAGCGATCGGCTTTGCGCACGGTCTGCGCCGCTTCGGCCGCGGCGATCAGCGCCTTCGACGGCACGCAGCCGAAATTCAGGCAATCGCCGCCCATCTCGTGCGCCTCGAACAGCGCGACTTTGAGGCCGAGTTGCGATGCGCCCGCCGCGACCGACAAGCCGCCCGAGCCCGCCCCGATCACGCCGATATCGAAATCGTTCACGCGCGGCCCTTTCCGAATTTGCGGTATACGACCGGAACTAGCGCCAAGGCGGCGAGGCCCAGCAGCGGCAACAGCACTTCGGGCGCGAAGATGATTCCCAAATCCGGCCGCCCGCCTTGATCGAGCACGGCACCCATTCCCGCCCCGACCGAGGCGAAAACGAACGTTCCCGGCATGATGCCGAAAAACGTGCCGATCGCGTAGGTGCGAAGCGACACGCCCAGAAACGCCGGCGCGAGGTTCACCAAGAAGAACGGGAACAGCGGCACGAGGCGCAGCACGAGCAGATAGGACAGCGCATTGTCGCGAAACCCAGCTTCGAGCTTGCGCAAAGCAGGGCCTGCCTTGGCGCGCAAGGGCTCGCCCAGCGCCGTCCGCGCGATGAGAAACAACAGGCACGCCCCGATGGTCGCCGCGAAGACGGTGGCGATGCCGCCCACCAGCGTGCCGAACAGAAAGCCGCCGGTCAGCGTGGCGACCACCCCGCCCGGCAGCGACAGCGCGACGACGCCGATATAGACGAGCACGTAAAGCGCGATGGCCAGCCCGCCATTCTCGGCCGTCCACGCGAGAAGCCGGGCGCGGTTTTCGGCCAGCGCGTCGAAACTCAAATACCGGTCGAGGCCCAGGGCGAAGACCAACACGCCCGCGCCCAGCAACGCCGCCAGGGGCAAGAGTCGGCGCCAAAGCGGAGCGGGGGTCGCG
>PVXE01000055.1 GCA_014444615.1 Tagaea sp. CACIAM 22H2 | reverse complement strand
GCGCTCGTCGATTTCGATGGCACTTTCGTACAGCAATTCGGGCAACACGATCCGGCGCACGAACAGCTTGGGCCGGTTCTGGTACGCGATGCGCAGCTGGTCCTTGAAGCCTTTGGTGATGGCCAGCGCCACGCGCTCGCCCTTGCGTTCCAGCAGCGCGTTGGTGGCGACCGTGGTGCCCATCTTCACCGCTTCGACCGGCGCACCGGTCAGCGGCGCATCTTTGGGCAGACCCAGAAGCTCGCGAATGCCTTGAAGGGCCGCGTCCTTGTAGCGCTCGGGGTTTTCCGACAGCAGCTTATGCGTGGCGAGCGTGCCGTCCGGGCGCTTGGCCACGATATCGGTGAACGTGCCGCCGCGATCGATCCAGAATTGCCACTGCGCCGTCGTTGCTGCGTTCATCGGGAAGCCCTCCGGCCTCGGTTATGACAAAACGTTGACGAATCGTCAACGTTACAGCGTGGCGGCCGACCGGCTGGCCTGGTCGTAAAGCCCCGACAGCGCGCGCATCAGCGCGGCGACCTGGGCGATCGCGTCATGCGGTTCGCCGATGCGCGCCACGGCGTCGACCAGGCAGGTCTCGCGGATCGCGCGATAGCGGTCGCATAAGGCGCGGCCTTTTTGCGTCGCCGCCCAATGGACTTCCTTGCCCTGCTTGACGCCGGCGACCAAGCCGAGGCGCTTCAGTTTCTTGAGGCCGTAATTGACGACATGGTCGTCCTCGACATTCAGCACCAAGGCGAGATCGGCGAGAGTCTTCGCCCGGTCGCGGTGATTGGTGTGATGGAGGATCAGCACGTCGAGCGGCGACAGATCGCCCTGCCCGGCCGCCGCCGTGCAGCGCACGATCCAGCGCCCATAGGCGTGGAAGATCGGCGTCAGCGCGAATTCGAATTCCGACAATTCAGCCACGCGATTGCCCGCGAGATGCGCGGACGACACGATTTTGGGCGCGGGCTTGTCCTTGCGCTTGGCCATAAGGCGACACTCCGTCGACGATTTATCGACGGAGTATCACCCAAGCTCACGCGGCCATCAATCCGCCGCGCCCGCGAACCAGCCTCCCGGGATGGCGGCGAATTTCGCCCGACACCCCTTGAAACGCGCCCTTCGCCAATTCGCAGGCGAGCAGCCGGTGCGGTTGTTCGCCCGGCATGACCAAGCCCATCGGGGCAGCCGGCGCGAAGCCGAAGCGCGCGTAATAGTCGAGATCGCCGACCAGCACGACGCGCGAATGCCGCGCCCAGGCGGCGGCGTCGAGGCCGTGGAACATCAGTGCCGCACCAATCCCCTGGCCCTTCAGTTTGGGCTCGACCGCCAGCGGGCCCAGCAGCAGCGCGCCATGCGCGCCGATCGCGACGGGCCAGAAGCGCAGCGTGCCGAGAATCGCCCCGTCTTCCTTCGCACGCGCGACGAAGGAAAGTTCGGCGAGCGGGTCCACGCCCTGCCGATAGCGATAGCTCTTCTTCGATTTCCGCCCCGGCCCGAAGGCCCGGTTCAGCAGAAGCTCGATCCGCGTCCCGTCGCCGGGCCGCTCGGTGGTGATGTCGAACATGAAATTTTCCTCGCGAAAACAAAGCGTTGCAGGTCACCGGAACGGGTGCTGCGGGAAGCGCTTATTCGCGAAGGAAAGAAAAGGACGTTGGGACCTTATCCACGCACGAACGCAAGCGCACCCGGCACCCGGGTGCTACGTCGTCGCGCGGAAATGGCGATCCACATCGTCATGGGGCGAGAGTTAACGGGAATTCGCGCCAAAAATCAAACCTTGAATTTGGGGTCCAGCCAATCGCGCAAGCTGTCGCCGAACAGGTTGAAGGCGAACACGGCGACGGAGATGGCGAGGCCCGGGAACAGGATCATCCACGGCGCCTCGCGATAGAAATCCGACGCGTTGCCCGACAGCATCAAGCCCCAGGCGGGTGTAGGCTCGGTGACGCCCAGCCCCAGAAACGACAGCGACGCTTCCAGCAAAATCGCCTGGGCGATGAACGCCGTGAACATAATCAGGAAGGGTGCGGCGACGTTGGGCACCATATGGCGCAGGATGATGCGCATATGGCCAAAGCCCGCGGCGCGCGCCGCGTCGATATAGGGCATTTCGCGGATCGACAGCGCCGCCGAGCGCACGACGCGCGCGACCTTCGGCACGATCGGGATGGCGATGGCGAAAACGAGATTGATGTCGATGCCGCCCAGCAGATTGCGGCCCAGCATCGCCACGACGACCAGCGCCAGCACGATGATCGGGAAGGACAGCATCACGTCGATGAAGCGCTGCACGACCATATCCACCCGGCCGCCGAAATAGGCCGACGCCACGCCGATCATCGCGCCCGATACGCAGCCGAACAACGAAGCGAAGAAACCGATCGTCAACGCGGTGCGCGCGCCGTAGATGACGCGGCTGAAGATGTCGCGCCCGAACGCGTCCGTGCCCATCCAATGTTCCCAGGACGGCGGGGCGAGCATCGCGCCGAAATCGATCGTCAGCGGATCGTAGGGCGCCACGAAATCGGCGAACACGCCGCCGAACAGCATGATGAGGATCGCCACGCCCGAAACGGCGCCGAGCGGCTGGGCGAGGCAGAACATCGCCAGCGCCGAGCGGCGCTTGGGCGCGGCGTAGGTCACATTGGGCTGGGAGACGGCACCGGCCATGTCACTTCCCCCCCAAACGGATGCGCGGATCGAACAGGGCGTAGAGCAGATCGACGATCAGATTGGTCACGATGAACACCACCGCGATCAGCATAACGATCGCCTGGATCAGCGTGAAATCGTTGCGGCTGACCGCCTGCACGAACAGCTTGCCCAGGCCGTTCAGATTGAACACCTGCTCGGTCACGACCAGCCCGCCGATCAGGAAGGCGAATTCCAGGCCGATGACCGTGATCGCGGGCAGCAGCGCGTTGCGCATCGCATGGCGCGCGACGACCAGCTTCTCGAACACGCCCTTGGCGCGCGCGGTGCGGATGTAATCCTCCTTCATCACCTCGACGATGGAGGAGCGGACCATGCGCGCGACGACGGCGGAATAGCGATAGCCGACCGCCAGCGCGGGCCAAATCAATTGGCTTATATTGGCCACGGGATCGACATAGATCGGCGTGTAGGTGATCGGCGGCAGCCAATTGAACCAATACAGCAGGGCCAGAATGATGATCATGCCGAGCCAGAAACTGGGCACGGCAAGGCCGGCGATCGTTATCAGCCGCACCGCGTAGTCGACCCATGTGTCCTTGAACAACGCGGATATGGTGCCGAGCGGAATCGCGATCAGCACGGCGAAGATCGTCGCCATGATCGCGACCTGCATGGTGAGTTCGAGGCGCAGGCCGATCTCCTCCGTCACCGGACGGTCGGTCCACATCGATTTGCCGAGATCGAGCGTGACGAGCCCGACCATCCAATCGGCGAATTGCACGCCGAGGGGACGATCGAGGCCGAGGCGCGCGCGCTCGGCGTCGATCGTCTCCTGCGTGACCATGCCCCCCGTCGCCGCGCAGCTTCACTTCCACGATGTCGCCGGGCACGACCCGGAGCATGAAGAAGATGAGGACCGCCACGCCCAAAAGCGTGGGGATCATCAGAAGTACGCGGTTGACGAGGTAGCCGAACATCGGACGTCCTTTACGTGTTCAGCCAAACATCGGCCAGATCCTGGCCGAGATTATGGCTGGGCGACATCTGCCAGCCCATCACGGTGCGATGGGTCGGCACGATGCGGTGCCACCACAAGAGCGGCACCTGGTAGGCCTGATCGAGGGCGCGCTTTTCGAACTGGCGGATCAGATCGAAGCGCTTCTGGAAGTCGCGCTCGCGGCTTTGGGCGGCGTAAAGCCGGTCCATCTCCGCATCGATCGCGCGGCTGCGGTTTTCCGGCGCCTTGTTGAACGAGAGATATTTCGCCAGCGCCAGCGACGGCTCGTCCATGAACAGGTTCGAGAAATCGACCGCGACATCGAAATTGCCGCTCGACATGCCCGCGAGATAGGGCGACGTCTCCGACTGGCGATGCTCGACGTTCACGCCGATCTGGCGCCACTGGTCGACCAGGAAGATGCCGGCCGGCGTATAGGGCTGCGCCAGGTTGCGGTTGTGCAGCACGAAGGTAAGGTTCGGCACGCCCGCTTCGCGCAGCAGGCGCCGCGCCTCGTTGCGCGCGGCGGCGATGTCGCGCCCGAAGCCCGGCACCTTCAGCAGATCCTCGTCCTTCATCGCGAAGGGCGAGCCGGGGCGGATCAAGCCGCCCGCGTCACGCAGCGTCGCCGTGCGCGCGAGACCTTGGGCGCCCGCGCGCCGGTCGATGGCAAGGTGCAGCGCGCGGCGCACGCGCACATCGTCGAAGGGCTTCTTCTCGGTGTTGAACACGACCATCAGGTTCAGCGTCCAGCTCGATTCCTCGATTCGGACGCGGTCGCCCATCACCTGCACCAGACGATCGCGCTCAGCCGGCGAGATGCCGCGGAATTCCGCCAGCACCTGGCCGCCCTGCAACGCGTTCATCATCGCGGCGGGCTGGGTCATGAACACGCCGCGGAACCCGTCGAGATAGGGGCGGCCCTGGCGGAAGTATTTGTCGTTGCGCGCGCCCGTGATGTGGCTGCCGCGCACATGTTCGCCGAAGCGGAACGGCCCCGTGCCGTTGATCGCGGTGCGCGGGCCGTTCGGGTTCGCGGCCAAATCCTTGGCGGCGTAGATCCAGTTCCAGGGGCTGGCGAAGTGTTCGAGCATCGCCGGGTTCGGGTTCTTCATCTTGAACACGACCGTCAGCGGGTCGGGCGTCTCGATCGCATCGATGTCGATGAACGTCGCCTGGCGGGTGGAGACCACGCCCGTGGGCGGATTGCGCATGCGGTCGTAGGTCGCCTTCACGTCGGCCGAGGTCAGCGCAGTGCCGTCGTGGAAGGTCACGTTCGGCGTCAGCTTGAACGTGTAGGTCATCAGGTCGGCGGCGACGTCCCACGACGCGGCGAGATCGCCTTTCACCTTGGGATAGTCGGCAAGGTTGAATTGCAGCAGCGTCGAATAGAAGGGCGCGCCGAAATGCAGCGTGGCGAACGTATCGGAGCCGTGCGCGTCGTAATGCGGCGTCTCGGCCGAAATCGCGAAGGTGAAGTTACCGCCGCGCTTGGGGGCCGCTTGCGCCGAGGCGGGCGACGCGTCGTAAAGGCCAAGGCCGGCGGTCGCGGCGGCCAGCGCCGTCGTCTGCAAAAACTGTCGGCGTCCGAAGCTCAAATGATTCTGGTTCATGACGTTCCTCCTGTTTTGTTTTTTATGGACTCATGGAGCGGACGCTCTGCGGCGCCTCGCTCAGACCTTCAAGCAGGCCACGAGATGGCCGGGTTTGACCTCGCGAATTTCGGGGATGGTGGCTTTGCAAGCATCGTCGGCCAGCAGGCAGCGCGTGTGGAACACGCAGCCCGAGGGCGGGCGCAGCGGCGACGGGATTTCGCCGCCCAGCGTGCGCGCCGCGCGCGATTTCTCGATCGACGGATCGGGGATCGGCGCGGCGTCGAGCAGCGCCTTCGTATAAGGATGCAGCGGCTCGGCATAAAGCGCGTCGCCGTCGGCAAGCTCCATCATCCGGCCCAGATACATGACCGCGACGCGATCCGAGATATGGCGCACCACCGCCAGATCGTGGGCGATGAACAGATAGGTGAGGCCGAGCCTCTTCTGGAGATTCTCCAGCAGATTGATGATCTGGCCCTGGATCGACACGTCGAGCGCCGAGACAGGCTCGTCGCATACGATGCATTCGGGTTCCATCGCCAACGCGCGCGCAATGCCCACGCGCTGGCGCTGGCCGCCCGACATTTCGTGCGGATAACGCTCGGCCATATAGGCGAACAGGCCGACGGCCTCGAGCAATTCGGCCACGCGCTTTTTGGCGGCCGCGGCATCGGGCACGATTTTGTAGACGAGCAACGGCTCGGCGATGATCTGGCCGATCGTCATGCGCGGATTGAGCGAGGAGTACGGGTCCTGGAAGATCACTTGGATCTTGCGGCGGATGGGCCGCAGCTCGGCCGCACCCAGCTTCGAGATATCCTGGCCCTTGAACTTGATGGCGCCTTCGGTGGGCGTTTCCAGGCGCAGGATCAAACGGCCGACGGTCGTCTTGCCGCAGCCGGATTCGCCGACCAGGCCGAGCGTCTCGCCGGGCGAGATATCGAACGACACGTCGTTGACCGCGCGCACTTCGCTTTTGACCGAGCTGAACGTGCCGGTCTTGCGCGTCACCTCGAAGAATTTCTTGAGGCCGGTCACCGACAAAAGTTTTTCGCCCGCACGGCCTTCGCGCTTGCCGCCCGCTTCGATGACGGTCTGTTCGCGGCCGATTTCGCCCGCCGCGATTTCCTTCGCGCGCAGACAGGCCGACAGATGGCCCGGCTCGATCTCCTCGAGCGCCGGGTCCTGCGCGCAGATATCGGCGCGGAATTGGCAGCGCGCGGCGAAGCGGCAGCCTTTGGGCGGGTCGAGCAGATTGGGCGGCAAGCCTTCGATGGTTTCGAGCTTGGCGCCGCGCGGCCGGTCGAGGCGCGGCACCGAGCGCATCAAACCCATCGCGTAAGGATGGCGCGGGCGCAGGAACACGTCGTCGGCCGTGCCCTTTTCCACGACGCGCGCGGCATACATCACGTTGACGCGGTCGGCGTAGCGCGCGACGACGCCGAGATTATGCGTGATGATGACCAGCGCGATGTTGAGCTTGCGCGAAAGCTCCTTCATCAGCTCCAGGATCTGCGCCTGGATGGTGACGTCGAGCGCCGTGGTCGGCTCGTCGGCGATGATGAGCTTCGGGTTGCAGGCGAGGCCGATCGCGATCATCACGCGCTGGCGCATGCCGCCGGAGAATTGGTGCGGATATTGGTCGAGCCGGCGTTCGGGGTCGGTGATACCGACCAGCGACAGCAACTCAACCGCCCGCGCGCGCGCCTGTTCTTCCGTCATCTTCAGATGGATGAACAGCGGCTCCATGATCTGCAGCCCGATCGGCAAGACCGGATTGAGGCTGGTCATCGGCTCCTGGAAGATCATCGAAATATCGCGGCCACGCCGCTCGCGCATCTCCTCGTCCGTCAGGTCGAGGAGGTTCACGCCCTCGAACATGATCTTGCCATGCACGACGCGGCCGGCGGGCTTGGCCAGCAGGCGCATGATCGCCAATGACGAGACGGACTTTCCGCAACCCGATTCGCCGACGATCGCCAGGACTTCGCCGCGCCGCACTTGATAGGACACGCCCTCGACCGCGCGCACGACGCCGCGCGACGTGACGAAATGGACGTGCAGATCCTCGACCGACAACAGAACGTTGGAATCGCTCAAAGCGGGCGCCTCGACTGTTCGCAATTATCGTGTTTTTTTGATCCCTAGCACGGGACACCCTGGGGATGCCACCCCCGATGGCCGTCGGTCCGATCTGCGGAACGGCGTCTTGTTCCTTTTCGCAACGGCGAATAGCTTGCGCAATGTGGCAATCTGCGCCGCCGCCGATTTTCGCGCGGGAGGAATTGGAAGCATACGGCCGATGTCGATTTGGGGAAGTTTATTGGGGGGCACGGCGGGCTATGCGTTGGGCGGTCCGTTGGGCGCGCTGATCGGGCTCGCCGCCGGCCATGCCGTGGACCGCGTCTTGCGCGCGAACAAGTCGCCCGCAAGCGAGCAGGAGAAGCGCAACGTCGCGTTCACCATCGCGACCGTCGCGCTGGCCGCAAAAATGGCCAAGGCCGACGGCGCCGTCTGCGAGCGCGAAAAGGCCGCCTTCGCGCGCATCTTCCGTTTCGACCCGGCCGAACAGGCCAATGTCGAGCGCATCTTCGATTTGGCCGCACGCTCGACCTACGGCTTCGAAAGCTATGCGCGCCAGGTGGCCGAGCTATTCGACAAAGGCGCCCCGGCGCTCGAAGAACTGCTCGACTGCCTCTTCCATATCGCGAGCGCCGATCACGCGATCACGCAAGACGAGCTCGACTATCTGCGCGCGGTCGCCGCGCATCTCGGCCTCGACGAAGGCGTCTATCGTGCGATCCGCCATGCGCATCTGGGGCCCGACGAAAGCGATCCTTACGAAACGCTGGGCGTTTCGGCGCAGGCCGATCTCGACGAGATCAAGCGCGTGTGGCGCGAACAGGCGCGCCTGCACCACCCCGACGTGCTGACCGGCCAGGGCATGCCCGCGGAGTTCGTAGCACTCGCCGAAAAACGTCTGGCCGCGATCAACGCCGCTTACGAAACCATTCTCGAACGGCGGAAGGCGGCATGAGACCGATCGACGCGGCGCTGACGGTCGGGATCATGTTGATCTGGGGCCTCAACTTCGTCGTCGCCAAACTGGCGCTGAACGAATTGCCGGCAATCTTCACGATGTCGCTGCGCTTCGCGCTGGTCGCGATCCTGCTGCTGCCCTTCGTGAAGGCGCCCAGTGCCAAGGACATGAAGGCGATCGCCCTGCTCGGCTTCACGCTGGGCGGTTTGCATTTCTCGTCGATGTTCACCGGCCTCAAGAATCTCGACGCCGGGCTCGCGGCCATCGCCACGCAAAGCCAGGTGCCGTTCGCGGCCCTGCTCTCCGCCGTCATCCTCAAGGATTATCCCGGCTGGCGGCGCTGGGCGGGTATGGGGCTCGCGTTTTTCGGCATCTGGCTCGCGACCGGCGAAGCGGGGACCGGTGGCGCGCCGTTCTTCGTCGGGCTTGTGCTGTTCGCGTCGCTGATGTGGGCGATCGCGAATTTCCAATTCAAGGCGCTCACCCATGTCGACGGCTTCACGCTCAACGCCTATACGGCGCTGTGGAGCGTGCCGTTCCAGCTCGCCTTTTCCGCGATGCTGGAGACGGGCCAGATCGACGCGCTGGTCAACGCCACCTGGCGCGCCTATGTCGGCGTCGCCTTCATGTCGATCATGATCACGATCTGCACCTATTGGCTGTGGTACCGGCTGTTGCGCCGCTACACGGTCAACGTGACGATCCCCTATACGCTGCTGGTGCCCGTGTTCGGCGTGCTGTCGGGCGCCATCTTCAACGGCGACGTGGTGGGGTGGCGCACGCTGGCCGGTGCCGCCGCGACCATCGCGGGTGTCGCGATCATCGTGCTGCGCCGCCCGGCCGATGTCGGCGGCGAGTCGACGAGCAAGATGTCGTGAAGATCGAAACGCTGCCCTCGCCGAATTTCGACGCGCGGCCCGACGGCGTGGCGCCCGAGTTTCTCGTATTGCACTACACCGACACGAAGGATCGCGCCGAGAGCCTGTCCTATCTGCTCGATCCCGCCAAACAAGTCAGCGCGCATTATCTGGTCGACGAGGATGGCGCCGTTCTGGCGCTGGTGCCCGAGGAGATGCGCGCCTGGCATGCGGGCGTTTCGTGCTGGCGGGGCAAGCGCGACGTCAACGCGCGCTCGATCGGCATCGAGATTCAGAACCCCGGCCATCGCCTGGGCTATCGCGATTATCCGGCCATCCAGATCGACGCGGTGATCGAACTTTGCCGCGCGATCGTCAAACGGCATGGCATTGCGCCGCGCGACGTCGTCGGCCATTCGGACGTGGCGCCGTCGCGCAAGAAGGATCCCGGCGAGTTATTTCCGTGGGAACGCCTCGCCGAAGCGGGGATCGGACTTTTTCCGTCCAACGTCGCGCGCCGCCATCGCACGACGCGCGATTTCGGGCCCGGCGAAACCGACGACGCCGTAACGGACGCGCAAGATCTGCTGGCGCGTTTCGGTTACGACATCGAAGCGACCGGCACGCTCGACAACGCGACGCATGCCGTGATGGTCGCCTTTCAGCGCCGCTTCCGGCCGTGGAAATTCGACGGGCGGCTCGACGGCGAAACCCATGCGCGCCTGCGCGCCCTTATGGCGATGCTCTGAATTCCGGCACGCGGGTTGCTTGCCTTTCCCGCATCATGAATCTGACCGATATCCCCGCCCTGCGCCGGTACTGGTATCCGCTCTGCCGCGAAGCCGATCTCGATAACGGCCCCCTCGCCCAGCGTTTGCTCGGTGTCGATCTCGTCTTGTGGAAAAGCGACGACGGCAAACCCAACGCGGTGCGCGACCGCTGCCCGCATCGCACGGCGAAATTGTCCCGCGGCTTCGTGGAGAACGGCGCGATCGTCTGCGGCTATCACGGCTGGGCGTTCGACGGCGCGGGCAAGTGCCTCAAAATCCCGCAGCGCGCCGACCCGGCCGCGACCGGCAAAATGCGCGTCGACGCGTTCCACGCCAAAACCTATGGCGGGCATGTGTGGGTGGCGCTGGAAAATCCGGTCGAGGATATTCCCGTATTCGCCGAGGACGGCGATCCGGCGTGGCGGCGCATCCCCGAATTCGTCGAGAACTGGGCGTGCAGCGCGCTGCGCGTGATGGAGAACGAATTCGACAACGCGCATATCGAGTACGTGCACCAAGCGACGTTCGGTAACACGCGCGATCCCATCCCGGCGGAGAACGAGATCGAGGAATTCGCCGGCGGCTTCGTGGCGCGCGCCGTGGTGCGCGCGGCCAATCGCAAGATCGGTGCGGATTACACGGGTGCGACGGGCGATCTCACCACGCGCACGACGGTGCATCGTTATTGGTTCCCGTTCCTGCGCAAGCTGGAACTCACATTCCCGAACGGGCTGTGCCATCGCATCGTGACCGCGACCGTGCCGGTGGACGACGCGCATACACGCCTCGTGCAATGGGTCTATCGCAACGATACCGACGCCGACGTGCCCGCCGAGAAGGCCATCGCCTTCGACCGTGCGGTGACGCTGGAGGATAAGGACATCCTCGAAGCGACCGATCCATACGTGCCGTTGCGCGATTACATGACCGCCGAGCGGCATATGCCGTCGGACAAGCCGGGCCTGATCATGCGCCGCATGCTGGTCGCGGCGGCGGACGCGGGTTGACGCTGCGGGCCAAACGCGCGCATATCCGCCCCGCCAGACGGCCGGACGACCGCGGGGTGTGAAAGCACCGCGAGGAAAGTCCGGGCTCCACGGAGATAAGGGTGCCGGGTAACGCCCGGCGGGCGCGAGCCCAGGGACAGTGCAACAGAGAAAGACCGCCAAAGCCGGGCGTGCGCGGGGGCAACCTCGGGCAAACCAGGCCGGTAAGGGTGAAACGGTGGTGTAAGAGACCACCGCGGACGCGGCAACGCGGACGGCATGGCAAACCCCACCCGGAGCAAGACCAAATAGGGGCGGCACGCGAAGGGCAACCTTCGCAGGTCGGTTTCCGGACCGCCGCCCGGGTCGGTTGCTTGAGGCCGCCAGCAATGGCGGTCCTAGAGGAATGGTCGTCGTCGCCCGGCAACGGGCGTCACAGAACCCGGCTTACAGGCCGTCTGGCTTTTTCCACATTCTGATCGCGGTATCGCCCCAAAGCCCCACTAGGGTCAGGGGGCTTGTTCCCAATTTTCGGTAAATTTCGCGGCGTCGCGCCGCGCGAGAACAGACCGTGTCCATTACAAAACAAGTACTTAGGTCGTTGACGCCCATATACACCCATGATATCCCATATTGTCCCACGAAAACCGCCTTTCGCGAAGGCGGGTATCCGAGGACCCCAAAGGGAGGAAAACTCCTCGTCTTTCCAATGGGTTGAACAATGGGGACGGCACGAGAGGGTCAACGCGGGCGATGGCCAAATCCGCGTTCATTTCGACCTATACGTTCAAGATCGATCGGAAGGGGCGCGTCTCCGTTCCGGCCGATTTTCGTGCCGTCATGTCTGCAAAAGGCGAAGACGGGCTCAACGTGCTGCCGCTTTCCGGCCTGAAAGCGGTGCGCGCGATCGGGGCCGACCTCCTCGCCAAAATCGGCCAAAACGCGGACCCGCTCGCGGCGTTTCGTCCCTCGTCCCTGGACCATGCCGCGATCTTGGCCGCCGATTTGGTCGCCTTGCAGATCGACTCCGAAGGCCGTGTCGGCCTTCCCGAAGCGCTGATCGCGCATTGCGCGCTCGGCGAAACCGCCGTGTTCGCCGGCCGCATCCAATTCTTCGAAATCTGGAATCCCGAGGCCTTCGCCGCCGACCAAGCGGAAAAGCGCCGCGCGATCCTGGGCGGCGGACCGGCATGACGAACCCGCTGATCCACGTGCCCGTGATGCTCGCCGAGGTGTTGGCCGCCCTGGCGATCAAGAACGGCGGCGTCTATCTCGACGGCACGTTCGGGGCGGGCGGGTACTCGACCGCGATCCTCGACGCCGCCGATTGCAAGCTCGTCGCCTTCGACCGCGATCCCGAAGCGATCGCACGCGGCGCACCGTTGAAGGCGAAATACGGGCCGCGTTTGACGCTGGTCGAAGGCCGTTTCGGCGAAATGGACAAGCTCTCGCCCGAACGCGATCTCGACGGCATCGCGCTGGATCTGGGCGTGTCATCGCCGCAGATCGACGACGCCGCGCGCGGCTTTTCCTTCCGCGCCGACGGGCCGCTCGACATGCGCATGGAAAAAGCCGGGCTGTCGGCGGCGGATATCGTCAACGACTGGCCCGAGCGCGATTTGGCCGACGCGATCCACGAATTGGGCGAGGAGCGCCACGCGCGCCGTGTGGCCAAGAACATCGTCAAAGCGCGCGCCGAAAAGCGCATCGAGCGCACGTCGGAACTCGCCGAGATCGTGCGCGCTTGCGTGCCGCGCTCGAAGGACGGCATCGATCCCGCGACGCGCACGTTCCAAGCGCTGCGCATGGCGGCGAACGACGAATTGGGCGAACTCGCGCGCGGGCTCGCCGCCGCCGAACGTTTGCTGAAACCCGGCGGACGCTTGGCCGTCGTGTCGTTCCACTCGCTGGAGGACCGCGCGGTCAAACGCTTCCTGAAGCGCCGGGCGGGCAACGAAGATCGCGGATCGCGCCATTTGCCGTCGCGCGGGGTGGAGCGGGCGCCGTCGTTCAAATTGGTCGAACGCAAGGGCGTGAAACCAGGCGAGGCCGAGACCGCGCGCAATCCGCGCGCACGCTCCGCCATGCTGCGCGTCGCCGAACGCACCCAAGCGCCCGCCTGGGGTGAAGCCGCATGAGCCGCTTCGTCACTCTGCTGTGGATCCTGATCGCCGGCATCGGCGCGCTTGCGCTCTACCAGATCAAGCACGAAGTGATCGCGCAGGAGCGCGAGCTTGCGCGCCTCAACCGCGCGATCGTGCAGGAACAGGAATCGATCCACGTGCTGCGCGCGGAGTGGAGCTTGGTGAACCAGCCCAAGCGCCTGCAAGCCTTGGCCGAGCGCCATCTCGACCTTCAACCGATGAAACCGGGTCAGTTCGGCCGCGTCGACGCCGTGCCCGCCGCCCAACAGCCGCAAGTGCCGCCGGCCCAGCCGCGCGCGATCGCGCAGGAGCGGCGCTGATGGCGACGAACTTCCTCGACATCGTGCGCGGCTTCCCCGCCCGGCTGCGGGTGGAAAGTGCCGCCAAGCAATCGATGGAGACGGCGCGCCATCGTCTGGTGATCGGCGGCATCCTGTTCGCGGTGTGCTTCGCAGTGGTCGGCGTACGTCTCGTCGACGTGACGCTGCTGTCGGAAGCGCGCGAGCCGCGCGCGGCGCGCGCACCCGCCACCGGGCCGCTCGATCTCGCGCGCGCGGACATCGTCGACCGCAACGGCGTGCTGCTGGCGACGTCGCTGGTCACGCAATCGCTTTATGCCAATCCGCAGATGATCTCGAACGCGGGCGACGCGGCGCGGCGCCTTGCCGCGACGCTGCCGGGGATCGACGAGAAGCAATTGCGCGACCGCCTGTCGGGCGAGAACCGTTCCTTCGTGTGGATCCGCCGGAACCTCACGCCGCGTCAGCAGTTCGAGGTCAACCGCCTGGGCATTCCGGGCCTGTTCTTCCAGCGCGAGGAACGCCGAGTCTATCCGCACGGCAATCTTACCTCGCATGTCGTCGGCTTCTCCGACGTCGACAATCGCGGCTTGGCGGGCGTCGAGCAAAGCTTCGACGAGCGCTTGAAGACCTCGAACGAACCTTTGCGGCTGTCGATCGACATTCGCGTGCAGCATGCCGTGCGCGAGGAATTGCAAAGCACGATCCAGAACTTCAACGCCATCGGCGGCATGTCGGTGATGATGGACGTGGAGACCGGCGAGGTCATCTCGATGGTCTCGCTGCCCGATTTCGATTCCAACGCGCCGGGCCTGGCCGACGCGGACGCGCGGTTCAACCGCAACACGCTCGGCGCCTACGAAATGGGCTCGACGTTCAAGATGTTCACGGTCGCGATGGGCTTCGATTACGGCGTCCTGCGCATGACCGATTCCTTCGACGCCAGCCGCCCCTATCAGATCGGCCGATTCACGATCTCCGACTTCAAGGGTAAGAACCGCTGGCTGACGACGCCCGAGGTTTTCATCTACTCGTCTAACCTCGGCGCGCTGCGCATGTCGCTGCAAGTCGGCCCGACGCGCCAGCGCGAATTCCTCGACCGGCTCGGTTTCCTCAAACCCTCGCCGATCGAATTGCCGGAAATCGGCCATCCGCTGATCCCGCGCCCGTGGCGCGAGATCAACATGCTGACGATTTCCTTCGGCCACGGGATTTCCGTTTCGCCCATGCAGCTGGTCGCGGCGGGTGCGGCCGCGGTCGATGGCGGCATCTATCGCGCGCCCACCATTCTGGCGCGCGACGACGCGACTGCCGTGCAGGGCGAACGCGTGATGAGCCAGCGCGCGTCCGACATGCTCAATCAATTGCTGCGCTTCAACGCCGAAAAAGGCTCCGGCAAGACGGCCGAAGTGCCGGGCTATTTCGTCGGCGGCAAAACGGGCACCGCCGAAAAGGTTCAAGCCAATGGCGGCTACAAGAAGAACGCGCGCATCTCCTCGTTCTTCGGCTCCTTCCCGGCGCATAAGCCGCGCTACGTGCTGCTGGTGATGGTCGACGAGCCGCAGGGCCGTCGCGACACCGGCGGCTACGCGACCGGCGGCGTCGTTTCGGCGCCCACGGCCGGGCGCATCATCGCGCGCGTCGCCCCGATCCTGGGCGTGGCGCCGATGGAAGATCTTCCCGCCGACCTCACCAAGCCGCTGCTCGCGGCTGCCAATCTCCGGTAGGGGCGATGCGCTTGAGCCTGCTTCTCGACCCCGAGATCGAACTGCTGAACGCCGCCGGGCACGACCCGCAGATCGCGGGCGTGACGGCGGATTCGCGCGCCGTGACGAAGGGCTTTCTGTTCGCGGCACTATCGGGCGTGAAGCAGGACGGCCGCACCTATGTGGGCGATGCATTGCGTAAGGGCGCGGCCGCGATCCTCGCTGCCCCCGGCCTGGACCTTCCCGCCGGCATTCCCTATCTCGCCGCGAAAAATCCGCGCCGCGCCTTCGCGCGCACGGCCGCACGTTTCTACGCCGCCCAACCCGCGACGATCGTCGCGGTCACGGGCACGAGCGGCAAAACCTCGGTCGCCGCCTTCGCGCGCCAGATCTGGGCGATCCTGGGCCGCAAGGCCGCCAGCATGGGCACGCTCGGCATCGTGGCGCCGGATTTCGAGCGCTACGGCTCGCTGACCACGCCCGATCCGGCGGCGCTGCACAAGGATTTGGCCGAGCTTGCACTCGCGGGCATCGACAACGTAGCGCTCGAAGCGTCGAGCCACGGCATCGATCAGCATCGCCTCGACGGTGTCGTGTTGAAGGCCGCCGCTTTCACGAATTTGAGCCGCGACCATCTCGACTATCACGGCGATATGGCGAGCTACCTCGCCGCCAAGCGGCGCCTGTTCGACACATTACTGCCGCGCGGGGCCGTCGCCGTGCTGAACGCCGACATTCCCGAATACGCGCAATTGCGGGCCGCGTGCGACGCGCGCGATCTGCGCGTCGTTACCTATGGCCGCCAGGGCAAGGATCTGCGGCTGATTTCGGCGATGCCGCAGCCGCAAGGCCAGGCGATCGAGATCGAAGCCTATGGCATCAAGCAAAGCTTCGTGCTGCCGCTCGCCGGCGCCTTCCAGGCGATGAACGCGCTCGCCGCACTTGGCCTGGTCGTCGGCACCGGTGCGGCGCCGCATGAAGCGCTGCAAGCGCTGACCAAGCTGCAAGGCGTGCCCGGCCGTTTGGAGCGCGCAGGCGTGCGCAAAAACGGCGCGGCCGTCTATGTCGATTACGCGCATAAGCCGGGCGCGCTGGCGACCGTGCTGGAAGCGTTGCGCCCGCATGTGACCGGCAAGCTTCATGTCGTCGTCGGCTGCGGCGGCGATCGCGATGCGGGCAAGCGACCGATGATGGGCAAGATCGCGGTCGAGAACGCCGATCGCGTGATCGTCACCGACGACAATCCGCGTTCGGAAGATCCCGCCGCGATCCGCGCCGCCGTGATGGCGCAAGCGCCTGGCGCCATCGAGATCGCGCCGCGCGAAAACGCGATCCGCGATGCGGTGGCGGCACTTGAACCCGGCGACGTGCTGGCGATCTGCGGCAAGGGTCACGAGACCGGCCAGATCGTCGGCG
Organism: Tagaea sp. CACIAM 22H2; assembly: GCA_014444615.1. Lineage (GTDB taxonomy): Bacteria > Pseudomonadota > Alphaproteobacteria > CACIAM-22H2 > CACIAM-22H2 > Tagaea. The sequence goes on along the minus strand of PVXE01000055.1, from coordinate 12,195 downwards.
ACAAGGTTTTACCCTTCGACGACCGCGACGAAGCGCGCAAAGCCATAGCACTGGCCGACGGGGTTGCCGCATGAGCGCCCTTTGGACATCGGCCGATGCGGCGACGGCGACCGGCGGGCGTTTGGCTGGTGCAGCGTGGAATGCCTCCGGCATTTCCATCGATACGCGCACGCTCAAGGCCGGCGATCTGTTCGTCGCGTTGAAGGCCGAAAAGGACGGGCACGATTTCGTGCGTGCGGCCTTCGCCCAAGGTGCGGCGGCGGCTTTGGTGTCGCGCGAAATCGCGGCGAGCGGCCCGCAACTCGTCGTCGGCGATACGCTCGCAGCACTCGGCCAAATGGGTGTCGCGGCGCGCACGCGTTCGAAGGCGCGCGTCGTCGCCGTGACCGGCTCGGTCGGCAAGACCTCGACCAAAGAAGGCCTCGCCCTCGTTCTCGGCAAACAAGCCGCCACGCATGCGGCGGCCGCGTCGTTCAACAACCATATCGGCGTGCCGGTCACGCTCGCGCGCATGCCGGCGGATTCGCGCTACGCGGTGTTCGAGATCGGCATGAACCATGCGCGCGAGATCGCGCCCTTGACCGCGATGGTCGCGCCGCATGTCGCGATCGTCACGACGGTCGAAGCGGTTCACGCCGAGTACTTCCCCGACGGGATCGACGGCGTCGCCCGCGCCAAGGCCGAGATTTTCGAGACGGGCCAAGGCGGGGAAACCGCCGTGCTGCCCTTCGACAATCGATATTTCGAGATGCTCGTGAAAGCGGCGCATCTGTGGAATTGGCGCGGCGTGCTGAGCTTCGGCACCCAAGCCGGCGCCGATGCGCGATTGATCGATTGGACGGGCGACGCCGAAGGCTCGACCGTCACGGCCGATTTCCTGGGCACGCGCGCGACCTGGCGCGTGGGTGCGCCCGGCAAGCATTGGGCGCTGAATTCGCTGGCCGTGCTGCTCGGCGCGCATGCGCTGGGCGCCGATTGGCGCCAAGCGGCCGATGCGCTCGCGACCGCCGCTCCGCCCAAGGGGCGCGGGGCGCGCCACGACGTGCGCTTGCCCGGCGGCGGCGCCTTCGTGCTGCTCGACGAAAGCTACAACGCCTCGCCGCCGTCGATGCGCGCGGCCTTCGCCGTGCTGTCGATGACCGACGCAAAACGGCGCATCGCCGTGCTGGGCGACATGCGCGAACTTGGCCCCCAGGCCGAGGAACTTCATGCCGGGTTGGCCGAAGCGATCCTGGCCGAAAAAATCGATCTGGTTTTCTGCTGCGGGCCGTTGATGCGCCGTCTTTTCGACGCATTGCCCGAAGATAAGCGCGGCGCGCACACGGCCGATTCGGCCGCGTTGGCGCCGATCGTTCTCGACGCCGTTCGCGCGGGCGACGCGGTTTCCGTCAAAGGGTCGCTCGGCAGCCGCATGGGGCCGATCGTCGACGCATTGCTGGCGCTGGCCCCAAGGGCCGCGGCCGGAAGGTAAGGCAACAGATGTTTTTCAACCTGCTCGTTCCGCTCGCCGACGACATCAGCTTCTTCAATCTGTTCCGCTATCTCACCTTCCGGTCGGGCGGCGCGGTGATGACTGCCTTGGTCGTGTCGTTCCTGCTGGGCGAGCCGATCATCCGCTGGCTGAAGTCGAAACAGCCGCATGTCGGCGTGCGCGCCGATACGCCCGAGACGCATTTGAAGAAGCGCGGCACGCCGATCATGGGCGGCGTGTTGATCCTGCTGTCGATGGGCATTTCGACGCTGCTGTGGGCCGATCTTTCCAACGGCTATGTCTGGGCCGTGCTGACGGTGACGTTCGGTTTCGGCGCGATCGGCTTCTGCGACGACTACCTCAAGCTCACCAAGCGCAATTCCAAAGGTTTGCCGGGCCGCTGGAAGCTGGTCGTGCAGTTCCTGATCGCGTTCGCCGCCGCGCTGTGGATCGTCTATCTCACGCGCGAACCGCTCTCCACCCAGCTCGCGATTCCGTTCTTCAAGAACCTGCTGATCGATCTCGGCATGTTCTTCATCCCCTTCGCGATGTTCGTGATGGTCGGCTCGTCCAACGCGGTCAACCTGACCGACGGGCTCGACGGCCTGGCCATCGTGCCGGTGATGATCGCCGCGGGTTGCTTCGCGGCCTTCGCCTATGTCGCGGGCAACGCGGTGTTCGCGAATTACCTTCTTATCCATCACGTCCCCGGCTCGGGCGAGTTGGCCGTGCTGTGCGCGGCGTTGGTCGGGGCCGCCCTCGGCTTCCTGTGGTTCAACGCGCCGCCCGCAATGGTGTTCATGGGCGATGTCGGCTCCCTGTCGATGGGCGGGGCGCTGGGCACAGTCGCCGTCATCACCAAGAACGAACTCACCCTCGCCATCGTCGGCGGGTTGTTCGTGCTGGAAGCCGTGTCGGTCATCGTGCAGGTCGCGTCGTTCAAGCTGACCGGCAAGCGCGTGTTTCTGATGGCGCCGCTGCACCACCATTTCGAAAAGAAGGGCTGGGCGGAACCCACCATCGTGATCCGCTTCTGGATTATCGCCTCCATCCTGGCGCTCGCGGGACTCGCGACGCTGAAATTGCGGTGAGGGGGAAAGCTTGATCCACATCGCTTCCTTCGCGGGCAAGAACGTGGCGGTCCTCGGTCTGGGTAAATCCGGACTGGCGGCCGCGCGCGCGCTTGTCGCGTCGGGGGCGAAGGTGATGGCGTGGGACGACACTGCCGCGTCGCGCGAAGCGGCGGCGGCGGCGCAAATCCCGCTCGCCGATCTGCGGACCGCCGATCTCGCAGGCGTTGCCGCCTTGGTGATGTCGCCCGGCATCCCGCACAGCTTCCCCGCGCCGCACGACGTGGCCGCGCGCGCCAAGGCGCAGGGCATCGACCTGATCAGCGACGTCGAATTGCTGATGCGCAGCCGCCGCGACGCGTCGTTCATCGGTATCACCGGCACCAACGGCAAGTCGACCACGACCGCGCTGATCGGCCATATCCTGAACGCCGCCAAGCGCGCGACGCAGATCGGCGGCAATATCGGCACGGCGGCCTTGTCGCTCGAGCCGCTCGGTCGGGATGGAATCTACGTCATCGAAATGTCGAGCTATCAGCTCGAACTGGTACCCACCGCGCGTTTCGACGGCGCGGTGCTGCTCAATATCTCGCCCGACCATCTCGACCGTCACGGCGGGATGGACGGCTACGTCGCCGCCAAGCGCAATATCTTCCGCGATCAGAAAAGCCCGCGCTTCGCCGTCGTCGGCATCGACGACGATATCAGTGCTTCGATCTACGCCGATCTGGTCGAAGCAGGCGAAAGCATCGTGATCCCGATTTCGGGCCAGGGCGGCGTGCAAGGCGGCGTCTACGCGCAACGCGGCGGGCTTTGGGATTCGCGCCATGGCGAGCCGGTGCGCTTCGCCTCGCTGGCCGATTGCCCGGCCCTGCCCGGCACGCATAACGCGCAGAACGCGGCGGCGGCGGCGGCCGTGGCGCTGCAATTGGGCGTCTCACCCAAAATCATCGCCGACGCGATGAAGAGCTTCCCCGGCTTGCCGCATCGCCAGGAACGCGTGGCCGAACGCGACGGCATCGTGTTCGTCAACGACAGCAAAGCGACCAACGCGGATTCGACCGCGAAGGCGTTGGGCTGCTATCCGCGTATCCATTGGATCGCGGGCGGGCGCGCCAAGGCGGGCGGCATCGAATCCTTGCGCGGCTTCTTCCCGCGCATCGCCAAGGCCTATCTGATCGGCGAAGCGGCCGGCGATTTCGCCGCGACGTTGGGCGAAATCCCGCACGAAAAATGCGGCACACTCGACAAGGCCGTCGCGGCCGCTTGGAACGACGCGCGCGGCGAAGGCAAGGGCGTGATCCTGCTGTCGCCCGCTTGCGCGTCGTTCGATCAGTTTAAAAGCTTCGAGCACCGCGGCGATGCGTTCCGCGACCTCGCGCGCGACATCGCCCAACAGGGGAGTGCGGCCGCATGAGTTTCGCGCGCGCCGACAATTCCGTCATCGCCCGCTGGTGGTGGACCGTCGACAAGTGGCTGCTGACCGCGCTGGCGTTGCTGATCGGCACGGGCGCCGTGTTGATCATGGCCGCGTCTCCGGCGGTCGCGACGCGCGTCAATCTCGACACGTTCTATTTCGTGCGCAAGCAGCTGCAATTGCTGCCGCTGGCGGCGTTGACGCTGATCGCGGTGTCGATGCTGAACCCCAAGCAAGTGCGCCAGCTCGCGCTGATCGGCTTCGCCTGCTCGATCTTTTTCCTGATCGCCACGTTCTTCGTGGGCATGGAGATCAAGGGCGCCAAACGCTGGATCAGCCTGCCCGGCTTTTCGCTGCAGCCGTCGGAATTCCTGAAGCCGACTTTCGCGATCGTCACCGCGTGGCTGTTTGCACTCGCCCGCAAGAAGGAAAACTTCCCCGGCGACCTGTTCGCGATCGCGCTTTACGGCCTGTCGATGGCGCTGCTGCTGGGCCAGCCGGATATCGGCATGGCCTTCGTCGTGACCTGCGTGTGGTTCGCGCAGTTCTTCCTGGCGGGCTTGCGCATGTTGTGGGTCGTGGGTCTGGGCGGTGCGGGTGCGGCCGCGGCCATCGGCCTTTATTTCACCTTCCCGCATTTCGAAAGCCGCGTGAACCGCTTCCTCGACCCCGCCTCGGGCGACACCTATCAGGTGAACATGGCGATGGAAGCGTTCATGAATGGCGGCCTGCTGGGGCGCGGCCCCGGCGAGGGCACGGCCAAGTCGTTCCTGCCCGACGCGCATGCCGATTTCATCTTCGCCGTGGCGGCGGAGGAATTCGGCCTGATCCTGTGCCTGATGGTCGTCGCCCTCTACGCCTTCATCGTGCTGCGCGGCTTCGCGCGCGCGTTGCAGGAAACCGATCTGTTCGTCGTGCTGGCGATCGGCGGCTTGTGCGTCCAGTTCGGCGTGCAGGCGTTGGTCAATATGGGATCGACGCTGCACTTGATCCCCACCAAGGGCATGACGCTGCCGTTCGTCAGCTACGGCGGCTCGTCGCTGCTGGCGATCGCGCTGGGCATGGGCTTCGTGCTCGCCCTTTCCCGCAAACGCTTCGGCCAGGGGGAGACGCTGTGAGCGCACCGCTCGTCATCCTCGCGGCCGGCGGTACGGGCGGCCATGTCTTCCCGGCGGAAGCCTTGGCGGGTGCGCTCGACAAGCGCGGCTATCGCCTGGCCTTCGTCACCGACGATCGCGGCACGCAATATGGCGGGCGCCTCGGCGCGCTCGAAACCCATCGCTTGCCGTTGCGTAAAATGACCGGCGGCGTCGTACAGAAACTTCGCGGCTTCGCTTCGCTCGTCCCCGGCTATTTCGCCGCGCGCGGCGTGATCAAGAAGCTCGTCCCCCAAGCGGTGGTCGGCTTCGGCGGCTATCCGAGCCTGCCGACGATCGCGGCGGCGATCGGCCGCGTGCCCACCGCCGTCCATGAACAAAACGCCGTGCTCGGCCGCGTCAATCGCCTGATCGCGTCGAAAGTCGATGCGATCGCGAGTTCCTTCGCGACCACGCGCCACGCCGAACGCGCGACGCTGACCGGCAATCCGGTGCGCGAGAACGTGATTGCGCTCCGCGACAGCACCTATTGGGTGCCGGAAAAGAACGGCGAGTTGCGCTTGCTGGTGACCGGCGGCAGCCAAGGTGCGTCGATCTTCGGCCGCGTCGTGCCCGACGCGATCGCGCGTTTGCCGCAGGACACGCGCACGCGCCTCAAGATCGTGCAGCAAACGCGCAAAGACGATGTCGAAGCCGTCGCCGCCGCCTATGCCAAGGCCGGTATCGCGGCGGAGGTCGCGCCGTTCTTCGCCGATCTGCCCCAGCGCATCGCCAACGCGCATCTCGTGATCGCGCGCAGCGGCGCTTCCACCGTGGCCGAGCTTGCCTGCATCGGCCGTCCCGCTTTGCTGGTTCCTTACATGCACGCGACCGACGACCATCAGACCGAAAATGCCCGCGCTTTGGCCGATGCCGGCGGCGCGTGGCTTTTGCCCGAACCGCATTTCACGGCGGAGGCGCTGGAAAAGCATCTCGCGTTGCTGCTGGCCGATCCGTCAGCCCTGCCGCCGATGGCGCAAGCCGCGTGGAAATTCGGCAAGCCCGACGCCGCCGAGCGCCTGGCCGATCTGGTCGCGCATCTGGCGACGGGAGGCCGAGCATGAGGGCCCTGCCGCTCGATATCGGTCTGCTCCATTTCGTGGGCATCGGCGGGATCGGCATGTCCGGCATCGCCGAGATCCTGCACAATTTGGGCTACAAGGTTCAGGGCTCCGACCAGGCCGACAGCGCCAACGTGCAGCGTTTGCGCAAGCTCGGCATCGCCGTCCATGTCGGCCACAAGGCCGAGAATTTGGGCGAGGCCGAAGTGCTGGTCGTGTCCACGGCCGTGAAGCCCGACAACCCCGAAGTACGCGCCGCACGCGAAAAGCTGATCCCGGTCGTGCGCCGCGCGGAAATGCTCGCCGAGCTCATGCGCCTCAAATGGGCGGTGGCGATCGCGGGGACTCACGGCAAGACGACGACGACCGGTTTCGTCGCCGCGATGCTGGAAACCGCGGGCATGGACCCGACGATCATCAATGGCGGCATCCTCAACGCCTACGGCACCAACGCGCGTTTGGGTGCGGGCGACTGGATGGTCGTCGAAGCCGACGAAAGCGACGGCACGTTCGTCAAACTGCCCGCGACCATCGCGGTCGTGACCAATATCGACCCCGAGCATCTCGATTACTGGGGAACGTTCGAGAACGCGAAGAAGGGCTATCAGAACTTCATCTCGAACCTGCCCTTCTATGGCTTCGCGGCGATGTGCGTCGATCACCCGGAAGTGCAAGCGCTGATCGCGGCGACGCAAGACCGCAAGATTCTCGCTTACGGCTTCTCGCCGCAGGCCGATGTGCGCGGCGTGAATGTGCGCCTCGACGCGTCGGGCGGGCATTTCGACGTGGCACTTTCGGGCCGCGCGGGGCCGGAACGCACGATCCGCAATCTGCATCTGCCGCTGGTCGGCAAACACAATGTCGAAAACTCGCTGGCCGCCGTCGCCGTGGCGATCGAAATGGGGATCGACGAAGCGACGATCCGCAAGGCGCTCGCCGCCATTAAGGGCGTGAAGCGCCGCTTCACCAATACCGGCATGGGGGCCGGCCTGACGGTCATCGACGATTACGGCCATCACCCGGTCGAGATCGCGGCGGTGCTGAAAGCGGCCCGCCAGGCGACGTCGGCGGGCGTGATCGCGGTCGTGCAGCCGCATCGCTATACGCGGCTTGCGAATCTGTTCGAGGAATTCTGCACCTGCTTCAACGATGCCGATGCCGTGATCGTCGCCGACGTCTACGCCGCCGGCGAACAGCCGATCGAGGGCGCCAACAAGCAAGCCTTGGTCGAAGGCTTGCGCGGCCACCGTCATCGCAAGGCGATCGCGCTGGAAAATCCGCAAGCCCTGGCGCGCACGGTGCTGGAGATCGCCAAGCCCGGCGACATGGTCGTGTGCTTGGGCGCTGGCAACATCACGCAATGGGCGCATGCGCTGCCCGGCGAGCTCGACGCGGCGGTCGCGGCGGCGGGAGGGAAAGCATGATGGTTTCCCCTAAGCCGATGCGGCTGATCGATCGCTTGCCGCAAACGCGCGGCGGTTATCGCGAGAATGCGAGCCTTGCGGCGACGACGTGGTTCCGTGTCGGCGGTCCGGCGGAAGTGTTGTTCCGTCCCGCCGATCGCGACGATCTGGCGGCATTCCTCGCCGCCAAACCCGCCGACGTGCCGGTGACGGTGCTGGGTGTGGGCTCCAATCTGCTGGTGCGCGACGGCGGCATTCCCGGCGTCACGATCCGCTTGGGCAAAGGTTTCGCCGATATCGCGCGCGACGGGAACATCGTGAAGGCCGGTGCGGCCGCGCTCGACGTCAACGTCGCCAATGCCGCGCGCGATTGGGGCTTGGGCGGTCTCGAATTCCTCGTGGGTGTCCCTGGCACAATGGGCGGCGCCTTGCGCATGAACGCGGGCGCCTATGGCAAGGAAATGAAGGACGTCGTGCTGGCCGCCGAAGCGATCGACGCCGCCGGCACGCTGCATTACGCGACCAACGGCGCGTTGTGCTTCGAATACCGGTCGAGCTGCATGCCCGACGATTGGATCTTCATCGGCGCCGAGCTGAAAGCCGAGCCCGACGATGTTGCCGCTATCGCCGCACGCATGACGGATATCCAGGCCAAGCGCGAAGCCTCGCAGCCCGTGCGCACGCGCACCGGCGGCTCCACCTTCGCCAACCCGCCGGGTGCGAAGGCGTGGGAACTGATCGACGCGGCCGGCTGCCGGGGTTTGACCCGCGGCGGCGCAAAAGTAAGCGAAAAACACTGCAACTTCCTGATCAACGACGGCGAAGCGACCGCCGCCGATCTGGAGGATTTGGGCGACGAAGTCCGCGCGCGCGTGTTCGCGAAATTCGGCGTCGACCTGCATTGGGAAATCAAGCGCGTGGGGGTGCGGGCATGAAAAAGGTCCTGCTCCTGAAAGGCGGCTTGTCGACCGAGCGCGAGGTGAGCCTGTCCTCCGGCCACGAATGCGCCAAGGCGCTGCGCGCCAAGGGTTACGACGTGATCGAACACGATCTCGTCTCGCTCGATGGTTTGACGGCAGCACTCGCCGACAAGCCCGACGTGGTATTCAACGCGCTGCATGGCCGCTGGGCCGAAGACGGCACGATCCAAGGCGTGCTCGATCTCGCGCGCGTGCCCTATACGCATTCGGGCCTGCTCGCCTCGGCTTTGGCGATGGACAAGCCCGTCGCGCGCGCGGTGTTCAAGGGCCGCGATTTGCCGATCGCCGAAGGCGGCGTGTTCAAACGCGCCGACGTTCTCGCGGGCCGCGCCATCGCTTTGCCCTTCGTGATGAAGCCCGCGAACGAAGGCTCCTCCGTCGGCGTGAAGATCGTTCTGGAGAAAGCCGATCTCGACGCGCTGGCGCGCGAGCCTTGGCCCTTCGACGAGGAAGTGCTGGTCGAGACCTATATCCCGGGTCGCGAATTGACGGTCGCGGTGATGGGCTTCAACGGCGAAGCGAAAGCGTTGGGCGTGCTGGAAATCCGGCCGAACAACGGCTTCTACGACTACACGGCCAAATACACCGACGGCAAAGCGATCCATATTTGCCCCGCCCCCATCGACAGCACCGCCTATGCCGAGGCGATGCGCGTGGCCCTGGAAGCGCATCGCGCCTTGGGCTGCCGGGGTGTCAGCCGCGCCGATATCCGTTACGACGACACGCGCGGCGAACCCGGCCGCGTCGTGCTGCTCGAAGTCAATACCCAGCCCGGCATGACGCCGCTGTCGCTCGTGCCCGAAATCGCGGCGGCGTCGGGGATCGCCTTCCCCGAGCTTTGCGCCTGGCTGGTCGAACACGCGACGCATGACGGGCCGAAAGGGAGGGCCGCCTGATGTTCGGCCAATCGAAACGTAACCCCCGCAAGCCCGCGCGCCGCACCGGCTGGCGCCGCATTCTCGGCTGGCGCCCGTCGGCGGCGGCCGCGAAGATCATGACCGCGATCGGCATCGCCGCCGTGGTCGGCGGCGGCGGCTTGTACGCTTGGCGCGCGGGCGGGGCCGATCGCCTGGACGACATGGCGCTGGATCTGCGACGCGGCATTCTGGCCGCGTCGACGCGCGCCGGCCTGCAAGTGACCGAAGTTTTGGTCGAAGGACGCGAGCGCACCAATCCGCGCGACGTGCTGGCGGTGCTAGACGCGCGGCGCGGCGCCCCGATCCTGACCTTCGATCCGCATCAGGCGAAGGCCGAACTTGAAACACTGCCCTGGGTGCGCCGCGCGATCGTCGAACGGCGCTTGCCCGACACGATCCATGTGCGCTTGGAAGAACGCGTACCGATGGCGCTGTGGCAGCGCGGCGGGCGTTTCGCGGTGATCGACCAGGACGCCAAGGAAATTCCCGGCGTCGATCCCGGCAATTTCGCCAAGCTGCTGATCGTCGTTGGCGACGACGCGCCCGAACACGCGGGCGCGCTGCTGGCGCTGCTCGATACCGAACCCGCTCTGCGCAACCGCGTATCGGCGGCGGTGCGCGTCGGCGGACGGCGCTGGAATCTGAATCTCGATAACGGCGTGGTCGTGAACCTGCCGGAAGCGAATGCGGGCGCCGCCTACGAGCGCCTCGCCGAACTCGAACGCAACAACGGCTTGGTCGAGCGCGATCTCGTCTCGGTCGATCTGCGTTTGCCCGACCGCCTGATCCTGCGCGCGAAGGACGCCGCCCCGGCGACCACGCCGGTCAACGCGCCCGCCCAACGCCGCAACAACCGGCCGACTTAGGAGCCCTTCGTCCACCATGTCGAAGAAAAAACGCGCCCGCCGGAACGGAACGATCGCCGCCCTCGACCTCGGCTCGACCAAGGTCGCCTGCTTCGTCGCGAAGGCGGACGGGGACGGCGCGCCTCGCGTCGTGGGCATCGGACATCAGATCAGCCACGGCGTGCGCGGCGGCACGATCGTCGATCTCGACGAAGCCGAACAATCGATCCTGTCAGCGGTGTCGGCGGCCGAAACGATGGCCGGCGAAACGCTGAAAAGCGTGATCGTCAATCTGGTCGGCGGCGCGCCGGTGTCGCGTACCTTCGGCGTCGAGGTGGCGTTGAACGGCCACGAGATCGGCGACGCGGATCTGCGCCGCGTGATCGAACAGGCGCGCCAGACCCAGACCGCGGCCGACAAGCGGATCATCCATCAATTTCCCGTCGGCTTCACGATCGACGGCAGCCGGGGCATACGCGATCCGCGCGGCATGTGCGGCGAGCGCCTGGGCGTGAACATGCACATGGTCGGCGCCTCCAGCGCCTCGGTGCGCAATCTCGAAACCGCCGTTTCGCGCTGCCATCTGGAAATCGAGGAACCGGTCGTGCCGGCCTATGCCGCCGGCCTCGCCTGCCTCGTCCAGGACGAAAAGGATCTGGGCGCTTGCGTCATCGATATGGGCGGCGGCACCACGTCCTTCGCCGTGTTCTTCGACGGGCATTGCGTGTTCGTCGATCAGATCAATGTCGGCGGCAGTCACGTCACCAACGACATCGCGCGCGGCCTGTCGACGCCGCTGGCGCATGCCGAACGGATGAAGACGCTGCACGGCTCGTGCATCCATTCGGCCAACGACGAGCGCGAGCTGGTCGACGTGCCGCTGGTGGGCGAAGAAGAGCAAACCCAGGCGAACCACGTGCCGAAATCGATCCTGACCGGGATCGTGGCGCCGCGCCTGGAGGAAACCTTCGAGCTGGTGCGCTCGCGCTTGGAAGCGTCGGGCTTCGACAAGATCGCGGGCCGGCGCGTCGTCCTCACCGGCGGCGCATCGCAGCTTCAGGGCACGCGCGAGCTCGCCGCCATGATCCTCGACAAGCAGGTCCGCATGGGCAAGCCCAGCGGCCAGCTCACGGGTCTTGCCGATCAGACCGGCGGACCCGCTTTCGCGGCGTGTGCGGGCTTGATCCTGCACGCGCATCAGAAAGGAACCGAATCCCTGCGTCCCGAATCCGCGGCTGCACCGTCCGCGGGCGTCTTCGGGGGCTTGAGAATGTGGCTGAGGGACAACCTATGACGGGAAGGCCCCAAATGCCGCAACGACAACACAGCACCCGTCTACCCGCGCGCGGGCCAGGCATGGATCGGACCGGCCGCCAGCGCGTTACGAACTGAACCCAAGGAGATCGGAGAAGCAAAATGGCAATCACTCTCGCATCGAACCAGCCCGCCGAGCTCAAGCCGCGCATCACCGTCGTGGGCGTGGGCGGGGCCGGCGGCAACGCCGTGAACAACATGATCCGCGCCAAGCTCGAAGGCGTGGAATTCGTCGTCGCCAACACCGACGCGCAGGCGCTGGCACAATCGCTCGCCGAACGCCGCTTGCAGCTGGGCGTGGGCGTGACGCAAGGCCTGGGTGCGGGTTCGCGCCCCGATGTGGGCCGCGTCGCGGCGGAAGAATCGCTGCCGGAACTGCTCGAACACGTGCAGGGTTCGCACATGGTGTTCGTCGCCGCCGGTATGGGCGGCGGCACGGGCACGGGTGCCGCCCCGGTCATCGCGCGCGCCTGCCGCGAAGCGGGCATGCTGACCGTCGGCGTCATCACCAAGCCCTTCCACTTCGAAGGCCAGCACCGCATGAAGCTTGCCGAAGCGGGGATCGAAGAGCTTCAGCAGAC
>PVXE01000054.1 GCA_014444615.1 Tagaea sp. CACIAM 22H2 | reverse complement strand
GGGACATCTCTTTGGCTCCTCTGGTCTTTCCGGCTTCCGCCGGACGTTTCTTGACAAGTCCGAAGACGGGTTTCCGATCCATCTATTCCGGGCGACCCAGTGCGGGTTGCGTGTGGATAAGATGCGCCGCATTGGTTAACGATCCCTAAAACTTGAGCCGTATTTGGATTCAACTGATTCAGGATTTGACTTATGTTGCATTGATGCAACGGTTTGGGCGCACCGCAGCGCCGCGTCGGCCGAAAAATCCCTAATGATCTGCTTGCGTTGACAGGCGCGGGCAGGGGCCCTAGAAGCGACCCCGCATATGCCGTGTTAACCCACTCCCGGCGGAGGGGTGGCCGAGTGGCTGAAGGCGGCAGTTTGCTAAACTGTTGTACGGGCCTAAACCTGTACCGTGGGTTCGAATCCCATCCCCTCCGCCACGACGCCCGAGCGTCCCGAAAGGGATTCTCGGGCGTCGTGCTGTTTGGGGCGCGGTGAATGGTCCCTATGTTCGGCCGGGTGCCTTGCGCGCGGCGCGGATTTTTGCTGCGCCACAGCGCGCATGCGTTTTGGCACCAAGCCAAACCGAGAATACCGAGTGCGAAGATATCTCGCATCGCCGTTCCGGACGGCCCCGCCGCTTTGCGGTTGGCCCGGCGAATGCAAGAAATAGTAGCATTAGACGATTAGCGGTCGCGTCGTGGAATCTGGGCTATGGAGAATCAGCGGCTTCAAATCGTTCGACAGGCGCTGGTTTCGACCGCGCGGTCCATCGTCGATGAACTGGACTTCGGCGACGCGTCGCTGACGCTTAGGCGCATTTGGGCCGAGGCGGGGATGAAGGAGGCGCGGATTCTGCGCAATCCCGCGCCGGCCGACATCAACGACCAAACCGTCCGGCGCATCTACGCCGCGTTGGCAGCGGCCGGCGCTTTTGCGCCCGGCGGGCTTCGCCAAGCCACGTTCAAGCCCGAAACGCTGGGGGCCGATCTGCGATATCTCAATATCGTCGATCCGGTCCCCGACGGCGATTTCCGTTTCGCGATCTACGGCGACGGTGTCGCGGCCAAGTCGACGGCGCAGCTGCAAAGCGGGCGCATGTCAGATCTGGCCATGCGCCCGCAATCCGGCCCCGGCCCGGCGTTCTTTCTGGCGAGCTACATGCTGGTGCTGCGGCACAATTGCGCCGTCTACACACGCAACGACACATTGCCGTGGATTCCGGTTGCACATTGGGAGCGGCTGATGGTGCCGTTATGGGGCCCCGGCGGCGAAGCGCGGATATTGTCGGCCGTCGTCGGCGTGGGCGAGCGCATTCCCGGCCGCGCCCCGATCGGCTGGTCGCCGCCATCGCCGGAAGTATCGAGTTTCTAGGGGTTTTCGACCCGCGTATCGGCGGGAGGCAGCCGAGCGGCGGAAGGCGACTTACTTCAGCCCCGAGCGCAGGAACGAGTCGACGATCTGCTTTTGCAGCACGACGTAGAGCGCCAGCAGCGGTAGGCTGGCGACGCTAGCGGCCGCCATCAGCGGGCCCCATTGATTGCCTTCCTGCGTCATGAACATCTGCAAACCGATCTGGATCACGGCGCTGTCCTGGCTGCGCGTCACCAACAGCGGCCAGAAATAGTCGTTCCAGCTCGTGATGAAGAGCAGGATCGCCAGCGATGCCAAAGCGGGTTTGAGGTTGGGCACGATCAGCGAGCGCAAGATTCGCAAATGCCCCGCGCCGTCGATCACTGCCGCCTCGATGAGTTCGTCCGGAAAAGCGCGCAAAGCCTGATAGAGCATGATGATCGCGAAGGCTGAGGCCGCGTGCGGGACGACGAGTGCTGCGAGCGTATCGAGCATGTCGAAACGCGTGACCAGCAGATAGCCCGGCACCATCACGACCTGGGCGGGTATGAGCCACGTCACGGTCAGCAGCGCGAAAAGCGCTTGCGACCATTTGTTCTTCCAGCGCGCGAAGGCGTAGGCCGCCAGCAGCGCCGTGATCAACTGGGCGATCGTCGTCAACGTCGCGACGATGGCGGTGTTCCAGAGCATCCGCAAAATCGGCACGCCGCCGAGGATATAGGCGAAATTATCCAAGCTCGGGTTCTGCGGCCACGGCGTGGTCGAGAAGATCTCGTTGGGCGCGCGCAGCGCCGTCACGAGCATCCAATAGAGCGGAAGCACGGATAGAAGGCTGAGGACCGTCAGCAGCGTGTGGCTGCGCAGCGCGGCGGCGCGGCTTTCAATGCGCATGGCGATCCGTGCGGCGCATCGCCCACAGTCCGATCGCGGCGAAAACGGCGAAAGCCGCGAAGAGCAGCATCCCCGCCGCCGTGCTCCAGCCGATCGCGAACGTGCCGAACCCGTATTCCCACAGCAGATAGTAGAGATTGGTCGTCGCGTGGCGCGGACCGCCTTGGGTCAGCACGTTGATGTAGACGAAGCTCCATTGCGCGCCGTGCAGCACGGTCAGCACGGTCAGGAAAATGCCGGTCGGCGCGACGAGGGGCACGACGATCCGCCGTGCGATCTGGCTTTCGCTCGCCCCGTCGATGCGCGCGGCTTCGACAAGGCTTTGATCGATATTGGTCATCGCGGCGGCGAAAAGCAGCGTCGAAAACCCGACGAGCTTCCAGCCGGTAATGAAGATGATCGTCCAAATCGCTGTGTCGGGATCCTGAAGGAAGCGCAAACTCGGCACGCCCAAACCGCCGAGCAGCTTGTTGACGATGCCGTGATCGGGATTGAGCAGCCAGCGCCACACGACCGCGACGACGACGGGCGCGATGATCATCGGCACGAAAATGATCGCGCGATAGACAGCCCCCGCGCGGCCCACGGCTTCGCGCGTCATAAGCGCGATCAACAGCGGCAGCGCCACGGTCAAAGGCAACAGGCCCAACGTGTAGACGACGGTGTTCCAGGCCGCCGTGCGTAGTTCGGCGAGGGCGAGAAGATTGCGATAGTTGTCGAGCCCGACATAGACCGGTGCCGCCGTCGGCAGCAGATTCCACTCGTAGAAACTCAGCCGCAACGCTTCGATCAGCGGCCAGTAGATCCACAAGCCGAGTGTCGCGAAAGCGGGCAGCAGAAACAATGCCGGCGCGACCCAGGCCGGCACCCGATACACGGGCGCCGCCGCTTCGGCCGTCGCGCGCGCGAAGGGTGCCGGGAGCCGGACCGCGTCGGTCATGCGCGCGGCATCAACGCCTGGGCGCGTTCCTGGGCCTCGCGCATGATTTTAGCGATGTCACCGTCGCCGAAAACAGCTTCGTTGACGGCCGCGATTTGGATACGCGCGATCTGGCGGTAATTCGAGCCGGGGAACGCGACCCACTGGTTGAGACGCGTCAGTTGCTCCAGATTCGGCCGTACCATCGGATTCTCACGCGTCCAGGCGCCGAGATACTGCGGATCGTCGACGATATCCAAACGCAGCGGCAGATAGCCGATCTTGCTGGTAATGACCGTATAACCGCGCTTCGACGTCATATACTTGACCAGTTCCCAGGCGGCGCGTTGTTTAACCGGGTCTTTCGACAGAATGAACAGCGCGCTGCCCGAATTGGTCGGGCGCGCGGGCTTGTCGCCGAAGCTCGGCATCTTCGCCGCGCGCAATTCGAACTTGTCCTTGGCGGCGTTCAAGAACGCGCGCTGGTAAACGCTGGTCGTCAAGATCATACCGAGATTGCCGCTCATGAAGGCATCGCCGCTTTCGGATTCGGCGAGCTTCGCGTGGGCGCCCGACTTCACGAGATCGCGCAGCATCTCGATAGCACCGACGGCGCCCGACTCGCCGAAGGTCACCCGGCGGCGATCTTCTGACAAAGCACGGCCGCCATTCGACAGGAACAGGCCTTGCAGCAGCCAGTCGAACTCGCTGTAGACGCCGGGATAGACGCCGTTCTTGGCGGTCGCCGCGCGCAGCTTCAATGCCGCTTCCTTCACCGCGGCCCAGGTTGCGGGCGGCATGTCGGGATCGAGACCGGCCTGTTTGAACAGCGTTGCGTTATAGAACAGCACCGGCGTCGAGAAGACGTAGGCAAGGCCGTATACCTTGCCGTCGAGCGCGCCGAGATTGAGCCCCGCGGGCACCATTCCGCCGGTATGCGCGGCCCATTCTTCGGGCGGCACGATGTCGGTCATCGGTTTGACGCCGAGATTGCGCACGACGAAGTCCAGATCGGAGAAGACGAGTTGCGCCACGTCGGGTGTGCGGCCGGCCACGAGATCGGCTTGCACACGCGCGAGGATCTGGCCCGAGGAAACGGGGACGCCCTCGACCTTGATGTTGGGTTGGGGGGCGGTGAACTCGGCGATCAGTTCCTTCGTCGCTTCCGAGCCGATACCGGCCGAGGCGAGATTGTAGTTGTAGTAGGTGATCGAGACCGGCGCGCTGGACGGGGGTGCGATGCGTTGGGCGAAGGAAGGGGCGGGTGCGAACGCCGACGCCGCGAGGCTGGACGCGCCGAGCGACAAGGCCGTGCGGCGGGAGATTTCGTGGGTCATTTTATGCGCTCCGTTCTATCAGGGCGTCGAGCTGCCGTTGGATAATGCGACCGCCGGTCGCGCGATGCAGGAAGGCGAGCGCATCGCCGTCGCGCTTTTCGATTTCCTCGAACGCGGCGGCCAGATAGTCGGCGTCAGCGACCAGCACGGGCTCGACGGCATTCGATTCCATCGGCACGTGGCCGACGGCGCTGGCGCGATCCCAATGAAGGTTCGTCGCTAGATAGTCGCCGAGGATTGCGTCGCGCGGGACGCCGAGGGCGGCCTGCAACACGGCGACGACGAAACCGGTTCGGTCCTTGCCCGCGGTGCAATGGACGAGCAGCGCGCCGTCCGTCTCGGCGAGGATCGCGTGGAATGCGGCGCCGAAGGCCGGCGCCGCGTCGTTCACGTAGCCGCGGTAGGAATCGATCATCAAGTCGCGGATTTGACCGGCACTTGCGCCGGGCTCTGCAAGCGTCTCGCGCAGGCGGACCGACGTTTTGGGTTCGATCGGCGTCGCGCGGATCGCGATCGGTGCCGCGCCGAAATCGGCGAGCGCCTTCGTGCGTTCGACGGTCCCGCGCAGATCGACAACGGTCACGATACCAAGACGGGCCAGCTGTGCCGCGCCGCCGGATGTGATCCGCGCGGGATTGGCCGAGCGGTACAACCGGCCCGCGACGAGGCAGGCGCCGTCTTGCGTCGTCAATCCGCCGAAGTCGCGGAAATTCGATACGCCGTCGATGGCGGTCGGTTCGGTAAGCGCGCTCACTTCGCGGCGGCCAGTTCGGCTTTGCGGGCGTCCATCGCGGCCTTGATCTGGCGCACGTCGCCATAGGCATCGGGAAAGTCGGCGAGATCGAGCGGCTGAAGACCTTCCGGCTGAACAAGCCTGGAGACGAAGCTGCCGTCCGCCTCCAGCGTCAGCTCGACATAGCCGACGATGTGCTCGCCGCCATGGGTCGGGATGAACCAGTCGGCGAGGGTGAAGGCGGTCGCCGGCGCCCAGATGTGGCGCACGCCGTCGAAGTGTCGCTCGCGGTACTCGTGCAGATGGCCGCAGCATGTGACGCGCGGCTTGACGCCGTTCAAGGCGGCGGTCAATTCGGCGCGCGCGCGGGGCGTGAGCAGGTGTCCCGACATCTCGTTATCGTCGGACGTCTCGATGAAAAGCGGCTTGTGCAGGAAGAGGGCGAGTTGGCGGCCGCCGAGACCGGCGACGGCATCGGCGACGAACTTCGCCTGTCCGGCGGCGGCGGTAAGATCGCTCGCGAGCAGCTGGGCGTTGATCCCGAGCAGCCGCCAGCCCGGTACGTCGCGCATCCAGTAATCGGGCCCGAACACGTCGAGCCAGCGTGCGCGCCGCGTTTCGTCGATCGGCTGCTTGCGGGCGGTTTCCTGCGTGTCGCCGATGTCATGATTGCCGGGAATGGCGATCCAGGGCAGGCCGAGCGCGTCGTGCATTTCCTTGGCGGCGACCAGATCCTCGCGAAGATCGGCTCCGTTCACCGACACGTCGCCCGTGTTGACGACAAGGTCCGGCTTCGACGCACGCAAAGCCGCTGCCGCGACGGCGAAATTGTCGCGGAAGAACGGCTTGGTTAGCGCAAGATGCGTGTCGGTGATCTGCGCAATGACGAAGCTCATGGGGCGTCTCCTTAGGTTCCGCGACGACAATCGCGGAATCAGGTGACGCATACATTTCAGCTTCGTGTTTTAATCTTTACGTCGCCTTCACGCGGCGGGTCGAACGAAACGGCCGCTGTTGAAGTCGTCGATCGCCTGGCGGATCTCGGCCTCGCTATTCATCACGAACGGACCATAGCCGACGATCGGTTCGCCCAGCGGCGTGCCGGTCAGCACCAGCAGCATCGCGTCGTCCTTGGCGCGGATCGTCGTGGAATCGCCTTCGCGGCTCAGCAACATGCCTTTGGCTTCGCGCAACTCGTGTTCGCCCGCGACCACGACCGTGCCGCCCAGGCCGATCAGCATCGTCGTATGCCCGTCGGGCAAGGGCAGCGACACGTCCGTTCCCGCGGCGATTTTCATGTCCCAAACATTGACCGGCGTGAAGGTTTTGGCTGGACCGCGCACGCCGTTCAATTCGCCCGCCACGATACGCACCGGCGCTTTGCCGTCGGCGAGCGGAACGGTCGGGATATCGGCGGCGACGATGCCCTGATAGCCGGGCGGCGCCATCTTGTCCTTCGCGGGCAGATTGACCCAAAGCTGGATCATGCGGAACGGTCCGCCTTTCTGGGCGAAGGACGGCGCATGATACTCCTCGTGCACGATGCCGCCCGCCGCGGTCATCCATTGCACGTCGCCGGGGCCGATGATCCCGCCATGCCCGGCGGAGTCACGATGTTCAACCTCACCCTCATAGACGATGGTTACCGTTTCGAAACCGCGATGCGGGTGTTCGCCCACGCCGCGCCGCGCCGTTGTCGGTTCGAAACGATGTGGACCCGCATAGTCGAGGAGCAAAAACGGGCTGATATGCTCGCCGAAACGGTCGTAGGAGAACAGCGAACGGACGGGAAATCCGTCGCCGACCCAATGGCCACGATCGTTGCCGAACCCGCCGAGCACCTGCTTGTCCATCGTCGAACCTCTTCCGAAACGTATCCGTCATTCGATCACAATATCGAAGACACCAAAGCGTCTGGCGTCCGCGGAGCCGTCCGCCGGTATCGACGGGCCGAATGTGATCCGGAACACCAAGGATATAGCGACCGAGACGGTTTCGATCCAGGGCCTACGCTTCGCCGTTCCGGGCGGCGGCATGTCATGACGTCGGTCGGTACGTAAACCGTCGCTGGCAAAGGCAAGTGAAGGCGATAAGCTATTGCCATGCGCTTTCCGTTGTTTTTGTCGTCGATCGTCGTCGCCGTCGGACTTTGCGCGCATGCGGCGTTCGCCGTGGAGCGCTGGTCGCCGACGCCGGCGCAGATCGCCACGCTCGAAGCCAATGCCGACGCGCAATGGCGCCGCATTTTCGTCGACGGCAAGCCGCGCGCGCGGACCGATTGGGGAACGCTGGCGTCGTTCGTTTTGAATGGTCTCGCGGCGAATTACGCGCCGATGCGCGTCGCGGCGGGAATCGAGGCCTTAGCCGGGTTGCAGGATACGAACGCCGCCAGCCCGACATTCGGAAACGTCCATTGGTATGTCGGCGATACCAAGCTGGTCGATCGCAACGGCGTCGAGTTCACGACGCGCCATATGTCGATCGCGTGGCTGCTGTTCGCCGACCGTTTGACGCCCGAACAGCTTGCCCCCTTGCGCAAGCTTCTCGATCTCGCGCGGATCGGCGTATCGCGCCATCAAGTGTCGATCTCCTACACGAATATCTTCCTGATGAAGGCGTGGAACCTGATCGCGCTCGGGCAGATTTTCGCCGACGCTGACGCGATCGCGCAGGGGACCGGCATGTTGCGCGATTGGCTCGCGCGCGTGCGCGCGGTCGGGATCGAGGAGTATCTCAGCACGGGTTACTATGCCGTCGATATCGAGAATCTCGGCTTGGTCGAGAACTTGGCGCAAGACTGGATCGCACGCGAACTGGCGCGCCAAGGGCTCGACATTGTATGGGGCGAGCTCGCACGCCATTGGTACGCGCCGGGCCAGCGCTTGGGCGGGCCGCACAGCCGCACCTATGATCGGCTTTACAGCCGTGGCGACGTTCATGCTTTCGTTGCCCGAGCGGGGTGGCTTGGCGAAACCGCGCGCGCGAGCGGCGATCCGTATCGTGCGCTGGCCTTCGGCGCGCCGGCACCAGCGGCGACCGCATGGTTGACAGCGCCGTTGCCGCGTTTCGAGCGCGGAATGGCGGGCGAGAACAGGCGCCACGCCTCGTATCACGGAAAGTCGCTTTACATCGGCTCGGCCGAAGCCTCTTACGGCTACGAGGACTCGCCGCTGACCGCCATGCTCGGCGCGGGGGTCGATATGCCGACGATCAGTTTTACGATGGACGGGCGGCGCGACTATTTCGGCCGCGACCGTATCGTCGAGGCGGGATCGGGCCACCCCAAAGCGTTGCATCTGCGCCCGGCGATCGCTTCGGCGCAGCGCGGGACGGAAGTGCTGTTGCTCGGCGCCGCGCGCAACGCGCGACCGGAAGACAATTCGATGAGTTCGACCGTGATCCTGCCGGCGGACGCCGAATTCCATCTCGACGCGCGCAAGCTCGATATCTTCAACGCGGCGAGCAAATGGCGTGTCGATCCGCCGGCCGAACGCGAGCGCACGGCGATCGAGATCGTCGCGGCGGAAAACCGCACGGAGTTGCGCATCGACGATCGCAGCGACACAGCCGGGATCGGCGTCATGCAATTGTTGCCGGCGGATGCGGGCGATCGCTTGAACCTTTCGGCCGAACTCGCGGGTGGTCCCGTCGCGCTCTATCTTAATTTCCTTGACGGAGCCGGACAGCTAATCGGCGGCGAGAACATCAAATCCGTGCGCTCCGATCCGGACCGCTTCGGTCGATTCGATTTCGCCGCGACCGCGCCGGCCGGCACGGTTCGGGTCAAAGCTTGGCTCTATTCGTCGATCGCGGCGCGCGCTTCGGTGCGGGTGCGCGATTTGCGTGTTGCGCGCGCGCAAACTTTGTCCGCTGCCCAGGATGTCGCGCATTTTGATTTAATCCCGTATCGGCGCGACGAAATCGAGGTTCCGACGGGCGCGACGCTGTTCGTGCGGCGCGGTGACGCGGCGCTGGCAATTCGCGCCCTCGGCGTCTGGGGCACGGACGACACGCCGGCCACGTTCCGGCTGATCAACGACGGCTTGGGCTATGGCGCGCTGCGGTTGACCGCGACCCAAGCCGAGACGCGCGGCGAGGGGCGGGGGCTCACGGCGCTCTGGCTGCTCGGCGCCGAAGATATCCGAGACACGGCTGCGTTCGAGGCGTTTCGCGCGAAGGCTTCGACCATCGACACGCGCGTCGCGCGTGCCGGCGAGCGCATCGAACTCGGCTCGTCCGGCACGCAAGGCCCGCTCGGCTTCGTCTACGACCTTGCGCGCAACAGCTACATTGCGCGCACCGGCGTGCCCGAGCGTCTCGACGGCGCCGTTGCAGTCGACGGCAAGACGCTCGAGCGCTGATACCGATTTATGCCAAAGCTGCCTTGATCGTGACGGCGATCGGCGTCGTCGGTCGGCCGATCAGCCGCGACAGCGTGCGGCTGTCGTCGAACAATTGCCCCTTGGCCGCATGGGCATCGGCGTCGGCGATCGCCGTCGCGAAACCGTCGGGCAGACCGAAAGATTTGAGCGCGCCGGCATAGGCCGCTTGCGGCAGATCGTTGTAGGGAATTGTCTTGCCGGCGGCGCGCGACACTTCGGCCGCGAAATCGGCCATCGTGAACGCCGTATCGCCCGCGAGCTCGTATGCCTTACCGCTATGCGCCTCGTCGAGCAACGCGACGGCCAGCGCTTCGGCGTAGTCTGCGCGCGCCGCCGTGGCGATCTTGCCCGTTCCCGATGCGCCGATGATGGCGCCGTGCTCGACCGAGGCTTTCAATGCACCGGTATAGTTCTCGGTGTACCAGCCGTTGCGCAGCACCGTGCGCGCGATACCCGAGGCCGCCAGCGCCTTCTCCGTCGCCTGATGGTCGAGGGCGAGCCACATGCCGGAGTCGAAGCCCTTCAGAATGCTGGTGTAGACGATGCGCTTGACGCCGGCCTTCTTCGCCGCGTCGATCACGTTGCGGTGTTGCCCGGCGCGATCGTTGAAGTCGTTCGACGAGATCAGCGCGAGCGTGTCGACGCCGTTGAGAGCGGCGGCCAGCGTCTCGGGCTTGGTGTAGTCGGCGCGGCGCGTCTCGATGCCCAGGTCGGCGGCCTTGGCCGGATCGCGCACGAGTGCGACGAGTTTGGCGCCGGGCGCGCGGCGCTTGAGCGCGGCGATGGCGAGGCGGCCGAGGGCGCCTGTGGCGCCGGTGATCGCGATGGTCATGACATTCTCCTGCTGCGGTCGTTGCGATGGACACAGACTTCGTTATCGACACGGAAAAGGAAAGTAGGCACGGAAAAGTAAGTAGCGCTCGCGCGGGCAACTTTTGCCGTATTGACGGTATAGGACGATTGTCCTAAAAATTCTCAATGATCCTTCAAACCCGCGCTGCGATCGCCGCCAAGGCCGACGATCTGTTCTACCGTCAGGGTTACGAGCGCACGTCCTTCGCCGATATCGCGGCGGCGGTGAAGATTTCGCGCGGCAATTTCTATTATCATTTCAAGACCAAGGACGAGATACTGGACGCGGTGATCGAACTGCGCGCCGAACGCACGCGCGCGATGCTCGACGGCTGGGCGGCGGGCGCGAAAACGCCGCGTTCACGGATCGTCGCCTTCGTCCGCATGCTCATCGACAATCGCGCGAAGATCATGCTTTACGGCTGCCCGGTCGGCACGTTGTGCGGCGAATTGGCGAAACTCGATCACGCGGCGCAGAAAGGCGCCAACAAGATCATGGCGCAGTTCGCCGATTGGCTGACGGCGCGTTTCGTCGAGGCGGGTAAGCGCCGTAAGGCGTCGGAACTCGCCCGGCATTTGCTGGCGCGCGCGCAAGGCGTCTCGGCACTCGCCAACGCGTTGCACGATGAGAATTTCATCCGCCGCGAAGTCGCCGCGATGGAAAAATGGCTCGACGGCGAGCTGGGCGTAAAACGAAGAAAGGCGAAGGGATAGTGGCCGGAACTTTCATGGGGGCCGACGGCAAGTTGCGCTGCCGCTGGTGCGCCGCGTCGCCCGAATATGTCGCGTATCACGACGACGAGTGGGGCTATCCCGTCGGCGACGATCGGCGCCTGTTCGAGAAGATTTGCCTAGAGGGATTCCAGTCGGGTTTGAGCTGGCGCACGATCCTCGCCAAACGCGAGAACTTCCGTGCCGCGTTTGCGGGCTTCGATTTCCATAAGGTGGCGCGTTTCGGCGAACGCGACGTGGCGCGCCTGCTGAAAGACGACGGGATCGTCCGCCATCGCGGCAAGATCGAAGCGACGATCAACAATGCCAAGCGCGCGATCGATCTCGCGAAAAGCGAAGGCACGCTCGCCGCGTATTTTTGGCGGCACGAGCCAAAACCGGGCGAACATGGTGGCCCGCAAACGGCGTCGATTTCGGCGACATCGGTCGCGCTGTCGAAGGATTTGAAGAAGCGCGGCTGGCGATTCGTCGGGCCAACCACGATTTTCGCCTTCATGCAGGCGATGGGCTTGATCAACGATCATGCGGAAGATTGCGTGATGCGCAAAAAAGCGGCAAGGGCGCGCAAAGAATTCATGCCGCCGCGCGGCAAGCCGGCATAATGGCAGCAATCGGATTTTAGGGTGTCGCATTCGGCGCGACACTCCCTATGTTCCAATCATGTCGAACACCGATTCCGAGGCGGCGCCGGGCTTGAGCCGGACCGCCGCTTTTGCGCTCGCCGCCGCCGCCGGCTTGGCGGTCGCGAATATCTACTACAACCAGCCCATGCTCGAAGTGATCGAGCGCGACTTGCCGGGGGCGGCGACCGCCGCGATCCCGACGGCAACGCAGCTTGGCTATGCTGCCGGATTGCTGCTGCTCGTCCCGCTGGGCGATATCGTCGAACGGCGCGGCTTGATCGTCGCACATTTCGTCGCCTTGGCCGCCGCACTCGTGTTCGCGGCGATGGCGCCCGGCGGATTCGCATTGGCGGCCGCATCGCTGGCCATCGGCGCGCTGGCGGCCGTCGCCCAACAAGTCGTGCCGTTCGCCGCGCATCTGGCGGGCCCCGCGAAGCGCGGTGCGGCGGTTGGCTTCGTGTTGTCGGGCTTGCTCGCCGGCATTTTGTTGAGCCGCACGCTGGCCGGGTTCGTCGCCACGCATGCCGGCTGGCGCGAGATGTTCTGGCTCGCAGTGCCGCTGGCATTGGCGGCGGCGCTCGCCTTGCGCTTTCTGTTGCCGCGCAGCGTGCCGGAGGCGCCATTGCCCTATTTCGCGGCGTTGCGCTCGATGGTGACGCTGTGGATCGAGTTTGCACCCTTGCGCCGCGCGGCGGCGACCCAAGCCGCTTTATTCGCGTGTTTCACGCTGTTCTGGACCGTGTTGCCGTTCCGGCTGGCCACGCCGGAATTCGGCTTGGGGGCCGACATCGCCGGATTGTTCGGGCTGATCGGTATGATCGGCGTGCTGGCGGCGCCGATCGTCGGCCGGTTCGTCGACAAACGCGGCTCGGCCGCGACCGTCGTGATCGGCGCATTGATGACCCTCGCGTCGTGGCTCGTCTTCGGCGGCTGGACGGCGATTCCGGGCATGGTGATCGGCGTCGTGCTGCTCGATCTGGGCCTGCAAAGCGCGCTGATCGCCAATCAGCACATCGTCTTCGCCCTTCGCCCGGCGGCGCGGTCGCGCATCAATACGGTGCTGATGAGCAGCATGTTCATTGGCGGTGCGGCCGGGTCGGCGTTGGGCGTTGCCGCATGGAACGCCGGCGGCTGGTTCCATGTTTCGGCGCTCGGTATCGGGTTCGGTGCCGTCGCCGTCGCGATTCAAATTCTCGCTTTCCGGCGCCGCGTGGCGTAGAGACCTCCCAACAAGGGGAGGGACACGACGCTATGAACGGAACCGAAAAGCCGCGCCTCGCGGCGCCTGCGAACACCATCGATTGCCATATGCATCTTTACGATGCGGCGACGCCCGTGGCGAAGACGGCGGTCGTGCCGCCGCCGGTTTGGGCGAGTGTCGATGCTTATCGCAAGGTGCAGGCGCGTCTGGGGATCTCGCGCGCGGTCGTCGTGCAGCCCTCGGCCTATGGGCTCAACAATTCGGTGACGCTGAATGGCGTCGAAGCGCTCGGCCGCGACAAGGCGCGCGCGGTCGTCGTCGTCAACGACGCGACCCCGGACGCGGAATGGCGCCGACTTTCGGCCATTGGTGCTTGCGGCCTGCGCATGCATATGCTGCCCGGCGGCGCCGTGGGCTGGGAGGATATGGCTTCGCTCGCGCGCAAGGCTGCCGATCACGGCTGGCACATGCAGATTCAGATGGACGGCCGCTATCTGCACGAGCGCGTCGATTTTCTGAAAACGTTGCCCTGTACGCTGGTCGTCGACCATGTCGGCAAATTCCTGGAGCCGGTGACCGTCGACCATCCCGGCTTCAAGGCGCTGGCGTCGCTGCTCGAAACCGGGCGCGTCTGGCTGAAATTGTCGGCCGCCTATGAAGTGTCGCGCGCCGGTCCGCCGGATTTTCGCGATACCGGCGCGCTGGCGACCGAGGCCGCGCGCTTGGCGCCCGAGCGCATGGTGTGGGCCAGCAACTGGCCGCATGTTTCCAAGCTTGCCGATCCGCCGGACGACGCCGGGCAACTCGACACGCTGCTCTACTGGATCGCCGATCCGGCGTTGCGTGCGCGGATTCTGATCGATAATCCCGCCAAGCTTTACGGCTTTACCGCCTGAGATCGCGTCCCGCGCGAAAAGCGGCTTGACGCTTTGCCGCTTTAGTGTACCGTTTTACTAAATCGTTTTAGTAATCGCAAAACATCGAACGGAAAGCGGCACAAGCCGCGACTGAAAAAGGGGAGAAACGCAATGAACCGTAAATCGTTCCTTCGCGGCGTCGCCGCGGCCGGCGCCCTGGCGCTGGCGGTCCTGGCGCCGGACGCCGCCGTCGCCCAGGCCAAAAAGCAAATCAAAATCTCGCACGCGACCGCCGTCGATCTCGGCAACGACAACCACATGGTCGCCTGGGTGATGCGCAACTACATCAACGAATATTCGGATACGCTGGACGCGCGCATCTACGGTGCCAACCAGCTGGGCGAGGAACGCGCGGTCGTCGAAGGCATGCAGCTGGGGGCCGGCGCCACGTGCCATATCGGCGGCACGGCGATCCACAACAACTTCGTGCGCCGCATGGGCGTGCTCGATCTGCCGTTCATGTGGCAGGGCTACGATCACGCGCACAAGGTGCTGGACGGCGAAGTCGGCAAGACGCTGGCCAAGGAATACGAGGCGCGCGGCATCAAGATCCTCGGCTGGCAAGACAGCTGGGGCTATCGCAACGTCGTGACGACGAAGAAGGAGATCAAGACGGCCGCGGATCTGAAGGGCCTGAAGATCCGCACCATCCAGACGCCGACCTACGTCGCCGCCCTCAATGCGATGGGTGCCAGCGCCACGCCGATGGCGTTCGGCGAGGTCTACACCGCGCTGCAGACCGGCGTGCTCGACGGGTTCGAACATTCGCCGCCGGTCGTGTTCACCGGCAAGTACTACGAAGTCGCGAAATACGTGGCGCTGACCGGGCATCTGTTCGGGCCGACGGTCACGGCCTGCTCGATGCGCGAATGGCAGAGCTTCACGGATAAGGAGCGTCAGGTTCTGGCTGAAGCCGCGAAGCTGGCGCAGGACGTGAACCGCAATTTGTCGGCGCAGCGCGACGCCGAGGCGATCGATCTGCTGAAATCGAAGGGCATGATCGTCACGACGCTCGATAAAGCGCCGCTGGTCACGGCGGCGGCCCCCGTGCAGGACGATCTCGCCAAGCAGATCGGCGCCGAAGATCTGCTGCGCATCATCCGCGCGACCAAGTGACGTTGCCGGCCGGCGAGGGGAAACATCCCTTCGCCGGCCGTTGCGTTCCGACGGAGAATTTCCGATGCGTGCCGTGCTCACCGCCGTCGACCGCGCGATGGAGTTCGCGCTGTTCGCGATCTTCCTGGCCTTTTCCCTGGTCGGGGGCTTGCAGATCTTCAACCGCTTCGCGCTCGGCCTGCCGCTGAGTTGGAGCGAGGAGTTCCAGAAATTCGGGCATGTGTGGATGGTGTTCATCGCCATTCCCGTCGCCTATCGCAAGGGCGCCCATATCGGCATGGATGCGATCTTGATCCGCATGCCGCATGCCATGCAGCGCGCGATCGCGCTGATTGTCGAAATCATGTGGCTGGTCCTGGCGCTTGCGATCGCGGTCTTCACCTTGCATTTGATGGAAGTCGCGAAGTTCCAGGACAGCCCCGGCCTCGGCCTGCGCATGGATTGGGTTTACGCCGGCATGGTGCTGGGCGCCGCCTATCTTGCATTGATCGCCGTGCGCCGCATCGTCGCGTTCTTCAAGCCCTCGCTCGCGGAGACGCTGGCATGACGCTCGTCCTTCTTTTCGCGCTGCTGCTCGGCCTGATTACGGTCGGTATTCCGATTCTGCTGGTGATGGGGGTGGTGGGCTTGGCCGGCATGCTGACGCAGCCCGCCTTGGTGCCGGCGCTGTTCCCGCAAAAAATGTTTGCAATGCTGGATAACTTCAGTCTGCTCGCGTTGCCTTACTTCATCCTGGCGGGCGAATTGATCTCGCGCGGCGGCATCTCCAAACGCTTGGTCGAGTTTGCCGAGGCGGTCGTCGGGCATTGGCGCGGCGGCTTGGGTCACGCTTCGATCGTGTCGTCGATGGTGTTCGCGGGCGTGTCCGGCTCCTCCGTCGCCGACACGTCGGCGATCGGCTCTATCCTCGTGCCGGCGATGAAGTCGCGCGGGTACAAACCCGGTTTCGCCGCGGCCTTGGTCGCATGTGCGGGCACGATCGGCGCGATCATCCCGCCGAGCATGACGATGATCGTCTATGGCTCGATGTCCAATGTGTCGATCGGCGGGTTGTTCTTGGGCGGCATCATTCCCGGCATTCTGATCGGCATCGGTCTGATGATCGTTGTGGCGCTCTATGCGCGCCATCCCGATTTCCCGGAATTGCGCCGCACGACCGGCAAATTCATGCTGATAGTCGTCGTCAAAGCGGCGGTGCTGGTTTGGCCGGCTTTGCTGGCGCCCGTGCTGGTTTTGGGCGGCATTCTGGGTGGTATCTTTACGGCGACGGAGGCGGGCGTCGTCGCCTGCTTCTATGGCTTCTTCATCGGTTTCTTCGTTTACCGGACCGTGAAGCTGCGCGACTTGCCGGAGATCTTCGTCCAAGCCGGGATCACCACGGCGCTGGTGTCGGGAATTATCGGCGTGGCAGGCGCCTTCGGCTGGCTGCTCGCCTATCTCAACTTCAACGATCTGGTGCTGAACGCGATCGGCTCGGTCGCGGGGACGCGCATCGCCGTCTTGCTCATCATGATGGCGATCATGCTGGTGCTCACGATGTTCGTGGATTCGATGGCGATCCTGATCATCATGATCCCGGTCGCGGTCGTCATCGGACGGAAATTCGGCATCGACGACTTCCATCTGGGCCTGCTGATGGTGATGGCGACGCAGATCGGGTCGACCACGCCGCCCGTGGCCGTGCTGCTGTTCGTCGCGACCAGTATCGCGGGCTGCACCTACAACGAAACGGTGCGGTATTGCTGGGCCTTCATCGCGGCCGAAGTCGCCGTTCTGGTCCTTGTGATCCTGATCCCCGAATTGGCGACGTGGATTCCCAGGATGGTTCTCGGCTAGAACGGTCCCATGTCGAATATCAACGACGTCGCGAAGCTGGCCAAAGTTTCCATCTCGACGGTATCGAACGTCCTCAACGGGCGCACCGGGCAGATGAGCGAAGCAACGCTGGAGCGCGTGCAGCGCGCGGTCGAGAAGCTCGGCTATCGGCCCAATCAGGCCGCGCGCCAGTTGAAGACCGGCGAAGCTTCGATGATCGGGCTTTTGGTCCCGTCGCTGGGCAATCCCAGCTATGGCGTCGTGGCGCGAGAGATCGAACTCGCGGCGCTGGATCGCTACGGCTATCGCGTCGTCGTCGCCAATACCTACCGCGATCCCAAGCACGAGCGCGCGTTCATCGACGACATGGCGGCGCAAGGTGTTCGCGGCGTCATCGTGATCTCGTCTCTGTCGGACGAATCCCATCTGGAGGAGCCCGCCGCGCGCGGCATGGTAGCGGTCAGCTACGACAGCCATTCGCGGCGCAACGCCCGCCCGCTGCTCGATTACGTGTCGGCCGACAACGTCGCCGGCGCCAAACAGGCCGTCGAGTATCTGGTCGAGCTTGGCCATCGCACGATCGCGTTCCTCACGCCGGCGAGTTGGACGTTCAGCCGCGAGGAAAAGCGCGACGGTTTCGCGGCGGCGATCGAAGCGGCAGGTGCACGCGGCGTGATCATCGAAGGCGAGGTGACGCCAGGCTATGCGGACGCGGAGATGGCGGAGCTTGGTCAAAGCCTCGCCAAGAAGCTTTTGCGCCATCGCGCAAAGCCGACCGCGGCGATCGCGATCAACGACATCATGGCGATCGGGCTGATCGCGGGTTTGAAGTCGGAAGGCTTGTCGCTGCCCGGCGATATGTCGATCATCGGCATGGACGGCATTCCGTTGGGCGCCTTCACCGCGCCGCCCTTGACGACGGTGAAGTTGCCCGTGCCCGAACTCGCGCGCACGATGGTCGATCGCATCATGCTGCGATTGAAGAAACCCGAAACGACGCCGGCCGAATTCCGGTTCGCGCCGTCGTTGCTGGTGCGCGGTTCGGCCGTTCCGCCCGCGAAATCGAAGCGGAGCTGAGCCGATGCGCATTCTGTTGACCCATACGCCGTCGTTTCGCGCGAATTACTACGGCGACGAAGCGCTGGCGCGATTGCGCGCCTCGGGTGATGTCGTCCTCCACGACAGCGAAACGCCGCTCGATCCCGCCGCGCTGATCGCCGCCGCCAAGGGGATCGACGTGATCGTCAGCGACCGGCAAACGGCGGCACCCGGTGAAGTTTTCGCTGGCCTGCCCGATCTCGCCGCCTATGTCCGCTGCGCTATGGATATCCGCAATATCGACGTGGAGGCGGCGTCGAAAGCGGGCGTGCTGGTCACGCGCGCGACGGCGGGGTTCATCGATTCCGTCGCCGAACTCGGCATTGGCATGATGATCGACCTCGCGCGTGGGGTCAGTGCGGCGACGACGTCCTATCGCGCCGGGAAGGCGCCCTTCGTGCGCATGGGACGGCAATTGGCGGGATCGACGCTCGGCATCGTCGGTTTGGGCGCGATCGGAAGGCGTTTGGCCGAGGCGGCCGTCGCGCTGCGCATGAACGTGATCTTCTGCGATCCCGAAGCCAAAACGCCGCCGCAAGGTGCGACGCAAGTTCCATTCGACGACGTGCTGGCGAGGTCGGATTTCGTCGTGTGCCTTGCGCCGGCGATCGAAGCGACGCGCCATTTGTTCGACGCCGCCGCGTTCGCGCGAATGGGGAAGGGCGCTTACTTCATCAATCTCTCGCGCGGCGAATTGGTCGACGAGGCGGCGCTCGAAGCCGCTCTCGATCGCGGTCATCTCGGCGGCGCGGGGGTCGATGTGGGCATGGCGCCCGATCAAATGCCGATAACGCGCTTGGCCAAGCGGTCCGATGTCGTCGCCACGCCGCATATCGGCGGGTTGACGCCGCAAGCGATCGCGCATCAGGCGTTCGATACGGTGCGCCAGGTGGAGGCGCTGGCGGCGGGCAAGATGCCCGATCTTGCGGTCAATCCCGCGCGCGCGACGCGGCTCGCGCGCTTCGGTATCCGTTACTGATCGCCGCTCCAGGCCTAACGCGTATAGGTTGTCAGCGCCAGATCGATATCGAGCGCGATCGCCTTGGCAATGGCTTGCAGCACCTGCGCCATATCCATCGAGTGATAATGAAGGGCGGCGAGGCGGATCAGCTCGCAATGGAAGTAGTTGTAGCCCGCGATATAGAGATACGGCGCCACTTTGCGCTTGTAGTGGATGGCGCCGATGCGGATCGATTGGTCGACATACTCGTCGTTGAAATTTCCCGAAAACAGCAAATCCCAATGCCGGCGCTGCGCGGGCTTCAAATGTTTCTCGATATCGTAGTCGCGAAAGATGACCGACGTCGCGGGCATCTGAAGGACGAATTTGTAGAATTCGGCGATGAGGTCGTCGAGATTGGCGAGGACCAGCGGGTGGAACGCGCGCAAATTCGCGATCGTCGTGTCGGTGATGTTGAGCAAATGCATGCGCTTGCGCAGATCGAATGCCGGCATCGGCGTCCCCTCCCAAGGCCGCGGAAACCAAAACACCGCTTTTAATTGTGCAAAGATAACACAAGATTTGGACAATAAAAGACCCCGATCTAGCGACCGGGGCGAGGTAACGGCGCAAAACACAGGGGCGGTTCGCGGGATCGCATTCCGCGATCGCGCGCTATACCGGCATCAGTTTGCGATGTGGCTCGGGCGGCAGATCAACGGCAATCGGGTCGCCGGACGCGATGCGCCCGCCTTTATGCACGATCGCCATTACGCCCGCCTTGCGGATCAATTCGCCGTTCGCGTCGCGGTCGAGCACGGCTTCGGTCAGCCCCTTCTTGAAATTATCAAGCTGCGCGCAAGGATTGCGCAGGCCCGTGATCTCGATTTCGGGTCCGCCGGGAAACCGCAAACGCGCGCCCGTGGGTAACGCCAACAGGTCCAGGCCCTGGGTCGCGATGTTTTCGCCGATATCGCCGGGCTTGATGTCGAAGCCTTTGGCGCGCAGCTCGTCGAACAATTCCGACTGGATCAGATGCACCTGGCGCAGATTGGGTTGCGTCGGATCGCGCGCGACGCGGCTGCGATGTTTGACCGTGACGCCGGCATGTCCGTCGCCCGCCACACCTTCGCCCGCGATCAACTCGATCTTGGTTGCCGGAAGTTTCGAGAAGTTGTGTCCGGGGGCGGCGGCGACCGCGACGACGCGGCCGCGAGGCCCGTCCTTCCAGCCACAGGCGCGCATGTTGGCCTTCATGTGATCGGGCACGGGCGCTTCGGTCTTGATCGGTTCGCGGCGGGGATAGAGCGGGATCTTCAGCGCACGGGCGTGAAGCTGCAACGGTAGCTCCTTGGCGCGCGTCGCGGCCCCGCCATAGATCGGATCGCCGAGGATCGGGCAGCCGATCGCCGCCATATGCGCGCGGAGTTGATGCGTGCGGCCGGTGCGCGGTTCCAATGCCAGCCACGTCATCCCGTCGCCTTCGCTGATCGTCCGGTATTCGGTGAGCGAGGGCTGGCCCTTCGCGTCGATCCGCATCTTCCAGCCGCCGCGCTTGGTTTCCTTCAGCAGCGGCAGATCGACTTTTCCTTCCTTTTGCGGCGGCCGGCCGACGACGATCGCCCAATAGGTTTTGCGCACCTGGCCATCGGCGAAGAGCTTGCCGAGCTTGGCGAGCGCCTTGCGATGCCGGCCGAGTGCGAGACATCCGCTGGTGTCTCGATCGAGGCGGTGCGCGAGTTCGGGATCCTGCGGCAAGCCGAAGCGCAGCTGCTTCAGGTATGTACCAAGATGGTCGCCGCCGGACGCGCCCGCATGCACGGCGATTCCGGCGGGTTTGTCGATCACCAGCAACAGCGCGTCGCGATAAAGAAGTCGGGATTCGAGATCCATGGCCGCCGGGAAGCTACACCGCGCCGGTGCCGTGGGGTAGGGTGGATTGGTAATGGAATCCACCGCGACGAAGAACGACGCGCTCGGCGCCGTCTATATCCTGACCGGCGCCGTCAGCTCCGCCTTCGGTGCGCTGGCGCTCAAGCATCTCGGCGACGAGCTCGGCTGGGGGCAGCTCGTCGTTCTGCGCCATCTTTGCGCGCTGCCGTTTTTCCTGCCGCTGTTTTGGCGCTTGGGCCCGCGCTATTTCGCCACCAAACGCCCGGTTTCGCATCTGATGCGGGGCGCGTTCGGCGCGTTCGGGTTCATCCTTTTCCTGCATGCGCTGATCAATATCCCCGTCGGCGATGCGGTCACGCTGTCCTACACCACGCCGTTCTGGTCGCTGGGGCTTGCGGTGATCGCGTTCGGCGAGCGCTTCGGCCCGGCACGCGTATTGGCGACGATGGTGGGGTTCACCGGCGTCGTGTTGATCGCGCGGCCGGGGGCGTCGGACATCGGCGATTTGGGATATGTCGGAATCGCTTTGTTCTCGGCATTTCTAACCAGTCTCGCGATGATGATGGTCAAGCGCCTGTCGGCCAGCGAGCCGCCGGATCGCATTGCGTTCTGGTATCTGTGCACGGGCGTGCTGTGCGGCTTGCCCTTCGCGCTGTTCGATTGGCAACCGATCTCGCTTGCCCATTTACCCTGGATCGTCGCGACGGGGGCTTGCGCCGCCGTGTCGCAATGGGGCTTGTCGCGCGGCTACGCGATCGGCACGTTTTCGAAAATGGCGCCGCTGGCCTTCGCCCAAGTCGGCGTCGCGACGCTCGGCGGTGTCTTGATGTTCGCCGAAGTGCCGCGCTGGACGACGCTTGCGGGGATGATGCTGATCGGGATCGGCGCCGTCTGGGTCGTGCGCGATCGTTCGGATCGCA
Source organism: Tagaea sp. CACIAM 22H2 (assembly GCA_014444615.1). Lineage (GTDB taxonomy): Bacteria > Pseudomonadota > Alphaproteobacteria > CACIAM-22H2 > CACIAM-22H2 > Tagaea. Next base: position 6,956 of record PVXE01000054.1, on the reverse strand, counting down.
CGCGCCGTTGAATCGTCACTTCCAGACGACTTCTTTGACGCTTTTCTTTTTCGCGGGTGCGGCGGCGCCGTCTTTCGGACGACCGACCGTCGGCGGCGTCATGATTTTGACGCCCGGTCCCGGCGGCGGGGTGACCGTGCGTGGCGTGGCGCGCGGCTTCGCGTCGCCGCCCAAGCGGCCAAGGATGCCCGACATCGTCATGCTGGTCTTGTGCTTATGCGCCTGGCCTTCCGCCGTTTCGGCGACGCGCTTGCGCTGATAGACCGGCAGGGAGTCGAAGGTCCGCTTCGCCCGATCAACATTGATGCCGGTCGGCCGCTCAGCCGCCAGCTTCACGAATTGATGGATCTTGGAGTGTTCGCCCAGGATCTGCCCGACCGAGCTCGCCAAAATCTGCAGGGCCGTCTTGTCGACGGCGGAGGTTTCTTCCGACTCCATCAAACGTTAGTTTAGCAATATAAGCATTGGTTATTCAACGCTCTTCCGGCCCAGAAAGGCGCGCCCGCGAATGCTCACCATCGCTTTGTTGATTTGCTCGAACATCTTCATGACTTTCGCGTGGTACGGGCATCTCAAATTTCCCAATGCACCGCTTTGGCAGGTCGTTCTGATCAGCTGGGGGATCGCGTTTTTCGAGTATCTGCTGATGGTCCCGGCCAATCGTTGGGGCTATGGGCAGTTCACCGGCGCGCAACTTAAGACCATTCAGGAAATCGTTACGCTGACGGTGTTCGCGGGCTTCGCCGTGTTCTGGCTGGGCGAAACGCTGAAATGGAACCACTTGGCCGCTTTCGCCTGTTTGGTCGGCGCCGCGTTCTTCATGTTTTGGGAGTAACAAAGAAAAAGGGCGGATGCCCGGGACCAACCTGGCATCCGCCCGTGAGGCTCGGCAATCCGGCCGAATTGGGTGACCGGGTCGCGAGACCAGAAGGGGACTTGAAAGGGCTCGGGGCGGAGAGGAGCCTCGTTCCACAAGATGTCCGTCAAGTTCGAGATGGATTTAGCTATAAATTTAGCTAAAGGTCAATAGGTTTTTATTTGGAATTTGGAAATCGATATGGCGTGATTTTTAGAAAGTTATTTATCAATATGTTAATCGCCATTTTTAATTCAAAAACTTTGATCCATAGCTCGTTGTCCCACTATGATGCGTCATGGTTTTTCGCGCTTTCGTGCTGACAGTCGGCGTCTTGCTCGCGTCGCCCGGTTTCGCCCAGGCGCCGCCCAAGACGATGGCCGATTGCCAAAAGCTCTACGACGCCGAACTGAAGAAGGCCGTGGCCGCGACTCAGCGGAATTTGCGCGAAAGCCAACACCGCGCCGGCATCGCGAAACTGCGGTGCGAACGCGCGGTCGAGCGCAAGATCTTCCAGGACAAAGCCAAGCAGAAGCGTTGAGCGGCGCTCAATCTTCCCCGGTTCAATCTTCCTTGTCGTCGAAGCGCAGAAGGCGCGGCGCTTTCTCGATCACGACTTCCAGAATTTGTTCCGCGGCGATCAGATCGGCGCGCGTGCGCTCGTTCAAGCGCCCGATATAGCGATCTGTCTCGATGCGATCCTTGGCGTGGTAGAGGCTGCGCAGCTCGGATTTGAAAACGTCGCGCGCCCCCAGCGGCATCTCCGTCTTTTCGGAGAGGATGCGCAGAAAATGCAGCGATGCGCTGACGATCGACGACAGCATGAACGCGGTGAGTTCGTCGAACTTCTCCGACAAGGCTTCCGCCTTCTCGTCGCGCATGCGTTTCAGCTTGTATTCGATGACGATGGCGAGCGTGTCGAAATCGTCGACGACTTCGCGGAAGTTCAGATAGGCGTGATACTTGTCCTGGCTTGCGTCGGCCGAGGCTTGACGCGCCGCCATGATAACGCGGGTGGCGCCTTGCTCCAGGGCCGTCAGCATCTCGCGGATCTTGGCGAGCTGGACTTCGTTCTGCTTCGCGACGTTTTCGGGCGTGATCAGCATCAGGCGTCCTCGGCGACGCCGAGTTGCAGCAAGCTCGGCGCGCGCTCGATGATGAGGGAGAGGATTTCCTCGGCGGTTTCGATGTCCTTGGCGGCGCGGCTCGAGATCTTGGCCTTGTAGCGGTCGAGCTCGAGCAATTGCTTGACCCGATAGATCGACCGCAATTCGCCCAGGAGAATATCCTTGGACCCGAGCGGCAGGTCGTTTTTCTGCGACAGGATCCGCAAAAAATGAAGGCTGGTCTGCAGCGTCGCGGTCAGCATGAACAGCTGCAACTCCTCGAATTGCCGCTCGAGCTGCGCGTCGCGTCCGCCGCGCAGATTCTTGAGGCGATATTCGATGACGATGGCCAGCGTGTCGAAATCGTCGCAGCGATCGCGGAACGCCGAATAAGCGTGCCACTCCTGCTCGTTGATCTTGTTGGAGACGAGCTTGGCCGCCTCGATCACGCCATCGGCGTGACCTTCGAGCGCCGAGAGGAGCCCCTCGACCTCGGCGCGAGTATGCTGAGTCACCATTTTACCGGCCATGAAGGCAGAATGGCGGCGGAAACGGCGAGGCGCAACCTGTTTGCGACTTTCGCGAGCGTCCGGAATTCCTTCGCGAATCCGCCGATGCGGTAATCGGTACTTGAAGCCGCGTGCGCGCATACCGATGTTCAGCGCAACGGCCGCGCGGCCCAGGCTCGAACCATCCCCCCATTTCCTTCGACGCGCGCCGATATTCGAAATCGGAAACAGGATCCCGGCCCTACCGGCCGGGCAGGAGGCAATTCCATGCAGATGCAACTCGACGTCAACGGCCGGAAGATCGCGGTCGATGCGCCGCCCGACATGCCGTTGTTGTGGGTCCTGCGCGACCAGCTGGGCATGACCGGCACGAAGTTCGGCTGCGGCATGGCCCAATGCGGCGCCTGCACGATCCATCTCGACGGGCAGCCGGTCCGCGCCTGCCAAACGCCGGTCGAGACCGCCGTGGGCGCCAAGATCGCCACGATCGAAGGGATCACCGACAAGATCGCCACGGCGATCCGCGCATCGTGGGTCAAGCTCGACGTGCCGCAATGCGGCTATTGCCAGTCCGGTCAGATCATGTCGGCCGTGGCGCTGCTGCGCGAGAACCCGAAGCCAAGCGACGAAGATATCGACGCGGCGATGCAAGGCAATCTGTGCCGCTGCGCCACCTATCAACGCATCCGCGCGGCGATCCACGACGCCGCCAAGTCGCTGGCTTGAGGGGAGGGCGCCACATGACTTTCATGGATAAATTTTTCGCCAAACGTTCGGCCGCGACCTTCCGCCCTTCGCGCCGCCAATTCCTGGCCGGCACCGCCGCGGTCGGGGCGGGACTGACGATCGGCTTCCCGGCTTCGGGCCAAGCGCCCGCCGCCGCCGTACCGAACCCGTTCGCCGGCTATGTGCGCATCGGTACCGACAATGTCGTGACCGTGATGTCCGCGCATATGGATATGGGCCAAGGCGTCTATAACGGCATCGCCACGCTGGTCGCGGAAGAGTTGGGGGCCGACTGGTCGACGATCCGCGTGGACGGCGCCAGCGGCAATCTCGCCCTTTACGGCAACGCCGCCTGGGGCGGGACCGCGCAAGGGACGGGCGGGTCGACCGCCATGTCCTCGTCGTGGGAGCGCTATCGCCGGGCGGGCGCCATCGCGCGCACGATGCTGGTTTCCGCCGCCGCCAAGGCATGGAACGTGCCCGCATCGGAAATCGCCGTGTCGAAGGGCACGCTGTTCCATGCCGCGAGCGGCCGGGGCGCCACGTTCGGCGCCTTCGCCGATGCGGCGGCCAAGGAGCCTGTTCCCCAGAACGTCGCGCTGAAATCGCCGGCAGAATGGACGCTGATCGGCAAGCAAGGCCAGCGCCGCTACGACAGCGCGCCGAAGACCAACGGCACGCACGACTTCACGATCGATCTGCGCTTTCCGGGCATGTTGATCGCGACGGTCGAACATCCGCCCGTATTCGGCGGCAAGGTCGCGTCGGTCGATGCGACGGCGGCGAAGGCCGTGCCGGGCGTGGTCGATGTGGTGACGATCCCGACCGGCGTGGCGGTGCTGGCGCGCGATACCTGGGCCGCGATCAAGGGCCGCGAGGCCCTGCAAATCGTGTGGGACGAAACGTCCGCCGAAAAGCGCGGGACGGCCGAATTGCGCGCCGAGTATCTCGCCGCGCTGGATGTGCCGGGCACACATGTCGCCGATACGACCGGCGATGCGCAAGCCGCGTTGGGCCGCGCGGTCAAAACGATCGAGGCGACCTACGAGTTCCCGTATCTGGCGCATGCTGCCCTCGAACCGCTCAACGCCGTCGTACGCCGCCAAGGCGACATAATCGAGGTCTATGGCGGACATCAGATCCCCGATCTCTATCAGGCGTTGGCCGCGCGTGCGGCCGGGACGACGCCCGACAAGATTTCGATGCGAATTATGAAGACCGGCGGCGGCTTCGGCCGGCGCGCGGTCGGCGACGGTGACGTGGTGATCGAAGCGGTCGAAATCGCCAAGGCGATCGGCTTCCGGGCACCCGTGAAGCTGCAATGGACGCGCGAGACCGACATGGCGGGCGGCCGCTATCGCCCGATGTACATGCACAAGGTCAAGATCGGGATCGACGCGCAAGGGCGGCTCGCCGGCTGGCACCATCGCATCGTCGGCCAATCGATCCTGAGCGGCACGCCGTTTGCGGGCATGATCCAGAACGGCATCGACGTAACCTCGGTCGAAGGTGTGGCGCACACGGTCTACGCCATTCCCGATCGGCGCGTGGAACTGACCTCCACCCAGGTCGGCGTGCCGGTCTTGTGGTGGCGCTCTGTCGGCCACACCCACACCGCCTATGCGATGGAAACCGCAATCGACGAGGTCGCGGCGGCGACGGGCAAGGATCCGGTCGCGTTGCGTCGCGAGTTGCTGGCGGGCAAGCCGAAGCATCTGGGGGTGCTCGAACTCGTCGCGCGCCAGGCGAAGTGGAACGAAAAACCTGCCGAGGGCATCTATCGCGGCGTCGCGGTGCACGAAAGCTTCGGCACCACGGTCGGCATGGTCGCCGAGATCCGCATGACGAGCGCAACCGAATTCAAGGTCGAGCGCGTCGTCGCGGCGGTCGATTGCGGCGTCGCAATCAATCCCGATCAAGTGCGCGCGCAGATCGAGGGCGCGGTTGGCTTCGGCCTGGGTTCGGTTCTTCGCGAACGCCTGACGCTGGAAGGCGGCAAGGTCGTCGAAACGAATTACGACCAGTATCGACCCTTGCGTATCGACGAGATGCCGAAGGTCGAGGTGCATATCGTTGCGTCGAACGCGCCGCCCACGGGCATCGGCGAACCCGGCGTGCCGTTGATCGGCCCGGCGGTCGCCAACGCCTATGCGGCCGCGACCGGCAAGCGCATCCGCGCCTTGCCGTTCGAAACGGGTGTGACGCAGGGCGTGTGAGCTAAGCGGCGCCCAAGCTAGGCGGCATAAGCGGCGACCACGTCGATCAAACGGTCGATCGAGACCGGCTTGGCGACGTAGTCGCTGCACCCCGCGGCCAGAATGCGCTCGCGGTCGCCGCGCAGCGCATAGGCGGTGATCGCAACGACGGGAATGTCGCACAAGGCCGGATCGAGTTTCATTTCCTTGGCGATATCCACGCCCGAGCGGCCGGGCAAATGGATATCCATCAGCACGAGATTGGGCTGGCTGCTGCGCGCGGCGTCGATCGCCGCTTCGCCGTCGCGCACGCGCAACGTCGTATAGCCCTGCGCTTCGAGCACGTCGCCGAACAGCTTCATGTTCAGCGGATTGTCTTCGACGATCAGTACGGTTTTGCAGGCCATCGGGTGCGTGATGCTCGGGGGACGAAGGAAATATTCCCGTCAGCCTACACGGCACCTATGGACGATCTCTTAACGGCGCGTAACCATATGTAAGTTCAAACGAAAACGGCCGGCGGAGAGCCCCGCCGGCCGTAACGCGAGTTTTCCGAAATTCCCGTTCAGGTCGGGATCCTGCGCAATTCCGCCGGCGGCAAGAACGCGTCGGTGTAGATCAGATCGTTGGCGGGGACGGGCGTCACGTTGAACGCGTCGCACAGGCCCGCGATGTTGCGCGTCAGGCGCGCTTGGTCGACATGGCCAATGCCGTGCTGGCGCGTCGTCGGCGTCGAGATCGATTGTTCGAACACCATCTGGTAGCGCGGCAGTTCGACTTCCGGCGAGTTCAACGGCTGGCGTCGCACGGCGGCGGCCACCGATTCACGCGGGTTCTTGATCATTTCCTGCATCGAGCGCGCCGTGGCACGCGCGAAGCCGGCCGCGACCGTCGGATTGGCGGCGAGCCATTCCTTCTTTGCGAAAATCGACGAGCCGAACAGATCGATCCCGGCGCTCGCGTATTGGATCCAGGCGATCTGATCGAGCGGCACGCCTGCGCGGACCATGTTGAGCGCAACCGACGACACGAAGCCCGTGGCCCCTTGCGCTTCGCCACGCACGACCAGCGTTTCGCGCAGCGGGAAGTCGATATGGCGCAGCGTGACCTTCGACGTATCGATGCCGGCAGCCTTGGCGAACCACGGGAACATCTGACGGCCGGCGTCGGGCTCGGGGGCCGCGAGCGTCTTGCCTTCGATGTCCTTCGCGTCCTTGATCGCGCCCTTTCTGAACACGATGCCGTGTTGCAGAAGGTCCCAGATCACGAAGAACGCGGTGACCGGCGTTGCCGGGTTGGTGGCGGTGAAGCGCGCCATCGTGCCGAAATCGCCGAAGCCGATGTCGTAGGTGCCTTGCGCAACGCGCGTCACGGCCTGGCCGGAACCCGCACCGCCGTCCACCTGCACGTCCAGGCCTTCGGCTGCGAACAGGCCCTTTTCGACCGCCAGCAGGAAGTTCGATTGCGGGCCCCAGAAATCGACGTCGAGAGTGAAGCGCACGCGGGTGCGCGCTTGGGCGAGGGCGGGGGCCGCCAGCTTGAACTGCGCTGCGGCGGCCGCACC
>PVXE01000053.1 GCA_014444615.1 Tagaea sp. CACIAM 22H2 | reverse complement strand
GGCGAGTTCGATTTCCTTGGCGACCGACACGCCGTCCTTGGTGATGCGGGGCGCACCGAACGACTTGTCGATCACGACGTTGCGGCCCTTGGGGCCCAAAGTCACCTTGACCGCGTCGGCCAGGATGTCGACGCCGCGCAGCAAGCGCGCGCGGGCGTCGCCAGCGAATTTCACGTCTTTGGCAGCCATGATTCGATCCTCTTCGTTCGCTTAGGCGGCCTTCTTCGCGGGCGCCGCGGCGACGCCTTCGAGAATGCCGAGAATGTCCGACTCCTTCATGATCAGCAGCTCTTCGCCGTCGATCTTCACTTCGGTGCCCGACCACTTGCCGAACAGCACGCGCTCGCCCGCCTTCACGGTCGGCGCGACCAGTTCGCCCTTCTCGTTACGCGCACCGGGGCCGACGGCGACGACTTCGCCTTGCGACGGCTTTTCCTTCGCGGTGTCGGGAATGATGATGCCGCCCGCGGTCTTGGCTTCCTCGTCGATCCGACGGACCAGGACGCGGTCATGCAGCGGTTTGAACTTCATCAGCGTGACTCCCTCTTCGAATTGGCACTCGGGAAGCCCGAGTGCCAGCCAGATAGGAAAACCGAAATCGAGCGTCAAGGGGGTTGGCAGCACTCGCTTTTGCACGCTGCTAACATATTGAAATTGTTGAATTTTGGCGTAGGCTTTGCTTCAGAATAGAGGCGTCCCGGCAGTTCGGGACCGATTGGAAAGGAGGCTTCGCGCAATGTCCGATTTCGCCAAGCAGCTCGCCGACTACCGCCTGACCACGGCGGAAATCCTCTACCGCCTGCCCGATCATCCCGCCGTGTTGCAGAGTTACCTTTGGCAGGATCTCGACCTCGCGCCGCAATTCCCGGTGCTGCGCAAGTTCCTCGAATTCTGGGAGCGCGAGATCGAAGGCAAGCTCTATCAGGTGCGCGTCGCCTCGGCCGGCCTGATCAAGCCCGCCGAGATTCGCGCCAACGCCGCCCTGTTGACGCTGCACTAAGCGGGCAGCGACACTCCGGCCCCACACCAGCCGGAGAAGTTCGTTGATCCGCATCGCCGCGTCCCAGTATCGCTTCCAGTCCGTCGCGTCGTTCGACGAGTTCGCGCGCCGCGTCGAAACACATGTCGCGTCCGCCGCCGAGTTCGGCGCGAAGCTGCTGGTGATGCCGGAGTATTTGAGCTTCGAATTGCTGACCGTGCCCGGGGCCGGCGGCATCGAGAGCCTGCCCCAAGCGACGCAGGCCTACGAAGATTTGTTCAAGGCGCTGAGCGCGCGCCACGCGATCCCCGTGCTGGCGGGCACGCATCTGGTGTCCGACGGCAATGCCTTGCGCAACACCGCGCATCTGTTTTTCCCCGACGGGCGGATCGAACGCCAGGCGAAGAACCATCTGACCCCGTGCGAAGTGACGCCCTGGAACCTGAAACCCGGCGACGGGTTGAAGATCGTCGATCTGAGCTTCGCCCGCGCCGCGATGCCGGTTTGCTACGACATCGAGTTTCCGGAACTCGCGCGCCAAGCCCGCGCGCGCGGGGCCGATATCCTGCTCGTCCCCAGCTGCACCGACGACGCGCATGGCTATCACCGCGTACGCTTGTGCGCGGCCGCGCGCGCGATCGAAAATCAGATTTACGTCGCGCTGTCGATGACCACGGGCTCGCTGCCCAGTGTGCCGTTGATGCGCGCCAATTATGGCCGCGCCTCGCTGCACACGCCCTGCGATTACCCCTATCCGCCCGGCGGCGTGCTGGCCGAAGGCGAGATGAACGACGATCAAGTCGTGTGCGGCGATTTCGATATGGCGGCGCTCGCCCGCGCGCGCGCCGGCGGCTCGGTCAAAACCTGGCAGGACCGGCGCGGCGACCTTTATCCGCTCGCGACGTAAACGCTAGCCGCGCCTATTCGCGAACAACGCGGCGATTCGCGCGATCGGCCCCGGCCCGGGGGTCACCATCGTAACACCGATCAGCACGATCGCGGTCGCCGCGACTTCGCGCAGGCTGATCGTCTCGCCCAGCAGCACGAAGCCCAGCAAGATCGTCCACGGCGGCTGGAAGTAGCCGTTCATCGAGCCGATCGTCGGACCGGCGCGGCGCAGGATGCGCATATATAGAACGATCGGCATGGCGGTGCCGAACACCCCGAGCATCGCCAAGACCGGCAGCGAATCTGCCACGCCGGAAAAAGCCGACGGCCCGGCGATCAGCGCCACGCAAAGGAAAGTCGGCACGCCGGAAAAGAATTGCTGGCCGAACGCCAAGCGCAAAGGATCGGGCGACGGCACGGCGCGGACATAGACATTGCCCAGCGCGTAGCTGATCGCGACGACGACCATCGCGGCCACGCCCATATCGTCAACCGGCCCGCCGTCGAACGCCGCCGGCCCGATCAACAACGCCATACCCACGAAGCCGACGACAAGGCCGCGCGCGCGCCGCGCGGTCAATTTCTCGTCGGCGAACAAAGCTTGCGCCAACACCGCGACGATCAACGGCGTCGTCGCTTGGATCATCGAAGTGAGACCCGCCGAGATTTGCGTCAGCGCGTAGACGGTCAACGCGTTGGGGATCACGCCCTGCAACAAGCCCAACACCGCCCAATCGCGCCATTCGCGCCCGCGCGGCACGACGGAAATGCGATGCAGCAGCAGCCACGCGGCGAGCAATCCCGCCCCCATCACGCCGCGCAGCGCCGCCAAGGCCAGCGGCGACAGGCTCGTGCCCGCGATTTTCAGCAGCAGGAACGCGCTTGCCCACAGGAAGGAGCACAGCAGCATTTGCGCGAGTAATCCGCCGCCGGGCCCGTCCTTCGACGACATGCGCTTCCCCCAAATATCTTGACGTCAAGATATCTGCGGAAATAATATCTTCATGTCAAGATATTCCGCGCGCCGGGGGCCGGATGGGAAAAGCCGAAACCGATCACGTCGACAGGCTTCGTGCCCAATGGCGCGCGGCGCGGCCCGATCTCGACACATCGCCGGTCGAAATCTTCGGGCGCATCCACCGGCTTTCGCGCCTGATCGCGCCGGGGATCGAAGCGGCCCTTGCGCGCCACGGGCTCGATCGCGGCGAGTTCGACGTGCTGGCGACCCTGCGCCGCCACGGCCCGCCCTTCCGGCTGACGCCGACCGACCTCTACGCGGCGTTGCTCGTCGCCTCGGGCAGCCTCACGCATCGCCTTGGCCGGCTCGAACGCGCGGGCTTCGTGCGACGCGTGCCGGCCGAGCACGACGGCCGCGTTTTGGCGGCCGAGCTGACCGAGAGAGGCCGGCGCGCGGTCGAGGCGGCCTATCGCGACGATCTTGAATTCGAGGCGCGATTGCTGGAGGGGTTCGGCGCCAAATCGCGCGCCGAACTGGCGCAGGGGCTGCGCGCCTTGATGAAAGCCGTCGAAGCCGCGCTGGAAATCAAACGCTGAGATATTGCAGCCGGATCGCTTCGTCCGCCGCCAGCGCCGCCATCGTGCCGGAATAGCGGATGCGGCCCTTCTCGACGATATAGGCGCGGTCCGCCACCATCGTCGCGAAGTGCAGGTTCTGCTCGGACAGCACGACCGTCAACCCTTCCGCCTTCAGCGCTTTAATCGTGCGCGCCATCTGTTCGACGATCACCGGCGCCAAGCCTTCCGACGGCTCGTCCAGCAATATCGCGCGCGGATTGCCCATCAGCGTGCGTGCGATGGTCAGCATCTGCTGTTCGCCGCCGCTCATCTTGCCGCCGGGGCGATTGCGCATCTCCGCGAGGTTCGGAAAAATCGCGAAGAGTTTCTCGATCGTCCAAACCGGCGCGTCATCGCGCGCGGGCTGGCGGCCGACTTCGAGGTTCTCCATCACCGTCAATTCGGTGAAGATGCGTCGATCCTCCGGCACGTAGCCGAGGCCCAGGCGCGCGATCTCGTGCGGCGGCGCGCCCGCGATGTCGCGATCCAGAAAACGGATCGCCCCTTGCGCGGCCGGCACCAGCCCCATGATGGATTTCAGCGTCGTCGATTTGCCCGCCCCGTTGCGGCCCAACAGCACGACGATCTCGCCCTTCGCCGCGTCGAGCGACACATCCGCCAGAATATGCGCGCGGCCGTAATAGGTGTGGAGCCCGTCGACGCGCAGCATCAATGCCCCCCGGACATGGTGCCGCCCCCGAGATAGACGTCGCGCACGGCCTTATGCGCGCGAACCTCGGCGGGCGTGCCTTGGGCGATCAGCTTGCCGCGATTCAAAACGATCACGCGATCGGCCTGGCCGAACACCACGTCCATATCGTGTTCGGTGAACAGCACCGCGATGTTCCGCGCGCGCGCAAGGCGTCCGGTCAACTCCATCAGCGCGACGCGCTCTTTGGGCGCCATGCCGGCGGTGGGTTCGTCCATCAGCAGCAAACGCGGCGCGTTGGCCAGCGCCACGGCAAGCTCGACGCGCTTGAGGTCGCCGTAAGCCAACACGCCGCAGGCCCGGTCGCGCTGATCCGCCATGCCGACTTGATCGAGCAACGCCACGGCATCGTCCGCGTGCAATGTCGCCGCGCGCGCGAAAAAACGGCCGAGATCGCCGCGATACGACATCAGCGCCGTTTGAACATTCTCCGCCACCGTCATCGACGCGAAAGTCGCGGTGATTTGGAACGTGCGGCCCACGCCGCGCCGCCAAATCGCACGCGGCGGCAGGCCAGTGATATCGGCCCCGTCGAGCGACACGGTTCCGGCGTCCGGCCTCAACTGGCCCATCAGCATGTTGAAGCAAGTCGTTTTGCCCGCGCCGTTCGGCCCGATCAGCGCCAGCATCTCGCCGGCGGCGACATCGAAATCGACGCCGGCGACGGCTTCAACACCGCCGAAGGATTTGTGCAGACCTCGCACGGACAGCACGCTCATGCGCCGTCCTCCTTCGCCCAGCGTTTGGCGGCGAAACCCGCGATCCCCTGCGGGAAGGCGAGCACCAGCGCGATGATCGCGATTCCCAGCACCAAGCGCCACAATTCGGTCGCGCGCACGAGCTGTTCGTGCAGGCCCATATAGACGGCGGCGCCGACCAGCGGGCCGGAGATGGTTTGCACGCCGCCCAGCAGCACCATCATCAGCGCGTCGACCGATTTCGGGATCGCGGCATAGGTCGGGAAGACGCTGCCTTTGAAATACGCGAACAATGCGCCCGCCAAGCCGGCGAAGCTCGCGGCGATGGCGAAGGCGGTCCATTGGACGCGTTTAACGTCGATGCCGATCGCGTCGGCGCGCAAGGCGGAATCGCGTGCGCCCCGCAGCGCGTAGCCGAAGGGCGAATAGATCGCCCGGCGCAGCAGCAACACGCCGACCACGGCGAGCGCGAGACTCAAATAGAAAAAGCCGGTCTTGCCGATCGACGGCCAGACGCCGAGCACGCCGTTATCGCCGCCGGTCACCGCGACCCATTGGAAGGCGATCGACCAGACGATCTGGGCGAACGCGAGCGTGAGCATCGCGAGATAAACACCCGAGAGGCGCACGCAGAACCAGCCGAACAGAATGCCGCCGAGCGTGGCCAGCACCGGCCCCGCGACCAGCCCCGCCTCCATCGGCGCGTCGAAATGTTTGGCGGCGAGTGCGGCGCCATAGGCGCCGAGGCCGAAATAGGCGGCGTGGCCGAACGACGCCATGCCGCCCGGCCCCATCATGAAATGCAGGCTCGCCGCCATCAGCACGAAGATCAGGATTTCGGTCGCGACCATCAGCCCATATTCGTCGGCGATCAGCGGCAACAGGATCAACGCCGCGACCGTCGCGAAACCGAATTTCGCCAGCAAGGGCGGCGTGACGCGCACCACAGGCTCGACGCTCGCTTGCGTTCGCGCGTGGCTTGGCGCCTTGCCGAGCAAGCCATAGGGCCGCGCGATCAGCACCACCGCCATCACCAGGAAACTGGGGATCAGCGTCATCTTGGCGATGGAGATGGTGAGGCCCGCGATTTCGAAATCCGGGACCAGCAGCATGAAGGCCTGCAATTGCGCGATCAGCAACGCGGCGAGATAGGCGCCGCCCACGCTGCCCATGCCGCCCACGACCACGACGACGAAGGCGTCGGCGATGATCGCCATATCCATATGAAGCTGCACGGGCTCGCGCGGCAATTGCAGCCCGCCGCCCAACGCCGCCAGAAACGTGCCGAGGAAGAAGACCGACGTGAACAGCTTGCGCTGATCCACGCCCAAGGCCGCGACCATCTCGCGATCGGCCGTCGCCGCGCGCACCAGCGTGCCCCAGCGCGTGCGGTTGAACAGCAGCCAGAGCAATCCCAGCACGACGGGCCCGATCAGGATCAGCAGCGCATCGTATTGGGGAAAACGCTGGCCCATCACGTCGATGGCGCCGCGCAAGCCCGGCGCGCGGGGACCGAGCAGATCCTGCGCCCCCCAGATCGCCATCGTCACGTCTTGGACGACGAGCACGACGCCGAAGGTCGCGAGCAACTGGAACAGCTCCGGCGCTTGATAGATGCGCCGGAGCAGAACCAATTCGATCAACACGCCGATCAGCCCGACGATCAGCGCGGCGGCGAGAATGCCGCCCCAGAAGCCGAGCGGACCGTAGCCGACCCAGCCCAGGCCGCGCGTGAACGTCCAGGCGAGATAGGCGCCCAGCATGTAGAACGAGCCGTGCGCGAAATTGACGATCCGGCTGACGCCGAAAATGATCGACAAGCCGCACGCGACCAGGAACAGCGCGGACGCGCTGGCGAGCCCGTTCAGGAACTGGACGGCGAGCGCGGACATCGCCGCGTGCGCGCAATGCCGATCAGGCGTCCTTCGGCCGCATCGCCGCGACTTCCGCGTCGGACGGCAGGTAGTCCTTGCCGTCGGCGTAGCGCCAATCGACCATCGTGCCCTTGCCGTTCACAAGCTTCGTCTTGCCGACGAAGGCGCCGAGCGTGGCCTGGTGGTCGATCTTGCGGAATTCGACGTCGCCGAACGCGCTTTGGAACTTCAAGCCTTCCATCGCGTCGACCATCTTTTCGGTATCGGTCGTGCGGCTTTGGCGCAGCATCGTGACAATGGCGTTGACCGTGTCGTAGCCGACGACCGAGCCCAAACGCGGATAGTCGTTGAAGCGCCGGCGATAGGCCTCGCGGAACTTCACGTGGTTGGGCGTGTTCACCTGATCCCAAGGATAGCCGGTGACGATCCAGCCTTCCGGCGCCTCGTCGGCCAGCGGATCGAGATATTCGGGCTCACCCGTCAACATCGAAACGACGGCGCGGCGTTCGAACAGCCCGCGCGTATTGCCTTGGCGCACGAGATTGGCGAGGTCGGCCGCGAAGGTGACGTTGAAAATGCCTTCGGGATTGGCCGCCGCGATCGCCTGCGCCGTGGCGCCCGCGTCGATGCGGCCCAAGGCCGGGAATTGCTCGGCCACGAACTGCACGCCCGGCTTCTTCTTGACCAGCAATTCCTTGAACCACTTCACCGCCGACTGGCCGTATTCGTAGTTCGGCGAAATCGTCGCCCAGCGCGTGATCGGCAGCTTCGCGGCTTCTTCGACCAGCATCGCCGCCTGCATATAGGTCGAGGGGCGCAGGCGGAACGTGTAGCGGTTGCCCTGGCTCCACACGATCGCGTCGGTCAGCGGTTCGGACGCGACATAGAGCTTCTTGTTCTGCTTGGCGTAGCCCGCGACGGCGAGGCCGATATTGGAAAGAAAGCCGCCGGCGAGCAGATCGACCTTCTCCGCCGCGACGAGTTCGCCCGCGTGGCGCACGGCGTCTTCGGGCTTGCCCGCGTCGTCGCGGAACAGCGTTTCGAGACGGCGGCTGTCGATGCCGCCCGCCGCGTTGGCTTCCTCGAGCGCCAGGTTCCAGCCGTTGCGATAGGGGCCGAGAAAGGCGGCTTGCGTCGAATAGGAATTGATCTCGCCGATGCGGATCGGCGCGTTCTGGGCGCGCAGGACCGTGGGCGAACCAAGCAGGACGCCGGCCGCGGCGGTACCCGCCAGAAGTTCGCGTCGCTTGAGGGTCATATCTCTATTCTCCTTGGGAGAGGATGGAGGGGGGATTTCGCTACTTTTCGACGAAGGCGCGTTCGACGACATAGGTGCCCGGCTTCGAGGAATTGCCCTCGACGAAGCCGCGGCCCTTCAGGATCGCGACGAAATCGGCAAGCAAAGCGGGACTGCCGCAGATCATCGCGCGGTCGTGGGCGGCGTCGAGCTTGGGCAGGCCCAGCTTCTTCTCGACCTCGCCCTGCTCGATCAGATCGGTGACGCGGCCCTGGTTGCGGAAGCCTTCGCGCGTCACGGTCGGAAAATAGAGCAGCTTGTCGCGCACCATGTCGCCGATCAGCTCGTGGTTGGGCAGTTCCTTTTCGAGATAGTCGGCATAGGCGAGCTCGGCAACCTCGCGGCAGCCATGCATCAGCACGATTTTCTCGAAACGCTCGTAGGTTTCCGGATCGCGCACGATGCTCATGAACGGCGCCAAACCCGTGCCCGTGCCGACGAGATAGAGATTGCGGCCGGGTTCGAGATTGTCGATCAGCAGCGTGCCCGTCGCCTTGCGGCCGACCAGCACCTTGTCGCCCGGCTTGATGTGACACAGGCGCGAGGTCAGCGGACCGTCCGGCACCTTGATCGACAGGAATTCCAGATGCTCCTCGTAATTCGCGCTAACGACCGAATAGGCGCGCACCAGCGGCTTGCCGTCGACCGGCAGGCCGATCATCACGAACTGGCCGTTGAGGAACCGCACCGCGGGCTCGCGCGACGTGGTGAACGAGAACAGGCGGTCGGTCCAATGGTGGACCGTCTTCACTTCGGCTTCGTAATAGGGGCTGCTCATTGTCCGGACGTCACGTTGAGGTCGGTAAGCTTGCGCAACAGCGCCAGCAGGGTTTCGCGCTCCGCTCCCTGCACGGGGGCGAGTGTCGCTTCGGAGACGCTGCGCGCGCGCTTCACGGCTTCGCGCATCAACGCAAGGCCGTCATTGGTAAGGCGCAGCAGCGTGGCGCGTTTATCGGCGGGATCGGGGCGGCGTTCGATCAGCCCGCGGCCCATCAGGCGCTGGATCACGCCCTGGATCGTCGCGGGGTCCATCGCCGTCAACCGGCCGAGAAGATTTTGCGAAACCTCGCCGCGATCGCCGATCTTCACCAGTGCGGCGAATTGCGTGGTGGTAAGGTCGAGATCGCCGAGGCCCTTTTCGAAAAACGCGGTGTGGCGTTGATGCGCGCGGCGCAGCAAATGGCCGATCTGCGATTCCAGGCCGTAGCCGGATTCCGTTTCGGCCGGGGGCGTTGCCGGGGCTGGCGCGGTTTTGGGCAGCGACTGCATAAGGAGCGCGATACTGTTCGTGGACGTATGGACTGTCCACAGGTCTTTTTTCATGCCCGATCCAGGATTATTTGATGGCCATGACCAGCTCTACTGTGACAGTCGACGTAACTGAATACCGTGAACCGAAGCGGGCGGTTGCCTATTGGCTGTTCGTCTGTGCCGCGATGATCTTCGCCATGGTCGTGATCGGCGGGATCACGCGGTTGACCGAATCCGGCCTGTCGATCGTCGAATGGCGGCCGGTGACCGGCACCCTGCCGCCGCTGACCGACGTGGAATGGCAGCGCGCCTTCGATCAATACCGTCAGATCGATCAGTACAAGCTGCTCAACGCGGGCATGACGCTCGCGGAATTCAAAGTCATCTTCTTCTGGGAATGGTTCCACCGGCTGTGGGGCCGGTTGATCGGCCTCGTCTTCTTCCTGCCGTTCATGTGGTTCCTGTGGACGGGTGCCGTGCGCGGCAAACTCGCGCTGAAGCTCGCGGGGATTTTCGCGCTGGGCGGCCTGCAGGGTTTCGTCGGCTGGTGGATGGTCACCAGCGGTTTGCGCGAAGCGATGGTGGCGGTCAGCCATATCCGCCTCGCCGCGCATCTGGGTTTGGCGCTGATCATCCATATGCTCGTTCTTTGGGTGGCGTTCGATCTGCTGCGCGGGCCCCGCGCCACAAGCCCCGCCCGCAAAGCGGGGCTGGCGTTGACGGCCCTGGTGTTCGTGACCGTGATGGCAGGCGCCTTGGTCGCGGGCCTCGACGCCGGGATGACGCACAACACCTTCCCGCTGATGGATGGGCGCTTCTTCCCCGACGGCTATTTCGACATCGATCCGGCGTGGCGAAACCTTTTCGACAATGTCGTCGCCGTGCAGTTCAACCATCGTTGGCTCGGCATCGCCACCGCTTTGGCCGCAATACTGTTCGCCTGGCGCACTTGGCGTTACGACGGCCAATGGACGGCCCTGCCCGCGATCGTCGCGGTCGCACAGGCGGGCCTGGGGATCGTCACGCTGCTGCTGTGGGTGCCGCTGCCGCTGGCGGCCGCCCATCAAGCGGGGGCGGTGATCCTGCTGACCGCCGCGGTCGCCGCCGCCCATGCGGCGGGTGATCGGAAAAATCGCGCGGAACGATCCGAATAATCGGTTGGACCGGCGGCGGCCTCGCCCCTAGCGTCGGCCTCGTCCTCGGCCGTTCGCGGCCGGGTTGGGGGCCGCGCGGGATCGCGGGGGTTCGCTTCCGCATTCCGCGCGGCTTTTTAAGCCGGAGTATCGCGATGACCGACGATTTCGATTTGCGCTGGCTGACGCGGCTGCTGCGTCTGGCCGACTAAGCCCGGCGCTTGAACAACAGCGACGCAGCGAAGATCGCGGCCGCCGCGACCACAACCGACGGGCCCGACGGCGTATCGAGTTTGAGCGATGCGAACAGGCCGCCGATCACCGCGATGGCGCCTATGACCGAGGCGTAGATCGCCATCGCTTCGGGCCCCTGGGCGAAGCGTCGCGCGGCGGCGGCCGGGATCACCAGCAAGGCGGTGACCAGCAATACGCCGACGATCTTCATGGCGAGCGCGACGACCAAGGCCAGCAACAACACGAAGGCAAGCCGCACGCGGCCCGTATCGACCCCTTCGACGCGCGCCAGATCTTCGTCCACGCTCGCCGCCAGCAAGGGCCGCCAGATCGCGATCAAAACGGCAAGGGCCAGCAACGCGCCGCCCCAGACCAGCGCGACGTCGGCGCGCGTGACCGACAGGATGTCGCCGAACAGGTAGGAGATCAGATCGACGCGCAAGGTTTCGACGAACGCGAGCGCGATCAAGCCCAGCGACAAGGTCGTGAACGCGGCGATCGACAGCAGCGTGTCGGGCGGCAATTTGGCGCGCGACAGCAAACCGGTCAGCGTCAGCGCAAACGCCGCGCATAGAACGGCGATGGCGATGGCGGGCTCGATCTGCAGCATGAAGCCGAGCGCCAAGCCCAGCAGCGCGGAATGCGCCAGCGCATCGCCGAAAAACGCCAATCGCCGCCACACGACGAAACTGCCCAAAGGCCCGGCGATGACGGCGAGCCCCAGCCCCGCCGCCCCGGCGCGCCATAGAAATTCATCCATGGCGATGCCCGTCGTGGGAATGCGCATGGTCGTGCGCGTGATGCACATGGCCATGCGTGTCGTGGACGTGATCGTGATGATGCCGATAGAGCGCAAGGCTTTCGCCCGCGCGTGCACCGAACAATGCCGCGAAGGCCGGATCGCGCCCGACCGCCTCGGGCTTGCCCGTGCAGCACACATGGGTGTTGAGACAAACGACGTGATTGGAGCGCGCCATCACCAGATGCAGATCGTGACTGACCAGCAGCACGGCGCAGTTGGTTCTGTCGCGCAATTCGCCGACCAGCGCGTAGAGCGCATCCTGGCCGGTGACGTCGACACCTTGCGCGGGCTCGTCCAGCACCAGCAATTGCGGATCGCGCATCAACGCGCGCGCGAGCAGCACGCGCTGCAATTCCCCGCCCGACAGGCCGGTCATCGGCGCCGCGGCAATATCGGCCACGCCCGCCGTGTCGAGCGACGCCGCGACATCGCCCTTGCCGGCCAGGCCGACGAACCGCGCCACCGAAATCGGCAGATTCGGATCGATGGCGAGTTTCTGGGGCATGTAGCCCACGCGCAATCCCGGCGAACGCGCGATCGTGCCGCCGTCGGGCACGGTGAGGCCGAGCAGCATTTTAAGCAGCAATGTTTTGCCGGCCCCGTTGGGCCCGATCAACGTGACGATCTCGCCGGGTTTGGCGCCGATATCGACATGGTCGACGACCACGCGATCGCCGAAACGTTTGACGAGGCGGCGCCCTTCGATCGCGTAACCGTTCACGATCCCGAACAGTTCTTGCAAGTTCCCGACAATTCGACCACGCGACCCGCAATCTTGAATCCGTGATCGCCGGCGGCGGCGGCCAAGGCCGCGTCGACCGCGGGCGATTCGAGTTCCTCCGCCGTGCCGCAATCCTTGCAGATCAGGAATTGCGAAGCATGTGCCGCACCCGGATGCGCGCAGCCGATATAGGCGTTGAGCGATTCGATGCGATGGACGAGCCCAACTTCCATCAGGAAATCGAGCGCGCGATAGACCGTCGGCGGCGCGGCCGAGCGGCCGTCGGCCTTCAGGCGCTCGAGCACCGCATAGGCGCCGATCGGGCGATGGCTTTCCCACACGAGTTCCAGCACCCGGCCGCGCAATTCGGTGAAACGCTCGCCACGTTGGTCGCAAATCTCGCGTGCGGCGGCCAACGCGTCGGCGACGCATTTCCCGTGATCGTGATGGGCGGAACCATTGTGATTTGCGTTCGGCGACATCTGAGCTAGAACTCCCGGCCTCGCTATAGTATATCATACTCTGTAACACGAGCTCTTCCGGCACGGGAAAGCCGCTCACCGGAAACATTAGCGTCATTTCCGGAATTTCCCAGCATCTTAGGACGAAGGCTGACGCCGCCATGGGCAAGTTTCTGCGAATTGCGACATTTCTGGTTCTTCTGGCGGCACCCGCCGCCGCCCAGCCGAAGATCGTCACCAGCTTTCCCATGCTGCAGTCGCTGGCGGCCGCGGTTTCGGGCACGGAACCGGAATCGATCGTGCGCGGCGGCGGTTCGCCGCACACCTATTCGATGCGCCCGTCCGACGCGCGCGCCCTCGAACAAGCCGATCTCGTGATCTGGATCGGCGAGGATTACGAAGGCTTCCTCGAACGCCCGATCAAGGCGCTGGGCAACCGCGCGCGCGTGCTGGAACTTTCCGATGCGCCCGGCGTCGTCAAACTGAAGTCGCGCGAAGGCGGCGTTTGGGAAGGCGACGGCCACGCACACGGGCATACGCACGGACATAAGCACGCCGACATCGACGGGCACATGTTCCTCGATCCCAAGAACGCGGCCGCGTTCGGCCGGGCCATCGCCGCGGCGCTGTCGGAAATCGACGCGGCCAACGCCGCGCGCTATCGCGCCAACGCCGAAGCCTTGGCGACGAAACTCGAAGCTCTCGACGCCGATCTCGCCGCCGCGTTGCGCCCGCTCGCCGGCAAGCCGTTCATCGTGTTCCACGACTCGCTCCAATACATGGAGAAGCGCTACGGCCTGACCCCGGCGGGCTCGATCACCGTCAGCCCCGAACGCCGGCCCAGCGCGCAACGCTTGCAGCGTTTGCGCGACCGCATCGCACGGTCGAAAACGATCTGCGTGTTCGCCGAACCGCAATTCGATCAGGCCCTGGTGCGCACGGTCGTCGATGGCACCAAAGCGCGCACCGGCACGCTGGATTACGTCGGCGCGGAAGTGCCGCCGGGCGCCGATCACTATTTCAGCGTGATGCGCGGCCTCGCGAAGGACCTTTCTTCGTGCCTTTCGCAGGGCTGACCGATTTGCGGGCGTGATCGATCACTTTGCGCATCAGCGTGGGCAACGCGACGGCGCTGACTTCGTCCGCCGCGACCCACAGCCCGCCGCGCACGTCGCCGCGCCGCGCTTGCGCGATCCACACGGCGAATTCCAATTCGAAATGCGTGAAGCCGTGGCGCACCTCGCCCGGCGCCTTGCGCCACGCCAACGCGGCGGGTGAGGCGCGCCGCGCGGCGGTCTCGTCGATCTCGCCCGTCTTCCATTCGCTCGACGGCACTTCCAGCATGCCGCCCAGCAATCCCGTGTCGGCGCGCTTGCGCACCCATACCGCGCCTTCGGCGTCGAACAGCACGAAGGCGATCGCACGCTTGAAGGGCCGCTTGGGCTTGGCCGTGCGGCGCGGATAGGTTTCGGGTTCGTCGCCGCAGGCTTGGCAAGCAAGCTTCCACGGGCAGAGCAAGCATTGCGGATTGCGCGGCGTGCAGATCGTCGCCCCCAGATCCATCATCGCTTGCGCAAAATCGCCGGGCCGTTGCTCGGGCACGAGCTCGGCCACCGCCCCGCGGATCTCGGGCTTGGCGGCGGGCAGCGGCGTTTCGATCTTGAACACGCGCGCGATCACGCGCTCGACATTCCCGTCGACCACCGCCGCGGGCCGATCGAACGCGATCGACGCGATCGCCGCCGCCGTGTAGGGGCCCACGCCCGGCAGCGTCAGCAAGCCTTCTTCGGTGTCGGGGAACACGCCGCCGAGTTCCTCGGCCACATAGCGCGCGCATTTATGCAGGTTGCGCGCGCGCGCGTAGTAGCCAAGCCCCGCCCAAGCGGCGAGCACGTCGTCGATCGGCGCTTTGGCCAGCGCGTTCACATCCGGCCAGCGGCGCAGGAACTCGGCGAAATACGGCCCGACCGTCACGACGGTCGTTTGCTGCAGCATGATTTCGGAAAGCCAGACGCGATAGGGATCGGGGCGCGTCTTGCGCTGGCTTGGCCCCACGCGCCACGGCAGCACGCGGGCGTGCCGGTCGTACCAGGCGAGAAGCGATGCGGCGAGGGCGGTGGACATCGTCAAAGCTTTACGTATGTTCCCCGGTATGGCCCTGAAAGCGATCGGCGCACAAGTTCCGCGAATGACCCGCGAGGCGTTGAAACGCCGCGGCGCCGCTTTCGCCACGCTGATCGCCGAATGGGCCAATATCGTCGGGCCGGAATTCGCGTCCAGCACTCTGCCCGAAAAAATCTCCGCCCCGCCGCCCCCGCCCAAGGGCAGCAATCTGCCGCGCCCGGCGGGCACGCTCACGCTTCGAGTCGGATCGGGTGCCGCGATGGAATTGCAGCACCTCGCCCCGCAGCTGATCGACAAGATCAACGCCTTTGTCGGGTACAAAGCCGTCGAGCGTTTGCGCTTCGTGCAAGGCCCGCTGCCGGGCCAGGGCAAGCCGCCCGCCCCGCCCCGGCCACCGCTGACCAAAGAACAGGCGGCGCGACTCGACGCGCTGGTCGAAACGATCCCGGACGAGAATCTCCGCCAATCGCTCCGCCGCCTGGGCGACGGAATGCTGCGCGGCCGCCGGCGTATACCTTAAGGGCTTCAAAAAGCCTCGATTCTGCGGTCGGATAGCCGCAGTTATCCCCATCGAGTCCGGGCCCTTGTGGGAGGCGCTCGGGAGTCGATACCATCACTATATCTAGTGGGTCTGACCATGCAGAAACGGTACATCTCGACGCTCGTGGCGGTTTTCGCCCTGATTTGCCTTGGCTTTTCGGCCCCGGCGATGGCCCAAAACGGGCCGCGCCTGGAAGGCAACGACATGGTTATGGGGGCGCCCGACGCGCCCATTACGATGATCGAGTACGCGTCGCTCACCTGCCCGCATTGCGCGCGCTTCAACGCCGAAATCGTGCCGCGCCTCAAAACCGAATACGTCGACACCGGCAAGATGAAATTCGTCTTCCGCGACTTCCCGCTCGACCGCATGGCGCTGAACGCCCAGATGCTGGCGCGCTGCGCGGGGCCGGAGCGTTTCTTCGGATTCCTCGACGTGTTTTTCGCCCAGCAGGCCAATTGGACGCGCGGCACGCCCGACCAGATGATGCAGAATTTGCGTCGTCTGGCGCAGCTCGGCGGCATGACCGGCGCCCAGATGGATCAATGCCTGGCCGACCAAACCGTTCAGAACGTCATCCTGACCAACGCGATGACCGGCGAGCGCGAGCACAAAGTGCAAGGCACGCCGACGCTCGTCATCAACGGGACCGTCCATCGCGGCGGGATGAGCTACGAAGAACTCGACAACGTGCTGCGCCCGCTCGCGGGCAAGCGCTGACAACACGCCTTAGGGGAGTCTGCCGACGATGCATTTCGCCAAGCTGCGCCTGTCCGGTTTCAAGTCGTTCGTCGAACCGACCGAGTTCGCGATCGAGCCCGGCCTGACCGGCATCGTCGGCCCCAACGGCTGCGGCAAGTCCAACCTCGTCGAAGCCTTGCGCTGGGTGATGGGCGAAACGCGCGTCAAGCAGTTGCGCGGCGGCGAAATGGACGACGTGATCTTCGCGGGCACGTCCAGCCGCCCGGCGCGTAACGTGGCGGAAGTGTCGCTGACGGTCGAAAACCCCGACCACAAGGCCCCGCCCGCCTATAACGACATGAGCGACTTCGAAGTCGTGCGCCGCATCGAGCGCGAAAAGGGCTCCGCCTATCGCATCGGCGGGCGCGAAGTGCGCGCGCGCGACGTGCAGCTGTTCTTCCAGGATGTCGGCACGGGTGCGCATTCGCCGTCGCTGGTCAGCCAAGGCCGTATCAGCGCGCTGATCCAAGCCAAGCCCACCGAGCGCCGCCAAGTGCTGGAAGAAGCCGCGGGCATCACCGGCCTGCATTCGCGCCGCCACGAAGCGGAATTGAAGCTCAAAGCCGCCGAGCAGAATCTGGCGCGCCTCGACGACGTGCTGACGACGCTGGCAACGCAGCTCGAAAGCCTGAAGAAGCAGGCCCGCCAAGCCGCGCGCTATCGCAATATGAGCGATCTGGTGCGCCGCGCCGAAGCGATCATGTTTCATCTGCGCTGGCAGGCGCAGACGGCCGAAACGCTGACCGCCCAGGAACGCCTGAAGGAAGCCGAAGCGCTGGTCGTCGAGATCACGACGCGCGCGGCCCATGGCGCCACGATCCTCGCCGAAGCGCAGGCCGCCTTGCCCGCGCTGCGCCAGGAAGAAGCCGAAGCGGCCGCCGCCCTGGCGCGTTTGCAGATGGCGGGCGAACAGCTCGCGGCCGAAGAAGCGCGCCTCGCCGCCCAGATCGAAAAACTCGACGCGACGATCGCGCAGCTCGCCGCCGACAAGGCGCGCGAAGAAGCGCTGGTCGCCGATGCGCAAACCGCGCACGCACGTTTGACCGCCGAGCTCGAAGAACTCGCCAACGCCGATATCGCGGCGGACGAAGAACTGCGCGATCTCGACGGCGACATTGCGCGCCGCCGCGAAGCGGTGGAAGCGCTGGACGAGGAACTCGCCCGCGCGACCGAAGCGGTCGCCAAGGCCGAATCCGAACGCGCATCGCTGACCCGCGAAATCAACGATCTGACCGGCCGTTTGGGCCGCTTGGCCGAACGGCGCGCCGTCGTCGAGGGCGAGAAGACGCGCCTGGAAGAAGAACTCGCGGGCGCGGATGCGCAGCGCCACGAAGCGGAGATGAAGCTTGCCGAGGCAGACGAAGCGCTGAACGCCGCGCTTTCCGCCGCCGAGGAAGCCGAAGCCGCGCGCCGCGCGGCGCAAGAAGAGGAATTCGGTGCGCGCGAAGCCGCGCGCGAAGCCGACGCGGAATTCGCCAAGCTCGACGGCGAACGCCAGGGCATTTCGCGTGCGCTGGCCGCCTCGCGCGGCAAGGCGACGGATTTCCCGCCGGCGATGGACGTGATCCGCGTGACGCCCGGCTACGAAAAGGCCCTGGGTGCCGCGTTGGGCGACGATCTTGCCGCCGCGCTCGACGCCAATGCGCCCCACCATTGGCGCATGCTCGATATCGCGGGCACGCCGGCCCCGTTGCCGCTGGAAGCGCAGTCGCTGGCGCAGTATGTCGAAGCGCCCGCCGCGTTCGCGCGCCGCTTGGGCCAGATCGGCGTCGTCGCCGATCTGGAAACCGCCGAGCGCATCGCGCCGCAACTGGCGCAAGGCCAGCGTCTGGTGACGCGCGACGGCGCGTTGCTGCGCTGGGACGGTTACGTCCAAACCGGGGCCGCCGTCGCGCGCGCCGCCGAAACCTTCGAACTGCGCAATCGCCTCGAAAGCCTGGAAGCGCAAGTCGTGCGCGCCAAGGAAATCGCCGACGGCGCCAAGGCACGCTATCAGGCGGCCCAACAAGCCGCGCGTGCGGCCGACGCCGCCGATCAGCAGGCGCGCCAGGGTGCGAAATCGGCCCAGGGTGCGATCGACAGCGCGCGTTCGGCGATCGTGCAGATCCAGCGCACGACCGAAGGCCGTTCGGCCAAGCTCGGCACGCTGGTCGAGCAGATCGAGCGCCTGACCGCGGAATCCGGCGAATTCCAACTGCGTCTCGATACGGCGCAAGCGCGCTTCGCCGAAATCCCCGACCCGACCGAAGCGCGCGCCAAGCTCGCCGAGGATCGCCAGTCGTTGTCCAATGCGCGCAAGGAACTGGCCGAGCGCGAAGCCGCATCGCAGCGTTTGCAGCGCGAACGCGAAGGCCGCGAGCGCCGCCGTGTCGCCATCGGCCACGAGAACGCCGAATGGGCGCGCCGCGAAGAAGGTGCGAAGACCCAGATCGAATCGATCGACGGCCGTTCGGCCGCGACGGCGACGGAGCGCGAAGGCCTGTCCGCGCGCCCCGGCGAGATCGCCGCCGAGCGTTCCGCGTTGCTCGACAAGACGCATGAAGTGGAAGCCCTGCGCCGCGAAAAGGCCGATCGCTTGGCCGAAGCGGAAAGCGCCGTGCTGGAAGCCGATCGCGCGTTGAAGGCGGTCGAGAACACGCTGATGTCGGCGCGCGAAGATCGCGTGCGCGCGCAAGCCTATGCCGAGCAGCAGGCCGCCAACGAGGCGACGCTGACCCAGACGATCCGCGAGCGCCTGGATTGCGCGCCGGATGCGTGCTTGGCGGCGGGCATGATCGAGGCGGACGAGGAATTGCCGGGCCTCGAGCAGATCGAGAATCGTTTGGAGCGCTTGATCAAGGAGCGCGACAATATGGGCCCGGTCAATCTGCGCGCCGAGCAGGAAGCCGAGGAAGTCGAAGCCCAGATCGCCGGCATGAACGCCGAGAAGGACGATCTGGTCCAGGCGATCGCCAAGCTGCGCGGCGGCATCTCGGCCCTCAACAAGGAAGGCCGCGAGCGTCTGCGCGTCGCCTTCGAAGCGGTCGACAAGCACTTCCAGGATCTGTTCGGCCGTCTGTTCGGCGGCGGCCGCGCGCATCTGACCTGGGTGCCCGTGATGGGGCCCGACGGTCAGGTCGTCGACGATCCGCTCGAAGCCGGGCTCGACATCATGGCCTCGCCGCCGGGCAAGAAGCTGCAGTCGCTCACGCTGCTCTCGGGCGGCGAGCAGGCGCTGACGGCGCTGTCGCTGCTGTTCGCGGTGTTCCTCACCAACCCCGCACCCATCTGCGTGATGGACGAAGTCGACGCC
Source organism: Tagaea sp. CACIAM 22H2 (assembly GCA_014444615.1). GTDB lineage: Bacteria > Pseudomonadota > Alphaproteobacteria > CACIAM-22H2 > CACIAM-22H2 > Tagaea. Next base: position 10,136 of record PVXE01000053.1, on the reverse strand, counting down.
CCGCTCGACGACGCGAACGTGGATCGGTTCTGCACGCTGCTCGACGAAATCGCCCGCTCCTCGGGCGTGCGCTTCGTCGTGGTCTCCCACCACCGTCTGACGATGGCGAAGATGGATCGCCTGTTCGGCGTGACGATGGCCGAGCGCGGCGTGTCGACCCTGGTGTCGGTCGATATGCGACAAGCCGAGAAACTGCGCGCGACCGCCTGAGAGCCCTCGAATAGCTCCGCCCGTTCAAGGGCTTAGGCGGTCAGCGTGATCCTTGACAGGGGGCGGTACCGCCCCTATTGTCCGCGCGCGTCAGCCGGGTGAAAGGGCGGATTCTTCTGTCTTTTCAACCGTTTTCCCCGAGTTGCCGGTCGCCCTTCGCGGTTGCGAAGGGTCCGGGTCTGGAGCTTGCCATGGACGACCGCGACAAGCGGGCCATCGACGAGATCCAGGCGCAGGTCGATGCGCTGCAAGCGCGCCGTTCGAAGGCCGATCAAAAATCGGCGCGCACGGCCGGCCGCAGCACGGGGCAGATGGGCCTGGGGTTCCGCATCTCGGTGGAGATGCTGGCGACACTGGCGGTCGGCACGGGCATGGGCTTCGTGCTGGATCGCTGGCTCGGCACCTCGCCGTGGCTGACGCTCGTGTTCCTCATGCTCGGCGCCGCCGCCGGTATGAGAAACGCGATCCGGGTCGCGACGCGCATCAGCGCGGAGCGGTCCAAGACAGAGACGAATTAACCGGACGGAGTCCCGACGTGGCGAGCCCTCTCGATCAATTCCAGATCAAGCCGATCGTCCCCATCGAAATCGCGGGGCTCAACCTCGCCTTTACGAATTCCGCCTTGTGGATGACGCTGGCCGCCGCAGCCGCCACGTTCTTCCTGGTCTCGGCCGCGTCGGGCGCCAAGATCGTGCCGGGCCGCCTGCAATCGGCCGCCGAAGTGCTCTACGAATTCATCGCCGGCATGGTCCGCGAGAACGTGGGCGACGAGGGCAAGAAGTACTTCCCGTTCTTCTTCACCCTGTTCATGTTCGTGCTGTTCGGCAACCTCGCCGGCCTGATCCCCGGCGCCTTCACCTTCACCAGCCACATCGTCGTGACCTTCACGATGGCGCTGATCATCTTCCTGACGATCACGCTGATCGGCTTCGCGCGCCACGGTACGCATTTCCTGTCGCTGTTCTTCCCGTCGGGCGCGCCCCTTGCCACAGCGCCCATTCTCATTCCGATCGAAGTCATCTCCTACATGTCGCGCCCGATCTCGCTGTCGGTGCGACTGTTCGCGAACATGACCGTCGGCCACATCATCCTGAAGATCTTCGCCGGCTTCGTCATTTCGCTGGGTGCGTTCTTCGTGATCCCGGGCGTGGTGCCGTTCTCGGTGCTCGTCGGCATCATGGCGCTGGAATTCTTCGTGGCCGCGCTTCAGGCCTACATCTTCACGATCCTGGCGTGCATCTACCTGCACGACGCGATCCACCTGCACTGACCTTCGCCCCGCCGGCCCGAAAATGTGGACCGCCGGCGGGAACGAATGGCCGGTAAACCAACCAAGAGAGAAGGATACGTTTCATGGAAGCAGCAGCAGCTAAGCTCATCGGCATGGGCCTCGCCGCCATCGGCATGATCGGCGCGGGTATCGGCGTGGGTTCGGTGTGGGCGAGCCTCATCGCCGCCGTGGCCCGCAACCCGGCCGCCAAGGACAACGTTCAGGTCTTCGCTTACATCGGCTTCGCCGTCACCGAGTTCATCGCGCTGCTCGCGTTCGTCATCGCGATTCTGATCTTCGTGTCCTAAGCCTCTTCCGGCCCTTCCTTCGGGAAGGGCCGGCCCCTTTCCTCCCGCATACGGGAACCGGCCATGCCGCAATTCGACCCGACCTGGTTCGCGAGCCAAATTTTCTGGCTCCTGGTCATTTTCGCGATCTTCTACTACGTCGTCGCCGGCGCCGTGACGCCCAAGCTGGGTGCCGCCATCGAGGCGCGCGAGAAGCAGATCGAAGGCGATCTCGCCAAGGCGGGCTCGCTGAAGGAAGAAACCGACAAGATGGTCGCCGCCTACGAGAAGGCGTTGGCCGATAGCCGCGCCAAAGCGCAGGCCGTGCGCGGCGAAACCGAAGCCGCCGCCGCCAAGCACGCCGCCGAATTGTCGGCGCGCCAGGGCGCCGAGCTCGCCGACAAGATCAAATCGGCCGAAAGCCGCATCGCCGATGCGCGCAAGGCCGCGTTGGCCAATGTCGAAGCCATCGCGGGCGAAATCGCCGCCGACGCCGCGCGCAAGATCGCCGGCCTCAATGTCAGCGAAGCCGACGCCAAGGCGGCCGCCGCCGCCGCGCGCGCCTGAAGGAGATCCGGATAATGGCGATCCTGCACAACGAATATCTCTGGATCACGCTGGCGATCGTGGCGCTGTTCTACTTCGCCTGGACGCCGGCCAAGACGGCGCTCCTCGCCGGTCTGGACGCGCGCGCCGAGCGTATCCGCAAGGATCTCGACGAGGCCGCCAAGCTGCGCGTCGAGGCCGAGAAGCTGCTGGCGGAATACGTCGCCAAGCACAAGGAAGCGATGGCCCAGGCCGACGCGATCGTCGCCAACGCCAAGGAAGAGGCGGCACGCCTCGCCGCCAAGGCCGAAGCCGATCTGCAAGCCTCGCTGAAGCGCCGCGAAGAAGCGGCGATGCAGCGCATCGCCCAGGCCGAAGCCCAGGCGACCGCCGAAGTGCGCTCCGCCGCCGTCGACCTCGCTATGGCCGCCACGGGCAAGCTGCTGGCCCAGGGCATCGATCGCGGCCGCCAGGACGCGCTAATAGATGGCGCCATTAAGAACATCCCGGGCCGCTTGAACTAAGCTCCCCGAGAAAGCACTAAAAGCAAAACCCCGCCGGATCGCTCCGGCGGGGTTTTTCGTTGGGCGCCTTTTACTCCGCCGCTTGCGCGGTGGGCGCGGGCGGCTGGGCGGGTTTCCAGCGCAGGATCGGGCTGCGCGCGGCGCGCGTTTCGTCCAAACGCCGGCGCGGGGTGAGCCGCGGGGCCGCGTGGAAGAAATCGGCCTGATCGCCCTTCTTCGCCAGCGTGGCGAGGTGGCGAAGGCTGTCGATGAACGCGTCGAGCGATTCCTTGTTCTCGCTTTCCGTCGGCTCGATCAGCATCGCGCCGTGAACGACGAGCGGGAAATACATCGTCATCGGATGATACCCCTCGTCGATCAGCGCCTTGGCGAAGTCGAGCGTCGACACGCCCGTATCCTTCAAGAACGCGTCGTCGAACAAGGCTTCGTGCATGCACGGGCCGCCGGCGAAGGCGGGGCTCATCACATCCTTCAAGCGCGCGAGGATGTAATTGGCGTTCAGCACTGCGTCGGTCGAGGCTTGGCGAATGCCGTCGGAGCCGTGGCTGAGCATATACGCCAACGCGCGCACGAACATGCCCATCTGGCCGTGGAAGCCCTTCAAGCGGCCGAAGGGCGACGTGCCCGCCCGTTGGGTTTCGACGAGTTCGAAACCCTTGGCGCCGTGCACGACATAAGGCAGCGGCGCGTAAGGCGCCAACGCCGCCGACAGCACGACGGGGCCCGAACCGGGGCCGCCGCCGCCATGCGGCGTGGAGAACGTCTTGTGCAGATTGATATGCATCGCGTCGACGCCGAGATCGGCCGGGCGCACGCGGCCCGCGATCGCGTTGTAATTGGCGCCGTCGCAATAGAAGTAACCGCCCGCCGCATGGACGAGATCGGCGATCTTCTTGATGTCGCCTTCGAACAACCCGCAGGTATTCGGGTTGGTCAGCATGATCGCGGCGACATCCGGCCCCAGCTTCTTTTCGAACGCGGCCAAATCGACGCGCCCGCGTTCGTTCGCCGGGATCGGATCGACGGTGAAGCCGAGCAACGCGGCGGTCGCGGGGTTCGTACCATGCGCGGATTCAGGCACCAGCACGCGGCGGCGCGTGGCCCCCTCGCCCTTTGCTTGAATGGCGGCCCAGATCGCGACCATGCCGCACAACTCGCCATGGGCACCGGCCGCCGGGCTCATCGCCACCGCCGGCATACCGGTCAGCGTCTTGAGCCAATGGGCCAGCGTGTCGATCAATTCGAGCGCGCCTTGCACCGTCTTTTCCGGCTGCAACGGATGCAGATCGGCGAAGCCCGGCAGGCGCGCCATCTTCTCATTGAGGCGCGGGTTGTGCTTCATCGTGCACGAGCCGAGCGAGAACAGGCCCGAATCGATGCCATAGTTCTTCTGCGACAGGCGCGTGAAATGGCGCACGACCTGCGGCTCGGACAGATCGGGCAAGCCGATCGTGCCTTTGCGCGCGAAAGCACCGAGCTTGTTCGCGGCCCCTTTGGGCGCATCGGGCACGTCCACACCGATGCGGCCGGGCACGCCCTGCTCGAAGATCAGCTTTTCTTCGAGCTGCAAACCGCGATGGCCCGACGCGGTGACGAAATTCGGGAGTTCCTTGGCGGGCGCTTCTTGCGCGCTGCGGCCTTGCGACTTGTCCATCACAGCACCTCCGCGAGCTTCGCCGCGAACAGATCCATATCTTCCACCGTGTTCGTCTCCGTGACCGCGACGATCAATGTCTTGGCCATCGACGCATCGTCCGGCCACAGACGCGAACCGGGCACGCCGGCGAGCACGCCCTTGTCGGCGAGTGCCTCGACGACATCGCCCGCATCGCGCGGCAATTCGATCGCGAATTCGTTGAAATACGCGTCGGTGAGCAGCCTCACGCCCTTCACCTTGGCGAGCTTGGCTTCGAGCGTCGTCGCCAGCGCGTGGTTGAGACCCGCGAGTCGCCGCAAACCGGTCTCGCCCAGCAGCGACAAATGCACCGTGAAGGCGAGCGCGCAGAGCCCCGAATTGGTGCAGATATTCGACGTCGCCTTTTCGCGGCGGATATGCTGTTCGCGCGTCGACAGCGTCAGCACCCAGCCGCGCTTGCCGTCCGCGTCCACCGTTTCGCCGCACAGGCGGCCCGGCATCTGGCGGACATATTTTTCCTTCGCCGCGAACAGGCCCACATAAGGCCCGCCGAAATTCAACGCGTTGCCGATCGACTGGCCTTCGGCCACGACGATATCGGCCCCCATGTCGCCCGGCGGCGTGACGGCGCCCATCGACACGATCTCGGGGATCGCGACGATCAGCAACGCACCCGCCTTTTGGCAGGCGGCGGCCAACGCGGTCAGATCCTGCAAGCGGCCGAACACGTTCGGGTATTGCACGACGACGCTGGCGGTCTTGGCGTCGAGCTTGGCTTCGATGCCCGCAAGCCCATCCAAATTCGGGGCCAGCGACACGACCTCGAAGCCGGAGAACTTGCCGTGGGTTTCGATCGTTTCGCGATAATGCGGGTGCACGGCCCCCGATAGGATCGTCTTGCCGCGCCGCGTGACGCGATTGGCCATCTGCACGGCTTCGACCGCGGCGGTCGCCGCGTCGTACATCGACGCGTTGGCGACATCCATGCCGGTCAGCATCGCGACCTGCGTCTGGAATTCGAACAGATACTGCAGCGTGCCTTGCGCGATTTCCGGCTGATAGGGCGTATAGCTCGTCAGGAACTCGCCGCGCTGGATGATCGCGTCGACCGAGGCGGGCACGTGATGGCGATAGGCGCCCGCACCCAAAAAGCTCGCCTGCTGACCCGGCGGGGCGGTTTTTCGCCGCCATGCCGGACAGGATGCGCTCGACTTCCAATTCGCTCTTGGTCGCGGACAGACCCGCGACCGGGCCGGCCAAACGCGCCGCGGCGGGCACGTCGACGAACAGATCGTCGGCCGATTTGACGCCGATCGCCGCCAGCATCGCGGCGCGATCGGAATCGGTATGCGGCAGGTAACGCATCAGCCCAGGCCCTTCACGTAATCGGCATATGCCGCTTCGTCCATCAACTCGGTGAATTGCGCGGTGTCGCCGGTCTTCAGCTTGAAGAACCAGCCCGCCCCGGTCGGCTCGCGATTGACGAGGCCGGGATCGGCGGTCAGCGCGTCGTTGACGCCGACGACCGTGCCGCCGACGGGCGAATAGACATCCGACGCCGCCTTGACCGATTCGACCACGGCGGCCTGGCCGCCCTTGGCGATCTGCTTGCCGATCTCCGGCAGGTCGACGAACACGACGTCGCCGAGCTGGCTTTGCGCGTAATCGGAAATGCCGATTTCGTAGACATCGCCGTCGGCGACGCGGATCCATTCGTGGTCTTTGGTGAAACGCAATTCGGCCATGTGTCGGGTCTCCTACCCTCGGAAATAACGATGCGGAGCGAAGGGCATTCCCGCGATTTTGGCGGGAAGCGTCTTGCCCCGGACGACGAGCCCGACCGGCGTGCCCGGCTGGGCGAAAGAAGCGGGCACATAGCCCATGGCGATCGGGCCGTTCACCGTGGGGCCGAAACCGCCCGAGGTGACGATGCCGATTTTGTTGCCCGACGAATCGACGATTTCCGTGCCTTCGCGCGCGGGCGCGCGGCCTTCGGGCAGAATGCCCACGCGCTTGCGCGACGGCCCGTCGGCGAGTTCCTTCTGCACGCGGGCGGCACCGGGGAAGCCGCCTTCGGCGCGCCGGCGCTTGGAAATCGACCAGACCAGATCGGCTTCGATCGGCGAGGTCGTCGTGTCGATATCGTGGCCGTAGAGGCACAAACCCGCTTCCAGGCGCAGCGAATCGCGCGCGCCCAGGCCGATCGGCTTTACCTCCGGCTGATCGAGCAGAAGCTTCGTGAACGCCTCGGCCTGGGCCGCCGGAACCGAAATCTCGTATCCGTCTTCGCCGGTGTAACCTGACCGCGTGAACCAGCAATCGAACGCGCCGATTTTCCCGGCACGCAACGTCATGAATTTTTGGCCCACACTATCGGGCGCCAAACGCGCCATCACCTCGGCCGCTTTCGGGCCTTGCAGCGCCAGCAAGGCGCGATCGTCGAGGCGTTGCAGCTTCGCGCGCGATCCGATCTTGGCTTCGATGCGGGCGAAATCGGCGTCTTTGCACGCCGCGTTGACGACGAGATAGAGCCCATCGCTCCGCTTTGTCGCCATCAGATCGTCGAGGATGCCGCCATTGTCGTCGGTGAGCTGCGTATAGCGCGTGGCCCCTTCCTTCAGCACTTGAAGGTCGCCGGGCACGAGGGTTTCGAGCGCCGTCGCGGCATCGGGCCCCAGCAGCAAGGCTTGGCCCATATGCGATACGTCGAACAGCCCGGCCGCGCTGCGCGTGTGCAGATGTTCCGTCAGAATGCCGGCGGGATACTGCACGGGCATCGCATAGCCCGCGAAAGGCACCATTTTGGCGCCCAGCGAACGATGCAACGCATCGAGCGGCGTGAATTTCAGGTCTGAATCGTCGGACAAAACGGAACTCCGGAGTCGGGCGCGCAAAAGCCGGATTACTCATCCGGCCGTGGGCGCCCCCTCTGTCCTGGGACCTGAAAGAATCGTCACCCTGCCGGGCGACTTACCTCTTCGGTGGGCGGACGGGCCGAAGCCCATACGCCGCTTTCCAGAGTTCGCAACGCGTACCTAGTCGCGGTCCTTTTGCCTGAGAGTTTCCGGGGCGGTTGCTCCTTCGGCGCCGCGCCGTCCGAAAACGACGCGGTCTCTCCCGCGATAGGCGTCCCCAAGATAAAGGGAGTCCCTGGCGGGTCAAGCCGCTCGTCGATTGTGTGGATGAATTAAGGCTTGCTTAGCGGGGGCCGCGCTGGCGGCGGTTCCATTCCAGCTGATCTTCGGTCAGCTGGAAGCCGATCATCACGCGATAGGACGGACCGTCGAAATTGGACTTAAGCGCGATGCGCGGCTCCAATTCCTCGACCCGGCCCACGCGGGTCCGGTTGTCGGGAAACTCGAACGCCGCCTGGAAGAAATCCTTGGCGACGATGTTCTGTTCGCCGTCCAGAATCGCCACGAAATAGGACAGATTGGCCTTGCGCGCGCGATCGGCGGGACCGCGTTCGGCCGCGATGGCGACCTGCAGATCCAGCACGACGCCGGGCTTGGCGTTTCGGCCGGACGCGTATTCGCAAGTGATCTTGAAATCGACGATCTGGGCTTGCGCCACAACGTCGGTCAGGTCGCGGCCCGGCCCTTCGCGGAACTGGACCAGCGTATTGGCATCGGGCACCAGCCCGCCGCGCGGGCAGGTCGCCGTGGTGACCGTGTCGGACGGGGTGCAAGCCGAAAGAATGGCGGCGATGCCCGCCGCGACGAAAGCTTTACGCAACAAGTGTCAGAGCCCCTTATGGCCGCCGTCGCACAAAGGCTGGTTCTTGGTCGCCTTGCAACCGCAGAAGAACAGCTTTTTCGACTGGCCGGCTTCGTATTTCATCGGCTGGATGCCCGAACCCGCATGCGAGCCGTCGCAGAAGGGCTGCTTCTTCGACAAGCCGCAGGCGCACCACCAATAGGTTTTTCCCGCTTCGACATCCACGGGATAGGGCGCTTTCTGGGCGACGACGGGTTCGGCCATTTTTCGAGCCTCCGGAACGGGCTGGAATCGCGCTGCGACTCCGGTATATCACGGGGCGACAATAGGATTTCCCCTATGCCCGCACAAGCTTCCGAAGTCAGGTCGCCCCTGACGATCCTGCTGGCCGGCCCGCGCGGATTCTGCGCCGGGGTGGACCGTGCGATTTTGATCGTCGAGCGGGCTTTGGAACGCTACGGGGCACCCGTCTATGTGCGCCACGAGATCGTCCATAACCGCCATGTGGTCGAGGCGCTGGAACGCAAAGGGGCGATTTTCGTGGCCGAGCTGGACCAGGTGCCGGACGACCGGCCGGTCGTATTCTCCGCCCATGGCGTGCCCAAGGCGGTCCCGGCCGAAGCCCAGCGCCGGGAAATGATCTATCTCGACGCGACCTGCCCGCTGGTCAGCAAAGTCCATAGCGAGGCCGAGCATCATCGCAAGGCCGGACGGCATATCGTGCTGATCGGCCATGCCGGCCACCCCGAAGTGGTCGGCACGATGGGCCAATTGCCCGAAGGCGCCATCACGCTGGTCGAGGACGAAGAACAGGCGCGCCGCGTGACGCTTCCCGCCGGGCCGCTCGCCTACGCGACGCAAACCACGCTGTCGGTCGACGACACCGCCGGCATCGTCGCGGAATTGATGCGCCGCTTCCCCGACATGCTGCCGCCGCGCAAAGACGATATCTGCTACGCTACGACCAACCGCCAAGCGGCGGTGAAGGCGATCGCCGCGCGCAGTGACGCCGTTCTGGTGATCGGCTCGACCAAATCGTCGAACTCGCTGCGCCTCGTGGAAGTCGCCAAGCGGGCTGGCTGCGCCAACGCCTATTTGGTCGCCAGCGCCGCCGATATCGACTGGGCGAAGCTTGGGCCCATCCGCACCCTCGGGCTTTCGGCGGGCGCCTCCGCCCCCGAAATCCTGGTGCAGGAAACGATCGACGAAGCGCGCAAACGTTTTGCGGTCACGCTCGAAGATGTCGTCACCGCGGTCGAGGACGTGAAGTTCAACCTGCCCCGCGCGCTGGAATCCGCCTGATGGCCGTCTATACCGATGTCGACGACGAAGCGCTCGCGCGGTTCCTGAAGGATTACGGCATCGGCACGCTGGTCGCCTATCGCGGCATCGCGGAAGGCGTGGAGAATTCCAACTTCGTGCTCGAAACGGGCATGGGGCAATTCATCCTTACGCTTTACGAGAAGCGCGTGAAGCGCGGCGACCTGCCCTTCTTCCTGGGCTTGATGGAACATCTCGCCGCCAAGGGCATCGCCTGCCCCACGCCGATCCATCGCAACGACGGCGCATTGCTGGGCGAGCTGTGCGGGCGGCCCGCCGCGATCGTCTCGTTCCTCAAAGGCGTATGGCCGCGCAAGATCGAGATCGGGCATTGCGCGCCGGTCGGCGAAGCGCTTGCGTCGATGCACGTCGCAGGTGCCGATTTCGCGATCCGCCGCGAAAACGCGCTGGGCCCCGCCGGCTGGCGCCCGCTTTACGATTCGTGCAATGGCCGTGCGGACGAAGTGGAAAAGGGTCTCGCCGCGCTGATCGAAAGCGAGCTCGATTTCCTCGACCGCAATTGGCCGCGCGACTTGCCGCAAGGCGTGATCCACGCCGATTTCTTCCCCGACAACGTCTTTTTCCTCGACGGCAAATTCTCGGGGATGATCGACTTCTATTTCGCC
>PVXE01000052.1 GCA_014444615.1 Tagaea sp. CACIAM 22H2 | reverse complement strand
TCGGAATCGCCGATGGCATGCGGCAGATTGGCGGCGAGATCGGCTTCGATCGCCGTCTGCTTCGCCTTGGCCTGCGGGCCCAGCGCGTCGATCGTCGATTGCACGATCCGCGCGACATCGACTCGGCCCGACGGCGGCGTCAATTCCGATTCCTCGATCTTCGACAAGGACAGCAGGTCCGTCACGATTCTGGTCATGCGGCCCGCCTGCTGGGCCATGATTCCGAGGAACCGGTCGCGCGCGGGCGCGTCGTCCTTCGCGGGGCCTTGCAGCGTTTCGATGAAACCCGCCAGTGTTGCCAAGGGCGTGCGCAATTCGTGGCTGACATTGGCGACGAAGTCGCGGCGCATGCGGTCGGCCCGGCGCACGGCGGTGATGTCGATGACCGCGAGCAACGCGGCCGGCGCCCCCATGCCGTCGCGCAAAGGTACCGCGCGCACGCGCAACGCCCGCTCGACCGATCCGGCGAGAACGACGTCGATGGCGTCGGGATAATTGCCCGCCAGCGCTTCGGCCACCGCGTCGAGCGCGTCCGGATCGCGCAGATGCGCAACGAGCGGCATGTTTTCGAGATTGTCGCCGAACACGGCGCGCGCGGTCGCGTTGGCGCGCGCGATGCGCTCGTCCTCGCCGACCTGCAAGATCGCGTAGGGCAGCGCATCGACGATCGATTCCAGCGCCGCCTCGTGCGCAGCCGGCGGAACGCGATCGGGCAGCGCGCGTTTCAGCGTGTCCATCGCCTCTGCGAGCGGCTGGGTCGGACCTTCCTCGGCTTCGGCGGCGGCGGGTACGGGATTGGGCGGCTCGCCCTTGGCCAGTTCGCGCAAGCGGCGCGCATGACGTTCGATTCGTGCGATATGCCGGCGCACAAGCCAGCCGACGGCAAGGCCGACGGCGAGTGTTGCGAGCACCGCCCAGCCCCAATGGAAATGGCGCGTCGCGGCGAAAAAGCCGAACGCCGCCGCCGACGGTGCGGTCAGCGCCGTCGTCGCCATCAAGACATTGGGAAGGTAGCCGCGTTCGTCCATTGCCGGCGCCAAGTTTGGCCGAGCGCGCGGCCGGGTCAAGCGGCCGTTTCGCGACGGCGCAGTTTGAGGAACGTCGCGGGCCGGCCTTCCAGCCGCGACTTAATTCCGTAACGCGTTTCGATCGCGTCGTCCGGGATCAGGCGCCAATCGTCGGCGGTCCGCGCGGTCCATTCGAAACCGGGATGGATCAGCACGCGCTGCAGCATCCAGATCAAATAGTCCGGATCGTCGGTGGCCAAACGCAGCTCGCCGCCTGGCTTCAACATGCGCCACGCTTGATCGAGGAACGGCTTCTGGATCAGGCGGCGCTTGTTGTGGCGCGCTTTGGGCCAGGGATCGGGGTGTAACACGTAGATTGTTTCAAGGCTGGAATCGGGAATGCCCGAGAACAGATCGCGCGCGTCGCCGCGATAGAGCCGCACATTGCGCAAGCCCTTCTGTTCGAAATGGCGCAGCATCGTCGCCACACCGTTCATGAACGGCTCGGCGCCCAAGAATGAAACGTCGGGATTGTTCGCGGCTTGATGGGCAAGATGCTCGCCGCCGCCGAAGCCGATCTCCAGCCGCAAGCGTTCGGGCATTTTCCCGAACGTGGCGGCGAGGTCGAGCGGCACCGTCACCGACAGCGCGTCGAGGTGTTTCTCGATCAACGCCGTTTGGTTCGGCTTCAATCGCCGGCCGCGCCGGCGGCCGTAGGAATGGAGCCATTCGGAATGAGCCCCATCCGAACGAACAAGGCGCCGGGGGGACCCCGGCGCCTCGTCCTTCTCGTTGCGATCGTCTTCGGAGGCGATCAACGCGCGCCGAATTCCGACTTCAGATCGCGCACCAGATCCGTCTTCTCCCACGAGAAGCCGCCGTCCTTCTCCGGCTTGCGGCCGAAATGGCCGTAAGACGACGTGCGGCGATAGATCGGGCGGTTGAGCTGCAGATGGGTGCGAATACCGCGCGGGCTGAGGTCCACGAGGTCCTGCAGCACCTTCGACAGCTTGCCTTCGTCGACCTTGCCCGTGCCATGCGTGTCGACATAGACCGACAGGGGCTTGGCGACGCCGATCGCGTAGGCGAGCTGGATCGTGCAGCGTTCCGCAAGACCGGCCGCGACGACGTTCTTGGCGAGATAGCGCGCGACGTAAGCGGCCGAACGGTCGACCTTCGTCGGGTCCTTGCCCGAGAACGCGCCGCCGCCATGCGGGGCCGCACCGCCATACGTGTCGACGATGATCTTGCGGCCGGTGAGGCCAGCGTCGCCGTCCGGACCGCCGATGATGAACTGGCCGGTCGGGTTCACGTAGAACTCGGCTTCCGGGATCTTCCAGCCCTTGGGCAGAACCTTCTGCACATAGGGGCGGACGATCTCGCGCACGTCGTCCTGATCGACCTTGGCCGAATGCTGCGTCGACACGACGATCGCCGACACGCCCACCGGCTTGCCGTTCACGTAGCGCAGGGTGACCTGGCTCTTCGCGTCGGGCTCGAGATACTTTTCCTTACCCGAGTGGCGCGCTTCGGCCATCAGGCGCAGGATGTTGTGCGAATACTGCAGGGGGGCGGGCATCAATTCTTCGGTCTCGTTCGTCGCGTAACCGAACATAATGCCCTGGTCGCCCGCACCTTCGTCCTTGTTGCCGGCGGCGTCGACGCCCATGGCGATATCCGCCGATTGGCCGTGCAGCAGGACTTCGACCTTGTTCTTCTTCCAGTGGAAGCCGTCCTGCTCGTAGCCGATTTCCTTGACCACTTCGCGCGCGATCTTTTCGATCAGCGGCGCGTTGATCTTGCCGCCCTTGAGCATCGGCGATTTGGGGCCGCACTTCTTGGCGTCGAGGCGGACTTCGCCGGCGATCACGATCCGGTTGGTCGTCGCCAGGGTTTCGCAGCCCAGGCGCGCATAAGGATCGACCGACAGGAACGCGTCGACGATCGCGTCGGAGATACGGTCGCACACCTTATCGGGGTGGCCTTCGGACACGGACTCGCTGGTGAAAACGAACTCGCCCTTGCGCATGGGCCGGCCTCCAAAACCGGAAACGTTGAACGGCCGGCGCTTCTTTCGCCCGGCCGTCGGGCGGATTTTCCGCCCGGAAACATGAACGCGCGCGAAGCCCCCGGCATTCCCGCCCGGGGCCCCTCACGCGCGGGGTTTGTGGCAAGGTTCGGGCCCCCCGTCAACCACACGGTTGAGGGGGTATCCGTTTAGGATTTCTTGGGCGGGCGGCCGCGGCGCGGACGGTCATGGACCCGCGAATCCGGGTCGTTTTTGGCCAAAGTGCGCATCATCGTGACCATATTCATGCGGACCTGACGGTCGGTCAGGTCGTAATAGGCGCGCACCAGCTCCAGCGTCTCGCGCTTGGCCATCGGGTCCAAGTCGAAGGCCGGGGTGGGGCCTTCGGCGACACCCTGCATGTGCTTGCGGCCATGCGAGGCGACTTCGCCGGGCATATCCTCGTAAAAATAGCCGACCGGCACGTCGAGCACGCGCGCGGCTTCGTAAAGCCGCGAGGCCGAGAAGCGGTTGGTGCCGCGCTCGTTCTTCTGCACCTGCTGGAAGGTCACGCCCAGCATCTTGCCCACGTCGTGCTGCGACAAGCCCAGCACGGTGCGGCGTTCGCGGAAGCGCTTGCCGACATGGATGTCGATCGGATTCGGCCCCGGCGACGCCCGGCCGCGCCGGCCCGAAGGATTGCCGCGCCGTTTCTTCGATTTCGCTGCCATGTTCGAATCCTTGCTATGGACGAGCGCGCGAATACACGGCGCGCCGTTCCCGGTACATTTGTAGGAAAAAACTATCTTAGAAGGGAAGAGCTTCGATTCGGAAACGACTTTCAGATGATCGGACTTATTCGCACACGAAGCCAAATCGCGACGAAAATCGCCAACAACGCCGCCAGCATAAGATCGCCCCATCGCGCATAGGGCGTGGGCAATGCCGCTTGCGGCAATTCAGCGTCGAGAGTACCGACGACTTCCAGACCCAAATAGGCGCGAACCCGGCCGCGCGCATCGATGATGCCGGAAATACCACCACCGGCGGCACGCACGACAGGTAGTCCTTCCTCGACCGCGCGCAACCGCGCGGCGGCGAAATGCTGGAACGGTCCGGCGGAATAGCCGAACCAGGAATCATTGGTGACATTCAAGATGAAGCCCGGCCGCGCGGCCTCATCGACGCTACGGCCGGGGAAAATAATCTCGTAGCAGATCGAACCGCCCGCCGGCGGCAGGCCCGGAATCGCGATGGTCGCGGGCCCGGGGCCGCGCGCGAAATCGCCGCTGCCGGGCACGACGCGTTCGATCGGCAAGATGCCGCGCAACGGAACATATTCGCCGAACGGCACCAGATGCGCCTTGTCGTAGTTGGCGAGCATATTCGCCGCCCCATCGATCGCTTGTAGCGAATTGTAAGCGGCGGCGATGTTCTGCCCGTCCAGTTCGAGGCGCACGGCGCCGGTGATCAGCACGCCGCCGGGCGGCGCCGCGTCCGCCACTTGGCGGCGGCGCTCGGCGATGCGCGGATTGGTGCCCCAGATCGGAAACGCGGTGGCGGTTTCCGCCCAGATCACATGGGTGCGCGTTTCCCAGCCCGGCACTTTGGACAACGCGATCGTGCGCGCGAGATTGCCTTCGCGTGCGAATGCGTCCCATTTCAATTCCTGCGGCACGACCGGCTGAACGAGGCGCAGTGCCACACCCGGCACATCGCCGGCGGGGCCGGTCGACAAATGCCAAAGCCCGCCGGCCCACAATGCGGCGAGCAGACCGATTGCGGCCAGCACCGGGCGCAGGCGCAAGGTCGCGGGCAGCGCGCAGATCAGCACCGTGACCGCCGACAAGCCATAGGCGCCGGTCAACGCCGCGAATTGGATCGGCGCATCGGCGACGACCCAGATCGAGCCGATCAGATTCCACGGGAAGCCGGTCAGCACATGGCCGCGGGCGAATTCGGCCAGCGTCCATGCGATGGCGAGCGCCACGGCACCCGCCACACCTTGCGCGCCCGCACGCACCACGCCGAATGTCGCGAGCCCGACGAAAGCGGCGAGAAATCCCGACAGGCCGAATACGGCGAACGGGATCATCCAGCCCACGCGGTCCCATTCGATCAGCAACGCATTGGCGATCCAATAGAGCCCGACGACATGGAAGCCGAAACAGAACCACCATCCGGTCGCGAAACCGGCGAAGCGTTTCGTCCGATCCTCGCTTTGCAGCAACAGCAGCAGCCCGGCGAAAGCGACGACGGCGAACGGCACCAAGCCCAAAGGGGGTAAAGCCAAGGCCGCGCCGATACCGAGCCCGGCGGCGTGGAAACGCCGGCGCCAGCCAGTCCCGGCTTGCAGGCGCCGCGCGATGTCGGCGACGGCGTTCACGCTATTCGGCGGCGGTTTCTTGCGATTGCGCGGCGGGTGCCGCGCGCGCCTTCAGGCGTTTGATGCGGCGCGGATCGGCGTCGATGATCTCGAACTCGCAGCCGGCGGCATGCCGGATCACTTCGCCGCGGCCGGGCACGCGGCCGGCCATCGCGGCGACGGCACCGCCCACCGTGTCGATATCGGCTTCGCGGGTTTCGTCGTCGAGCGTCAAGCCCGTCTGATTCTGGAATTCCTCGATCGACACGCGCGAATCGACCAGCCAGCCGTCGGCGACCTTTTGCAGGCGCGGCCGTTCGTCGACGTCGTGCTCGTCCTCGATATCGCCGACGATGGCTTCGACCACGTCTTCGATGGTCACGAGACCGTCCACGCCGCCGAATTCGTCGACGACCAACGCGATATGCGTGCGCGTCTTGCGCATCTCCAGCAGCAGATCGAGTACCCGCATCGACGGCGCGACGAAAATCACCTTGCGCATCACGTCGGCAAGCTTGGCGCCCGACTTTGTTTCGCGGGCGCGCAGCACATCCTTCAGATGGACGAAGCCGACGACGTCGTCGAGCGTGCCGCGATAGACCGGCACGCGGCTATGCGCTTCGCGGGCCAGGAACGCGGCGAGCTTGTCGAGATCGACGTCCAGCTCGATCGCCACGATATCGGCGCGCGGCACCATCACGTCTTCGGCCGTGACTTCGCGCAAGCGCAGCACGTTCGACAGGATCGCGCGCTCGGCCGCGCCCATCGGCTCGGCCGGCGTCTCGCTTTCCTCGATGATTTCCTCGATCGTGTCGCGCAGCTGCTCCTCCGCCGCACCCCCTTTGGGGCGCAGCAGATCGCGCAGCCGCCCGCGCAATCGATCCGCGAAACTGGTTTGCGACTCGCTCATTCTCGCACCTGATGGACTCGATAGGGATCGGCGATACGCAAGCGGCGGAGCACGCGGCGTTCGCGCGCCTCCATCGCCAGCGCTTCGGGCACTGTCTCGTGGTCCCAGCCGAGCAAATGCAGCGTTCCGTGTACGACGAGATGGGCGAGATGCGCCGCCAGCGTCTTGCCCTGCGCGCGCGCTTCGGCCGCGCAGGTTTCGAAGGCCAGCGCGACATCGCCCAGCGCGCCGGGCGCTTCGTCGGGGAAGGACAGCACGTTGGTCGGCTTGTCCTTGCCCCGGAAATCGTGGTTGAGCGAACGCAGCAGCGTGTCGTCCGCCAGCACGTAGCGGATCTCGCCGCGCGTCCGCGCCCCGTCCAGCGCGGCGTTTGCCGCCCTGCGCACGACCGCTTCGGGTCCGCGCAGGGCGCGTCGCCATCGCGGGTCGTCGAGGGATACGGACAGCAGCGCGTTCATCGGGCTTGCTCTTCGCGCCGGCGATAGGCTTCGACGATGCGCCCGACCAGCGGATGGCGCACGACGTCGGCCCCGGTGAAATGCGTGATGCCGATGCCCGGCACGCCGGTCAGCGTATCGAGCGCTTCGGCCAGACCCGATTTCTGGCCGGGCGGCAAATCGATCTGCGTCAAATCGCCGGTCACGACCATACGGCTGCCTTCGCCCAGACGGGTCAGGAACATTTTCATCTGCATGGGCGTCGTGTTCTGCGCTTCGTCGAGAATCGCGAACGCATTTGCCAAGGTGCGGCCGCGCATGAAGGCGAGCGGCGCGACTTCGATTTCGCCCGAGGTCAGACGCTTGGCCACCAGATCGGGCGGCAGCATGTCGTGCAGCGCGTCGTAAAGCGGACGCAAATAGGGATCGACCTTTTCCTTGAGATCGCCCGGCAGGAAGCCGAGCCGCTCGCCCGCTTCGACCGCGGGACGCGACAAAATGATGCGATCGACCTTGCCGGTGATCAGGTGATCCACCGCGACCGCGACGGCAAGATAGGTTTTGCCGGTACCCGCCGGGCCGATGCCGAACACGAGTTCGTTGTGCTTGAGCGCCTTCAAATAGGCGCCTTGCGTCGCCGTACGCGGGGCGACGCGCCGTTTGCGCGTGGCGATGGCCAGCGCATCGGCGTCGAACAATTCGCGCTCGCCATTGCCGCCGTTGGACGGGTTGGAAAAGCGCACCGCCGCTTCGACTTCGCCAAGATCGATCGGCAGACCCTTCACGAGCTTGGCATAGAGCGCATTGAGCGCATCACGCGCGGCTTCGGCGGCCGAATGCGGACCTTGGATCCGCACCTCGTTGCCGCGCGAGGCGATGTCCACGCCGAGCAATTGCTCGATCCGCGCGAGGTGCCGGTCATGCTCGCCGTAGAGCGAGGAAAGAAGTCGGTTGTCGTCGAAAGCCAGATGGATGGGTCCGCTCAAGCCGACAACCTTTCCTGGGTTTGATCGAGGACGACCCCCGACAGCGAATTCGAACCGCTGGCGAGAATTCGGGTGGGAATGACTTTGCCGGCCGCGCCGTCCGGCAATTGCGCGTGCACGGCTTGCAGCCACGGCGTTTTGCCGACGAGCTGGCCCGGATTACGCCCGGCGCGTTCGTACAGCACGGGCACGGTGGCGCCCACGGTGGCCGCGTTGAAGGCGTCCTGCTGTTCGCGCAGCAGCGCTTGCAGCTTGTAGAGCCGCGCGTCCTTCACCGCTTCGGGGATTTGCTTGTCGAGCAATGCCGCCGGCGTGCCGGGACGCGGGGAATATTTGAACGAGAAGGCTTGCGCGAATCGGACGGCGCGGATCAGGTCGAGCGTGGCTTCGAACTCCGCGTCCGTCTCGCCGGGAAAGCCGACGATGAAATCGCTCGACAGCGCGATATCGGGTCGCGCCTTGCGCAGCTTGGCGATCAAATCGAGATAGGCCTGCGCCGTGTGGCCGCGATTCATCGCTTCGAGCAAGCGATCGGAGCCCGACTGCACGGGCAGATGCAGGAACGGCATCAAGGCGGGCGTATCGGCATGGGCGGCGATCAGATCGTCGTCCATATCGCGCGGATGCGAGGTCGTGTAGCGGATGCGATGCAGGCCCTCGATCCGCGCCAATCGGCGCGCGAGCGCGCCCAGGCCCAGCTCGTTGCCCGCTTCGTCGACGCCATGGAAGGCGTTGACGTTCTGGCCGAGCAGCGTGATCTCGCCCACGCCGTTCGCCACGAGTGCCCGCGCTTCGCGTTCGATCGCGGCCACGTCGCGCGAGAATTCCGCACCACGCGTATAGGGCACCACGCAGAAGGTACAGAATTTGTCGCAACCTTCCTGCACGGTCAGGAAAGCGGCCACGCCTTGATTGGCGCCGGGCGCGGGCAAATGGTCGAATTTCGATTCGACCGGGAAATCGGTGTCGAGGGCCGCCCCGGCCCCGCGCGTGGCGCGCGCGACCAGCTCGGGCAGGCGGTGATAGGCCTGGGGCCCGAGCACCACGTCGACATAGGGCGCGCGGGCGAGGATCGCCTCGCCTTCGGCTTGCGCCACGCAGCCCGCGACCGCGAGCAGCGTGCCGTTTTCGTCCTTCAACGGCTTTAGGCGCCCGAGCTCCGAGAACACCTTCTCCGCCGCCTTCTCGCGGATATGGCAGGTGTTCAGAATCACCAGATCGGCGCCTTCGGGCGTCTCGACTTGGCTGTAGCCCAGCGGCGCCAGGACATCCGCCATCCGGGCGGAGTCGTAGACGTTCATCTGGCAGCCATAGGTCTTGATGTGGAGCTTTTTCACGTAAGGCCGGGAATCCAAGGGCAAATGGTACTCGCCGCCTCCCCCTGGGGAAAGCCCCTAGGCGGTGGCGGGGGCGGCGTGTGTCGCATGCGGCGGCGGGGCCGGCAAGAGCCCGGCCCCGCGCCCGGCCAGGGTTGCGGTCAAGGTTCGCCCTATCAGGGATTCACATTGATGGGCCAAGGCTTTGCGCGATCCAGCCTGGGCCAGGGTCGTCGGTTCGTGGAAGATCACTTCGACCTCGATCCGGCCCAGCCCGGCGACATGCAGCAGATGGGGTCCAAGATCCATATCCCCATACCAAGCTACCGCCGGGCGGAAATAACGGCCCATCGGCATGCCGTCGAGTCGCGTCCAGGCGATGGTCACCGGCTGGACGGCGACGGGCACCGCACCTTCCGGCCGCTCCGCCACCGCGAACAAGGCGCTTTTGAACCGGCAGATGCGATTGCCGTCGCCGGTGGTGCCTTCGGGGAACAGCACCAGCGCCCCGCCTTCGTCGAGTCGCGCGGCGATCGCGTCGCGTTCCTTGCCCACGCTCGCCGAGCGGCGCGCGACGAATACCGTACGCTGCAGCTTGGCAAGCCAGCCGAAGAACGGCCAGCGCGCGACTTCCGATTTGGCGATGAAGCTAAGCTCGGTCAGCGCGCCCAGGATCGTGATGTCGAGATAGGAAATGTGGTTCGACACGAACAAGGCGGGCCGCGCTCGCACCGGCGTGCCGGTCACCTTGATGTCGAAGCCCAGAATGCGCGCGCAGTTGCGGTGATAGAAAACCGGCAAGCGGCCGGCACCGCGCGACCGCGCGGCGACGAGCAACGCCTGCACCGGCATCAGCACGAGTGTGAAGACGAAATAGACCGTCAAGCGGGCGACGGCCAAAGCGCGCGAGCCGGCCTGATTCAAAGGATCAGCCCGCGTCGCCGGTCGTGCGGCTGTAGTGCTTCAGATATTTGGCGGTGACGTCGTCGGTCACGACCAGGATGCAGACGTCGATCGTGTTGAACTCGCGATCGATCACCGCCCCGTCGCCGACGAAACCGCCCAGGCGCAGATAGCCTTTGATCAGCGGCGGCAAAGCGGCGATCACGGCGCGCGCATCGAACGCGGCGGCGGCGGCTTCGTGCTTGGCTTCGTCCGCCGGCATCAAATTCATGTCGACATAGCGTTCGGGCAAGGCGCGCGTGCGGATCGCCTCGGGCGCGAGATGATTGTGATGCAGATAGGACAGCGCCGCGGCATGCGTTTGCGGATCGGTGCCCGGCAGCGAGGCGCAGCCGAACATCACTTTGATGCCGTGACGGAAGGCGTAAGCGGCGATACCCTTCCACAAAAGCTGCATCACCGCGCGGGTGCGGTGTTCGGCGTCGACGCAGGACCGGCCCAGCTCCAGGATCTCGCCTTCGACCGATTCCAGCCGCGAAATGTCGAACTCGGTCGCGGTGTAGAAGCCGTCATGCGCGCGGGCGACGGACCGGCGCAGCAGACGATAGGTGCCGACGATCGCGGCCGCACCTTCGCCCTTCGCGCGGTCGAGCACCAGAAGATGGTCGCAATATCCGTCGTATTTGTCGGCGTCGCGGCCCGTGGCCAAGGCGGCCGCATCCGGCTTGGCGCCGAGCTCGTCGACGAACACGCGATAGCGCAAGCGCTGCGCGGCTTCGATTTCCGCCACGTCGCGCGCGAGGCGCACTTCAAGATCGCCCGAAACGATCGGCGCAAAACCGGCGTCGATAGGACCGTCGTTTTTGGGCAATGCGTTCATTGCTTGGGTTTCTCCGGTTCGGGCGCGTCGAGCGGCACGCCATACAGTTCCAAACGATGCCCGATCAGCTTGAAGCCGAGCTTGCGGGCGATCTCGGCCTGCAGGCGCTCGATTTCCTCGTTGTGGAATTCGATCACCCGGCCGCTTTTCACGTCGATCAGGTGGTCGTGATGTTCCTCGGGCGCTTCTTCGTAGCGCGCGCGCCCGTCGCCGAAATCGAGCTTGGTCAGGATGTTCGCTTCCTCGAACAGCTTCACCGTGCGGTAGACGGTGGCGATCGAGATGCGCGGATCGATCGCCGCGGCGCGGCGATAGACCTGTTCCACATCCGGGTGGTCGTCGGCGTCGGACAGGACCTTGGCGATGACCCGGCGCTGGCCGGTCATCTTCAGGCCTTTTTCAATGCAGAGGGCTTCCAGGCGGCGCGG
This sequence comes from Tagaea sp. CACIAM 22H2, assembly GCA_014444615.1. GTDB lineage: Bacteria > Pseudomonadota > Alphaproteobacteria > CACIAM-22H2 > CACIAM-22H2 > Tagaea. Next base: position 18,363 of record PVXE01000052.1, on the reverse strand, counting down.
CATGCGTCGGGGTTCTCCGATGTCGTTGGGCGGATACGCCATGCCATCCATGCGTCGTCCTCCGGAAGCGAATCGGGGGCCGGGAGAAGTTCGCCAGGGATGTAACGTCATTATATGGCGGGGTGATGACGGTCGTCGACGTATCCGGGGTAAGTCAGTCCGCGCCGCGCTTGCGCTTGGATTTGGTGCCAAGCCCCAAATCGCGGGCCAACTGGCTGCGTTTCTTGGCATAATTCGGGGCGACCATCGGATAATCCGACGGCAAACCCCATCTTTCGCGATATTGCTCGGGCGTCATGTTGTAGGCTGTTTTTAGGTGCCTTTTCAACATCTTGAGCTTCTTTCCGTCTTCCAGGCAGACGATATAGTCGCTGGTGACGGATTTTTTGATCGGCACGGCGGGCGACGGGCGCTCGGCCACCGGCGCCGCCCCCTGGCCGATTTCGTTCAGCGTGCGATGGACTTGGCGGATCAGGGCCGGCAGATCGTCCATTGGCACGGCGTTTTTGGAGACATGCGCCGCGACGATATTCGCGGTCAGCGCCAACAGGTCGGCGGGTTTCGATTCGGTCATTCGGGCGATATAGGCGCTGCCCCGGGATCGAACAACCCAAATAAATTAGGGGATTGGCGGCGCGAGCTTCTTGGGTTCGATCATCATGGTCAGCGCGTCGACCAGCGAATTGCCTGCGCGGCGGTAGTATTCCTTGCGCCGCCCGATCTCGCGAAAGCCAAGCAGCCGATAAAGCTTCATCGCGCCGCGGTTGTCGGCGGCGACTTCCAAATGAAGCGCGCGCGCGCGCGGCACGACCGAGGCAACGGCGCGCACCAAGGCTTCGCCCAGGCCTTGGCGGCGAAATTCCGCCGCCACGCAAATGGTCAGCAATTCGGCCTCGTCGGCGGCAAGCCGGCCCAGCGCCATGCCGGCCGGTATTTCGCCGTCCACCGCGAGGATCGCGTAGACGCCGGGCGAGCGCAGCACCTCGTCCATCGAGTTGGGACCCCAGCCATCGTCGAAGCAGGCGCAATGCAGCGCCGACAATACTTCGCCGAAATTCCGGTCGACGACGCGCAGTTCGATCATCGCGGTTTCGCCTGCGTGATCGCGGGGGGATGGATATAGAGGGGCGTGAGTTTCGCCACCGGTACGGCGTGTGCCGCCAGCGGCGCCAAAAGATCGGCGCGCGGCAAGGCCGGGCCTTCGGCGACGCGCGCACGCTTGCCCGACGCGACCAACGCGACCGCGAATTCCGCCGCGCGATCGCCGCCGACCAGGAACGAATCGCCCGACGCCGCGAATCCCGACGGCGTCGCGGCAAAGGGTGTTTCGGTGTCGACGCGCACGAAAGCCTCGTCGCGCTTCGAATCGAAGGCGATCAGCAAACGCTCGCCGGCGGCCGGTTTGGGCAGTGCCGACGCGACCACCGCAAAGCAATCGATACCGGCATATTCGGCCCCGCAGGCGGTCGCAATGCCTTGGGCGGCGGCCAGCCCGGCGCGCAACCCGGTGAAATGCCCCGGCCCGATCGTCACGCCGATGCGCGTTAAATCCAGCGCTTTGACGCCCGCTTCGCCCAAGGTCTTGGCAATCAGCGGCAGCAAGGCTTCGGCGTGGCCGGTCGACAGCGGATTGTGATTCGCCGCGACGATGCGGCCGTCGATCCACACGGCGGCGGAGACGGCGGCAAACGCCGAGTCGAGGGCGAGGAGTTTCATGCCCGCCCCGCCGGTGCTAGAAACGGCACATGACTTTGGTCGCCATCACGCCGCCGGATTTCGACGTCGAATTCGACTTGGCCTACGCCACGCCGCGCAACTTCACCGGCAAGCCGGTCTATGGACGTGCGGCGGCGTTTCTGCATCCCGACGCGGCCAAGCATTTGAAACGCGCGATCGGCCTGGCCGCCGCTTTGGGCCTGCGTTTCCGGCTGTTCGACGCGTTCCGCCCGTCCGAAGCGCAATGGAAGCTGTGGAATTTCCGCCCCGATCCCGATTTCCTGGCCGATCCGCGGCGCGGCTCGCCCCATTCGCGCGGTGTGGCTGTCGACCTCACGCTGGTCGACGCCAAAAGCGGCGAGGCCCTCGACATGGGCACCGAGTTCGACGCCTTCACGCCACTGTCCTATCACGGCGACACGCAAGTATCCGAAACGGCGCAGCGCAACCGTTTCCTGTTGCTCGGCCTGATGTCGGCGGCGGGTTGGGATTTCTACTCGCGCGAATGGTGGCACTATCAACTCTTCGACGCACGGCGCTATCCGGTCCTGTCCGACAGCGTGCTGCGGCAGGGCCTGATGGCCCAGGAATGACGGCGCCACTTTGTCCCGCATCGGCGTAATCGTCAAAGGATGGCCGCGACTTTCCGAAACCTTCGTGGCGCAGGAACTGGTCGGGCTCGAGGAAAAAGGCCTCGATCTCGATCTATGGTCGTTGCGCCATCCCACGGACAAGAAGGTCCACGCGCTGGCCAAGCGGCTGAAGGCGCACGTGCGCTATTTGCCCGAATATCTGTGGCGCGAACCGGGCCGCGTGCTGCGCGGCTGGTGGAAAGCCCGGGGCCTGCCCGGCTATCGCGCGGCCTTCGCGCAGTTCATTCGCGATTGGCGGCGCGATCCCACGCCGAATCGGGGACGGCGCTTCTTCCAGGCTTGCGTGCTAGCGGCCGAGGCCGATCCAGCCATCGGGCATTTCTACGCGCATTTCATCCACACGCCCGGCTCGGTCGCGCGCTATGCCGCGATGATAAGGGGTGCCTCATGGTCAGCCTTCGCGCACGCCAAGGACATTTGGACCACGCCCGAATGGGAGAAGCGCGAGAAGCTTCAATCCATGCGCTGGTGCGCCACCTGCACCAAAGCTGGTGCCGAACATCTCGACGCGCTCGCACCCGGCAAAACGCGTTACGTCCCGCACGGGCTGGACGCCACGCGCTGGCCCGAGCCGCCATCGCGCGACGGGCGCAAGACTGTCACCATCGTGTCCGTCGGGCGGATGGTGCCCAAGAAAGGCTATGACGATCTGATCGCTGCGTTGGCGATGCTCCCCCGTGATCTCGACTGGCGCTTCGTGCATGTCGGCGGCGGACCGCTGAAAGACGCGATGCTGGCGCAAGCCGCCCCGTTGGGTACACGCGTCGAATTTCGCGGGGCGGGCGATCAGGATTCCGTGCTCACCGCCTTGCGCGACGGCGATGTCTTCGCGCTGGCCAGCAAGGTCACGTCCGACGGCGACCGCGACGGCCTGCCCAATGTGCTGATGGAAGCCGCGAGCCAAAACCTCGCCCTTGTCGCCACCGAGGCCGGGTCGATCGCCGATTTCGTCGATGCCGAAACGGGCATTCTTGTGCCGCCCGGCGATCGTGCGGCCTTGGCCGCAGCGCTGGCGCGGTTGATCGCCGATCCTGCCTTGCGCGCCCGGCTGGGCGAAGCGGCCGGGCTGAAAGTGCGGCGCGATTTTCCCTTCGCAGCGAACCGCGACAAACTGCATGATCTGTTGTGCCAATGCGGATCGCCTTCTACGCGCCCCTGAAACACCCCGATCACCCGACCCCGTCGGGCGACCGGCGCGTGGCGCGGCTGTTGATCGATGCGTTCCGGCGATCGGGCCACGAGGTGGAGATCGCGTCGCGCTTGCGCAGTTTCGACCGGAAAGGCGATGCCGCCCGCCAAGCGCGGATCGCGCGAATCGGCGCACGCATGGCCGATCGTTTGCTGCGCCGCTACCGCACGCACGGCACGGCCCCCGCGCTGTGGCTTACCTATCACCTTTATTACAAGGCGCCCGATCATCTGGGTCCGCGCATCGCGCGCGCCCTTTCCATTCCCTATGTCGCCGTCGAAGCCTCGATCGCGAACAAGCGCGCGAACGGCCCGTGGGATAGCGGCCATCGCGCCTGCGTCGAGGCGTTGCGCCAGGCCGATGCCGTCGTGACGCTCAACACCCGCGACGATGTGGCGTTGACCACCTATCTGCGCGCCGATTGCCGGCGCGTCGCCTTGGCGCCGTTCCTCGATCCGCGCGTTTATCGCGCGGCGCGCAGCGCGGTGCCGATTCCGCGCTTGCTGGCCGTGGGCATGTTGCGGCATGGCGACAAGCAACGCTCCTACGAGATTCTCGCGGCGGCTTTGGCGAAGCTGGGCGCGCGCGACTGGCGCTTGGCGATCGCCGGCAACGGCGAAGCGCGCGGCGATATCGAGAAGCTGTTCGCGCCCTTCGGCGATCGCGTGACCTTCCTGGGCATGCGTGACGAAGCCGCACTGGTGCAGGATTACGCGAACGCGGACATCTTCGTCTGGCCCGCGATCAACGAAGCCTTCTGCATGGCGCTGCTGGAAGCGCAGGCGTCGGGCCTGCCCGCCATCGCCGGGAATTTTGGCGGCGTCGGCTCGATCTTGCGCGACGGCAAAACGGGCTATCTGACCGCGCCGGACGATGCGGCTGATTTCGCCGCCAAGCTCGCCGCGCTGTTGGACGATCCGGATTTGCGACAGACGATGGGCGACGCAGCGCGCGCGAAAGTGCGCCGCGAACATGGGCTCGACGGCGCCGCCGCCACGCTCGACGAACTGGTACGGGGGCTGGCGGCATGACCTATGTCGCGTTCATGCGCCACGGCCCCACGGCGTGGAACGGTGCGCGACGCCTGCAAGGCCGCGCCGATATCGAGCTGACCGAGCGCACGCGCGCCTTCCTGCAAGCGCGGCGCATCCCGCGCGAGTTCGACGATTGGCGCGTGTTGTGCTCGCCCTTGCGCCGCTGCCGCGAAACGGCGGAGCTGCTGCGCCTCAATTTCGATATCGAGCCGCGCCTGGTCGAAATGCATTGGGGCCAGTTCGAAGGCCGCACAATCGACGATATCCGCGCCGAATTGGGCGACGCCTTCGTCGAGAACGAACGGCGCGGTCTGGATTTCACGCCGCCCGACGGCGAGTCGCCGCGCATGGTGCAGGAACGCGTGCGCCCATTGCTGACCGAACTCGCCGCCGACGGGCGTTCGACGCTGTGCGTCACGCATCGCGGCGTGTTCCGCGCGGTCTATGCGCTGGCGCGCGGCTGGGACATGACGGGCGATCCGCCGGACAAGCTCGATCTCTATTCGATGCATGTGTTCGAGCTTGCCAAGGATGGCCACCCGCGCATCGTCGATCTCAATCTCGCGCTGAAGCGGCGATGGCGAAAATCCTGATCCATGTCCAGCATCTGCTGGGCACGGGCCATGCGCGGCGCATGGCGGCGATCGCGAAAGGCCTGGCGCAAAGCGGCCACGACACGGTGCTGGCGAGCGGCGGCCTGCCGTTGCGCTTGGATCTTGGCCGCGCGAAACTCGTTCAGCTTCCCGCCGCGCGCGCCGAAGATTCGCGCTTCAAAACGCTGATCGACGCGAACGGCAACGCGGTCGATGAATCGTGGTGCAACGCGCGCGCGCAAGTCACGCTCGATCTTTACGCCGCGTTCAAGCCCGATCTGCTGATCGTCGAGCTGTATCCGCTGGGCCGCGCGTTATTGCGATTCGAGTTGGAGCCGCTGATCGCGCGCGCCGCGAAAATCCCGAAACTCGTGTCGATCCGCGACGTGCCGCAGCGCCCATCCGACGCCAAAGTCGAATCGCGCATCGCCGCGCTGGGCGATTTCGCCGCTGTGCTGGCGCATGGCGACGAAAGCTTCTTGCCCGCGACGCGCAGCTTTCCGGAATTGGCGCGGCTGGGCGGCAAGTTGATCCATACGGGCTATGTCGCCGGCGACGATCAACCCGCATCCGGCCAAGACGAAATCGTCGTTTCGGTCGGCGGCGGGGCCGCCGGGGCGAAGCTGCTCGACGCGAGTCTGAAACTAGCGGCGCGGCGCGCCCATGCGGGCGAACGCTGGCGCATTTTGACCGGCGAACAACCGGCATCCATCGCTGCACCCAACGCATTCGTCGCGGTCGAGCGCAATCGGCCGGATTTTCCGGGTCTGTTGAAGGGAAGCCGCTTGTCGATCAGCCAAGCGGGTTACAACACCGCGATCGATCTGCTGCGCGCACGCACGCCCACGATCCTCGTGCCCTTTGCGGAGGGCAACGAGCGCGAGCAAACGATCCGCGCCGAAGCGTTCGCGGCAGCCGGTCTGGCGACGATCGCCGACGAGGCCTTGTTGACGCCGGAGTCGCTCGATACCGCGATCGCCAACGCGAAATCGCCCGATCCGCACGCGATCTCTTGCGAAGGGGTCGCCGCCACGGCCAGTATCGTCTCACGATGGCTATGACACGCCCGCCCGCCGACTGGGTCGCGCTGTTCCGCGTGCTCGACGCCTATGGCACCGCCGGCCGCATGGCCGAATTGTGGTGGCGCGACGACGACGCCACGCAACCCACCAAGGCCCTCGATCGCTTGCGCGCGATTTCCGCCGCGACCGGCATCGTGCCGCTGATCGCGGTCATCCCCGCGCGCGCCACACCCGAACTCGCCGCACTGACCGATCTGGTCGTCTGCCAGCATGGCTGGAATCACGACAATCACGCGCCCTTGGGCCAATCGAAGGCCGAGCTTGGCGCGCATCGCCCGTTGCCAGTGGTGATGGGTGAACTCGCGCGCGGCTGGCTGAAGATCAAATCGCTGTTCGCGGCACCGCTGCCCATCCTCGTCCCGCCGCATAACCGCATCTCGAAGGAAGCCGCCGATCTGCTGGCGCAAGCGGGCTATCGCGGCTTGTCGACCTTCAATGCGCGCAAGAAATCGCGGCCGGGCCTCGTTCAGATCAATACCCATTGCGACATCATGGATTGGCATACGCGCGCCTTCGGCGGCGAAGGCTTGGCGTTGGGCGCGCTGGTGGCGCATCTGACCGCGAAGCTGGAAGGCAAGGCCGATCCGGAAGAGCCGACCGGCTTCCTGACCCATCATCTGGCGCATGACGAGGCGGCTTGGGAATTCACCGACGCCGCCTTGCGCCGCATCGCGGCACACCCGGCCGTGAATTGGCGCCACCCCGCCGAGATTTTTTCATGAACACGCTGCGCTACCCCACCAAAGCGCTGGCCGGCGATTACGCGCGCGCCGCGATCGGCGTGACATTGACGCTGACCCCCGCTATCGGGCTTGGCGAATGGTCGGTGGCGCATTGGTTCCTGCTGCCGCTGGCCGTTCTGTTCGCCGGATTCGGTTACAAGACCTGGCGGCGCGGCCGCCAAACCATCACCTGGGACGCAATCGGCGTATCGCTTTCGGGACCGGGAGCGGCTAGGCTCGACTGGAACGAGTTGCGGTCCTTCAAGCTCGCTTTTTTCTCGACGACGCGGGACCGCACGGGGGGTTGGATGCAGCTGAAGCTGTCCAGCGTTGGCGCGCGGATCGACGCGGATTCCTCGGGCGAGGGATTCGCCGATTTGGCGTCGGCCGCCTTCGCGCAGGCCGAACGCCATAGCGTTTCCGTCGACGCCGGCAGCCGCGACAACCTCAAAGCCCTCGGCATCAATGCAACGGGGACCGCGCGGTGAATCTGCTGGAAGTCCGCGATCTGGCGATCGACTTCCGCGTCCACGATACGCGGGTGAAGGCGGTCGACGGCGTGGATTTCCGCGTGCGGCCGGGCAGCACCGTCGCGGTCGTGGGCGAGTCCGGTTCGGGCAAAACGGTCATCAGCCAAGCGCTGATGGGTATTCTGCCCAAAGCCGGCGCCATCGCGCGCGGGCAGATGCTGTTCCGCGACGGCGACAAAACCACCGACCTTGCCAAGCTCGATCCCGACGGCGCCGCGTTCCGCGCGATCCGCGGCGGGCGCATTTCCATCGTGTTCCAGGAACCGATGACGTCGCTGTCGCCGCTGCACACGGTCGGCGATCAGATTTCGGAAGCCGTGCGCCTGCATCGCACGCGCGACAAACAAGAGGCGCTCGACCTCGCCGAGGATATGCTGCGCCGGGTCGGCTTTCCCGATCCGGTCAAGGCGCTGCGCACCTATCCGTTCGAATTGTCCGGCGGCTTGCGCCAGCGCGCGATGATCGCGATGGCGCTGGTCTGCCGCCCGGCGCTGCTGATCGCGGACGAGCCGACCACGGCGCTCGACGTGACGATCCAAGCGCAGATCCTGAAATTGCTGAAGGATCTGCAAGCCGATCTGGGCATGGCGATCCTGCTGATCACCCACGATCTGGGCGTGGTCGCGAACATGGCCGACGAAGTGGTCGTGATGTATCGCGGCCGGGTGATGGAAGCGGGCATGCGCGAGGATATTTTCCGCAAGCCCGAGCATCCGTATTTGAAGGCGCTGCTCGCCGCCGTCCCGCGCTTCGACATGAAGCCCGGCGAGAAGCTGATCCCGCTGCGCGAGATCAAATCCGATCTGGGCGAGATGGTCCGGCGCAAGGACAAGGACGGTCTCGCCGCCAGACCGCTCGACGCCGCCGACCGCGCCACGCCGGTTCTGTCGGTTCGGCATTTGCGCAAAAGCTACGCGATCCGCAAATCGGGCATGTTCGGCGGCGGCCAAGCGCAAAGCGTGCTGGCGGTCGACGACGTCAGCTTCGACGTGTTCCGCGGCGAGTGCCTCGGCCTTGTCGGCGAATCCGGCTGCGGCAAGACGACCGTGTCGAAAATGATCATGCGCGCGTTGACGCCGGATTCGGGCGACATCCTGTTCGAAGGCCGCGACGCGCGCAAATTCGACGGCGCCGAATTGTTCGACTATCGCCGCAAGGTCCAGTTCGTGTTCCAGGACCCGTTCGGATCGTTGAACCCGCGCATGACGGTGTTCGATATCGTCGCCGAACCCTTGCTGATCCACGGCATCGGCGACGATCGGTCGCGCCGCTCCACCGTGCGCGAGTTGATGCGCGTCGTCGGGCTCGACGATCGCGCGCTTAACCGCTATCCGCATTCCTTCTCCGGTGGGCAGCGCCAGCGCATTGGCATCGCGCGCGCTTTGGCGCTGGGGCCGGAGCTCATGCTGCTGGACGAGCCCGTTTCGGCGCTCGACGTTTCGATCCAGGCGCAGGTTTTGAACCTGCTGCAGGATCTCAAGAAGGCGCTGGGCCTTACCTACATTTTCGTCAGCCACAATCTCGCCGTGGTCGATTATATGGCCGACCGCATCGCCGTGATGTGCGCCGGGCGCCTGGTCGAAGTGGCGCCGCGCGAGCGGCTGTTCCGCGAGCCGATCCATCCTTATACGCAAGCCCTGCTGACCGCCGTGCCCGAACCGGATATCGACCGGCCGCTCGATCTCGCCGCGTTGATGGAAGGCCGCGCGTCGGTGCCGCGCCTATGGCCCACCCCGTTCACGGTCGATGGTCAAACGCCGGTGGGGCTGATCGATCTGGGCCATGGGCATTACGTGCGCGCCAGCCTGTCGGCGACACCCGAGAGCTTGCGCGCCCTCGCCCGCCCGCGGGAGGTCGTCGCATGAAGTTCAATGCGCTGAGTGCCGCCCTGCTGGCCGCGGCATTGTTCGCCGGATCGGCGAAGGCCGGCGAATTGATCGAAACGCCCAACCTGTCGCTGGACGTGGTCGCGGGCAAGTTGCCGACGATCCACGACCGCTTGCCGGTCAATCCGCTGGTGACGGCGATCGACGATCCCGAGTGGAAGCCGGGCAAGCATGGCGGCGAAATGCGCATGCTGATCGGCCGCACGCAGGATGTGCGTCTCGTTTCGGTCTATGGCTATTCGCGATTGGTCGGTCTCGACAAGAATCTCGAGCTCACGCCCGATATTCTGGAAAGCGTCGACGTCGAAGCCGGTCGGCGCTTCACGTTGAAGCTGCGCGCGAATCATCGCTGGTCCGACGGCGCGCCGTTCACCGCCGAGGATTTCCGCTATTGGTGGGAAGACGTCGCGAACGAGAAGGCTTTGACGCCGGCCGGCCCGCCCAAGGCGCTGCTGGTCGATAACGAGAAACCCGTCGTCACCTTCCCCGATTCGCGCACGATCGTCTACGAATGGTCGTCGCCCAATGCTGCGTTCCTGCCCGCTTTGGCGGGGCCGGCCCCGGTCTTCATCTATCGCCCGGCGCATTATCTGCGCCAATTCCATCATCGCTACGCCGACCGCAAGGCTTTGCAGGAGGCCGTGCAGCGCGCCAATCTGCGCAACTGGTCGCAGCTGCATAACCGCCTGGACAAACTCGACCGCAACGACAACCCGGACTTGCCAGTGCTCGATCCGTGGGTCGTGCGCACCAAGGCGCCGGCCGAGCGTTTCGTATTCGACCGCAATCCCTATTACCACCGGATCGACGCGAACGGCCGCCAGCTGCCTTATATCGACCGGCTGATCTTGAACGTCGCCGACGGCAAGATCCTGGCCGCCAAGGCCGGTGCAGGCGAAGCCGATCTGCAGGCGCGCGGGCTCAACTTCGCCAACTACACCTTCCTGCGCCAGGCCGGGAAGCGGAACGATTTCGATACCCGGCTGTGGTCCACCGCGCGCGGTTCGCAGATCGCGATCCACCCCAATCTCAACGCCAACGATCTTGGCTGGCGCGCGCTGATGCGCGACGTGCGTTTCCGCCGCGCGCTGTCGATGGCGATCGACCGGCGCGAGATCAATCAGGTCGTCTATTTCGGTCTGGCGGTCGAGGGCGCCAATACGTTGCTGCCGGCGAGCCCGCTTTACCGGCCGGCGTATCGCAGCGACTGGCACCGCTTCGATCTGAAAGCGGCGAACGAATTGCTCGATCAGATCGGCCTCACCAAACGCGACGAGCGCGGCGTGCGCATGCTGCCCGACGGACGCCCGCTGGAGATCGTTGTCGAAACCGCCGGCGAGGATGTCGAGCAGACCGACGTGCTCGAGCTCATCCACGATTCCTGGATGAAGGCGGGGATCAAACTTTATTCGCGGCCCCAGCAGCGCGACATTCTGCGCAACCGCGTCTTCTCGGGCGAAACGCGCGTGTCGTTGTGGTTCGGGATCGAGAATGCGCTCGCCAATCCCGACTCGCCGCCCGACGAATTGGCCCCCCTGGCGCAGGACCGGCTGCAATGGCCCAAATGGGGCCAATACCGCGAAACCGGCGGCACGTCGGGCGAACCCGTCGACATGTCGGAAGCGATCGATCTGGTGCGCCAAGCCGAAACGTGGCGCAACGCGCCCACCCGTGCGGCGCGCGAAGAAGCCTGGCGGCGCATGCTGGAGAATCACGCCGATAACGTGTGGACCATCGGCTTGGTCGCCAATGTGCGCCAGCCGGTCGTCGTGTCGAAGCGCCTGCGCAACGTGCCGCGCGACGGCGTGTGGAATTGGGATCCCGGCGCCTTCTTCGGCGTGCACCGCATGGACGCGTTCTGGTTCGACGGCGAGCGGGGCGCCCCGCGCAGCACCGCCGCGGTTCCGGCCGGCAAGTAGGAAGGTCGCTTCGACGTGCTCGCGTATTTCGTCCGCCGCTTGTTCGTGATGATACCGACGCTGCTGGCGATCAGCGCGATCGTGTTCTTCATCATCCAGTTGCCGCCCGGCGACTATCTTTCGAACCAAATCGCGGAACTGCGCGCGCAGGGCGAAGCGGCCAGCATGGCGCAGATCGAACATCTGCGCGCGCAATACCACCTCGATAAGACGCCGGTGGAGCGCTATTTCATTTGGCTGTTCGGCCTGTTGCGCGGCGATCTGGGCTGGTCGTTCGAGTACGATCTGCCGGTCAACGTGGTGATCGGCGACCGTCTGATCTTGAGCTTCGTCGTCGGCTTCGCGACCGTGATCTTCACCTATGCCGTCGCCTTCCCCATCGGCATCTATTCGGCGACGCGCCAATACTCCTGGGGCGATTACGGGCTGACCTTCCTCGGCTTCCTGGGCCTCGCCACGCCGTCCTTCCTGCTGGCGCTGGTGATGCTCTATCTCGCCAATATCTGGTTCGGCACGGCGATCGGCGGGTTGATGGACCCCGAATTCGTCGATAAGCCGATGAGCTGGGCGAAGTTCCTGTCGGTATTGGAACATCTTTGGATTCCCGTCGTGGTCATCGGCACGTCGGGCACCGCCGCGATGATCCGCCGGTTGCGCGCCAATCTGCTCGACGAGCTGCAAAAGCAATACGTCGTCACCGCGCGCGCCAAGGGCCTGCCGCCGGGCCGCGCATTGTTCAAATATCCGCTGCGCATGGCGTTGAACCCCTTCATCGCCGATATCGGAGATTTGCTGCCGCAGCTCATCTCCGGCGCCGCGATCGTTTCGGTGGTGATGAGCCTGCCGACCAACGGCCCGATGTTGCTGGCAGCGCTGCGCAGCCAGGACATGTTCCTGGCCGGATCGTTCCTGATGATCGAGGCGGTGCTGATCGTGCTGGGCGTGTTCCTGTCGGACGTGGCGCTGGCCGCGCTCGACCCGCGCATCCGTCTGCATGGCGGGGCCGGCAAATGACCGATACCCGCGCGAACGAGAGCGACAAGCTGCCGCATTACGTGCGGCGCGAGAAATTCGATCCGTATGACGGCGAGAAGCTCGACCCCAAGCTCGAGCGCTACTACATGGCCACGCAATGGCGGCTGATGTGGTGGAAGCTGAAGCGCCACAAGCTGGCTTTGTGGTCGGGCGTGCTGCTCGTCTTCATGTATGTGTCCATTCTGTTCAGCGAGATGATCGCGCCTTACGGCGTGGGCACGCGCAACATCGACCATATCTACGCGCCGCCGCAACGGGTGCATCTGTTCCACGAGGGCAAGTTCGTAGGCCCGTTCGTCTACGGATTCGACTACAAGCTCGACCTCGACACGCTGAAGCGCGAATACACGCCCGATCCCGCGAAGGTTCAGCCCTTGCGGTTTTTCTGCAAAGGCGATTCCTGGGAATGGATGGGGCTGGTCCCCGGCTCGTGGCATTTCGTCTGCGCGGCCGAGGGCGGCACGTTCTTCCTGCTCGGCACCGATCGGCTGGGGCGCGATATGTTCAGCCGCCTTGCTTATGGCACGCGGATTTCGCTGACCATCGGCCTGATCGGCGTGATGGTGAAATTCGTGCTCGGCATCGTGCTGGGCGGGCTCGCCGGCTATTACGGCGGCTGGGTCGACATGGTCATCCAGCGCATGATCGAAATCATCCGGTCCTTCCCGGAATTGCCGCTCTGGATGGCGCTGTCGGCCGCTTTGCCGGTGTCGTGGAGCCCGATCTACATCTATTTCGGCATCACGCTGATCCTGGGCTTGATCGGCTGGACGGGGTTGGGCCGCGCGGTGCGATCGAAGCTGCTGGCTTTGCGCGAGGAGGATTTCTGCACGGCGGCGACGCTGATGGGGGCCAGCCCCAAGCGCGTGATCTTCCGCCACCTCGTGCCGAGCTTCATGAGCCATCTGATCGCGTCGGCGACGCTGGCGATCCCGACGATGATTCTGGGCGAAACGGCGCTGTCGTTCCTGGGCCTGGGCCTGCGCCCGCCGATCACATCTTGGGGCGTGTTGCTGACCGAGGCGCAGAACATCAACGTCGTGGCGCTTTACCCGTGGCTGTTGCTGCCGGTCGTCCCGGTAATCGTGACCGTGCTGGCGTTCAACTTCCTGGGCGACGGCTTGCGCGACGCGGCGGATCCCTACAAGTAGCGTTTCCGCAGCCACAGGCTCGACACGAACGCCGTGTCGGGAATCGGCAAGCGGTCGAGCGCCGCAAGCCGCAGATGGCGCGCGGCATAAGCCGACGACCACAAAAGATCGAACGCTCCGCTCGCCAGCAAACCGGCAACGGCATTTTGCTCGTTATAGCCGCGCCACGCCCACGACTCGGGATAGGCCCAGGGCAGGAAAATGTCGTGGAAATGCAGCACGACACCGCGCTTCAGCGCGGGCAAGACATTGGCGAACAGAATGTCGAGATCCGTACCCGGCATCAGGATATGGGAGGAATCGACGAACACGACATCGCCCTCGCCCAATTCGGCGAAGGGATAGTCGGTCGTTTCCAGCCGCGCTTTCGTCCAATCGACGCGCAAACCGTTGAGCGTCGCGCGCGGCGCGGGATCGATGCAGTCGAGCCGCGTGGCCAAGCCGCCGTCTTGGATCGCGCGCGCCATGAAGCGCGTCGAATGGCCGGAGCCGATTTCGACGATGCGCTTGGGTGCCGTCTCGCGCACGAATGTATAGGCGAAGGCGGCGTCGTGGCCGGTGAACCAATCCTGGTTCCAGCGCGGTGCAGGCGGGGCTTCCGCACCGAAACCCGCGAGCTGCGCGCGATACGCGTCGATGCGCGACCCCCACGCGGCGAATTGCGGCAGCGAATCGGCGAAGCTTTTTTCGAGGCCCTTATAGACCGGCGGCGGCGTCACCTCGGCCGCATGGCGATAGGGCACGAAGAAGCCGCGCTTCACCCCCAGCGCGGTCAGCCACTGGAACCAGCTTCCCCGCCCCGCGCCCATCAAACTTCTATCGTCGTGCCTTCGCGCGCGACGAACGTGCCGGGGCGCATTTTCTCGGCATCGGCGGCGACCTGGTCCATGAACGCGTCGTCATGGTCGGGATCGTGGTGATAGATGGCCAGGCGCTTAGCGCCCGCCTTCTCGACCAAGCGCACGCCTTCCTGCCAGGTCGAATGGCCCCAGCCGACATGGGCGGGATATTCCTGGTCGGTATAGGTGCTGTCGTAGACGACGATGTCGGCGCCCTCGATCAGTTTCAGCACGTTCGCGTCGGGGCGGCCGGGCACGTGTTCGGTGTCGGTCACGTAGCAGATCGCCTTTTTGCCGACCTCGACGCGATAGCCCGTGGCGCGATTGGGATGATTGAGCGGTGCCGTTTTCACGACCACGCCGCCGCCCAGATCATGGGTTTCGCCCGCGCGAAAATCGGCAAACTCGATCTGCGCGGCAAAGATCCCGATCGGAATCGGGAACAACGGCGCCGACATCATCTCCGACAGAACCTGTTTCAGGTTCATCTCGGGCATCAGATGGCCCGCGCGCAGGCGGAAGCGGTTGCGCCGGTCGTAGAGCGGCGAAAAGAAGGGGATGCCCTGGATATGATCGAAATGGGTATGGGTGAAGAACCAGTCGACGTCGAGCGCGGCCCCCTGTTTGGCGAGCGCGCCGCCGAACGGCTTCAAGCCCGTGCCGGCGTCGAAAATCAACAGCTTGTCGGCGGCGCGAATTTCCAAACACGCGGTATTGCCGCCATAGCCCGCGGTCGCCGGTCCCGGACACGCGATCGAGCCGCGCACGCCCCAAAACGTTACGGAGAGTCGGTCGGTCGTCACTTCGCGCGTGCTCCCTTGCGTGCCGTCGGTACAAGATAACCGCCCGGCGTCGTCAACAACAACCGGGCGCGTGCCGGGTCGCGCTCGATCTTGCGGCGCAGCCTGTAGACATGCGTCTCCAGCGTGCGCGTGGTCAGTCCCGGTTTATACCCCCAGACGGCGCGAAGCAAATTCTCGCGCGGGACCGGATCGCCCCCGGCTTTCAACAACATATCGAGCAACGCGGTTTCGAGTTCGGTGAGCCTGATCTCGCGCGCGGTTTTGCGTTCGACCAATCGGCGCAAGATCGCGTCGAACGCGTAGGGCCCGAGCTTTGCGGCCGACGCGGCAGGGCGAACCAGCCCGTGCATCAAACCCGCGAGATCGTCGAGCCGCACGGGCTTGGCCAGTGCGGCCGCGACGCCGTGGGGGGCGCGGCCGCGCGAATCGAGGCCCAGCAGGCATACGGGCACGGCGAGACGCTTGACCAACGCACCCAAGGTGCGGCCCGACGCGACCGCACGATCCAGGATCGCGGCGTCGAACCCCACACCTTCGGCCAGCGCCAACGCGGCGTCGGCTTCCTGCGTCGTCTCGACGCGGAATCCATGCGCCCGCAGGCCTTCGCCAAGGGCGCGCGACGAAAGCTCGGGGGCGAGAAGCAGCAGCCTGGCGGCGGTCATTCGGCGAGCCTAACCCAAACCGCGCGCCAATGAAAAAGACCGCCGGCGTCGCCGCCGGCGGTCTTGATCGCAAAGCCCTGAAAAGTAAGGCTTAGAAGGCCTTCATCACCGACAGGACGAACGTGCCCTTGGTCAGCTTGTGGTTTTCGTTCGTGAAGGTCGAGTTGGCGCCCGTGATGTCGCGGCCCAGCGAAACGCCCTTCTTGATGTTCGTGTCGGAGTAGGTGCCGGTCACGAGGAAGCCCAGCACGTCGCGCGACAGGCCCAGGTTCCAGGTCGTGTAGTCCGGGAAGCCGAAATTGGCGTTGCGTTCGATCGTCTGGCGGCCAACGCGGCCGATCGCCGTCAATTCGAAGAAGGGCAGCGGAACGTCCGCGCCGCCTTCGTAGTACCAGCCCGTGCCCGACGCGGCCGAGAAGGCGCTGGTGTAGAACACGCTGCCGACGAGCTTGGCGAAGCCGAAATCATAGGCCGCCTTGCCGTAGACTTCCGACCATTGCGGATTGCCCACGCCCTG
Organism: Tagaea sp. CACIAM 22H2; assembly: GCA_014444615.1. Lineage (GTDB taxonomy): Bacteria > Pseudomonadota > Alphaproteobacteria > CACIAM-22H2 > CACIAM-22H2 > Tagaea. Next base: position 2,032 of record PVXE01000052.1, on the reverse strand, counting down.
AACGTTCGGTTCCGAATCGACCGTGTTGCGCGGATACATGTAATTGATCGCGCCGACATCGAGGGTCAGCTTGTCGATCGGCGTCACGCGCACGCCGCCGTAAAGGTCGAGTTCGACGCGCTGGCGCAGCGAGCCGAAGCTGCCGTTCGGGAACTGGACGTTCGAAATGAAGGTGCCCAGGTACGGCGTGAACATGCCGACCGTGTAGCCGTATTCCAGACCGGCCTGCGCGGCGGGGTTGCGCTCGGTCTGCGAGATACCGCGGAAGAGATAATTGGTCGTGATGTTGATCGTCGGCGAGAAGGTCCCGATCGAGGTTTCGATCTGTGCCGAAGCCGGCGTCACATGGGCGCCCAAAATCAGTGCAGTTGCACCAAAAATGGTCAGTAAGCCTTTGCGAATATTCATGTTTTTGCTCCTCAAGCCTGTCTTGGAGGTTCTATTGCACGGCTCGGACCTACCGCAACATGAATTCTGCAACTGAACCCCTTAGACAACGCACAGCTATGGGTTTCACCCGCGACTGTGGCACGGGGGTTACAGTTTTAAGCGCGCAGCGGGAAGGATTCAGGCCGGACGGCCGAGAATCGGGTATTGCGGGTCGCTAAAACCGGGCGTTGCGGGATGTCCGGATGCAACCAGAGCGCTTACTGCCGATTCGTCCGCCGCCGACCAAGGCCGCTGGCTGCCCGCGACATAGGCCTGCCACTGCGCCAGGGTGCGCGGGCCCGCCAAAACGGACGTGACCAGCGGATTCGCCATCACCCAGCCCAAGGCCAATGTCGCGGCATCGGTGCCCCGCGCCTTGGCGAGTTCGGCAAGATTGCGCGCCAACGCGATGGCTTCGGGCTTGAACGACGTTTGATGCAGGCGCTTGTCGCCGCGCCCGGCGCGCGAGGCGGGATCGGGTTTGTCGATCGAGTCGTATTTCGCGGTCAACACGCCGCGCGCCAGCGGGCTGTAGGGCACGTTGCCGAGGCCAAGCTCGGTGGCACCGGGCAGGATTTCCGTTTCAGCCTGACGATCGAACAGATTGTACCAAGGCTGGCTTGCGATCGGTTGCGGCACGCCCATCGCCTTGCACAAGGCAACGAAGCTCGCCATGCGCCAACCGCGGAAATTCGACAGACCGATATAACGGATCTTGCCCGCGCGGATCAGGCCGCCCAAGGCTTCGACCGTCTCCTCCATCGGCGTCGTCATGTCGTCGCGGTGCAGGTAATAGAGATCGATGTGATCGGTGCCCAGCCGTTGGAGACTCGCCTCCACGCCCGCGATCAACCAGCGCCGCGACGTGCCGCGCGCGTTGGGATCGTCGCCGGGCGCCGGATTGGCGATTTTGGTCGCCAGCACCCAGCGGCTGCGTTCCTTCGCGATCAAGCGGCCGACGATGCGTTCCGATTCGCCGCCGGCATAGCCGTCGGCCGTGTCGATGAAATTGATGCTGGTTTCGCGCGCCGCGGCCACGATGCGCGCCGCCTCCGCTTCGTCGGTCCGATCGCCGAACATCATGGTGCCCAAGCACAAAGGCGAGACTTTCAGGCCTGAGCGGCCGAGATTGCGGTAGGTCGTCATGTTCCCTTCCCTCCTCGATTTCGCCTTGCTCGGGCCACAAAGCTCCGGCAAAGAACCGGTCATGGACGGATTCTCCCGCCGCTTCTTCCTCGCCGGTGTTGCGCTTGCCGTTGTAGCAACAGCCCCGGCCGCCGCGCAAAGCCCCCGGCTGAACGACGCCGATCGCGCCGATATCGCGCGCGTCGAAACCTATCTCGCCGGCATCAAAACGCTGGAAGCGCGCTTTCTACAGATCGGCCCCGACGGTTCGACGGCCGAGGGCAAGTTCTATCTGTCGCGGCCGGGCAAGCTGCGGCTCGACTACGACGCGCCCAACCCCAATCTGCTGATCGCCGATGGGCGCGCGTTGGCGCATATCGATCGATCGTTGAAAACCATTTCGTATCTGCCGCTCGATTCCACGCCCGCCGGCGTCTTGGTGCGCGCCGACGTGAAACTTGCCGGTGATGTGACCGTC
>PVXE01000051.1 GCA_014444615.1 Tagaea sp. CACIAM 22H2 | reverse complement strand
AGGTGCCGGTGCGGGCGGTGGCGGTTGGGGTGCGGCCGCCGGTGCAGGCTCGGGCTCGGGCGCCGGCGTCGCGACGGCTTCGGGAACCGGCGGCGGCACGGGCGCGGTCGCCGCCGGTCCGGGCAAACGCACCATCGCGACGACCGGATCGCCGAGGTCGAGTTCGCCTTCCGGCGTTTGGGATTGCGCCCACAGCACGTAACCGGCGACGGCGCCGATCAACAGAATCCAGGCAAGCGCCAGCAGCGGCGGCTTGCGCTTTTGCGCCGGGGCCGGTGTCGGGCTTGCGGGCGGCAAGGGCGGCGGATCGGAATCGTCTGTCGCCGCCATGCCTGATTTCCGATCCTAAACGCCCGTACCCAAGCTCAGTTCGCGCGCTGCTGGAACAGCGCGAGACCGCGCAGCAGATCGAGCGCGCGGCTGAGCTGGTAGTCTTGTGCACCCTCGGCGGGCGGTTCGTCGCTCTGCGGGGCCGGGGCGGCCTGCGGAGCCGCGGGGGCTTGGCCGTTGGCGGGCGCTTGCGGGTTGCGCAAGGCGCCGCGCAGATCGGCTTCGCGGCGCACCGGGCCTTGCGGCGTGATCTCGATGCGCGCCTGTTCGACGGCGATATCGGGCTCGATGCCCTGTGCCTGGATCGATCGGCCCGACGGCGTGTAGTAGCGCGCGGTGGTGAGGCGAATCGCACCTTGGTTGCCCACGGGGCGGATCGTCTGGACCGAGCCTTTGCCGAACGACTTGGTGCCGATCAGGATGGCGCGGCGATGATCCTGCAGCGCGCCCGCGACGATTTCCGACGCCGACGCCGAGCCGCCGTTGATCAGCACGACCATCGGCAGACCGTTCAGCAGATCGCCCGCGCGCGCGTTGTAGCGCTGGGCTTCCTCCGACCGGCGGCCGCGCGTCGACACGATTTCGCCGCGTTCCAGGAACGCGTCGGAGACGGCGATCGCCTGATCGAGCAAGCCGCCCGGATTGTTGCGCATGTCGAGCACGAGGCCCTTCATCTTGTCGCCGAGCTGCTCGCGGATGCGCTGGACCGCGTTGCGCAAGCCCACATCGGTCTGCTCGGTGAAGCTGGTGATGCGCACGTAACCCACATCGCCCTCGACGCGGCTGCGTACCGATTGGATGCGGATGACCGCGCGGGTCAGCGTCACTTCGAAGGGTTGGGCTTCGCCGCGACGGATCAGAATCTTGATCTGGCTGTTGACGGGGCCGCGCATCTTTTCGACCGCGTCCTGCAGCGTCATGCCCATCACCGGTTCGCCGTCCAGCATGACGATGAAGTCGTTGGGCTTGAGGCCCGCGCGGAAGGCCGGCGTATCGTCGATGGGCGAGACGACTTTCACCAGGCCGTTCTCCATCGTCACTTCGATGCCGAGCCCGCCGAACTCACCGCGCGTCTGCACCTGCATGTCGCGGAACGAGCGCGCGTTGAGGAACGACGAATGCGGGTCGAGCGAGGTCAACATGCCGTTGATCGCGTCTTCGACCAGTTTGCGATCCTGCACTTCTTCGACGTATTCGCTGCGCACGATCTCGAACACATCGCCGAACAATTGAAGCAGGCGGAACGTTTCGGACCCGCCGCCGGTTTGCGGGGCTTGCGCATGAACCGGGGCGACAAACGCGAGCGTGGCGGCGAGGCTGGCGGCGGCGAAGTGACGGGCGAACATCGGGGGTTCCTTTTCCGCCGGACCACATGGCCCGGCCGTCGTCTCTCAACTTGCGCGCGCGACGCTTATCTCGTTAGCGACGCGCACCGGCTTCGGCGCCGAACAGCAAGGGCGTGGGATCGACGGGCTGACCGTTGCGCCGAAGCTCCAGATAGAGCACCGGCGTTCCTTGCTCGCTCGCGCCCGCGCGCCCGACCGGTTCGCCTGCCGTCACGGCTTGTCCCACGACGGCGTCGATTCGGCCCAACTGCGCCAGAACCGAATGATATCCCCCGCTATGTTCGAGGATCAAGATAAGCCCGTAACCCCGAAACGGACCGGCGAAAGCCACCGTTCCGTCGAAAGGGGCGACCACGGCGGCGGTTTCGCGCGGTTCGATGGTCAGGCCGCGCGCGGTTTGGCCGCCGCTTTGGGTATCCCCGAAACTTTCGATCAAGCCGCCGCGCACCGGCCAGCGATAGCCGGCCAGTGCGGCCAATTCCCCGGTGGCGCGCGAGGGCGCCAGCGTACGGGCGGCGGGCGCACGCACCGGGGCGGCGACCGGGCGATCTTCCAAACGGGCGACCAAATCGCGCAAATCCTGGGCTTCGCGGCCCATCCGCTCCAGCCGTGCGGCGTGTTCGCGCGCATCGTCGCCCAGGCGGGTCAGGGCCTTGTTGCGCGCTTCGATCGCCGCGTCGAGCCGTGCGGATTCGGCCGCCAGGGCGGCCAGCGCCTTCGACAATTTTTCGCGTTCCAGGGCGGCCGCGACGCGGGCGGTTTCAAGGGCCGTCAGTTCGCGGCGCAACTCGGCCGCCCGGCGCTCCAATTCGGGAATGGTGGCCGAAGCGAGCAAACCCGCGCGCGCCGATTCCAGCGGCGAATGCGGCTCCAGCGCCAGCGATTCGGGCGGGCGGCGGGCGAGTTGCAGCAAGGCGCCGGCCGTGGCCGCGATTTCCGACCGGCGCTTGTCGATCGCCGCGCGCCGCGATGCGGCGTCTTGGTCGAGCACCGCGATGCGCGTTTCGATCTCGAAGGCTTGGTCTTCGGCCGCCGAAGCGGCTTGCGCGGCGTCGACGCTTTTCAGCCGCAGTTCGGCGATCGCCGCGAGTGTCGCTTGCGTTTCGCGCGCCAGGCCGCGTTCACGCCCGCGTTCCTGCTCCATCAGGCGCTCAAGCTCGATCAGCCGTTCGGACGGGTTGGTTTGGGCGGCAGCGTTTGCCGCGATCAGCAGCGAAAGTAAGGCGAGGGCGGCTGCTTTGTTCACGCCGGAACCGCGATCAGCGATCGCCCGGTCATTTCGGGCGGTGCGGCCAAGCCCATCAACTCGAGCAGCGTGGGGGCGACATCCGCGAGCTTGCCGTCATGCACCGCGACCGGCGCATTGCGCCCCGGCAAACGCGAATCGAGCACGTAGACCGGGACGGGATTCAGCGTATGCGCCGTATGCGCCTGGCCGGTGACGGGATCGAGCATGCATTCGCAATTGCCGTGATCGGCCGTGACGAGCAGCGCGCCATGCGCCTTCTCGACAGCTTCGGCGACACGGCCCAGGCACGTATCGACCGTTTCGACCGCCTTGATCGCGGCTTTGAGGATGCCGGAATGCCCGACCATGTCGCAATTGGCGTAGTTCACGACGATGAAGTCGAATTCGCCCGAGCCGATCGCCGCGACCAGCTTGTCGGTCATCTCGGGCGCCGACATTTCGGGTTGCAGATCGTAGGTCGCGACTTTGGGCGAGGGCACGAGAATGCGCTTCTCGCCCGGCCATTCCTTCTCTTCGCCGCCGTTGAAGAAAAAAGTGACATGCGCGTATTTCTCTGTCTCGGCGATGCGCAATTGCGTGCGCCCCGCTTTCGAGACGACTTCGCCCATCATGTTGGCGAGCGATTGCGGCGCATACATCGCGGACATGCGCTTGGCGAGGCCCGACGAATATTCCGCCATACCCACCGCCGCCGCGAAATTCACGATGCGCGGCCGCGCGAAGCCCGCGAAAGCGGGATCGAGCAGCGCGTCCAGCGTCTGACGCGCGCGATCGGCACGGAAATTCGCCATCACCAGCACGTCGCCATCCTTCATGCCCGCATAACCGGGCAGGGCGAACGGCTTGACGAATTCGTCATTGATGTCGGCGGCGTAGGAAGCGGCGACGCCTTCCTGCCATGTCGCAAATTTCGGCGCGTCGGCATCGACGAGGGCACGATAGGCAAGCTCGACGCGCTCCCAGCGTTTGTCACGATCCATCGCGTAGTAACGGCCCGAGATCGTGGCGAGCTTCGCGTTTTTCAGGCCCGCGATATCCGCTTCGAACTTGGCGAGATAGGCTTCCGCCGAACGCGGTGGCGTGTCGCGCCCATCGAGAAACGCGTGGATGCGCACGGGCACGCCAGCGTCCGCAAACGCGCGCGCGAAGGCGATGATGTGATCTTGATGGGAATGCACGCCGCCGGGCGACAGCAGGCCCATGATCTGCGCCGTGCCGCCGGCGGCCTTCGCTTTGGCGATCGCGTCCTTCAACGCCGGGCGCTCGAAGAACGAGCCGTCTTCGATGCCCGCGTCGATGCGCACGAGATCCTGCATCACCACGCGCCCCGCGCCCAGATTCATATGCCCGACTTCGGAATTGCCCATCTGGCCGATGGGCAGGCCGACATGGCGCTCGGACGCTTCCAAGAAGGCGGGGGCATGAAGTGCGCGCAGTCGATCGAAATTCGGCGTGCGGGCGAGGGCGATCGCGTTGTTGGCGCGTTCGACGCGGTGGCCGAACCCGTCCAAAACGCATAAGACAACGGGGTTTCGGGGTACCGTCATGCCGAGAAACTCCAATAAAGGCGGTAACTTAGATGGATTCGGCAAGCGCGCAAGGGGGCCGGAACGTTAAGTTTTACATAAGACTAATGGCCATTATTGGGGGATCGCCAATCGACTGAATATCCGGTCTTCAATAGGGAATTCCAACCGCAATGAAGAACATCCGTTTCGCGCCCAAAATCCTTGCCGTGATCGCTCTCTTGGCGCTAGTCGCCGGGGTTTTGAGCTGGCGCGGGATTGCCGGTATGTCGGCGATCCAAACCAATCTTGTTACCGTCAAGTCCGCGACCGAGCGCATGAATCATGGCGGCCGGGCGACCGCCAATCTGTTGTCCTACGCGCGCGGGGTCGAGTTCCTGCCGCTCGAACTGACCGCCGAGCAGCGTAAAAAATTCGAAGCGGTCGCGGCGGACGAGAATCGCCGGTTGAAAGCGCGCCTCGACCAGCTCGAGCCGTTGCTTTTCACCGAGGCGGGCCGCCAGTCGTTGCGCGAGGTTCGCGCGACGCTCGCCCGCTATGAGGCGGAAGCGGCCAAGGTCCAGTCGCTGTCGCGCGAGAACAAGCTCGACGACGCCACCAAAGTCGCTTTCGATGCCGCACCGTTGATCGATGCGATGCGTGCCGAAATACGCACGATCGAGGATCGCAACTTCCAGCTCTATCGCGAGTCCGCGGAATCGGCCGAGAAGGATTACGCCGCGACCCGGACGCTGCTGGTCGCCGTCGCCGCCGGCGGCATCGTGGGCGCGCTGGCGCTGGGCCTTTGGATCGTGTTCGCGGGCATCCTCAATCCGCTGAAGGCAATTCTGAAGGCGATGGACGACACCGCCAAGGGCGATCTCGATATCGGCATTCCCGGCAAAGGCCAGAAGGACGAGATCGGGGATCTGGCCGCGGCGCTACAAGTGTTCCAAGACGCGGGCAAGGAAAAGCTGCGCCTCCAAGCCGCGCAGAAGGAAGCGGAAATCGCGGCCGCCAAGGAAAAGCAAGCCGCGATGCGAAATTTGGCCGACGATTTCGAATCGCAGGTCGGCGGAGTCGTCGTCGCCGTTTCCACCGCCGCGACGCAGATGCAAGGCTCGGCCGGTGCGATGTCGGCCACGGCGGAGGAGGCGACGCGCCAAGCCACGGCCGTCGCCGCGGCCGCCGAGCAAGCCTCGACCAATGTGCAGACCGTCGCGGCCGGCGCCGAGGAATTGGCGAGTTCGATTCAGGAAATCTCGCGCCAGGTCACGGAATCGACGCGCATCGCCGACCGGGCGGTGTCGGACGTCAAGCGCACGGGCGACACGGTCGAAGCGCTGAGCCAAGCCGCGCAGAAGATCGGCGACGTCGTCAAGCTGATCTCCGACATCGCGTCGCAGACCAATCTGCTGGCGCTCAACGCCACGATCGAAGCCGCGCGCGCGGGCGAAGCGGGCAAGGGTTTCGCCGTCGTCGCGTCGGAGGTCAAGAACCTCGCCAGTCAGACGGCGAAAGCGACGGACGAGATCGGCGGCCAGATCGCCGAGATCCAGAGCGCGACCGGCGCGTCGGTCGAAGCGATGAAGGGCATCGGCGAGACGATCGCCAAGATGAGCGAGATCGCCGCGACGATCGCCGCGGCGGTGGAAGAGCAGGGTGCCGCGACGCAGGAAATCGCGCGCAACGTCCAGCAAGCGGCGGCCGGCACGGGCGAGGTGTCGTCGAACATCACGGGCGTCACGCAAGCCGCCGCCGATTCCGGCAAGGCCGCGGGCGAACTGACGGGCATGGCCACCAGCCTGGGCACGAAGTCCGAGCAACTGCGCCAGTCGGTCTCGGCGTTCCTCGCGCAGGTGCGGGCCGCTTAGGCCTGCTTGCGCGCCCGGAACAGGGCGACGAGGGTCAACGCGTCGAAAATCTCGCCCTGCGCTTCGAGGGCGAGAATTTCGCTTTCGCCGAGCAGCGACGCGCGGCCCATGCCGAGCTCGGCGTCGAGTTTGGCGCCCGTGGGCACGCAGTCGCGCGCCAGGAACAGGGCGGCAAAGCCCGCGATGCTCGACGGTTCGGCGGCGACGAGGCCGAGCGGCACCAGCGGAAACGGCGAAGCGAGGCCGGTTTCCTCGGCCAATTCGCGGCGCGCGGCGGCGGCTTCGTCCTCGCCCGCATCGACGAAACCCTTGGGCAATTCCCAGCCCCAGCGGCCGATCGGATGGCGCCAATTGCGCAGCAGCGCGACGCGGCCGTCCTTCGCGCGCGCCAATACGACCACGCCTTGCGTTGGCGCAGGCTGGCCTTCCGACGCGTTGGGTGCGGCTTTGGGCGCCAGGGTCACGTAATCGCGCACTTCGTTGCCCGCATCGTCGCGGATATGGTCGCGGCGCACGCGCCAGACCTTGTTCTCGAACGCGGTTTCCCGCGCCACGACGCGCACCGGCGGTTCTTTGTCGCTCATGGTTTCGATCCTACGACGATCGACGCCGCACCTTGCCAGCTTTCCGGCGTGCCGATATCGACGAAACGGGCATGGCCGTCGATCGGGGCCGCGATCGTGCCGGGTGCGAGGCGTTCGAACACATCGCGTTCGAGCGACACTTGGCGGCCGGTTGCGATGGCGCCGATCAAGCCGCGCGACAGAAGATACAGCCCCGCATTGATCGCGGCTTTGCCTTGGAAGGAGGGGTCCTTCTCGGCGAAACGCATGACTTTGCCTTGCGCGATGTCCAGCCGCCCGTAGCGCCCGGCGTCGTCGACCTCGACCGCCAGTATCGTCGCGGGCGGCGCATAGGCGGCGCAGAAGGCACCGAGATCGGCGTCGACGAACGTGTCGCCATTGACGACCAATACGGGATTGCTGCGGAATTTCGGCGCGGCGAAAGCCAGCGCGCCGCCGGTGCCCAACGGTTCGGGCTCGATCGACCAGTCGAATTCGATTCCGGCGCGCCGATGGCGGGCCAGATGGTCGGTCACCATGTCCGCGCGGTGGCCGAGCAGGAAGACGACGCGCTTGGCGCCCTGCGCGGCCAGCCAATCGATTAAATGTTCGACGAAAGGCCGCCCGGCGACGGGGGCCAGCACTTTGGGCAGGCCCGGCACGGCGCCGGCCAGGCGCGTGCCCAAACCGCCCGCAAGCACGGCGATATCGATGTCGGAAAGGCGAAGGCCCATGACCCTGGCTACGACGCGCGCGGCATCGGCGCAAGGCCCCGTAAAAAAGTTGACGTGGGCGCCGCTATCCCTATGATCCCGCGCGCTCTATCCGGCGACTTGGTTGGCCCCAGTGGCGGAACGGTAGACGCGGCAGACTCAAAATCTGTTGCCCGCAAGGGCGTGCTGGTTCAAGTCCGGCCTGGGGCACCAAACTCTTCGGCGTCCGCGAATTTCGAAGCGAACGGGACGCCGGTCCGGTGCAGGCGAGAATGCCTCCATCTTGAAGCACCCCCAAATTTCGCATATATTGTGCTTTGGGTTGGGCACCTTCGACTTGTCGCCGAGTCAAACGTCCAAACTGTATACTTTGATTTTAGATGCACCCCATCCATCGGGCTGCTGCGTAATCGGCGAACGGCAAAGCCCCTTTTGGACGGGTGTAACCATGTTCACGCTTACCGTCGCCATTGCGCCTTCCGACCTTGCTCAGATCAAGGCCGATCTCACGCGTTCGTTGCCGAACGTGAAATCCTCACATCGATGCGAAGGGCTTGCCCGAGGTTTGGGCTTCGGCACCTATGCGAGTTTGCTGGAAGCTGTTCGCAGGACGGTCAAGGTGTCCGTTACGGCGAACGGCCAGTCGTTTTGCGCCTATCTTGCTGAGCACGACTTCAATGTGAAGCCTCAGCCGTTTTATTTCGCTGTGGCGCGAATTGCGATCAAAGCGGCACTCGAAAGGGAGCCGATGCTGACGCGCGCAGGAATTGGCATTGGCGGCAGGAAGTTTATTGGCTACGGCAAGCGGGAAACTTGGCAGGAATACAACGCGCGCGTTGAAGAATGGCGCGCCGAACTTTTCAATGATCGGGCTATCGAGGAGTTCCTTGGGGCCCTGGCCTTTTTGGCTCGCGTGACGAAAACGCGCACGATCCGGCCCGACACGAATAGCTATCGCCTCAAACACTTCGCCGAGGAATACAGCTGCTCATACCCGGAAGGCGATTTCTTGGGGCCTCGCTACATTCCAAACGGATCGTTCATTGCTGCTGCGATTTGCGCCGGCTTCGAGCATAAAACCTATGCTGAAGCCAACGGGACGTACTCGCTGAACGTTAACTTTAATATGTCGAAGTCATCACTGAACGAATTGGAGTGTGAGGTTCGGCCAAACGGCACACTCAGCCAAGAGCGACGCCGTCGTGAAGAAGCGCGGGCAATGCGAAACTGGCTTCAAGACGCAGTTAAGCGCGCATCGACGTCCATCGGCCGTTAGATGCTCGACGATAGAGCCGGGGTCGCTTGGCGCGGCGCCGGCTCTATTTTCGAGTCGAACCGCCCAGACGCACCCCCCGAACACCATCCGGTATATCCCGGTTCGTATCCGAGATTCAGGTATGTGCATTTCCGCCTTGTCGCGGCGGCGGCGATAAGCGATTGATAATACCAACCTCTCGGAGGAAGACGCTTGCAGACTCCACCGATCGCGCTGCTGGCAAATCTGCGGCGCGATTTTCGGTCGTTACCGCCCGATTTCGCCGCGTCGCTGTTGATGCTCGCGGCGTTGTGCATGTTCGTGGTCACCGGCGTGCTGTTGCGCAAGGCGGCCGAAACACTGCCCGTCGTCGAAATCCTGTTCCTGCGTCAATGCCTGGCGGTGCTGATCATGTCGCCGCTGTTCTGGCGCCATCGCAGCGCCATCCTGCATCCGCAAGGCTTGCGCCTGCATCTGTTGCGCGGCGGGGCCGCCGTTTGCGCGATGCTGTGCGGCAATATCGCCGTTGTCCACATTCCTTTCGCCGACGTGACGGCGATCCAGATGTCGGAGGTGCTGTTCATCACGGCCCTCGCCGCGATCTTTCTGGGCGAGAAGGTCGGCTGGCGGCGCTGGACGGCGACGGCGGTCGGGTTCTTCGGCGTGGGCGTGATGCTCCAGCCCTTCTCGGGGCCGATCGAGTTCTATGCGCTGCTGGCGCTCGCGGGATCGGCGGCGGGGGCGGTATCGGTCGTCACTTTGCGCTTCGGCTCGCGCTTCGACACGGCCGAAACGGTGATCTTCTTTCAAAGCCTGGTGCTGATCGCATTTTTCGCGCCGATGGCGTGGTGGGTTTGGGTGACGCCGACGCCGGCCGTGCTCGCGATCATAATCGTATTGGCGGTGCTGCAGGCCGTGTCGACCTTGCTGTTCACCACGGCGTTCCGCACCGGCAACGCGTCGGCGATCGCGCCGCTGCAATATCTGCGGCTGCTGATGATGGCGGCCGTCGGCTATTGGCTTTACGGCGAAACGCCGACGCTGGCGACGATCGCGGGCTCGGCGCTGATCGTCGCGGCGGCGATCTACACGCTGCACCGCAATTCGGTGCGCCAATCGCAGATCCCGCCCACCCCGCGCCCCGAAGGCCCGGCGTAAAGGTTTAGACCGCCGCCAAAGCCTGCTCGAGATCGTCCCAGATATCTTCGACATTCTCGAGCCCGACGGACAGGCGGATCAAACCGTCGGAGATGCCGTGTTTGGCGCGGACCTCGGGCTCGTAAGCCGCATGCGTCATGCTCGCGGGATGCTGGATCAGCGTTTCCGCATCGCCCAGGCTGACCGCGCGGCGGATGATGTCGAGCTTGTCCATCACGGCGATACCCGCCTTGATGCCGCCCTTGATCTCGAACGCGATCAAGCCGCCGCCCGCCGACATCTGGCGTTTGACGATCGCCGCGCGCGGATGGTCGGCAAGGCCGGGATAATGCAACGTCTCGATCGCCGGATGCTTGGAAAGGCGTTCGGCGATCGTCGCGGCGGATTTGGAATGGCGCTCGACGCGGATCTCCAGCGTCTTCAACCCGCGCAGCATCAGGAACGCCGCGAAAGGCGAGATCGTCGCCCCGGTCAGGAAGCGCAAGCCGTTCATGCGGATCGTCTTGATCGTTTCGGCTTTCCCGGCGACCACGCCCGCCAACAGATCGCCGTGCCCGCCCAGGAACTTCGTCGCCGAATGGATGACGAGATCGGCCCCCAGGTCGATCGGGCGTTGCAGGATCGGCGTCGCGAAGGTGTTGTCGACGACGACCAGCACGTTCTTGGCGCGCGCCAATGCGACCACGCCCGCGATATCGACGATGCGCAGATTGGGGTTCGCCGGCGTTTCGAAATAGACGAGCTTGGTCTTGGGCCCGATCGCGGCGGCGACTTCGTCGAGATTCGTGAAGTCGACGAATTTCGTCTCGATGCCGAAGCGCGTAACGCCTTTGTCGAGCAGCGCGTAGGTGTTGCCGTAAACGACCTTGTCCGCGACGATCCCATCGCCTTGGCTCAGCAGCGACCAGAACGTGCCCGAGATCGCGGCCATGCCCGAGGCGACGACAAGGGCCGCTTCGGCGTTTTCCAGATCGGCGATGCGCTGTTCGAGCAGCGATTGCGTCGGGTTCTTGGTACGGCCGTAGATGTAGCCCTCGCGCTCGCCCCGGAACAGCGCCGCCCCTTGCTCCACCGATTCGAACGCGTAGGTCGAGGTCAAATAGATCGGCGGGGTGAGGGCGCCTTGCGCGGTGGCGGGGTCGTAGCCCAGATGGATCGCGCGCGTGGCTTGGCCCGCGCGCTTGTTGCGGCCGCTTTTCATCGATTTCTCCCGCCGGGCGATCCCGGTTTTGATTTCCCGTCGAAATTCGGGGAAAGACCGGCGCCGCGCAAGCCCTTCGGCCGTCTAAATTTCTCACGTCGGGTTCAAATTCGATTGTTTCGGCGAACGGGCGCGGGCGGCTATGATCGCGGGCTTGCATCCGCCACCCCCCGGACCCATTTCCGGCGGATGCGATCGGGAGCGGATTTCGAGATGAGCGGTTTTGCACTCACGCGCCGGCGGGCGCTGAAAACCGGCGGCGCCCTGGCGGCGCTGATCGCGGCGGGTCTCCTGCCGCGCGACGCCTTCGCCGCGTGGAATCAGGCGGCGTTCGAAACCAAGGGCGTGGCCGAATCCTTGCGCGCCTTGGGTTTGGCGCAGCCGGCGGCGTCGGATCAGGTGCAACTCGTCATGTCCGATGTGGCCGAAAACGGCGCGGTCGTGCCGGTGCAAATCGTCAGCCGCGCGCCCAACACCACCAAGATCGGCCTGATGGTCGAGCGCAATCCCAACACGCTGTCGGCGGTGTTCGATATCGGGGCAGGGATGCTGCCGGAAATCGCCACGCGCGTGCGCTTGCAGGAAACGTCGAACGTCGTCGCCTTCGTCGTCGCCGACGGCAAGGTGCTGACCGCGACGCGGCTCGTCAGCGTCACGCTCGGCGGCTGCGCGGTCAGCTCGTGAGCGGGGAGGAACGCCAATGACCAGTCCCACCCGTATTCGCGCCACGATCCGCGACGGCATCGTCGATGTCCGCGTGCTGATGACGCATGAAATGGAAACCGGCCAGCGCCCGGGCGACGACGGCAAGCTCGTACCCGCGTGGTTCATCCGCGAAGTCGCCGTCACGCATAACGGCAATACGGTGATGAGCGCCCAATGGGGCCCGGCGATTTCAAAGAATCCGTATTTGCAGTTTCGCTTTCGCGGCGGCGCCGTCGGCGACAAGATCGACGTGAAATGGACCGACAATCGCGGCGAATCGCGCAGCGATTCGGCGGCGATCGCGTAAGTCTAAATCCCGCGCAGGATCATATTCGCGCCGCCGACGAAAATGACGGCGAGCACGAACAGCCGCAACGCGGCCTGCGGCAGCATCCCGCGGATGCGCGCGCCTGCGACCATGCCGACGAATAGCGGCGGGCACGCGGCCAGCGACAGCAGCAGCGTGTCGACCGCCGGGCTTTGGACGCTCAGCACCGCGAAAAACAGCGAGCCCGACCCGACGGTGTAAAGGATCGACACCGCTTTAACGAAATCGCCCGGCGATAGGCGCAAGCCGGTGAGATAGAGCGCGACGGCGGGTCCGAACAGCGTGGTCAAACCGCCCAGCACGCCGCCCACCGCGCCGGCGGCAAAGCCGGTGATCTTTTCCAGCGACTCGGGAATTTTGAAACCGGGGGCGAGGGCCGTGGCCCCCGCGCCGACGCACACGGCTGCCCCGGCCACGACCAGCAGCACCGCGTCGGGCAATTTTCCCGCCAGCATCACGCCAACGACGATGCCGCCGGCCAAACCGACGGTCGTCGGCGTCAAACGGCCGAGGACAGCCAGCGTATCGCGGCCGCGAAACCCTTGAAACACGTTGGACAGGAACAGCGGCAGCGCCATCAGCTGCACCGCAATCTTCACATCGACGAAGATCGTCAGCACCGGGATCACGACCAACGGCGTACCGATTCCGATAATCCCCTTGACGAGTCCGCCCGCGAGCAAGGCTGCGGCGGCTGCCGCGAGGAGTACGAGGTCGATTTCGGGCAAAGGGGCGCCTGTGAATTTCGAGTGTTGTCCCGGGACAATCCGGGCGCGACGGCCGCGAAGATATCGATTGTTGCCGGTTTTCCTCGCATCGGCGCGTGGCGCGCGTCAAGCGCCGGCATCGGCATCGGCGATGAAAGGTACGATCCGCCGTACATACATACGAAGGCATGGACGGAAGCGGGTTTCCGCCGGGACGGAATCGTCCGCGAGCCGGCGGCTAATGTCGTCATGAGCGCCACAACTGTATGACGCTTCGCGGGGCCAGCGCCTCGCGATCGCCCGGTCTTCCCTATTGCGACGGAGAAATCATGCCCGTTTCGCGTTCCAGCAAGCGCCGCCAGCCGCCGATCACCGCCAATCGTCCGCGCACCTTCCGCGTCGATTCCGATCGCCGCACTTCGGTGCGTCTCGAACCCTCCTTCTGGCGCGCGTTGCAGGACGCGGCCAAGCTTGAAGGCCAGTCGCCCGCCGAGTGGGCGCAAGTCCGCGGCGTGTTCGATCGCCCGCGCGCGCGTTCCTCGGCGTTGCGCGTCGCGTTGCTCGAATACTTCGTCGGCCGCGCCGCGCGCGGCAAAGGCCGTCGCGGTAACGCGCTGGCGATGCTCGCCGCGGCTGAATAACCAGGCCGATTTTTGCTAGAGTGCCCAGGATTTTTCGATCCTGGGCGCTTTTCCCGCCGTGAAAAACGCGGCGTGCGGCGTCGAATTTTGCGAGGCCGCATAGATATGCCGCGTTTCAGCGCCAATCTCGATTGGCTCTACACCGATCTGCCGCTGATCGATCGCATCGCCGCCGCCGCGCAGGACGGTTTCGCGGGCATCGAGCTGCTGCGCCCTTATGTGGAACCTGCCGCGAAGCTCGCCGCCGCCGTGCAAGCGGCGGGGCTGCAGGTGGCGCTGGTCAACGGCCCGGCAGGCGATTGGGACGGCGGCGAGCGCGGCTTGGCCGCTTTGCCCGGCCGCGAAGCCGAATTCGCGGCGACGCTGCCCGTCGCGTTCGAATACGCGCGCGCATTGAACGCGCCGCTCGTCCATATCATGGCCGGTTTCGCGCCGGCGGGCGTGGATATCCAACGCTGCCACGCGACCTATGTCGCCAATCTCAAACTCGCGGCCAAGCAAGCCGCCGCAGCGGGTTTGCGCTTGGCGATCGAGCCGATCAATCCGATCGACATGCCGGGCTATTTCCTGAACCGTCAGGACCAAGCGCATGCCATCGTCGCGGAAGTCGGGGCCGCCAATCTCGGCGTGCAGATGGATTTCTACCATTGCCAGATGGTCGAAGGCGGGCTGGCGCGCCGCTTCGAAGCGGGCAAAGCCAATATCGTCCATATCCAGATCGCCGGCGTGCCGGGGCGCAACGAACCCGACACGGGCGAGATCGCGTATCCGTTCCTGTTCGATCTGATCGATCGCAGCGGTTACGCGGGCTGGATCGGCTGCGAATACCGCCCACGCACCACCACGCGCGAAGGCTTGGGCTGGATCAGGAAATACCTGCCCGCGCGCGCTTGACCAATCGCACGAGCTCGGCGCGCGCCGTTTCAGCGTCGCGCACGCGCTTATCGAACGCGATCCGCGCGGCGGTGCCCGTCTCGTGACGGCGGATATCGGCACCCTCGGGATCGATGCCGGTCATGACCCAGCCGTCGCCGCTTTCGCCTGCGAGTGTGGCGTAAAGCTGCACGGCGTCGGCATGGTCCGCATTCATATGCGCGACGATTTCGGGCTCCGCCTCGACCAAGGCCGGTTCCGCGTCGATCGCGAAATTCTCGAACCATTGGATCTTGCCGAATCCGGCGACCTGATGGGCGCGGCCGGGTGCGACGCGCCAAAACGAAAAATCCTTGAAGCTTGCGTACATTTCGGCGCCGGGAAACCGCGCAAGGTAGCGGCGCGCATGGCGCGCGTCGTCGGTCGGGGCGGCAATGCCCATCAGGCTGACGCGCGGGCCGGTCAACGGCTCGGCGCGGCCTTGCGTGCCGTCGAACAGCAGCGACACCCGCCCGTCTTTGAGCAGATTCTTGGTGTGGTCGGCGAGGCCCGAAATCAGCAGCAGCGGGGCGCCATCGTGGTCGAACGCGACTTGCACCAAGCTCGCATAGGGTGCGCCCGACTCGGGGATATCGGGCCGCGCCAGCGTGGCGAGCACGGCCTTGTCGCGGCCACGCGCCAGATGTCGCGCCCCAGCGAGGAAATCTTCGGTCGTTTGGGATGTGTTTTCCGCCATTTGCCGGCGATCTTGCCGCGTCTTGCGCGCCCGGAAAAGAGCAAGCGGATGCCAATATTCCGCCATGTTCGCGGCGCAACGTCCCTGTCGAGCTTGACCATCGCGCTTGACCATTGGCACCGGAAGGTCCGAAAACATGTCCCTCTCGATCGCCGAAACCGCAAACCTTGCGACCCAATTGCCGATGAACGCCGCCACGGGCCAACGCACCATCGTTCTGGTCGACGACGACCGCAACATCCTGACTTCCGTCACGGTGCTGTTGGAGGCCGAGGGCTTCAAAGTCCGCGCCTTCTCCGACGGCGTCGAAGCGCTGAAATCGCTGGGCGCGGATCCCGCCGATCTCGCCGTGCTCGACATCAAGATGCCGCGCATGGACGGGATGACGCTGCTGGAGCGCATTCGCGAGAAATCTGCGATGCCGGTCATCTTCCTTACCTCCAAGGACGACGAGGTCGATCAGGTGATGGGCCTGCGCATGGGCGCGGACGACTACATCACCAAGCCGTTTTCGCAGCGTTTGCTGGTCGAGCGCATCCGCGCGCTGCTGCGCCGGCGCGATCTGATCCAGGGCGTGACCGGCCCCGCTTCGGGTGCGGCAGCCGAACCGCCGATGCTGCGCGGCGACTTGACGCTCGACGTCGAGCGCCATGCCTGCGAATGGAAGGGCACGCCGGTCACGCTGACAGTGACCGAATTCATGCTGCTGAAGGCGCTCGCCCAGCGGCCCGGCATGGTCAAAAGCCGCGACCAGTTGATGGACCTCGCTTATGGCGAGTCGATCTATGTCGACGATCGCACGATCGACAGCCACGTGAAGCGCCTGCGCAAGAAGTTCAAAGCCGTCGATCCGGATTTCTCGCAGATCGAAACGCTCTACGGCCTCGGCTATCGCTACAAAGAAAAGTGATCCGCAGCTAATATCGCGTCTTCATGGCCGCTCGTTCCGGGCCGCGCCGGCGCTTCTCGCCGCTGACGCGGCGCATTCTTTTCCTGAACATGGTGCCGCTGCTGCTGCTGGCGGCGAGCGTGCTTTATCTCGACGATTTCCGCCGCGGCCTGATCGCGGCGGAAATGGAATCGCTGACCACGCAAGGCCGGATCATCGCGGCCGCGCTAGGCGAAGCGGCGGTGTCGATCGCGGAATCCGACGACGAGGAAGCCGACGACCGTTTGGCGCCCGACGCCTCGCGCCAAGTCTTGCGCCGCCTGGTCGAGCCTGCCCGCCTGCGCGCCCGGCTTTACGACTATGACGGCACGATGCTTGCCGATACGCGCATGCTGGGCTCGGGCTCGTTCGCGGTCGACATCGATATTCTGCTGCCGCCCGGCACGCCGCCCAACGTGCTGCAACAAGCGCTGGATACCGCGATCGATCTGTTGACCGGCGGCATCGGCCCGGCCGATCTCGATCTGCCGCTCTATCGCGAGCGCGCGCAGACCAATGCGCGCGATTACGAAGAAGCGGTCGCCGCTTTGGGCGGCGAAACGGGCTCCGCCATACGGCGCGACGGCGGCGGGCATTTGTCGATCTCGGTCGCGGTGCCGGTGCAACGCTTCCGCCAAGTGCTGGGCGCGTTGCAGTTGACCAGCGACGGGCTCAACGTCGAGAACAGCCTGCGCGCGGTGCGTCGCGACATTCTGCACCTGACCGCCGGCGTGCTGGCGATCACGGTGCTGATTTCGCTTTACCTCGCGGGCACGATCGCGCGCCCGATCCGCCGCTTGGCGCGCGCGGCCGAACGCGTGCGCCTGGGCGGACGCACCTCCATCGGCGGCACGCTGGGGGCGGCGCAAGCGCTCGCCACCGCCATTCCCGATCTGTCCAAGCGCGGCGACGAAATCGGCGATCTGTCGGCCAGTCTGCGCGCCATGACCGAAGCGCTCGCGCGCCGCCTGGATTCGATCGACCGCTTTGCGGCGGACGTCGCGCACGAACTCAAAAACCCGCTGACGTCGCTGAAATCGGCCGTCGAAACGGCGGCACGCGTGCCCGATCCGGCGGTGCGCGAAAAGCTGATGGCGATCGTGCTCGACGACGTCCAGCGTCTGGATCGCTTGATCACCGATATTTCGGGCGCCTCACGCCTCGACGCGGAATTGTCGCGCGCCGACGCCGAAACGCTCGATGTGGCGGCGCTGCTCGAAGGTCTGTGCGACGCGCTCGCCGCCGTGGCCAAGGAAGGTCAGGCGAAGCCCGTCTATGACGGGCCAGCGGGCGGCGGCTTGTTCGTGTCGGGCGTGGCCGACCGCCTGACGCAAGTCTTCCGCAACGTCATCGGCAACGCGCAATCCTTCTCGCCGCCGGGGACCGATATCCGCGTGAACGTCGCGCGCGATCGCAGCTGGATCGTCGTGCGCATCGACGACGAAGGCCCCGGCATTCCCGAGGACAAGCTGGAAGCGATCTTCGATCGGTTCTACTCGGAGCGCCCGGCGAACGAGAAATTCGGCACCCATTCGGGGCTTGGCCTGTCGATTTCGCGCCAGATCGTCGAGGCGCATGGCGGGACGATCGCGGCGTCGAACCGCCTCGACAAACCGGGCGCGCGTTTCACGATCAGACTGCCGGTCGCTTAAGCCGCAGCGGGGACCGGCCGCTCCTGCAGTCCCGGCAAAGTCAGTTCCGCGCAAACGCCCGCCGGCGTGTTGGAAAGCGTCAGCGCGCCGCCCATCAGGCGGGCAAGCTCGACCGAGATCGCGAGGCCCAGGCCCGCCCCGCCGCCCGCGATTTCCGACCTTCCGCCGCCGATGAACGGCGTGCCGATGGCGCGCAAGGTCGCCTCGTCGACCGGATCGCCATCGTTGATGATTTCGATGCGCGCTCGGCCGTTTGGGCCTTCGCTCAAACGGATCGCGATGACGCCGCCGCGCTTGCCGTGGCGCGCGGCGTTGGCGACGAGGTTGACCAGGATTTGCCGGACGGCGACCGGATCGCCGATCGCATGAACCGACGCGCCGATCATGTCGACCGTCGCTTCGGCCTTGGCGATGTCGCGCGCCGCCAAGCGCACGGCGTCGCGCCGCAGCAGGTCAAGATCGACCGGCGCCGCTTCGAGTGCCCGCGCCGCGCCGCCCAGACGCGACACCTCCAAGACGCGTTCGACCAGCGCCAAAAGGTGGCGCCCGCTATCGATGATGTCGCGCGCGTAGCTGGCATAGGTATCGGAGATCGGCCCCATCACCTTGTGCGTCATCAACTCGGCGAACCCGATAATGGCGTTGAGCGGCGTGCGCAACTCGTGGCTCATGCGGCCCAAGAACGCGCCTTTGGCGCGGTCCGCACTTTCCGCGCGGTTCAACGCCTCGCGCAATTGCGCCATCGCCCTACGCCGGTCTTCGGCGGCCTGCGTTTCCAGTGCTGCGCGTTCGGCCGCAATTCGGCGCATGCGATGGGCGTTGTCGCGGAAAATCTCCACCGCTTGCGCCATCTGCCCGATCTCGTCGCGCCGCGCGCGCGCGGGAATGGCCACGTCGAGCTCGTCGCCCGCTAGCCGGCGCATCGCGGAAGTCATGTCGGCCAAGGGGCGCGTGATGTTGCGCGCCACCAGAATCGCAACCAGCAGCCCCGCCAGCAATGCGGCGATCGACAACAGGGCGATCGTCGTCGCCGTGCCGGTGACGGTGGCGTCGGCGGCGTTGGCCGTGGCTTGCGACGCCTCGATCTCCGCCAGGAACAACTGATCCAGTCCCTGGTTGATAGAGTCGGCCAAGTCTTGTTCGCTCACGCGCAGCAGCGCTTCGATCTGCAACGCAACGTCGCCGGCTTCGATCAGCATCCGGGGCAAGGGAGCGGCGGCGGCCCTTGCCGCCGCCACGGCTTCGATCTCGCCGTGAAGTACGATCCGGCGCGCGCTGTCGAGATGTTCGTCCATCGCTTCAAGCGCTTCGAGCGCGTGCAGCAGATAGGCCTGGGTCGGGTCGGCGAGGAAGCGCGCGATGCGCACCCGCGCGATCCCAAGATTGTCCTGCGCGCGTCCGATCTCGCGGACCAAGGCGGACGCATCGGCCGCGACCGCGGCTTCGAAGGCGGCGGTCAAGACTTGGCGGGCGGTCAAAGCCGCCGGCTCCAGCCTTAGATCGACGAGCGCTATATACTCGCGTCGCAGTTCGACGATTTTGCGCGCACTCGCGCTGTAGCGCCTGTAGTCCGGCAGCAGCCACAAAAAGATGCTTTGGGCGGCGGGCGTATTTTGGGTGGCTTCCAGCTTCTCCAGATTGGCGCCCAGCGCGTCCGCGCTGTCGATGATGGGCTCGCGCAGTTCGGCGCCGCCGCGCGCGGCAAGGATCTGCACCAGGCGCCGCAATTCCTGGAAATCGGCGCTGAGTTCGGCGGTACGGATGACGTTCCGATTCGCGGCGTCGATTTGGCCGAACATGCCGCGCGTCTTGTGTAACCCGATATAGCCAACACCGCCTGCAATCACGAGCACGCAAAGGATCAGCGCGTAGCTCGCGGCGATCCGAATGCCGATGCCCAGGGCAGCGCGTGGACGCATTACCGTTCCTGCAAGTGGCGATCAGATATTTGCGGACGCCATTGTCGGAAGGCGGTCCGGATGATGCGGAATATCGATGTTCAGGGATTAAGCAAAACTGAACATCGGCAAAGTCTCCGGACCGAATGCGGATACAACGGTATGGTCTCTGGTGGCGGCTTCCCCCTTGGTCCGAAGCTCAGCAACCGAGTTTCTGATTTACCATGGTCAACGCGAGGTGCTGCTAAGTCCTCGATTTTTGTAGTTAATATATTGTAATAAATGATGTTTCACTTCCCTGCAGTCCGATTCTGCCCAGTGTTACGACTTGCCCAATTCCTGTGCATAAGCGCCGAGTCGGATTGACAAGCCCTTACAAAGTCTCCACCCTTTTTGCGGTGCCAACGGCCTCGACCCTTCAACTGCACGCGAGCTGTGTCCACGTCGCCGGGATCGGCGTTTTATTGTGCGGTGCATCGGGCAGCGGGAAATCCGACTTGGCTTTGAGGATGATCCAAACAGAAGCGCGTTTGATAGCGGATGACCGCGTCGACCTGACGCGCGAGGACGGCGATCTGGTGGCGCGATGCCCCCAGTCCATTCAAGGGCTTTTGGAAGTTCGGGGTGTGGGTATCGTGCGCGTCGAAACGCTAGCATCGGCAAAAATCGGCCTCGCGATCGATCTGGCCAGCCGCGAGACGGTCGAACGCCTGCCGACCGCGCGCACGCGCGACTATCTGGGCGTGGCCGTGCCGGTGCTCGCCCTCGACCCGTTCGAAGTTTCCGCCCCTGCCAAGGTCGCCGTTGCGGCCCGACAAGCCGCCGTCGGCACGTTGTTCGCGGTCTGAGCCTTCATCCCATGGCCGTTGCCCTTTCCGCCTCCAACGACACCGATCACGCACCGGCCGCCCAGCGCCGCGTGGTGTTAGTGACGGGATTGTCGGGGGCGGGCCGTTCCACGGCGCTGCGCGCGCTGGAGGATCAAGGTTACGAGGCGGTCGACAATCTGCCCCTCACGCTGCTCGCCAATCTGGTGCTGCCCGACGCCGCCGATTCCAAAGCGCGCCCGCTGGCGATCGGCGTGGATGCGCGAACGCGGGATTTCGACGTGCCCGCCTTCGTCGCGGCGGTCGATCGCCTGGTCGCGGAAAAAACCCTCGACGCGCGCTTGCTGTATCTCGATTGCGAGGACGAGACGCTGGCGCGCCGTTTCACCGAAACGCGCCGGCGCCATCCGCTGGCCGCCGACCGGCCGCTGGCCGACGGCATCAAAGCCGAACGCCGCCTGCTCGAACCCTTGCGCGCGCGCGCCGATAAGGTGATCGACACGACGGCGCTGTCCGCGCATCAGCTCAAACACCTCGTCCAAGACGGTTTCGCGCTCGACGCGCCGCAAGGGCTGGCGCTGTCGGTCGTCAGCTTCGCCTATCGCAACGGTCTGCCGCGCGAAGCCGATCTCGTGTTCGACGTGCGCTTCCTGTCGAACCCCCATTACCGGCCGGATCTGAAGCCCTTGTCGGGCAAGGATGCGGCGGTCGCGCAATTCGTCGAGCGCGATCCGGGTTTCCCCGCGTTTTTCGACGGCCTCTCGGACATGATTCTCGCCCTGCTGCCGCGCTTCGAGGCGGAGGGCAAATCCTATCTCACCGTCGCCGTGGGTTGCACGGGCGGCCGGCACCGTTCGGTCTTCGTGGCCGAACGCCTTGCCGAACGCTTGGCACAAGGCGGGCGGCGGGTGACCCTGCTTCACCGCGATCTCGATCGCGGGGCGGGCTGAGTGAAGACAGCGCAAGGACGCTTTCCAGAATGATCGGTCTCGTTCTCGTCACGCATGGCCGCCTCGCGGCGGAGTTCATCTCCGCGCTCGAGCATGTCGTCGGCCCCCAGAAGAACGTACTCGCCGTTTGTATCGGCCCCGAAGACGACATGGAGCAGCGCCGCGCCGAAATCCTGGACGCTGTCGCCAAGTGCGACACCGGGGCGGGCGTGGTGGTCCTCACCGACATGTTCGGCGGCACGCCGTCCAACCTCGCCATTTCGATCATGGATCGCGCGCGCGTCGAGGTGATCGCCGGCATGAACCTGCCGATGTTGATCAAGCTCGCCTCCGTGCGCAACACCGAACCCTTGGCCGCCGCCGTGCAGTGCGCGCGCGAAGCGGGCCGCAAATACATCAACGTCGCTTCGCAGCTGCTGGCGGGCGAGGTCAAAGCCGCCGCCGGCGGGGCGCGATGAGCGGTCCGGCCGTTTCGCGCGATTGCTTGATCGGCAATATGCGCGGGCTTCACGCCCGTGCCGCCGCGAAGTTCGTGAAGCTCGCGGGCGAATTCGAATCTGACATCCAGGTCACCAAGGGTGCCAACACCGTCTCGGGCCTGTCGATCATGGGTTTGATGATGCTGTCGGCGGGCAAAGGCTGCACCGTCACGGTCAGCGCCACGGGTGCCGACGCGGCCAAAGCCGTCGACGCGATCGCCGCGTTGATCGCCGCAAAATTCGACGAGGATTGACATGCCCCCCGCCCGCCCGGCGTCGCGTGGACCCAAGCCGCGCAAAGCCCGCGGCGAAGGGATGGCCGTGTTCGACGGGCTGGGTGTGTCGCCCGGCATCGCGATCGGCCCGGCCTATGTCCACGGCGTTGAAACGCTGGCGATCGCCGAATGCGGCGTGGCGCCCGATCAGGTCGAAGGCGAGCTGAAGCGCTTTCGCGCGGGCGTCGAAGTCAGTCTCAAACAACTCGCCAAGCTCAAGCGCAAGACGGCGGCACTGCCCGCCGAAGCGGCCGAGGAGCTCGGCCATCTGCTCGACGCGCATACGCAAATGCTTTCCCAATCCCGCCTCGTGCGCGGGGTGGAGAAGCGCATCGTCGAAAATCTGCTGATGCCCGAAAGTGCCGTGCGCGCCGAGGCGGATGCGATCGCCGAGGCGTTCGAGGCGATGGACGATTCCTATCTCGCTCAGCGCGTGCAGGAAGTGCGCGAGGTCGCCGGGCGTTTGATGCGCAACCTCACCCAAACGCCGTGGGGCGCGTTCAAGAACGTGCCCATTGGCGCGATCGTGGTGGCCGAGGAGATCACGCCCGCCGATACGGCCGTGATGGACCCCGAAACGATCGGCGGCTTCGCCACGATGATCGGCGGGCGCGAAGGCCACACCGCGATCATGGCGCGCGCCTTGGGCCTGCCCGCCGTGCTGGGCGTGCCCGAACTCGTCGGCGCGGTGAAGCCGGGCGATGCCGTGATTCTGGACGGCGAGGCGGGGCGCGTGATCGTGCGCCCCACGCCCGCCACGCTCGCCAAATACGAAAAGAAGCGCCAGGAATTCGAGAAAGCCGAGCGGCGCTTGGCACGCACCGCGAAACTGCCCGCGATCACCAAGGATTCGGTGCCGTTCACGCTGCTCGCCAATCTGGAACTGCCGCGCGAGGTCGATCTGGCCGTCGCGTCGGGGGCGGCGGGCGTGGGTTTGCTGCGCAGCGAATTCCTGTTCATGAACCGCGACGACGTGCCGGGCGAGGACGAGCAATTCGAACAGCTCGCCCAGATCATGCGCGGAATGAACGGCAAACCGGTCACCGTGCGCACGCTCGATGTCGGCGGCGAGAAACTCGCCTCGGCGCTGGGCGATTTGTCGCCCGGCCCGAACCCAGCCTTGGGCTTGCGCGCGATCCGCTTGGGGCTGAAGCGCCCGGAATTGCTCGATACGCAGCTCGCCGCGATTTTGCGCGCCGCGGCGCTGGGCCCGTTGCGCATCCTCGTGCCGATGATTTCCACACCCGACGAAATGGTCGCGGTGCGCGAAGCGCTGGCCAAGGCCGCGCGACGGCTGGTGCGAAAGGGTGTCGCGATCCCCGATCCGTTGCCGCCGCTGGGCGCCATGATCGAAGTGCCGGGGGCGGCGCTCGCCGCCGACGCGCTGGCGCGCGTCTGCGATTTCTTCGCGCTCGGCACCAACGATTTGACGATGTACACGCTCGCCATCGATCGCGGCGACGAGCAGGTCGCGCATCTCTACAACCCGCTGCATCCGGCCGTGCTGCGCTTGATCCAATTCACGGCGGAAGCGGCCTTGCGCAACCGCATCCCGGTGTCGATCTGCGGCGAGATCGCGGGCGATCCGCGCTACACCGCGCTGCTCGCGGGGCTCGGTATCCGCGAACTTTCGATGTCGCCCACCAAAATCGCGCGCGTCAAAAGCCGGGTGCGCGCGCTCGATCTTTCCGCCGCCACGCAGCGCGCGCGCGCAGTGATGGACGAATCCGACGCCGCGCGCATCGCCGCGCTGGTCGACGGCTTCAACGATTCCTTCGGGACCGACTGACGCGCCGCGTCAATCCATCATGCGGCTGGGCAGCCACAGCACCAGCTCCGGCACGTAGGTGATCAGCGCCAGCACCGCGAACAGCGCCGCCAGCAGCGGCACGGCTTCGACGGTGAAGCGCTGGATCGAGACGCGCAGGACCGAGCAGCTGACGAACATCAGCGTGCCGACGGGCGGCGTCACGCCGCCGATGGTCAGGTTGACGATCATGATCAGGCCGAAATGGATCGGGTCGATCCCCAGCTTGGTGATGACCGGCACGAAGATCGGCGTCAGCAGGATCAGCGCCGCCGTGCCTTCGATCAGCATGCCCGCCAGGATCAGCAGAAGATTGATCAGCAGCAGCAGAACATTGGGGTCGTTCGTCAGCTTGATCAAAAACTGCGCCGCCTGCATCGGGATGCGTTCCCACGTCATGTAGAAGCCGAAGGCGGACGCGGCGCAGATGATCAGCATGACCGCGCTGGTCGCGATGACGGTCTCGGTGATGATCGCCGGAAAATGCGCGAGCTTCAGCTCGCGATGGACGAAGAACCCGACCATCGACGCGTAGACGACCGTCATCGCGCCGGCTTCGGTCGGCGTGAAAACGCCGTAACGGATGCCGAACAGGATGAAGGCGGCGATCGACAGCGCGCCCAGCGCCGCGACGAAATGCTTGCCCAGCTCGACGGGGCCGACCATCCGTTCGCGCATCGGCTTGTAGCCGCGTTTGCGCGAGACGAAATGGATCGCGATCATCAGCCCGACGCAGAGCAGCAAGCCCGGCACGATGCCGCCGATGAACAGCTTGCCGATCGATACGTCGGCCAGGAATCCGTAGATGATGAGGCCGATGCCCGGCGGAATGATCGGCGTGATGACCGCCGAACACGCCGTCACGGCGGCCGCGAACCCGGGCGAGAAGCCGCGCTTGACCATTTCCGTGCCCAGCATCTTCGCCTGCATGGCGGCGTCGGCGTTGGCCGAAGCGGACAAGCCGCCCATCAATGTCGCGAGGATGACGTTGACCTGCGCCAAGCCGCCGACCAGATGCCCGGCCAGCGCGTCGGCGAAGTTCAGCAGCCGGCGGGTGATGCCGGCGTAGTTCATGATCGTGCCGGCGAAGATGAAGAACGGCACCGCCAGAAGCGGGAAGGAGTCGGTTGCGCTGACCAGCTTCTGGGCGAAGATCTGGATCGGCACGCCGTCCGCGAACAGGAAGAAGGACAGCGCCGCGGCGGCGATCGCGATCGCGACAGGCACGCCCATCGCGAAGAACGCGAACATCAGCAGGATGGGAAGGAGTTCCATGGCGATGCGTTCCTACTCCGAGACTTGGTCGCGATAGTGAACCCGCACGACGGCCGCGTAGCGACACAACAGGCATGCGAAGCCGACGACGACTGAGCCGTAGACGATGGACAGCGGCAGGCGCAGGACCGATGTCGGGCTGTCCCACGAGTCGATCGAGAACTCCGCCGCGAGGACGAACCCGATCGCGAGGAAGACGATTACGATCGCGTCCCCCGCCAGCGTCACCGCGCGGCGCGGCGCTTCGGGCAACAGGATCAGCAGCATGTCGATATGGACATGCATGCCGCGCTTCAACGCGGCGCTGGCGCCGATGAAGATCAGCCAGGCGAAGGCGATGGCGGCGACTTCGCCGGCCCAGGTCGCGGGCTCGGCCGTCACGTAGCGCGTGACGACGCCCCAGCAGACGGCCAGAACGACGACGATCAACGCCGCACCCGCCAAGATTTCCTCGAACTGATCGAGCAGCAATGCGCGCGGGCGCGACATGCGCGATTCTCCGTGTTGGTCGCCGTTGGGGCGGAGGGGAAAGGGCGCGGAACGGGAGCCGGCCGCTCCCGTTCCGCGCGGGTCTCAGTAGCCGAGAACCTTGGTCACCGTGGCGTGCAGGCCCGGCGTCCATTTCGGGAAGGCGCTATACGCGGGCGCCGTCGCCTTCTGGAACTGGGCGATGTCGACGTCGTCGACGATCGTGACACCGGCGGCTTTGAGCTTCTGGGCGTAGTCCGCCTCGAGCTCCATGGTCAGCCGGGTCATGTCGGCCTTGCCCTTGGCGCCTTCGTCCAGCAGCACATCCTGCACGTCCTTCGGCAGCCGGTTGAAGTAGTTGTTGTTCATCGGCCAGCCGGAGATCGCGCTGAAATGGCAGGTCTTCGAGACCGTCTTGCGCACTTCCTGCAACTTGGCGCCCCAGATCGAGCCGTAAGGCGCTTCCGCGCCGGCGACGACGTTCTGCTGAAGGGCCGAGTACACTTCCGACCATTGCACCGTCGTCGGGCGCGCACCCATCGCCTTGAACGTCTCGATCCACATCGTGTTCGGCGGGACGCGGACGGTCAGGCCCTGGATATCCGCCGGCGTGCGGATCGGCTTTTCGGTGATCATGTGACGGCAGCCGAAGAAGCCGCCCATCATGATCATCCGGAAACCGGCCTGTTGCAGCTTCTGATCGATCGTCTTGTACCAGTCGGAAGCGAGCAGCTTGTCGAAATCCTTCGGGTCTTTGACGATATAAGGGCCGTTCAGCACGCCCACGTCGGGCACGAAATCGGAAAGATAGCCGGGGTCAGTGATGTTCATCACGTTGGCGCCCTGGCGGATCATCTCATTGATCTCCTTGCCCGAGCCGAGTTGCTCCGACGGGAAGACCTGGATCTGGACCCGGCCTTTGGTGCGCTCGCCGACGCGCTTGGCGAAGTTCTCGGCCGCGATATGCGCCGGTTCCGTCGAAGAAAGCGAATGGGCGAAGCGGATCTTGATTTCCTGCGCGCCGGCGGGCGCCAGGCAAGCGCCGGCCAAAACAAGGCCGATCGCGGTCGTCAGACCGAGAAGTTTCGTCATGGGCATCTCCCTTTTTTCGTTGGTTCGTTGCGAGGGGGCGTCGTTGGTGGGCCGCGATTCTTAGGTGATCGCGCGTTTGCCGGGTTTGGCGGCGCCTTGGTAGAGAATCTCCATCTGGCGATCGAGAACGCGTTTGTGCCGTTCGACGGCCGCCGGATGCAGATCGCCTTCCGGTGCCGCCTCGTGGTCGAAATAGTTGTAGGCGTCGGTGCCGCGCACCAGCGTGGCGCTGTCGATCTCGCCGTTCAGCTGGCGCACGTCGGTCGGCACGTAGCGCACGGCGAAGCCGACGCGCGGCCACGTGGCGCGGTTGGGCTCGGACCCGTGCACCAGCAGAACGTGATGCAGCGACATCTCGCCGGGTTGCAGCGTGATGTCGATCGCGTCCTTCTCGTCGACTTTCGCTTCGATCTCCTGGCCGCGCGACAGCAGATTGCTCTCGACGAAGGTGTCGTTGTGCTTCAGCTGCTCGAGATGCGTGCCCGCGACGACGCGCATATTGCCCGACAGGGGAACGCTGGGCGTGAACGCGATCCACGCGGTCACCACGTCGGGCTTCGACAGGCCCCAATAGGTCGCGTCCTGGTGCCACGACACGTACATGCCGTCGCCGGGCTGCTTGGCGAAGAACTGGGAGCCCCAGCACAGGATATTCGGCCCGATGACCGATTCGACCGCGTCGAGGATCTTCGGGTGGCGGATGAGTTCGTTGATCCACGGAAACAGAAGATGCGGCTTCTGATTGAAGCGCCCCTTCAGTGGCCCGCCGAGCTTCGCCTCGGTCGCCTTCATGTTGGCGTTCGCCGCGTCGAGCTCGGCCTGCGTCAGCACGCGGATCGGAAAGTGATAGCCGCGCTTGCGATATTCCGCGACCGCGCCGGCGTCGAGACTGCCACCCAAGACGTTTCCCCTTGTTCTTATATGAAAGTTATTTTCATATCTAAAAGGAGTCGGTCAGAGGAGTCAACCGTGCCCAAAACCAAAGGTGGATATTCGGCCCCGGCGCTGGAGAAGGGCCTGGAGATCGTGGAGCTTCTCGCCGACGAAGAAGCGGGCCTCGTTCAGAACGAGATCGCGCGGCGCCTGGGGCGCAGCGTCGGCCAAATCTTCCGCATGCTCGAAGTTCTAACCGAACGCGGCTACATCAAGCGCTCGGGCCTCGACGGACGCTATAGGTTGACGTTGAAATTGTTCGAGCTCGGTCACCGGCATCCGCCGGTGCGCCGGCTGCTTGCCGCCGCGTTGCCCGTGATGCAGCAACTCGCTGATTCGACGGGTCAGTCCGCGCATATCAGCGTCTATCACGACCGGCGCTTGTTGGTCGTTGCTCAGGCCGACGGATTCCGGGCGATGGGATTCTCCGTCCGGCTCGGCGCGCATTTCCCGTTCCGACCGGACCGTGTTTCAGCGCGTGTCATCACCGCGTTTCAGGACGACGACCGGCGCGCGCGGTTGATGACGGTTCTGGGCGAAGGGGCGAGCAAGACCGAGCGCGCGTCGCTCGACCGGCGCCTGGCAAAGATTCGCAAAGAAGGCGGCGTCGCAGCGCCTAGCGACACGGTGACGGGCGTCGTCGATCTCTGCCATCCGATCTTGGATGCAACCGGATCGGCCGTGGCGGGTATGACCGTTCCCTATGTGAAGATCCGCGACAATCCTTCGACCGAGGCTGAAACGCGCCGCGCGGCGGCGGCGGCCGCACGTCGCATATCCGCGGCGCTGGGTTATCGCGACTGAGCGCGTTCGACTAGATCGTCGCACCCGGCAGTTTCAGCGTCGCCGCGATGCGCGCCGACAATTTGTCCGGCACCACGGGCTTGAGCACATAACCCGCCGCCTTCATCGTCATCGCGCGCTTGACGGTTTCGCTGTCCGCCGAGCCGGTGATGAAGATGACCGGCGTATCCGACAGCGGCGGGATGAATTCTTTGCGCAGCCGTTCCAGGAACTGCAGGCCGCCGACCGGCTTCATGCCGATGTCGCAAAGCACGACGCCGCATTGGGGCATCGCCTTCAGGGTTTGCAACGCCGCTTCGCCGTCGGCGGCTTCCTTCACCTCGACGAAGCCCATGGCGCGCAACATGCGCACGATCGACCGGCGCACGAAGGCATCGTCCTCGACGACCAGCACGGCGAAGGCGGAGAACTCGGGTCTATACATGATGGATCATCCCGTTTTTCTTACAGGGCCGCGACCGCGCGCGTGACGCGGTCGAGCGTGGAACGCAACGCGCCCGCGAGCGAGGCCGCGGCGGCGAAATCGTCCTGTTTCACCGAATCTTCGATCGCTTGCATCAGGGCGGCGAGTTCGCGCGCGCCGGCCGTGCGCGCGGCGCCCTTGGCCGAATGCGCCGTCTCGCGCGCGACGCGCGCATCGCGCGTTTCGACCGCGGCGACGATGCGGCGCACATAGTCCTCGGTCGTTTCGATGAACAGCTGCAAATCCTCGCGCAGTCCGTCGTCGATGGCGCCCAGCGTGGCGACCAGATGGGCGAGGTCGAGCACGGTGTGATCGTCGGCGGGCGGCAGCACGCTGTCGACCATCGCCTCCATCTCGGCCTCCGCTGAATCGCGGTCGGGCAGCCAGCGGCGCAGCACGCGCGCGAGCTGGGCGAGGGTGAGGGGCTTGGCGCAGAAATCGTCCATGCCCGCTTCGAAGCTGCGTTCGGCCTCGCCGCGCAGCGCGTTGGCGGTCAGCGCCACGATCGGCGTGCGCTTGGCGCCGGTCGAGCTTTCGATCGCGCGGATCGCGCGCGTCGCGTCCAGCCCGTCCATCTCGGGCATGTGATGATCCATCAGCACCAGCGCGTAGCGGCCGGTTTT
>PVXE01000050.1 GCA_014444615.1 Tagaea sp. CACIAM 22H2 | reverse complement strand
CCATCGTTCCCGCCCTCATCCTTCCGCCGCCGCGCGCGACATCCGCCGCCGCCCGCCGTCCACCGCCGTCAACGACGACAGGTCCAAAATCAGCGCAGGCCGGCCGTCGCCCAGGATCGTGGCGCCCGACACGCCGCGCACTTTGCGATAGTTGCGTTCCAGACTTTTGACGACGACCGGCTCCTGCCCGATCAGGTCGTCGACCTGGATCGCCACCGTCTCGCCGCCCGACGGTTTGACCAAAATAAGGATCGCGCGCGTGGGATCGCTTTCCGCGTCGGCCACGCCGAACTCCGTCGCCAGCGGCAAGATCCGCAAAATCTGCCCGCGCCACGCGAGCATCGCGCTGCGATCGTCCATGCGTACGATGGCCGAGGCGTCGGGCCGCAAACAATCGATGATCGCCGAAATCGGGACGAGATAACTCTGCCGCCCGACCAGCGTCACCATCGCGTCGAGAATGGCAAGCGACAGCGGCAAGGTTAGCGAGAAGGTCGTGCCCTCGCCAGGCCGGGAAACGAGCGCGACGGTGCCGCCCATCTCCTCGATCACTTGGCGCACCGCGTCCATGCCCACGCCGCGCCCGGAAACCGACGTGACTTGATCGGCGGTCGAGAAACCCGGCAGGAAGATCAACTCGTCGATTTCCTGATCGCTCAACATGGCGCCCGGCGACACCAATTCCCGCTCGATCGCTTTGGCGAGCACGCGTTCGCGATTGATGCCCTTTCCGTCGTCGGCCAATTCGATGACGACCTGCGCGCCGCGCTATTCGGCCGACAGACGCAATTGTCCGACCGGGTCCTTGCCCGCAGCGGCGCGGCCTTCCGCATTCTCGATCCCGTGATCGATCGAGTTGCGGATCAGATGGGTCAGCGGCTCGCTCAACCGCTCGACCACCGTTTTGTCGATCTCGGTATGGTCGCCGACGATCTCCAACCGGATACGCTTTCCGGTCGTCTTCTCGAGGTCCCGGACCAGCGATCCGAAGCGCGAGAACACCGCTTTCAACGGCTAGGCGCGGATCGACGTCGCGGCATCCGCGACCTCGCGGATATGCTGCCCCATCTCGTCGAGGGCGCGGAACAACGGGCGATGCGCTTCGGGATCGAGACCCGAAGCCTGACGGGCCAAAAATGCTTGCGTAATAATAAGTTCGCCGACCATGTTACCAAGCCGCTCGAGCTTGGGTACATCGACACGAACCGTCGCGACGGGCTTGTCGCGCGGCTTCGCCGGTTCGGCGATCGGTGCGGCGCCGTGCTTCTTCGGCGCTGGCGCGGTCGTCGCGGCGGTGGCGGGTTTTTCGGGTTCGGGCGCCGGCGGCGGGGCTTCCCCCTCGAACTCCAAAACCGCCAGATCGTCGATCATGTCGCGGACGTCGTCGAGATCGGCTTGCGGGGCGGCGGTCTCCAGCGTGCCGGTCCACGACCACGCGCAAATCTGCGCATCGAGGTCGACGAGCGACGGCAATTGCCCCGCGATCTCGACCTGCAGATCGCCCAGCGATTTGAGCACGCCCAGAATGCGCAAGGGATCGATCCCAGCTTCCAGCATTTTGGGGCCGGGGACGAAACGGATTTTGAATTTGCGCCGCGGCGCTTCGTCGGCGGCGGGGGCGGCCGCCATCTGCGCTTCGAATTCCGCCATCGGATCGAAATCGGCGGGCGGCGGCTTGGCGGCAACGTCGTCCTCCAGCCCCGCAGCCGCGCGCAGCGCTTCGAGCGCCGCGTCGTAGCGCTGGGTGGAGGCTTTTTCGCCATCGCGCGCTTCGTCCGACAATTGGCGCAGCACGTCGACGCCATCGAACAACAAATCCACCGCCGCATCGTCGAGCGTCGCCTTGCCCTTGCGCAGCAGGTCCATATAAGTCTCGAACACATGCGCGAAGGACGCGAGCCGGTCGAGCCCGAACGCCCCCGCCCCGCCCTTGACCGAGTGCACCGCACGGAACAGCGCGTGGATCGCGTCCTCGGTCGGCGCCGTGCGCAGCGTCTCGACGCTGGACTCCGCCAGCGTGACCAGCTCCTCGCATTCGAGGAGGAATATCTGCCGAAGTTCCTGGTCTTCGGCGTTCATCTCAAACTTCCATAACGATGCGCGACATCAGCGCCGTGAACAGGCCCAGCGTCTCATAGGCGCCGCACAGCGCGTCGGAAGGTTCGAGCAGGCCGAAGGATAACGTCTTTTCCGCGAAGGCGGCGGCCCCTGCTTCGATCGTCTGGATCAGGGCGGTCGACGGTTCGGCAACATGGCGCGCATCCAGACGCACGCCCTCGCCGGCCGCCAGCCGTTCCAGCAGCTCCGTCTTCAGCGCCGCGACGGTGATCGGGTCGCCCGTCGCCGGCAATTCGATGGTCGCGTGTGCCGCGTCCCCGCCCATGCAAGCTTCCCTTCGGGGCCGAATCCTCTCGCCCTTTATGGGATAAGATTACAACGCGGGTTCGGGCTCCCGACAAGAATTTCCGAAATTTTTACGGAATTCGCGGCCGGCCGGGGCCGGGTCAGGCGGGCCGGGTGGCGGCCAAAGCGGACAGAAACGATTCGGCCCAAAATGCGGCCGTATTGGTGGAAACCACATCAAAATCGGCGCGCCAGCGCGAAACGCGTTCGTCCAAGGGCATTTCAAGGGCGCGTTGCAGCGCATCGGCGATCGCGTCGATGTCGTAGGGGTTGATGGTCAGGGCGCCCAACAATTCGACGGCCGCCCCCGCGAATTCGGACAATATCAGCACACCGGGATCATCGGGCGGCTGGGCGGCGACGAATTCCTTCGCCACCAAATTCATCCCGTCGCGCAATGGCGTCACCAGCCCGACGCGCGCGCGGCGATAGAACGCGGCCAGCGTGCCGCGCGGGAAGCCGCGATTGACGTAGCGCAGCGGCGTCCAGTCGAAATCGGCGTATTTGCCGTTGATCCGCCCGGCGGCGCCGTCGATTTCGCGGCGTAAGGCGCGATAATTCGACACCTCGCCACGCGAGATCGGTGCGATTTGCAGATATTGGACCTTGCCGCGCCAACAGGGGTTGCGTTCCAGAAACGCGCCATAGGCGGCGACGCGGTTGGGCAGGCCCTTGGAATAGTCGAGCCGGTCGACGCCGATCGCCATTTTGCGGTCGCCAAGATTCGCTGCAAGGCGCTCTCCGTCGGGCGATGGCCTGGCCGCATAGGCCGCGAAGGCCGGCGTATCGATGCCGATGGGAAACACGCCGGTTTGAAAGACACGGCCGAATATGTCGATCGTATCGCCGGCGCGTTTCTCAGGCGCGCCCAGCACGTCGACGAATTGCACGCGATCGGATTCCGTCTGGAAGCCGACCAAGTCGTAATGCGCCAAAGCCTCGACCAATTCGCGATAGACCGGCAAACAGCGGAACACCTCCGTCGCCGGAAACGGAATGTGCAGGAAATAGCCGATCGGATTGGCCACACCGCGCGCGCGCAGGATCTTGGCGAGCGGGATCAGATGATAGTCGTGCACCCAGATCGTATCGTCGGGGCGAAGCTCGTTCATCAAGGCCGAAGCGATCCACTCGTTCGCCTCGAGATAGGCCGCGTAATTGGCGCGGCGATACTCGACCAAGCCGAGCCGATAGTGGAACAGCGGCCACAAAATGCTGTTGGCAAAGCCGGCATAGAAGCCGGCATGCAAAGCGGGCGTGAGCGCCACGCCGACGATCTCGGTGCGCCGCGAATGCCGACGCTCGGGCGGCGGCGGTGTTTCCGCCACCTCCCCGCTCCAGCCCAGCCACAGCGATGGCCGTTTGGCCAATGCCGCATTCAACCCGACCGCGAGACCGCCGCCGTTTCCGCCGCGGGTTCCATGTCCTGGGATCCTGTTCGAAACTACAACGAGCCGTCCCATACGCCCTCCCGCCAACCTCGGCTAAGCCGCATCGCGGCGCCGACCAGCCCCGCCATGCAGTAGGTTTGGGGGAAATTTCCCCAGTGCTCGCCGGTCGCGGCGAGAATGTCCTCCGAAAACAAGCCGAGCGAACTTGCTTGCGCCATCACGCGCTCGAAAACGGCGCGCGCGCGCGCGACTTCGCCCGCCGCCGCCAATGCTTCGGCATACCAGAACGAGCAGACGACGAAGCTGCTCTCCGGCTTGCCGAAATCGTCTTCATGCGCGTAGCGCGCGATGAAGCCGCCGTGATCGAGCTCGCGGCCGATCGCGTCGAGCGTGGTGCGCAAACGCGGATCGTCGCCGCGCAGGAAGCCGACCATCGGCATTACGAGCACGGCGCCATCCATCTCGCCGCCGTCGAGCGTGCCGACGAAGGCCTGGCGCTTCTCGTCCCAGGCGCGCGCGACGATTTCGGCGTGCAGTTTGTCGGCATCCGCGCGCCATTGCGCGGCCGTGTGATCGCCCAAACGCTTGGCGATGCGCGCGAGCCGGTCGAGCCCCGCCCAGCACATCACCGCCGAATGGGTGTGGATCGCCGCACGTCCGCGATATTCCCAAATACCGGCGTCGGGCGTGAGCGCCACCTCGCGCGCGCGCTGGCCAAGCTTCACCAGCTTTTGATAGAGCGACCAATCGCCCATGCGCGGCAAACGTTCGTCGAAGAACATCTGCGCCGCCGCCAGGATGACGCTGCCATAGACGTCGTTCTGCACCTGGAATGCCGCCGCGTTGCCAAGCCGCACGGGCTTGTGCCCGCGATAGCCTTCGGCGCGCGCGAGTTCTTCTTCGGGCGGGGGAATGCGCGCGACGATGGGATAAAGCGGGCGTAGCATGCCAGCTTCGGATTCACCCGCGACATCCGTCGCAAAGCGAATGAATTCTTCCATCGTGCGCGTGGCGCCCAACAGGTTCAGCGCGTAGACCACGTGGAACGCGTCGCGCAGCCAGCAGAAGCGATAATCCCAATTGCGCGCGCTGCCCGGCGCTTCGGGAACCGAGGTGGTAATCGCCGCGACCACCGCGCCCGTATCTTCGTATTGGCAAAGCTTCAGCGTGATCGCCGCGCGCACCACCTGTTCCTGCCATTCGTAAGGCAGCGACAAATAGCGCACCCAGTCGAGCCAATAGGCTTGCGTTTCCGCAATCCAATCCGCGCCCAGACGGGCGGGATCGTCGGCAAGCGCTTCGTCCGGGCCAAGCACGAAGGTCAAAGGTGTCAACAGCGTGAATTCGATCTCGTCCTGCACATAGGACAAGGGCGCGTCGCTGGTGATGCGAAAGCCGCCACCGGGAAAAGCGTAGCGCAGATGATGGCTGCCCTGGCTCGACGCCGGCGGCTGGCCGCTGCGAAGATCGCGCGGGCGGATACGCATCCGAATGCGCGGCGTGCCGGCGACGGGCTCGATCCGGCGCACGATCATCGGCGGGCGGAAGATGCGCCCATGGCGTTTGAAGCGCGGCGCGAAATCGACGATGCGCAACGCCGATTGATCGGCGCAAACGATGCGCGTTTCCAGGATCGGCGTGTTGCGCATATAGCGCCGTTCGATCGAACGTGCGCCCGCCGCCTCGATCGTCCAGGCGCCGTCAGGCGCGCCGCCATCGACCAGCGCGCCAAAGATCGGATCGGAATCCATGCGCGGATGGCACAGCCAAACCAAAGCGCCCGCCGGATCGATCAAGGCCGCGATCTGACCATTGCCGATCATGCCGAGGTCGAGGGTTTGCTTGGGACGCTGCGCGTTCATTTTGCCTCCGCGATCGCCATAAGCGCCGCGAGAACATCGTCGGGCGAACTCAACAGATGCGCCGCACCCGGACGCTGAACGCCCACGCAAACGCCGATGCCGCCAAGATCGTGCGCGGCGCTGAATCCGTCTTCGTCGGGCGTATCGTCGCCGATGAAGACCGGCCGGCGGCCCGCGAATGGCGGCGTCGTCACGGCGGCACGCACGGCCCGGCCTTTGTGCACACCGGGCGGGCGCAACTCGATCGCGTTGCGCGCAACGACGAATTCGAGATTCTCGGACGCGGCTTCGACCAGTTTCGCCGCGCCGTCGCGCAGTTTGGGAAACAGCGGATCGTCGGCGGGAAAATGGATGGCGATGACAGGATTTTTGAATTCGTAGCGGATGCCGGGATAATTGGCACCCAGCGCACCGCAGGCGGCGGCAATTCCCGCGAAGGCCGAATCCTCGATGCGGATATCGGCATGGCTTTCGCCCGGCAGGCGAATCTCCGCCCCATGCCGGCCGGCGGCAGGCAGATCCAGCGCCAGTAGCTTGTCGATTTCCGACAACGGACGACCGGTGACGATCATCACGGCCCCGCCGGTCGCCTCGTAAAGAAGACGCAAAGTCTTCGGCACGCGCGGATCGACGATCACGCTATCGGGTGTCGGGGCCGGATCGACGAGCGTTCCGTCGAAATCCAAAAAGAAGGCGTCGTTTCGATTTGCGAATAAGGAGCGAGTCATCACGGACCTAAAGTCCGCACGATCCGTGGCTTCGATCCATACGGGCGGACCCATAGGGGGTCGCCCGTACTTGATCGCAAGGGCTCTATTGCCCAGGCAGTCAGCGGCGCAAGATTTTTGGTCTTGCGCCGCCGCGCTTGCCGTCAGACGACGCTCAGCTTCACGTCGATATTGTTCCGAGTGGCGTTCGAGTACGGGCACACTTGATGCGCCTTCTCGACCAACGCTTCGGCTTCGGCCTTCGGCACGCCCGGCAGTTCGATCGCCAGGGAGATTTCCAGACCGAAGCCGCCTTCGACGCGCGGGCCGATGCCGACCGTCGCGGTGACGGTCGTGTCGTTCGGCACCTTGGCCGTGCCGCCTTGCGAGGCGACGAACTTCATCGCGCCGAGAAAGCAGGCCGAATAGCCAGTCGCGAACAATTGTTCCGGGTTCACGCCCTGCCCGTTGCCGCCCATCTCCTTCGGCACGGCAAGGTTGACGCTGAACGAACCATCGATCGTGCCGGACTTGCCATCGCGGCCGCCGGTGGCGCGGGCGGCGGTGCTGTAAACGACTTTGGAAACGGCCATGGGAGTCTTCCTTTCGGGTTGGGTTGGTTATTTAATATCGAACACGATTTAATCGCGTGCGATATATATGATCGTGCGGACGCCAAGAGTCAAGCACTTGCGATTAAATCGCTCGCGACTTATTTATGAACAATCCCGATGTGGAGCGCTCCAATGCCCGCCGCCCGCCCAGAACCTTTCGCCAACGGCTTGAATCCATTCATCTGTTTCGCCGTCTACTCCGCGAATTTGGCGTTCAGCCGGGTCTACAAACCTTTTCTGGACGCGCTGGGCCTTACCTACCCGCAATATCTCGCCCTCGTTTCACTATGGGCCGAGGACGACCAGACGGTCGGTCAATTGGGGGAAAAGCTGTTCCTTGAGTCGAACACCCTTACCCCGTTGCTGAAACGCCTCGAAGCGCTTGGCCATATCGAACGCAATCGCGATCCTGCGGACGAGCGCCAAGTGCGCGTGCGCCTGACCGCCAAGGGCAAGGCGTTGCGCGAACAAGCGCGCTGCGTGCCCGAAGGCATTCTCGAAGCGTCGGGCATGAAGCTCGACGCCTTGCACGAACTTTCCAGCCAGATTACGGCGCTGCGCGAACGCCTGCTGGCGGCCGACGCGAAAAAACCGCGCTGACGCATTCTTTCGCACGGCCGATCAATCGATCAGAAAATTCGGTCTGGTTTTTCAGTGCTCGCGGGCGGAGAGTTTTCGCAATCGGCGACGTGCACGCTTCGCGCGACACCGTACAAGTGTATTGAACAGGTGCCGGCGAATTATGCTTAACTTCGCGCAGGCAGGAGGTACGCGTGAACGAATCCTTGGTGGCCAAGACGAAGCTTGGCGTTCTGAAAGGCGCAACCGAGGGCGGAATCGTCGCCTTCCGCAACGTTCCCTACGCTGCCCCGCCGGTCGGCAAGCTCCGTTTCCGCCGGCCCGAAGCGCCCAAGCCCTGGTCGGGCGAACGCGACGCCACGCAGCATGGCCCCATACCGCCGCAGAATCGCTCGCGTCTCGCCGCCGCAATGGGCGATTTCACGCGGCTCCAAGACGAAGATTGCCTGACGCTCACGATCTGGACGCCCAAGCCCGACGGCAAGCGCCGCCCGGTGCTGGTCTGGTATCACGGTGGCGCGTTCGTTTCGGGCGCGGGTTCGCTCGATTGGTATTCGGGTGCACGTCTCGCCGAGTTCGGTGATGTGGTCGTCGTCGGCGTGAACTACCGCCTGGGCGTGCTCGGCTTCATGCATAAGCCCGGCGTCGCCGAACCCAATCTCAGCCTGCGCGACCAGATCGCGGCGCTGGAATTCGTTTACGCGAATATCGATGCGTTCGGCGGCGATCCCGAAACGATCACCGTCGCGGGCCAATCGGCCGGCGGTCTGTCGGTGCTGGCGTTGCTGGCCCTGCCGACCGCGCGCAAGCTGTTCAAGCGCGCGATCATCCAGAGCGCGCCGTTCGGCCGCCCGCTGCGCACGCCCGAATCCTGCCTGGAACCCGCCGCCAAGATGGAAGAGTTCTTGGGCATCAAATCTGATGCGCAATGGGCCGACGCGAAGGTGCCCGACATCCTCGCCGCCCAGCTCAAGACGATGATGCATTACGCGAAATTCGCCGACGTGACGCCGCCCTTCTGGCCGGTCGCGGATGGCGAGTTGTTCGGCACCGATCTCTTTCAATCGGCGCTGCCCGGCGCGGCCGATCGCGACATCATGATCGGCTATACGAAGGACGAGTCCGCCGCCTTCTTCGCCAAGGCGCCGCCGATCATCGACGCGACGGACGCGCAGGTCGAAGGCCGCTTCCGCGATTTCTTCGGCGCCGACGCGCGTGCCGCGATGGCCGAATACGCGATCCGGACGGGATCGAATACGCCGGTCTCGCTCATCTCCGCGATGGTCGGCGACGCGGCCCTCGCCGCCAAGTCGCTCGGCTTCTGCGACGCGCTGGCGACGATCGGCGAGCCCGCCTATGTCTACCGCTTCGATTGGGCCGCCCCCGGCAATCCGTTCGGCGCGTGCCACTGCATCGAATTGCCGTTCATGTTCGATACCCTGCCCACTTATCAAGCGCCGATGCTCGAAGGCGGCGACAAGGCGGGTATGACGGCGCTCGCCGCGCAAATGCGCGACACTTGGGCCGCCTTCGTGCGCACCGGCAACCCCAACGGCGCGCATCTGCCGCATTGGCAGCGTTACGACCAGATCGACCGCAAAACGATGCTGTTCGACGTGCCTTCGCGCCTCGCGGAAGATCCGGCCGGCCGCAAGATATGGCGCTACTGGCCGTGAGCGCCGCCCCCGACGCGATCGTCTTCGATGGTGCACGCCTGAAGTTGGGCGCAGAGCAGATCTACGACTCCCTCGACTTCACCGTCCGCAAAGGCGAATTCGTGTGTCTGCTCGGCCCCTCGGGTTGCGGAAAGTCGACGGCGCTGCGCATCGCGGGCGATCTTGTGCCGCCGGATGCGGGCCGCGTTGAAGTGCTCGGCAAAGCGCCCAAGGACGCGTGGCAGGAAATCGCCTTCGTGTTCCAGTCGCCGCGCTTGGTCGCGTGGCGCAATGCACTGTCGAACGTGCTGCTGGGCGCGGAGCTTCGCTTCGGCCGCGCGGAAGGTCGCAAGCGCGCCGCCAAGGCGCGCGATCTTCTCGCCCTCGTCGGGCTCGCCGACAGCGCCAACAAGTATCCGCTGATGCTGTCGGGCGGCGAACGCCAACGCGTCGCGATCGCCCGCGCACTTGCGGTCGATCCCGCCATCATCATGATGGACGAGCCGTTTTCGGCGCTCGATCCCAACACGCGCCGCCGTTTGCGCGCGGAGATCGTGCGCATTTGGCAGGAAACCGGCAAGACGATCCTGTTCGTCACGCACGATATCGACGAAGCGCTGACCCTCGCCGATCGTATCGTGCTGCTGTCGAAAAAACCGACCCGCGTGCTGGAGATTTTCGACGTCAAAGCCGCGCGTCCGCGCGCGCTGAAGGACGATCCCGCTTTGGTCGACATGCACGACCGCCTCAACGAACTATTCCGCTCCCTCGAACCCGACGCCCCCACGGAGGAATGACATGACTCTCGCCCTGTCCGGCCGCCGCGCCGTTCTCGCCGGTGCCGCAACCCTTCTTGCCGCCCCGTCCGTCGTGCTTGGCCAAGCCAAACCGAAAGTGACCTATGCCTATCTTCTCGATCCCGCCTACGACGCCGTCGTGTGGGCGATCCGCAACGGCAAGGTGCGCTCCGACCTGATCGACGTCGAAGCGACGGGGATGAATATTCCGACGCTGCTGCAGGTCACCGCGACGCGCCAATACGACGTGGTCATGACCGCGGTGATTGGCGTACCGGCGGCGCTGTCGCGCGGCCTGGACCTGCGCATTCTGTCGGCAGCGTTGCACGCTTCGGCCAACGGCGAAGGCGGCGGTGTATGGGTCAACAAGGATTCCGCGCTGAAGGACCCCGCGGCGCTGAAGGGCAAAACGCTCGGCTCGTATGGCCTGCGCTCGACCGGCTATATGTTCGTGCGCGAAGCGCTGAACAAGAAATTCGGCCTCAACATGGCGCTGGAAGGCGGCGATGTCCGCCAGGTCGAAATCGCGGCGCCCAACCTGCCCGCTTCGCTGTCGACCAACCGCGTCGATGCCGCCACGCTGATCCATTCGCAGGCGTTCCGCGCGCGCAGCTCCGGCGAGTACGTCAATATCTGCGAGACCGGCACGATCCTGAACGAGATCCACGGCCGTCTCGTTTCGGCCGTCAACGTGGGCTACGCCGACCGCTTGACCGCGCGTGCGGCCGAGTTCCGCGAGTTCAACCGCATGCTCAAAGCGTCGATCGACTACGCGCTCGCCAACCGCCGGGAAGTGTTCGGCGCCGTGGGTACGCAAGCGAATATCGATCCCGCCTTCTTCGATTGGTGGTTCGATCGCACGACCGAGGTGCCCGCGATCTTCGGCCCCGCGCAAGCGCAGGCCGTGACCCGCGCGTGGGAAATCGGCCTTGCTTTCGGCATGATCCAAGGCGCGCCGCAGGTCGATTCCGTGACCTGGGACCACACGCTGCGCGGCTGATATTTTGCGCGCGGACTCGACGCAAGTTAAGGCGGCCGTCGCGGCGCTGTTCCTCGCCCTCGTGGTCGGGGGATGGTA
Source organism: Tagaea sp. CACIAM 22H2 (assembly GCA_014444615.1). Taxonomy (GTDB): domain Bacteria; phylum Pseudomonadota; class Alphaproteobacteria; order CACIAM-22H2; family CACIAM-22H2; genus Tagaea. Next base: position 20,578 of record PVXE01000050.1, on the reverse strand, counting down.
CGCCGCGTCGGCGCGCCTGCCGCCTTATATGATGCCCCCGCCCGATGCAGTGCTGCGCGCGGCGACGCGTTTCTTCACCTCCGCGCGCGAAATCGGGCATTTGAAAGCGACATTATTCAATGTCGGCATATCGATCGCGATCGCCTTCCTGCTCGGCTCGGCGCTCGCTTTGCTGTGCCACTACGCGCGCTTCACCGCGCCGACGGTCCACGGGCGCTTCAGCCCGTTCCTCAATGCCTTTCCCGGCATCGGCTGGACGCTGCTGGCCGCGATCTGGTTCGGCGTTTCGACCACCTCGGTCGTGTTCGCGATCACCGTGGTGCTGCTGCCTTTCGCACTGATCAATCTGCGTGAAGGCTTGAACGCGCTGGACGGCGAAATCGACGAGATGGCGCGCAGCTTCGGGCGCAACGGCATCCGCCAGTTTCTGTTCATCGTCGTGCCCGCGCTGTTCCCCTTCGCCATCGCCACGCTGCGCATCATGTTCGGTGTGGCGTGGAAAGTGACGCTGACGGCCGAGTTGTTCGGCGGCGGCGAAGGCCTCGGCTACCTCATCAATTTGGCGCGCCAGGAATACGACACCGAAATCATCTTCGCGGTCGTGTTCACGATCGTCGTGGCGGTCTATCTCGCCGACCGGTTCATCTTCGCGCCGCTGGAATTCGCCACGTCGCGCCATTTCGGCCGGCAAGGAAAGCGGCGATGAATAGCTTCGCCCGCACCCGCCCCCAAATCGCCGCCGATATCGCGGTGCTGCTCGCCATCCTGGCCTGGGCGTGGGGTGCGCGCGGCCTGCCGGATTTCGTGCTGCCGGGTCCGATCGCGGTGGGCGAACGCCTAATCGCGATGTTCGTGACGCCCAGCTTCCTCGCCCACACCGTCTCGTCGGTGTGGCGCGTGCTGCTTGCGGTCGTGCTGGCGCTGATACTGGGCGGCGGCTTGGCGTTGCTCAATCGCGGCGTGCCGGCGCTGGATTGGGTGATAAGGGGCCTGACGCTGCCCTTCCTCAATTCCTTCCCGTCGATCGGCTGGGCGATCTTGGCGGCGATCTGGTTCCAGCCGGGCGATTTTCCGGTCGTGTTCGTTCAAGTCGCGATCCTCACGCCCTTCTGTCTGATCAATATCGCCGAAGGCTTGCGCCAAATCGATTCCGAGACGATGGAGATGGCGCAAAGCTTCACCCGCAACCGCGCGCGCACGGTGGCGATGGTCGCGGCCCCGCTATTGCTGCCCTATATCCTGGGCTCATTGCGCATCGCCTACGGCATCGCGTGGAAGATCGCGCTGGTGTCCGAGTTGCTCGGCGGTACGTCCGGCCTCGGCTATTTGATGCTGCAGGCGCAAGGCTCGGCCGATATGGCGACGGTCATCGCCGCGTGCCTCGCGATCGTGCTGCTGTTCGTCGCGGGCGAGAAGCTCGTCCTCGACCCGCTCGCAAGGCGCTTCGCGCCGAAGCGCTGAACCCTACTTTGCCTTCATCCGCAGCGCGCCGTCCAGACGGATCGTCTCGCCGTTGATATAGCGATTGGCGATGCAAAACAGCACCGCCTCCGCGAACTCGCGCGGATCGCCCAGCCGCGCCGGAAACGGGATGTCCGCCGTCAGCGCGTGGCGGGCTTCCTCGGGCAATTCAGCCAGCAGCGGCGTCAGAAACACGCCCGGCGCAATCGTGTTGACGCGAATGCCGAAACGCGCGAATTCGCGCGCGGCGGGCAAGGTCATCGCGACGATGCCGCCTTTCGACGCGGCATAGGCAGCTTGGCCGATTTGCCCGTCATAGGCGGCGACCGACGCCGTATTGACGATGGCACCGCGCGCCCCGTCGGCGTCCGGCGCGAGCGTGCTCATCCGCGCGGCGGCCAGGCGCATCACGTTGAACGTGCCGATCAGATTGACGTCGATCACGCGCGCGAACGCGTCGAGCGGCAGCGGGCCTTCGCGACCGACGATACGACCGGCCGTCCCGATGCCCGCGCAGTTGACGACGATGCTTGCCGTGCCATGCGCTTCGTCGATCTCGTCGAGAGCGGCGACGATTTCCGCTTCGCGGCGCACATCTGCCGTCAACGCCAGACCGCCGATCTCGGCGGATGTCGCGCGCGCTTTGTCGCCGTCGCGATCGATCACGGCGACCTTGGCGCCGCGCGCGGCGAGGCCGCGTGCAACCGCAGCACCAAGGCCAGAGCCCGCACCGGTCACCAAAGCGGAACGATTTTCGATTTCCATGGCCCTATTTTCCGATGACGATGGTTGCCGCGTCACCCGCGAACATCGCCGCGACTTCCGCCTCGCGCAAGCGCAATGCGACGCGCTGGTTGACCGAGCCTTTCTCGGTCACTTCGCCCTTGGCGCGATCCGGCGGCGAGGCGAAAAACCGCGCGCGCGCGATCCGCTCGGAGGCGCCGCCCGCTTTCGCATTATACGCGGCGAGCGCTTTGGCGACCGCCGCGCGCGCGGCCGGATGCGCGAAAAGCTCGCCATCCGCCATATCCGCGCTGCCCGGCACGACGCGCTCGATCGCCGGACGGAACGGTACGAGCAAAACGCCCAGCGCCTCGCGGCCTTCGCCCGCGATCACGGCGTCGCTCGCGAGACCATCCAGCGCGTCGACGATGCGCTTGCGCAGATTGCCCACGCCGACCCAAGTGCCGGTCGACATTTTGAAATTCTCGGCCGTGCGGCCGTCGAAGAAAAAGCCCTTCGCCGGATCGGTGGGATCGGCGAAGCGCAGCGCATCGCCAAGCTTGTAGAACCCTTCCTCGTCGAACGCGGCCGCAGTTTGGGTGGCGTCGCGCCAATAGCCGGGCGTCACGTTCGGGCCTTTGAGGCGCGCTTCCCATTGCCCTTCCTGCGGCACGAGCTTCAGCGTGATGCCCTTCGCGGGAATGCCGACATTGCCGGGGCGATCTTGCGGATCCGTGCAGAACAGCGCGAACGGCGCCGTTTCCGTCGAGCCGAGCCCCGTCGTCTGCAGGATGCGCGTGCCGGTCGCCGCTTCGGCCTGACGGTCGATCTCGTTCCACAGATGCTCGCCCATCGCTGCCCCCGCATACATCAGCAGCTTCAGATCGCGGAAGAAGTTGCGTCCCAAAGCCGGCTCGGCACGCATGGCTTCGACCAGCATTTCGTAGCCGGCGGGCACGTTGAAGTACCAGTTGGGCGATATCTCCGCGAGATTGCGGATCGACTTGCCGATCTCACCCCGCGTCGGCTTACCTTCGTCGATGTAATACGTGCCGCCGTTATAGATCGCCATGTTGAAGACTTTGTTGCCGGCGGCGACATGGCTCCACGGCGCCCAATCGACGAAGACCGGCGGCTCGTCCTTCAAATAGGCGTAGCAATCGAGCACCATGGCCATATTCGAACACAGCATTCGCTGCGTCTGGATCACAGCTTTGGGCGTTCCCGTGGTGCCCGAGGTGAACATGAACTTCGCCACGGTGTCGGGCCCGGTCGCGCGATGGGCCGCGTCGGCTTGCGCCGTATCGGTCGCCGAAATCAACGCCCGCCATTCCAATCGCCGGCCTTGCCCGCGCAACCCGAGATGCGGCAGATCGGGAAACACCGCGCGCAAAGCGGCCGCGTAGCGATCGGTATCGTCGGCGAATACGGCGCCGGGCGTCGTTTGCGCGGCAACTTCCTTCAAGCGGCCGAAATCGTCGCCCGCCAGCGAATAGCCGGTCGATACCGCCGCCGACGGAATACCCGCATACTGCGCGCCCAACGCCATCAACGCATGCGCGATCGAGTTGCCCGATAGAATCGCCAGCGGGCGTTCGGGCCCGAGCCCCAGCTCGAGCAAGCGTTGCCCGATCGAGCGGATCGACGCCAGCAATTCGGCATAGGACACGCGGCGCCATTCGCCGTCGGGCCCGCGCTCGGCCATCCAAATACGATTCGGTGCCATCGCCGCCCAATGGGCGATCCGGTCGGACAGACGATCCGGATAGTCGGGCAACGCGCCGGTCTGCCGGACGAGAATCGACCCGTCCGCCCGTCGTTCCCAAGCGATATCCGCTCGCCACAATTCAACTTCGCGAAAGCCTATTCCGGCCATTCGGCGCCTCTCCCTGAAAATACTTTACATGGAAACAATCTCCGAAGATAGTATCTCGACGAAGAAGACGCCCAGTGCCGGGAGGACCACCGCTTCATGCCGTTTCTAGTCACCGAGATTCGCGGCGACGTCGCACTCGTCGGGCTCAACCGCCCGGACAAGCGCAACGCGATTTCCGATGCGGTGATCGACGAGTTGGAGGCGGCGGTCGACCGGGCGGAGCGCGTGGCGAAAGCCGGCGTGATCCACGGCATCGGTCCGCATTTCTGCGCGGGGCTGGACCTTGCCGAGCATGTCGGCAAGTCACCGATCGAAGGCATGCATGGCTCGCGGCGCTGGCACCGCGTGTTCGACCGCATTCATCGCGGCCGCATGCCCTGGTTCTCGGCGCTGCATGGCGCCGTGGTCGGCGGCGGCTTCGAACTCGCCTCGTCCACCCATGTTCGCGTCGCCGACGAAACCGCGTTCTTCGCGCTGCCGGAAGGCCAGCGCGGCATTTTCCTGGGCGGCGGCGGATCGGTGAAAACTGCGCGACTGATCGGCACGGCGCGGGTCATGGATATGATGCTGACCGGCCGCAGCGTCGACGCCGCCACTGCCGAACGATGGAACATCGTTCAATATGTCGTTCCCGCCGGCAAAGCGCTCGACAAAGCGGTCGAGCTCGCGGCACGCGCGGCGGGCAATGCCGAATTCTCCAACTACGCGATCATCAACGCGCTGCCGCGCATCCAAGACATGGCCAGCGACGACGGCCTGCTGATGGAAAGCTTCGTCTCCGCATTGACGGCGACGAGCCCCGAGGCCGAAGCGCGGCTCAAAGCGTTCCTCGAAAAGCGCGCGGCGAAAGTCGCGGCACCCGGCGGCGGCGAATGAATCAATTCACGCGCGAAGAAATCGAGGCCGAACGCGTCGATCTAGGCGAGATCGAGACGACGCTCGGCTTCCTGCTGCGTATGGCGCAGTTGCGCGCCTTCGCGCATTTCTTCCGCGTGTCGGAGGTCGGCTTGAAGCCGGGCGCCTTGACTGTATTGTGGGTGATCGCGCTCAATCCCGGTTTGCGCCAAGGTGCAATCGCGCGCCGCTTGATGATCAAGCCCGCGCATATGACCAAGCTTGTGCGCGCGATGGTCGACGACGGACTCGTCGAACGTTACGTGCCGCCCAACGACCGGCGCTCGGTTCGCCTGTCGCTGACCAAGGCGGGTAAAGCCCTCTACGAGCGCAGCTGCGGCGAGATGCACGCGATCCATCGCGCCGAACGCGGCACATTGAACGACCGCGAATACACCGATTTCGTGGCGCTCCTGCGCAAATTCGCGGGCATCGGAGCGCCCCCATGATCGATCTCGCGAACATCGTCGCGATCGACTTCCACACCCATGCGGAAGAGCCGTGCGATTGCGCGCGCGACGACGGCTATAACGAATTCCAAGCCGGCATGGCCCGGTATTTCTGCAATCCCGCCGGCGCGAACGGCATGCTGCCGAGCGTCGAGCGGACGGCCGCGTATTATCGCGAACGCAAGATCGCGGCGGTGATCTTCCCCGTCGACGCCGAGCGCGAGACGGGGTTCAAGCGCTACGCCAACGAGGAAGTCGCGCGCATCTGCGCCGAGAATTCCGACATCCTGATCCCGTTCGCGTCGATCGACCCGGCCAAAGGGCGCGTGGGCGCGCGCGAAGCGCGCCGTCTGGTGCGCGATTTCGGCGTGCGCGGCTTTAAGTTCCACCCGACCATGCAGGGATTCTACCCGAACGACCGCATGGCGTATCCGCTTTACGAGGCGATCGCCGCCGAAGGCGCCATCTCGCTGTTCCATACCGGGCAGACCGGCGTGGGTTCGGGCATGCGCGGCGGCATGGGGATGCGCCTCAAATACTCGAATCCCATCCATCTCGACGACGTCGCGGCCGATTTCCCCGACATGCCGATCGTGATGGCCCATCCGTCGTTCCCCTGGCAGGAGGAAGCGCTCGCCGTCTGCCAGCACAAGCCGAACACCTATATCGATCTCAGCGGCTGGCGGCCGAAGTACTTCCCCGAAATTCTGGTGAAGTACGCCAACTCGCTGCTCAAGAAGAAGATGCTTTTCGGGTCCGACTGGCCGGCGATAACGCCCGATACGTGGCTCGCCGACTTCGCCCAAATGCCGTTCAAGGACGAGGTGCGCCCCCTCATCCTGAAGGAAAACGCAACGAGGCTATTGAATCTCAAATGAGGCGCACAGGGAGGTTATCATGCGAACGCTCGTCAAGCTTGCGGTCCTCGCCGTAGCGGGGTCGCTCACTTTCGGCGCAACCGTCAACGCGCGCGAATTGCGTATTGCCCCCGCCGCTCCGCCCGCGCATCCGGCGAACGGCGTGATGTACACCAACTTCGCCAAGTATCTGCCCGAGGAATCGCAAGGCCGCTTGACCGGCAAGATCCTCGGCCCCGAGGTCGTCAATCTCGGGCAGATGAAGGATGCGTTGCGCAGCCGCATCACCGAGGTCGGCAATCTTCTGCCGCTCTACTTCCCCGCCGATCTGCCGAATATGGCGCTTGCGGGCGAATTGTCGCTGCTGGGCACCAACCCGCAAGCGACTGCCGCCGCGGTGACCGAATTCGTAGTCACCTGCGAGCCGTGCCAGCGCGAAATGCGCCGCTTCGGCGTCGTGTTCCTGGGCTCCGGCGCTTCGGACGTCTACGAGATCATGACGACCAAGCCGGTGCGCAAGGCCGAAGACCTCAAAGGTCTGCGCTTGCGTTCGGGCGGCGCGCCCTGGGCCAGGCTCGCGCAGCATTTCGGCGCCACGCCGGTGCAGATGTCGGTCTTTGATCAGTTCGAGGCGATGAACCAGGGCGTGATCGACGGCACGATGGCGTCGATCGCCGATTTGATCTCGTTCCGGCTGATCGAGACGGTGAAGTACGTCACCTATCTGCCGATCGGGCTCTATCAGTCGACGTCGAACTTCGCGACGGCAAACGCGACCTGGGACAGCCTGTCGGTCCAGGATCGCGCGGCGATGGCGCGCGCGGCCAACCGCGCGAACACCGACTTCACCCATCGCTGGGGCACGGAGATGGAGAAGGAAGCCGAAGCCGCCGCCAAGACCAAGGGCATCGAAACAATTCGTCCCGACGCCGCCTTCGTCGACGCGTTCAAGGCGTTCGCGAAGACCGAGCCCGAGACGGTCGCCGCCCTCAGCGCCAAGAATTTCGGCATCCAGGACGCGGGCGAGCGTATCAAGCGCTTCCTGGCGCTGACCGAGAAGTGGACCGCCATCGCGAATTCGGTGAATAGCGATCCCAAGCAGATGGCCGCGAAGCTGCAGGAAGAAGTCTGGTCGAAGCTCGACTATTCCAAATACGGCATGTGACACGGCAACGAACCGGGAGCCGGCCGCCGGCTCCCGGTACTTTCCGGGAGGAACGATGCGCCCCCTTGCCCGTCTCCATTCGCTGCTACTCGACGCGCTCGTTCTGATCGGCGCGCTCGCGATCGTCGCGATGATGCTCCACGTCATCGTCGACGTGATCCTGCGCAATGTCAGCAACACGCCGATCCCGGCGACCTACGAAATCGTGACCAAGTACTACATGATCGCGCTGGCCTTCGTGCCGCTCGCCTTCGTCGAAGGGCGCGGCGGCATGGTGCAGGTCGAGGTGATCGACCCGTTCCTGTCGGCCTTCGCGCGCGATGCGCTGGAACGCCTGGTCGCCGCGCTGTCCGCCGCCGTCTACGGCACGCTTGCTTGGGTCACGCTGCACGATGCGTTCGACGCCTTCGCGACCGGCGCCTTCGTCATGGCGCAGACATACCGGCTGCCTGTCTGGCCCGGCTTCTTCCTGCCGCCGCTCGGCTTCGCGCTGGCGACCATCGCCGTCCTCATTCGAGTATTTCAAACGAAGAATATGGAAGCGCCATGAGCGTCGAAACGGGGTTCGCCGGCGTATTGCTGCTGCTCGTCCTGCTGGTGCTGCGCGTTCCGGTCGCGCTGGCGATGATCGTGGTCTCGTTCAGCGGCGTCGCGTGGCTGATCGGCGTCGAACCGGCGCTGGGCATCATCGCCAACACGCCCTACTCATTCGTCGACAATTGGACGCTATCGTCGGTGCCGATGTTCCTGATGATGGGCTTCGTCGCCTATCACGCCGGGTTGACGACGGGCTTGTTCGAAGCGGCCAAGGCCGTTCTGCGCCATATTCCCGGCGCCTTGGCGATTTCGGCGATCTTCGCGTGTTCCGGCTTCGCGACGATTTGCGGCTCGTCGCTCGCCACGGCCGCCGCGATGGGCCGCATCGCGATCCCCGAAATGGTGCGTTCGGGCTATTCGCCCAGCTTCGCCTGCGGTGCAATCGCCGCAGGCGGCACGATCGGCGCCTTGATCCCGCCGTCGATCCTGATGATCGTCTACGGCGTGTTCGCCGAGACGTCGGTTCTGAAGGTCTTCATCGGCGGAATCAGCATCGGCTTGCTGACAGCGGCGGCCTACTCCGCCGTCGTGCTGATCATTTCGCGTTTGCGCCCCGATATCTGCCCGCCGCGCCCGCTCGACGCCGACGGCATATCCGCGCGCGAGGCGTTGGCGAAAATCTGGCCGGCGCTGCTGCTGATGGCGATCGTGTTCGGCGGTCTGTTCTCCGGCGCGTTCACGGCGACGGAGGGCGGTGCGGTCGGCGCCATCGGTGCGATCGGCATCGCGCTCGCCACACGCCGCCTGACTTACGAAAACTTCAAAACCTCGCTGATCGAAACGCTCATGACGTCAGCCTCGCTGTTCATCATCGGCATAGGGGCGGCGATGTTCACGCGCTTCGTCGGCATGACGGGCCTCACCGGCTTCCTGACGAGCATGGTCTCGGGCGCCGATCTTTCCTACGTGCAGCTGATGCTGCTGATCGTCGTGCTCTATCTGATCTTGGGCATGTTCATGGAACCGTTCGGCGCGATGCTGATCACGCTGCCGGTTTTGCTACCCATCCTGCGCGTGCAGGGGATCGATATAGTCTGGTTCGGCGTGCTGGTCGTCAAACTGCTGGAGATCGGCATGATCACGCCGCCGGTCGGACTGAACGTCTTCGTCATACGCAACGTCGCGTCGGAATACGCGACGACCGCTCAGATCTTCAAGGGCGTGACGCCGTTCTTCCTGGCCGATCTGCTGGTCGTCGCTTTCGCGATCGCCTTTCCGGGCTTCATCATGTACCTGCCCCAGATGATGTGATCAGCGCTTCGCCGTTTGGATCGCCGCCCAGACGCGATAGGGCGTCAGCGGCATGTCGATATGCGTCACGCCCAATGGGGCAAGCGCCGAACACGCGGCGTTGATAACTGCCGTCAATGCGCCGACCGTACCCGCCTCGCCCACGCCTTTGGCGCCGAGCACGTTGACCTTCGTCGGCACCGGATGCGTTTCAATGCGGATCATCGGCATATCGGTCGCGCGCGGCATCGCGTAATCCATGAACGACCCGGTCAGCACTTGGCCGGTCGCGGGATCGTGGACCACTTCCTCGATCAGCGCCTGGCCCAGACCTTGCGCCACGCCGCCATGGATCTGCCCTTCGGCGATCTGGCGATTCATCACATTGCCGATATCCTCGACCGCCGCGTAGGACACGACCTCGATCGCGCCCGTCTCGGGATCGACCTCGACTTCGCAGACATGGCAGCCGTTCGGGAAGGTCACCGCCGGCGGCTGGAAATGCACGTCCGCCTTTAAACCTTCCGGCCCGGCAATCTCCGCCCAGCTCGCCGTGCGATCGGTGCCGGCGATGCGGAACACGCCATCGCCGAATTCGATGTCGGCCAAGGCCGCTTCCAGTCTCTCGGCCGCGCGCTTCTTGCCGTCCTCGATCGCCTTGTCCATCGCCAGTGCCACGGACGCGCCGCTGACGCTGAGCCCGCCGGAGCCGCCGCTGCCCTTGCCGTTCGCCATCAGATCGGTGTCGCCTTGGCGATAGACGATCTTATCGGCGGCGATGCCCATGCGGTCGATCAGCATGTCCTGCCACACGGTCTCGAGACCTTGGCCGACCGACATGGCGCCGGTGAAGATATGCGCGCGGCCCTGCGCGTCGATCTCGATCCGTGCACCGTCGGCGCCCGGCTTGGTGAACGGCCCGCCCGCGACCTCGATCGGATTGCAGTAGCCAATCCCACGCAGCTTGCCGTTCTTGGCGCTGGCGGCTTGTCGCGCGGCGAACCCGGCGAGATCGGCAAAGCCGCGCGCGGTTTCCATTACCGCCGGGAAATCGCCGCTGTCGTATTCGAACAGGAACGGCGTGCGATAGGGCATCGCGTCGGGTTGCACCAGATTGCGCCGGCGCAATTCGAAGGGATCGATCCCGAGCTTCGCCGCCGCCAAATCGATGGTGCGTTCCAGAACATAGGTCGCATCGGGCCGCCCCGCACCCCGATAGGGCACGGTCGGCACCGAATGCGTGAACACGCCGCGCACTTCCGCGGCGATCGCCTTGGTGCGATACACGCCTGCGATCCCGCCGATATTGTTGATCGGCCCGGTCGAACGGCCCGACACGTAAGCGCCGATATCGACGATATAGTCGACGCGGAAGGCGAGAAAATTGCCGTCGGCGTCGAGCGCCAAGGCGGTTTCGGCATCGACATCGCGACCGTGATCGTCGGCGACCAGCGATTCCGCACGGTCCGCGATCCAGCGCACCGGCTTGCGCAGCTTGCGCGCGGCCCAGCAGGTCGCGACTTCCTCGCGCGTCGCCTCGGCTTTCAGCCCGAAGCCGCCGCCGACATCCTCAGCGCGCAGATGGATCATCTCCTTGGCCACGCCCAAGGCGGCGGCCACACTGTCGCGCCAGCCGAAGGGCGACTGCGTCGCGGCGATGGCTTCCAAGCGCTCGCCCGCCGGAACGGCCAGCACGGCGCGGCCTTCCATCGGTGCCGCCGACACGCGCGTGATCGGGCAGCGCAAACGCACGACATGCGCCGCCGATTTCAAATACGCATCGACCTCGCCCACGGCGCCGTGGCGCCAAATGAAGGCGACATTATCCGGGGCCTCGCCCCAGATCGGCGTGGCGCCAGGAAGGATCGCATCGCGCGGATCGACGATCGCGGGCAGTTCCTCGTACTCCGCCTCGATCGCCTCGATCGCGTCCTGCGCCTGCGTTTGAGTTTCGGCGACGACTATGGCGATCGGCTCGCCGACATGGCGCACGATCCCATCGACCAATACTTGGCGCGGCGTGAACGGCGCCTCCGCGCCGCCCGTGCGTTTCAACGCGATCTTGCCGCCGGTGCGCAACGGCCCGAGATCGGCGGCGGTGAAGATCGCCGCGACGCCCGGCATCGCCTTGGCGGTATCGACCGACAGGCGGGTCAATTTCGCATGGGCGTAGGGGCTGCGCAGAAAGCCCGCGTGCAAACACCCTTCGGGAAGATTGTCGGCGGTGTAGCGCCCCTTGCCGAGCAACAGCCTGTCGTCTTCGATCCGCCCGCGCCGCACTACCATCGTCATCGCTCCGCACTCGTACGAGTTGGTCCATTAGACCCCCCGGACGGTATCCGCGACAACGATATTCAGGCGGCGAGTGCGAATTCGGCCGCTTCGGCTTTCAGCCAATTCCGGAACAAGTCGACTTTTCGCAACCCTAATTTCGACGCCGGGCATACCAGCCAATAGGCGAAGTCGATCGGGATCGCCTCGCCGAAGGGCTTGACCAAGCGCCCGGCGTCCAGATCGGCCGCCGCCAGAGACGCTTTGGCCAAGGCCACGCCGCGCCCCAGCACCGCCGCTTCGATGACCATGCTCGATTGGTTGAACTTGGGCCCGCGCGTCGCATCGATATCCTTCGCGCCTGCCGCTTTCAGCCACATGGCCCAATTGGGGCAGGACGGATCCTCGTCCGGCCCGTCGTCGTGCAGCAGCGTGTGATGGCGCAGATCGTCGACGCCCGCCAGTGGAACGGCACCGTTCAGCAGTTTCGGGCTGCAGACGGGAAACACGGCTTCCTCCAACAGGCGTTCGCTGTTGACGTTCGGATACCCGCCTGAGCCGTAGCGGATGGCGAGATCGACGCCATCGCCATGGAAATCGCTCAGCGACATCGAAGCCCCCACGCGCACATCGATGCCGGGATTGGCAGCCTGGAAGGTTTCGAGACGCGGCAACAGCCATTTCGCCGCGAACGAAGGTGCGACCGAAACGGTGAGCACGCCGGAATCGCCCAGATTGTCGATCTGCTCGATCGCGGCGGCGAAGCGTTCGAACCCGTCGCGGATACCGGGCAGGATCGCCTGCCCCGCATCTGTCAGCAGAATGCCGTTTTTGGTACGTAAGAACAGCGCGATCTGCAACTGATCTTCCAGCGATTTCAGATGATGGCTCACCGCCGCCGGCGTGACGCTCAGGTCATCGGCCGCTTTGGTGACGCTCATATGGCGCGCGACGGCCTCGAAGGCGCGCAACGCGTTCAGGGGTGGCAAACGACGACGCATGGCCGCGAACATATTCGCGATAGGGCGGCGCCGCCGTTTAGAAAATCCGAACGCCCGGCGCAAACAATCTCGATTGAACCCGAAAGTCGGCCTGCCGACATATACCGCATCCACGGAGGCTCGGTATGTCCGCATCCAGTTTCGGCGAGTTTGGGAAACTGATCGTAAAGGCAGGAATCGTCGTGGCTTGCGCCGTCGCCGCGATCCGCATGCTCGGCCTTGCGGCTTAGCGGCCGTAAATAATCCTCAACCCCGCCGTTAGAAGACTTCAATTCCGCAATGCAGCAGGCGGGGATACACCCGCCTTTCCTTTTGGAGGTCCATCTATGTCGCCGTTCAATCGCCGCACTCTGTTGGGCGGCATCGCCGCCGGTGCCGCCGTCCTCGCGGCCCCCGCGATCGCGCAAAGCCGCGTCGTCGTTCGTGCGGGCTATATCCCCGTGCTCGGCGGCGCGCCGCTTTTCGTTATCGAGAAGGACGGTTGGACCCGCGAAGCCGGTATCGATTTGCGCCTCGTGCAGTTCGACAGCGGCCCCAACATGATTCAAGCGGTCGCGTCGGGCACGCTCGAAACCTATTGGGCGGGCGTCGCCCCGCTCGCCGTCGCGCGCGCCAAAGGTCTCGATATCCGCGTCGTCGCCGCGACGGCGACGGAAGAGCTCGCTTTCGTCGCCGGCGGTCGTCTGCGCGAGGACATCGACGCCGCGAACGGCGACGCTGCGGCGGGTTTCAAGCGCTTCTTTGAATCGACCAAGAAAGCCGCGCGCGTTGCGACGCAGCCTGCGGGTTCCGTGCCGAACGTCACCTTGCAGCACTGGCTGTGGGAAGTCGCGAAAATCGACCGCGCGCATGTCGAAATCGTGCCGATGGGGATCGACGCAACCCAGCAAGCGCTGCTCGCCAAGGCCGTTGACGGCGCCACGGTGCGCGAACCGGCGCTTACCATCATCCTCGACCGCGACAAGAGCGCCAAATTGGTCGCGTCCGGCGGCCAGATGCTGACCGACCAGCCCGGCGGCGTGTTCGCCGTGACCGGCGCGTTCGTGAAGTCGAACGAGGCAGCCGTGCAGAAACTTGTCGACCTCACCGTGCGCGCGATCGATCTGCTGATCAATCAGCCCGAACGCGCCGTGCCGTCGATCCTGGCTGTGCTCGGCCGGGGCATCGTCGACGACGCCACGGTGCTGCGCGCCCTGCGTTCGCCGGGTTCCAAATTCACCGCCGATCCGAACAAGATCGTCAAATCGACGCAAGCCTTGCTCGAATATCAGGTGAAGGTCGGCGCCAACGACCGCGTGCCGCCGCTCGACGGGCTGTTCGACGACAGCTATTTCCGTAAAGCGCCGCGTTTGGCCGGCTGATCAAGATGACCGACGCAGCATTGCCGTCGCTTTCCCAGACCCCTTCGCGCAGTCGCGCGAAGGGCCCCTGGTCGTTGGGCAAAACCGCGCTCGGTCTTGCCGGTCTCGCGATCTTTCTTTTGCTGTGGGAAGCCGCACCGGGATTCGGCCTGATTTCGCCGCTGCTGTTGCCCCCGCCCTCGTCGCTGCCCGGCGCTTTCTGGCGCGATCTGCAAAGCGGCGCTTGGCACGAAGCGATGTTCGCCAGCTTGTCGCATTACTTGCTTGGTCTTGCGCTCGGCTCGGGGCTGGGCGTCGGCCTTGGCGTTTGGGCCGGCGTCTCGCCGCAGTTCGAAGCCGCAACGTCCTATATCGTGCGCATCCTGCGCCCGATCCCGGGCCTCGCTTGGGTTCCGTTCGCGATCATTTGGTTCGGCGTCAGCACCGGCGGCGCCACGTTCATCGTCGCGGTCGGCGTATTCTGGATCAATTTCTTCGCCGCCGTGGCTGCGGTGCAGGCGGTCGATCGCGATTTGATCGAGGTCGCCGACGCGTTCGGCCATCGCTCGATCCGCGCCAAACTCGCCAAAATCATCCTGCCCGCCGCCGCCCCCGGCATTCTCGGCGGGTTGCGCACCGGCCTGGGTCAAGCCTGGATGGCCGTCGTCGCGGCCGAGTTGTTCGGCGTGCCGGGCCTGGGGCAGCGCATGATGCAGGCCTCGTCCCTGCTCGCGACCGAAATCGTCGTCGTCTACATGCTGACCATCGCCGCGCTCTATGGCTTGTGCGATTACCTATTCGTGCTGTGGCGCGACGCTTTGTTGAAGTGGAAGCCATGAGCAACGCCGCGATCACCCTCGACCGTCTGGGTCTATCGTTCGTTGGCGCGGATCGCGTCACGCCAATTTTCGAAGCGTTCGATCTGCGCGTTTCGCGCGGCGAGTTCGTTGCCATCGTCGGCCGCTCGGGTGTCGGCAAGTCGACGCTGCTGCGCATCCTCGCCGGTCTCGCCAAGCCCAGTGCCGGCCGTTTCGACCTGGCGCTGTCCGACAAAAAGGGCACGCGCCCGATCGCGCTGGTGTTCCAGGATTCGCGCTTGCTGCCGTGGCGGCGCATTCTGGCGAATGTCGAGCTCGGCCTCGAAGGCTTGGGCCTGTCGAAGCAGGACCGGCGCAAGCGCGCCGAAGATGCGCTCGCCCTTGTCGGCCTCGCCGACCAAGCCGGCAAATGGCCGCATCAGCTGTCGGGTGGTCAGCGCCAGCGCGTGGCCCTCGCCCGCGCCCTCGCGGTCGATCCCGATCTGCTGCTGATGGACGAGCCTTTCGCCGCGCTCGATGCCATCACGCGGCGCTTCCTGCAAGACGAGCTGCTGCGCATCCGTGCGGCGACCGGCAAGACGATCCTGTTCGTCACGCACGACGTCGACGAAGCGCTCTATCTCGCCGATCGCGTGGTGTTGCTGGCGGGTTCGCCCGCCCGTGCGCGGCTCGACCGCCGGATCGACGCGGCGCATCCGCGCGCCCGCGATGCGGTCGCTTCGTCCGACCTCGCCCAGGACATTCACCGCGCACTCGAGGTTTAATTCGCGAGCGAGCCTTGCGTGCTGCCCTTCACCAGGAAGGGCTCCAGCAGCAGGAACAGCACCAGCATCGGCAGCAGCGATACGGCCGAGGCGGCCATAAGCGCACCCCACTCGACCAGATATTCGCCGGTGAAGGACTGCAAGCCCACGGTCACGACCCAGTTGTCGGGCTTGGAGTTCAGCGTGCGCGCGAAGACGAGATCGGCCCAGGTGACGATCGCGATATAGGCCGACGCGGCGGCGAGACCCGGGGCCGCCAACGGCAGCACGATATGGCGGAACGCCTGCCATTCGTTGCAGCCATCGATCATCGCGGCTTGTTCCAGCTCGCGCGGGATCGCGTCGAAAAAGCCCTTCAGCAGCCAGGTCGCGAACGGAACGGCGGTCGCCGAATTCGCTAGGATGACGCCGAGCTTCGATTCGATCAATCCCGCCTTCGAAAACAGGATGAAGAACGGAATGATGATGAGCGAACCCGGCAGCATCTTGCTGGCAAGCAGGCCGAAGCCCATCGCCTGCTGCGCCTTGGTCCGAAAGCGCGACAAAGAATAGCCCGCCATCGCGCCCGTCGAAATCGTAATCGCCAGCGTACCCGCCGTGATCTGCATCGAATTCGAAATCCACGTCAGCAACGGCTTGCGTGCGAAGACTTCGAAATACGCCGCGAGCGTCACTTCGCTCAAGGGCGGTAGCAGCGGCGGGTTACGCGACAGCACGATCTCCGTCGGCAGGATCGAGGTAATGACGATCCAATAGAATGGAAACAGCACCACGACGAGACAGATCACCGCCGTGGCGAGCAACAAATACGGGCGCCAGACCGGAACGGGCATCAGTGGAAATCCTTTCGGCCCCAGCGCATCGCGAGATACGCGAGGCACGCGCACAGGATCAGCATCAGAACGCCGATCGCCGAGGCTTGCCCCATGCGGAAGAATTGGAAGGCTTCCTCGTACACCAGCAGCGACAGCGTTTGCGTCGCGCGCGACGGGCCGCCGCCGGTTGTGGAGAAGACGAGGTCGAAATCCTTCACCACCCAAAGGCCTTGCAGCACCAGCGCCAGCGCCGCCGCCCCGCGAATGCCGGGCCAGGTGACGTTACGGAAGATCTGAAACGGGCTGGCACCATCCACGCGCGCGGCTTCGTACAGCGTTTGCGGCACCGACTGCAACGCGGCCAGCAGCGTCAACGCGAAGAACGGGAAGCATTTCCAGATCGTCGGCAAGATCACCGCGAACAGCGCCGTATCGCCATGGACGAACCAGGCGATATCCGTCGTGGCGAGGCCGATCTTGCGCAGCTGCGCGTTCACCACGCCGTAGGACGAGTCGAACATCCACAGAAACGCGATCGCCGCGACCACACCGGGCACGGCCCAAGGCAGCAACATCAAGCTGCGCAGCCAGCGCCGCCCGGGGAAATCGCGGTTGAGCAGAAGTGCGAGCAGCAAGCCGATCAAAAACGCCGGTGCGATCGTGCCGACGGCGTAGACGACCGTGACGCCGGCCGAATGCCAGACCACGTCGTCGGTCAAGGCGCGCCAATAATTTCCGAAACCGAGCGGCAGGCGGTCGAGGCGCGCGACGTTCGGCGCGCGCCCCACCCGCAAGCTCGTCTCCAACACCATATAAAGCGGGTAAACGATCAACCCCGCCACGAGCAGGAACGCGGGCGCCAGAAGCCCGTACGCGATATAGGTCTGACGCCGCGCGCCCATCCCTTTTCCCTCAGGCCAGCGGCAATGCGCGTTCCAGCTCGCGCTGGAGATTCGCCATCACCGTGGCCGTGGGTTCGTCGGTCGAGATCAGCCGCATCATCGCGCGGCCGAACAGCGACGCGTATTCGTTATAGCCTTCCTGAAGCGCGGCATTCGTCGGGAATACCGACACGGCCGAAGCCGCGGCGTCCATGACGATCTTGAGATGCGGCAAGCGTGCCGCCGCATCGGCCGGCAACGCGCCACGGCGCGGTGCGGGCGCCGCCGACTTCAAGATGTATTCCGACTGCCATTTCGGGGAGGCGGCGAGCTCGACGAACTTCCAGACCAGATCCTTCTTGTTCGCGGCGAGATTGGCCGGCATGTGGATCGAGTTTGACGTGCCGCCCGTTTCCTTCGGAAAGGGAACGCGCGCGACCTTCAACGACGCGCGCGCGGTCTCGGGCGCGCGCTCGACAAAGGCCCAAATCCACGGCCCGTCGCGCAGGAACGCGGCCTTGCCGTCGATGAACAACTGGCGGCCGGTCGCCGAGTTCATGCCCGGCGGCGCGTTGCGCATCGAACGGCGATATTGCTCGACGACCGCCACGACCGCCGGATCGGTGAAGGCGTATTTACCGCCCTTCACCCAATCGAGGCCTTGGCCCATCAGCCACGTGCCCGCCTCGACGACCAAGTTGGGATGCTCGACCGACGTCGCGACGAGGCCGAACTGGCCTTGGTCGCGCTTGGTCGTCTTCTCGATGGCGTTCAGCCACTCGGCCGGGGTCGTCGGCACGCCTACGCCCGCCTCGTTCAGAAGCTTTTCGTTGTAGTACAGCACCGAGCCATAGCCCATGAGCAGCACGCCTTGGGTCTTGCCGTCCCAGCGCATGTCGCCCTGCAACGGCGTCCAGTTTTGCAGAATGTCCGTCTTCGCGATGCGATCGTCGATCGGCGCCAACCAGCCTTGCGACGCAAAGGCGGCGAAGTTGCGCGTCGGCAAATGGACGATGTCGGGCGGGTTGTTGCCGGCGAAGCGCACCGTCAGCTGCTGGACGTATTGCGCGAACGGAATCGAGTAGAGATTGATCTTTACGCCAGGATTGGCGCCTTCGAACTCGGCGATCAGCGCCTTCCACCACGCGGACACGCCGGGTTCTTCGGCCTGCCAGGACGGAAAGTCGAGCGTGACCGGCGCTTGCGCATGGGCGCGCGGCAAGGCCGCGAGCGTGGCGGCCGTAGTGCCGGCCGCAAGCAGTGTGCGACGTTTCATGGTTTCCTCCGTTTGAGTGTTTTTTCGGCTTGTTTGATGTCGGCGATCAGGCGGTCGGACTCGTCGAGCCCGAACAGCGTCGGCGTATGGAAGGGTGCACGTTCGAACGTGCGCGGCAAGCCCAGGCGGTGCGCCATCAAGCGCTTGCCATAGGCGACGAGGCCGGGCAGCGAGCGCGTCATGAAGACGATCAGCGGCAACGCGATCGCGTGCAGACGTTTGGCGTTCTCGATCCGCGCGGGATCGCCGCTGCGAAAATCCTCGAACAGTTCGACTTGCAAGGCCACGCAATCGGGGGCCGGGATCAGCCCCGCCCCGCCGCTGCGAAGCAACGACAGGAACTCGATGCCGCCGTGTCCGCCGAACGCATCGACCGAGCCGCCGAGAGCATCGAGCACGCGCGCGATCTCGACCGACCAGCCTTCGGCTTTCAACAGCCGGATATTCGCGTGCGCCTTGCACACCTCGACCAGCGCGTCGGGCGACAGGAAGGACGGCAGATTGACCGGATTGTTCTGGATCGCGACAGGCAGATCGACTTTGTCGGCGATACCGCCGAAATGCCGCTGCAAGTCGCGCTCCGGCACGGCCGGGCCCGGCGGGGGCTGCAGGATAATCCAATCCGCCCCGGCCGCCTTCGCGTCCTTGGCGAATTGCACCTGCCCGGCGACATCGGGCTCGGCGATCGTCACCGCATAGGGCACGCGCTTTCCGATCGCCTTGCCGACGACTTCGACAAGGTGCAACCGTTCGCCGGTCGTCAGTTTATTGACCTCGGTGACGAGGCCCAGCACCGTAATTCCATGGGCGCCCGCGTCGAGGCAGTGTTCGACTTGCGCTTCCATCGCCGCATCGTCGAGCGTGCCGTTCTCGCGGAAGAACGCGTAAAGAACGGGATAGATTCCCGAGAAGCGCATCGCCTTAGCCGATCACGTGGTCGAACACGGAGGGATGCGGCTCGACGCCGATACCGGGACCTTCCGGCAGGATGTAATGGCCGTTGGCGCAGCCCATCTTGCCGGTCACGAATTTCAAGTTCTTGTCGAAAATCGAGTGCTGATACTCGTGATACGGCACGCGCTTCAACGCCGACGTCGCCTGCAGGCTGGCCGCCATGAACACGCCGATGCCGATCGAGGCGTGCGGTATCGTGTCGACATGGAAGGCGTGCGCCAAGCGGCCGATATGCAGGAACTCGGTGATTCCGGTATGGCCCATCTCCGGCTGAATGATCGACATCGCGCGTTTTTCGAAGCGCGGGCGATATTCGAACACCGTGCGCCACTCTTCGCCCAGCGCCAGCGGGCAGCCGATGCCGCGGGCGACGATCGTTTGTCCTTCGAGATCTTCGGGTTCGCACGGCGCCTCGGCGAAATAAAGACTATGCGCTTCGAGACGCCGGATAAGGCGGATCGCCTCGGCGGACGTGAACTTCCAATGCAGATCGACCATCAGATCGATCCCCGGCCCGACCGCTTCGCGCAACGCCGCCATTTCGGCAACGATGCCTTCGTCGGACACGGCGGCAGCGAATTTGATGCCTTTGTATCCCTTCCGGACCCATTCGACGGCGAGATCGCAACGCTCCTTTAACGTCGCCTTGGGCAAGCCGGAGACATAAGCCGGCAGCGACGCATGGCGCCGGCCGCCGAGTAACGCCGACACCGACAACCCCGTTTGCTTGCCGTAAAGATCCCACACGGCGATATCCACGCCCGCCAGACTGTCGACATAGTAGCCGCCGAAGAAGCCGCGCACGCGCATCAGATCGTAGAGGTCTTCGTGCAGCACCACGGGCTCGGCCGGATTGCGGCCGACCATGACGGGGCCGAGAACATCGTCGATGATCGCCTTCACCGCGTGCGGTGCAACGATGCCGTAGGTTTCGCCCCAGCCGACCTTGCCGCTATCGGACGTTATTTTGACCAGCAGCGACATATCGCTGCTGGGATAGATCGAGCGGTTGCCCTTGCGGATCAGATAACCTTTTTCATTGATCTTCTCGCCCTCGCGCAACGGCCCGAGATACGGCACATCGCGCGGAATGGAGACGATGAAGGTTTCAATCTTCTTGATCGCATCGAAACTCATTGTGCAGCCTCGCGAACGGGATAGCGATTGAATAGATCGGCGGCCTCGGCGATCAACGCGGCAAGTTCG
>PVXE01000049.1 GCA_014444615.1 Tagaea sp. CACIAM 22H2 | reverse complement strand
CCGACACCGCAAGCCGCACCCGCCGCCAACGGCGCGCCGACGCCCTTGGCGCCGCCGCTGCCGCCGCGCCGCCAGCCGAGCAACACGGGCATTCCGCAGTAAATCAACCGCCGAGACGGCGTATCTGCGCGCGGATTTCCGCCGCGTCGATGGCGATATCGTGATGGGCGAAGTCGGCCGCGATTTTGCGGACCACATCCTCGCAGCCCGGTGCTTCGTAATCGGCCGTGGCGACTTCCTGCTCGTAGGCCGCCATCCAGGCGCCGGAAAAACCCATGCGCCGGCCGGCCCAACGCGCCAAGCGGCGATTGCGTTCGCGGATATCGGCGCAACGGAATTCCCGATCGTCGACCATGACGCGGGATATGGGTCGATGAAAACGCAGCGTCCAGGCTTTTAAAAGTACGCCGCGCGGCCGGAATTAGCGCTCCAGCGTGGCCATCAACTCGGTCCACTCGCGCTTGCCGAGGCCCGAGTTTTCCTGGGTCACGTTCTCGCCCGCCAGCAAACGCTTGATGACCGCCATGCCCGGCCCCGACACGGCCGTACCCGTCATCCGATAATCGCGGAACGCCTCGAACGCGATGGGGCACCAACGCTCGACCACTTTGCAGATCTCCTCGGCGTAGACGCGGATCTCGTATTGCGCGTGTGCGTCGGCGCGCAACGACAGGAAATGCAGAAGGTTGTTGAGATCGACCTTCCAATACCATTGCGTGTAGTAGTTCGTCGGCAGCGTCATGCGCGCGAGTTCGCGCGCGAGGCCGGGCTTGCCCGGCACGATCGTCGTGCCGTCGCGTGTCTCGTTCAGCAATTCCTCGTAGACGCGATAGGCTTCGGCCGACAGGTTTTCGATCGCCGACAGCGCCTTTTCGGCGTCCGCCCCCTGCAGCAAATCGCCGCGCCCCTGGCGGTTCGCGGTCGACTGCGCGGCAAGCTGGCCCGGCACCGGCACGTAGAATTCGCGGTCGAGGATCGAATAGCGCGCCGAGTACTCGTTCACGTTCGCCGTGCGATGGCGGATCCATTGGCGCGCCACGAAGATCGGCAGCTTCACATGCAGCTTGATCTCGCACATCTCGAACGGCGTCGAGTGGCGGTGGCGCATCAGATAGCGGATCAGATTCCGGTCGTCGGAAACCTTCTTGGTGCCCTTGCCATAGGACACGCGCGCGGCCTGCACGATCGCCGCATCGTCGCCGAAATAATCGATCACCCGCACGAAGCCGTGATCGAGCACGGGCAGTGCGGAATAGAGGATTTCCTCCAACGCAGGCACGGTCGGGCGGCGGGTGGTCGCCTGGGCCGCACGGGCGGCGTCGATTTCGGCTTGTTGTTCGGCGTTCAGATTGGACATCGGCGCGACTCGGAGTGGCTTTTCAATGGGGGCGGAGTGTACCGCCCGCCCCCTTTCCCCGGAACCGCCGAACGCCTATATTCGGGGTGCCGGGCAACCGGCTATGGCGATAAACGGCTTACGTAATAGCCGATGCGGACCCGGGGGCAGTGCCCGGCGCCTCCACCATCTACGGGGGCGAACCAGGATCGACGCGCGGGTAAAGGTATGACTTTCGCTCGGCATGGTACCGCCGATATCGGGCCATTCTAGAGATGCCAACGACAACGTGGCTCTCGCTTCGGAAGCGCGTCTGGCCGCCTAACGGCGCCTGACGTATGTCCTAAAGCGCGGCTCGGGGGGCGCCGGGCAACAGAAGCCCCCCACTTTCGACCGGCGCGAAGCCGGGCGGACGAGCACGATTCTCGAACACGTTTCCCGACGGGGTGCGGCCAGTGAGCAGCGAGAAGAACGACAAACTGCACTACGATCGGATGATGGAGAACGCGCTGCGCGGCGTGGTGCGCGAGGCGCTGGAAACGGCCGCCGCGACCGGGCTGCCGGGCGAGCATCATTTCTACATCACCTTCCGCACCGAATTTCCCGAGGTCGATATTCCCGCGCGCTTGAAGCAGCGCCATCCCGACGAGATGACGATCGTT
This sequence comes from Tagaea sp. CACIAM 22H2, assembly GCA_014444615.1. Lineage (GTDB taxonomy): Bacteria > Pseudomonadota > Alphaproteobacteria > CACIAM-22H2 > CACIAM-22H2 > Tagaea. Next base: position 30,096 of record PVXE01000049.1, on the reverse strand, counting down.
CTGCAGCATCAGTTTTGGGATTTGAAGGTCGATGCCGATCGTTTCGGCGTGACGCTGTCCTTCGATCGCGTTCACGAACGTCTGACCGTTCCTTACGCGGCGATCACCGCCTTCGTCGATCCCTCGGTGCAGTTCGGTCTGCAATTTCCGGCGAGCACACCTGCGCCCAAAGCGGAACCCGCGCCGGCCAAGGAAGTCGCAAAAAGCGACACAAAGAGCGACTCCGCCGAACCGACGCCGGATTCCGGCGCGCGCGTCGTTGCGCTCGACGCGTTCCGTAAGAAAAACTGACATCAAATCCATAGATCGGCGAATTCGGCGCGTCGATCCGCGACACGCAGGATACGTTCGTATGCTGCGAACCGGCCGCGGAAAAAACGCGATTGTACGAATCGCCGCCGAATTTTAAGGCAGGAGTAAGACAACGACATCACTCTCCCGTCCGCAGCGCAGTCGCAATCCAGCGGTTGCCGACGGCGATAATGCCAAACCGGGGGAGAAAACTAGATGTTCGGGTCACAGGCGTCCAACGCGAAATCAATCTTGGCGGCGCTCGATAAGTCGCAAGCGATCATCGAGTTCGCGCTGGACGGCACGATCGTCACGGCGAACGAGAATTTTCTGAACGCGCTGGGCTACACGCTGGCGGAGGTTCGCGGCAAGCATCATTCGATGTTCGTCGAGCCCGCCTACGCCGCGAGCGCCGAATACAAGGATTTCTGGGCGCGGCTCAACCGCGGCGAGTTCCAAAGCGCGCAATATCTGCGACTGGCCAAGGGCGGGCGCGAGGTTTGGATCGAAGCGTCCTACAATCCGATTCTGAACGGATCGGGCAAGCCCGTGAAGGTCGTCAAATTCGCGACTGACATCACCGCGACGAAGATGGCGGCGATCGAGCAAGCGGGCCAGATCGACGCATTGCAGCGCTCGCAGGCCGTGATCGAATTCGATCTCGACGGCAAGATCATCACGGCGAACGAGAATTTCCTGAAGACGCTGGGCTACGCGCTGGAGGAAATCCGCGGCAAGCACCATTCGATGTTCGTCGAGCCCGCCTACGCGGCAAGCGCGGAATACAAGGAATTTTGGACCAAGCTGCGCCGCGGCGAATTCCAGGCCGCGCAATACAAGCGCCTGGGCAAGGGCGGGCGCGAGGTTTGGATCGAAGCGTCCTATAACCCGATCATCGACACCAAGGGCCGCCCGATCAAGGTCGTGAAGTTCGCGACCGATCTGTCGCCGCGCAAGGCGCAGACCCGCGCGCTGGCCGACGATTTCGAGAAAAACGTCAAATCGCTTGTCCAAACGCTCGCCACCGCATCGGGCGATCTGCGCGTCACGACGCAAAGCCTGGCGTCGGCGGCCGAAGAGACCAACTCGCAAGCCTCGACCGTGTCGGCGGCGACCGAGGAGCTTTCGGCGTCCAGCAGCGAGATCGCGCGCCAGCTTTCCGACTCGACCACGATCGTCGGCGCCGCCGTCGATCGCGCCAAGCAGTCGGAGTCGATGGTCGCCACGCTCGTCGCGGCGGCCGAGAAAATCGGCAGCGTCACGAAGCTGATCACCGACATCGCGGGGCAGACCAATCTGCTCGCGCTCAACGCGACGATCGAAGCCGCGCGCGCCGGCGACGCGGGCAAAGGCTTCGCGGTCGTCGCGTCGGAAGTCAAATCGCTCGCCAACCAGACGTCCAAAGCGACCGAGGAAATCGCCGCGCAGATCGCCGACATCCAGAACGCGAGCCGCACGACGGCGGACGCGATCCGCGAGATCGGCGAAATCATCGGCCGCGTGAACGGCATCAGCACCTCCATCTCGGGCGCGGTCGAGGAGCAATCGGCCGCGACGCGCGAGGTGTCGTCCAACATCACCGGCGTCAGCCAATCGGCGGCCAGCACCAGCGAATCGCTGGTGTCGATGCAGACGCTGGCCGAAAACCTTTCCGGCCAGACGAGCGATCTGTCCGGGCGCGTCGACGCCTTCGTGGCGACCGTCCGCGCGATGTAAACCGGCGCTCCTCCCCCCGCTTTGCGCGGGGGGAGGCGTTTGGGTAGAGTGCGGCGTCCTTCAGCTCGAGGAGCCGACAGAATGCCCGGATTCGAATATCGCGAAATGATCGACGTGGCGCATGACGATGTGCCGATGCGCAAATTGGCGGACGGCCCCGTCTCGAAAGCCAAGTTCGAGGGCCGCGATATTCTGAAGGTCGATCCGGCGGCCCTCACTCTGCTGGCCCGGCAAGCCTATATCGACATCGCGCATCTGCTGCGCCCCGGCCATCTGGGCCAATTGCGCGCCATCCTCGACGACGCGGAAGCCTCCGCCAACGACAAGTTCGTGGCGGCCGATCTGCTGAAAAACGCCAATATCGCCGCAGGCGGCGTGCTGCCGATGTGCCAGGACACCGGCAACGCCATCGTCATGGGCAAGAAGGGCCAGAACGTGTGGACCGGCGGCGACGACGCCGAAGCCCTCGCCAAGGGCGTGTGGCAGTCCTACGCCGAGCGCAATCTGCGCTATTCGATGGTCGCACCGCTGGGCATGTTCGAAGAAACGAACACCGGCGACAATCTGCCCGCCCAGATCGACCTCTACGCCACCGAAGGCGACGAATACGAATTCCTGTTCGTCGCCAAGGGCGGCGGGTCGGCCAACAAGACATTCCTGTTTCAGGAAACGCCGTCGCGCCTGACCGAGAAGGGCATGCTCGATTTCCTCGACGCCAAGATCAAGACGCTCGGCACTGCCGCTTGCCCGCCCTACCATCTTGGCATCGTCATTGGCGGCACGTCGGCCGAGCAGAACCTCAAAACCTTGAAGCTCGCGACTTGCCGCTATCTCGACGGCTTGCCGGAAGCGGGCAACAAGCACGGCCAGGCCTTCCGCGATCGCGGCATGGAAGAAAAGGTCCATAAGCTGACGCAGATGAACGGCATCGGCGCGCAGTTCGGCGGCAAGTATTTCTGCCACGATGTGCGCGTCGTGCGGTTGCCGCGTCATGGCGCCAGCTTGCCGATTTCGATCGGCGTGTCGTGCTCGGCCGATCGTCAGGCGCTGGGCCGAATCACAAAGGACGGCGTGTTCCTTGAGCAGCTTGAGCAGGACCCCGCGCGCTTCCTGCCGGATGTGGACGTCTCGAAACTCGCGGGCGCACCGGTGCAGATCGATCTGAACCGGCCGATGAAGGATATCCGCGAAACGCTGTCGCGCCTGTCGATCACCACGCGCGTCAATCTGACCGGCACGATCATCGTGGCGCGCGATCTGGCGCATGCCCGTTTGCGTGCCGAACTCGAGAAGGGCAATCCGCTGCCCGACTATTTCAAGAACCACGTCGTCTATTACGCGGGTCCGGCCAAAACGCCGCAGGGCTACGCCTCGGGTTCGTTCGGACCGACGACGGCGGGCCGCATGGACAGCTTCGTCGAGCAATTCCAGGCGGCGGGCGGCAGCTACGTCATGCTCGCCAAGGGCAACCGGTCCAAGGCCGTGACCGAATCCTGCAAGAAGCATGGCGGCTTCTATCTCTGCTCGATCGGCGGCGAAGGCGCCTTGCTGGCCGAGCATTGCATCAAGAAAGTCGAGTGCATCGCCTATCCCGATCTGGGGATGGAAGCGATCTGGAAGATCGACGTGGTCGATTTCCCCGCCTTCCTGGTCGTCGACGACAAGGGCAACGACTTCTTCGCCAAGTGGAGCGGCTGACGGCGATGATCCTGATCGGTCAATTCGACTCGCCCTTCGTGCGCCGGGTCGGCATCGCGCTGAAGCTCTACGGGTTGCCGTTCGAGCATCGCCCATGGTCGACCTTCGGCGAGGCCGACAAGATCCGCGCCTTCAACCCGCTGCTGCGCGTGCCCACGCTCGTGCTGCCCGACGGCGACGTGCTGATCGAAAGCCACGCGATCCTCGATTATTTGGATTCGCGAATGCCGGTCGAGAAGCGCATGTACCCGGTCGCCGAACCCGATCGCCATCGTGCGATCAAGGTGGCGGCCCTGGCCACCGGCTTCGCCGACAAGGCGGTCAGCCTGTTCTACGAAAAAGTCCTGCACGACAAGGCGTCGACGACGATCGATACGCGCTGGCGCGACCAGATCGGCGGCGCGTTGAACGCGCTGGAAGCGGATCGCGCGGCGCGGGCGACGCCCTACTGGTTCGGCGATTCGATCGGGCACGCGGATATTGCGGTTGCCTGCGCGCTGCGCCACGCGCGCGATGCGCATCCGGGCTTGATCCCGTTCGACCGCCTGCCCGCCCTTGCCGCGCATTCGGCGCATTGCGAGGCTTTGCCGGTGTTCAAGGAGATCGCGCAGGTCTTCATCCCGCCGTCGTAAGCGGCGGGAAAACGGATCAGCAATTCTCGAAATTGGTGAAGAACATAATGATATCGGTGTTCGTGCCGTCGGCCGCCAGCGGCAGGAACAGCGTATAGCGCGCGACATAGCGCCCGCCCCACAGCATGTCGCCGCGATTGTCCTGCCCGTGGACCGACGTGTCGCGGAACAGCGGCCGTCCGGCGTCGAGCACGCGGCGGTAGTTCGATAGAACCTGTTCGCGCATGCCGACGATATCCCGGCCGAGATAGCCGTCGACCACCGGCCGCCCGGTCGGATCGCAACCGCGCGCGGCAACCTGACGCGTGCCGAGCAGGCGATAGCGGAAGAACGGCTCGACCGGCACGACGTCGACCAGACCGAGATCGGGCAGATGCCCCGGAATATCGGCGGGCTCGATATCGGCGCGTGCGGGCATCTTGCGTGGACCGCGCTTTCCGGCCCAATACTCGAAAAGCCGCCGGCCCCGCTCGTCGAGCGCGTCGGGCGCATGCAAGCCGTCGATTTCCGCCATCGGGTCCAAAAGCGATTCTCCAAAGAACCACCGATGGTTCCGCCGGGCTTGTTAAGAAAGCGTTAGGATCGCGAAACGATGCACAGGATTTCACATGTCTGATTCGGCACTCGTTCTGTTTTCGGGCGGACAGGACTCGACCACCTGTCTCGCCTGGGCGCTAAACCGCTATACACGCGTTGAAACCGTCGGTTTCGACTATGGCCAGCGGCACCGCGTGGAGCTCGACTGCCGGCGCGACGTGTTGTCGTCGATCCGCGTGTCGTTTCCCGACTGGGGCGCCAAGCTGGGCGAAGATCACATGGTCGATCTGGCGGCGCTGGGCGCGATTTCGCAGACCTCGCTGACGCGCGAGACGGCGTTCGAATACGAACGCGGCGGCCTGCCCAACAGCTTCGTGCCGGGGCGCAATCTGCTGTTCTTCACCTTCGCGGCGGCGATCGCCTATCGGCGCGGTCTGAAGCGCCTGGTCGGCGGCATGTGCGAGACGGATTATTCGGGCTATCCCGATTGCCGCGACGACACGATGAAGGCGTTGCAGGTCGCGTTGTCGCTCGGCCTCGACAAGCGGCTGGTGATCGAAACGCCGCTGATGTGGATCGACAAGGCCGCGACTTGGGAGATGACCAAGCAACTCGGCGGCGACAGGCTGGTCGATTTGGTCGTCGAGCGCACCCATTCCTGCTATGCGGGCGATCGCGCCAAACGTCACGACTGGGGCTATGGCTGCGGCGCTTGCCCGGCTTGCGAATTGCGGGCGACAGGTTGGCAGAAATGGCGCGAATCTAGTTGAGATGCCGGGTTTCGCCGTGCGCCACGGCCCCGGGCATGCCGGCACCCCAGGCGAGCGGCAATTCCCATTCGGCCTTCGCGGCCGCGTCGCGCAAAATCCGCATCAGGCCGAACAGGCCGTCATCGGCCAAAGCGATGTCGATCCGCGCGTTGTCGGTCGCGATCAGCACGATCGCCGTGCGCGCATCCGCCTGACGCTTGATGTTGAATCCCCACAGCAAGCGCGGCGGCGGCAATGTACTGGCGGCGGAAGCTGCAGCGGGCGGCGGCGGGGCGGCGGCCGCCGCCGGCGCCGTGGGTGCAGCGGCCACCGCTTGGCGCGGCGGGCGCACGGCGGCGCGATCTTCGAACGCCGTCGCGAAATCGGCCTTCGCGGTCAGGCGGGTTTCGGCCATATCCAGCAGGAAATCGCGCGCGGCGACCGATTTCGCCTCCGCCACCGTTTTGCGCAGTTCCTCCGTCAGCCCCTTCCAAAACAGCGCCAGAAAGCGCCGCGTGAGCCAGAAGCGCATCGTCGCCGCGCCCGCCGCGTTCATTTTCAGCAACAAGCGGTCTTCGACCGGGACGATATCGACGCCGAATTGTTGGATCGTGGCCATGTTCGAGTAATGTGACGGGAAATCGGACACGGGACAATGCGCGAGAACGGCGACGATCTGGACTTGCTGCTGGCGGCGATCAAACCGCGCGAAGGCGCGCGCGCGCTGTTCGCCAATGCCGGCCCGCATCCCGCCCTCGCCGCGTGGGGACCGCATCTCGATTGCCGGCAGGACTGGAAGCCGGATTGCGACGCGCTGGCCCAAGCGGGCGCCAAGCTGGTGGAGGCCGCGAACGGCCCCTACGATGCCGCTTTCGTGCGATTGCAGCGCCAGCGCCAGCGCCATCTGGGAACGCTCGCGCGCGCCCTCGCCGCCCTTAAACCCGGCGGCATGCTGGCGGTATGCGGACCCAATGCGATGGGCGGGGCCCGGCTCGCCGACGATCTGGCCGAAATGGGCGCGCCGGGCAAATCCACGTCCAAGCACAAATGCCGGCTGGTCGTGGCCGTGCGCCCCGCGACGCTCGATATCGCGCGATTCGTCGATCTCGACGCTCCGCGCGAAGTGCCCGCGATCGGCGCCTTCAGCGCGCCGGGCGTTTTCGCCTGGGATCGGATCGATCCGGGCACGACTTTGCTGCTGGAAACCTTGCCGCCGCTGACGGGACATATCGCCGATCTCGGGGCCGGCTGGGGGGCACTTGCCCGCGCGGTCCTGGCGCGCAATCCCGGCACCACGCTCGACGCCTACGAGGCCGATGCCGTGGCGATCGCGTGCTTGCGCGCCAATCTGCCGGGCGTCGCCGCGCAGTGGCACGACGTGACCAAAGGCCTGCCGCACAAGGGCTATGACTCGATCGTTTCCAACCTTCCGTTCCACGATGCGCGCGGCGAAAATCGCGCCCTCGCCGCCGCTTTCGCACGCGCCGCCGCCGACGCGCTGAAACCGGGCGGGGCTTTCTACGCCGTCGCCAACGCGCATCTGCCCTACGAAAAAACGCTCGACACGGTGTTCACCCGTGTCGAGCGTCTGGCCGAACGCAGCGGCTATAAAGCGTTCAGATGCAGTAGGTCTTGATCGGTTCGAAGCCGTTGAACGCGACGGCGGCATAGGTCGTCGTGTAGGCGCCGGTCGCACGGATCTCCAAACGGTCGCCCGCTTCGAGGTCGAGCGGCAGACGGTAATCCGCCTTCTCGTACATCACGTCGGCCGAATCGCAGGTCGGGCCGGCGATGACGACGCGGGCACCCGGCCCCTTCTTGGCCGAGACGATCGGGTACTGGATCGCCTCGTCCATCGTTTCGGCGAGCCCGCCGAACTTGCCGATGTCGAGATAGACCCAGCGGCGCGCATCCTTGGCCGACTTGCGGCTGACCAGCACGACTTCCGTGTCGATCACGCCGGCATTGCCGACCATCTGGCGGCCGGGCTCGACGATGATTTCCGGCGGGATGCGGTTGCCGAAATGCTTGCCCAGCGCGGCATGGATCGCCGCACCATAGGAACCCATGAGCGGGATGTCCTTGCGGTACTTGGTCGGGAAGCCGCCGCCCATATTGAGCATGTTGAGCGTGACGCCCGCCGCCTCGCATTCGCGGAAGATCCACGCGGCTTGCGCCACGGCCGAATCCCACGCGTCGACGTTCTTCATCTGCGAGCCGACATGGAACGACACACCGTGCGGCACCACGCCGCGCTTGGCCGCGGCGATCAACAGGTCGCGCGCCATTTCGACGTCGCAGCCGAATTTGCGCGACAACGGCCAATCGGCGCCTTCGCCCGAGGTCAGGATGCGGCAAAACACTTTGGCACCCGGCGCGGCCTTGGCGATCTTGTCGAGCTCGGCTTCCGAGTCGAAGGCGAACAGCGTCACGCCGCGCGCATGCGCTGCGGCGATGTCGCTCTGCTTCTTGATCGTGTTGCCGAACGAGATGCGCTTGCCGTCCACACCGGCCTTGAGGGCCATATCGATCTCGTTGACCGAGGCGGTGTCGAACGCCGAGCCGAGCTTGGCCAGCAGCGCCAGGATTTCCGGCGCTGGATTGGCCTTCACGGCGTAGTAGATCCCCGCCTGAGGCACGGCTTCCTTCAGCTTGCGGTAGTTATCCGCGACCAGATCGAGGTCGACGACCAGATACGGCGTCGCGCGTCGCTCGGCGAGGAAGCGTTGGATCTTCTTGGTGGTCATTTCCCAGTACCCTTTTCTTTCCCAGGAAACGCGTCAGGCGACGCGAAAGTTTTCGAATTGCCACGGGCATTCGCGATCGATCTGTTCGGGGAACAGCTTTTCGCGATCCTGCAGCGGCGTCCAGTCGGTGTAGGTCCCGGAGACCTCGCCCAAATAGGGGCGGCAGATCTCCATGCAGCGCACATGATCGATTTCGTCGGCTTCGACCACGCCCGCCGCCGGGTTCTCGAGCGCCCAGATCATGCCGGCCAGGACGGCCGCCGTGACCTGAAGCGACGTTGCGTTGTTGTGGGGTGCCAGCTTGCGCGCCTCGTCGATCGACAGATGCGAGCCGTACCACAAAGCGCCCTTTTCGTGGCCCATCAGCAGCACGCCCAGCTCGTCCACGCCCTTGACGATCTCGTCCATCATCAGGCGCTTGGAAGGCTGCATGCGCCAGTTCTTGCCGGCGATCTCGTGCACCGACAGCACCGCGTCGTCGCAGGGATGATAGGCGTAATGGACGGTCGGCCGGTAAACCGGCTTGCCGTTTTCCGCGACCGTGTAGTAGTCGGCGATCGAAATCGCTTCGTTATGCGTGATCAGGAAACCGTGGAACGGGCCTTCGTTCGGCGTCCAGGTGCGCACGCGCGTCGATGCACCGGGGCGCATCAGATAGATCGCCGCGTCGCAGCCGAAATCGTGGCGGCGGCCATCCGCGGGCAAACGCTTCTCGTGGCTGCCCCAGCCCAGTTCGGCGGGCTGGCAGCCTTCGCCGACGAAGCCGTCGATCGACCAGGTGTTGACGAACTCGCCCGGACGCTTGGCTTGCAGGGCGACCTGGGTATCGCGCTCGGCGACATGGATCGTCTTGACCCCCAGATCGCGGGCGAGCGCCGCCCAGCCGTCGCGGTTCGCCGGGATCGCGGCCTTGCGGCCAGTGTCGGCGGCGATCTTGAGCAGCGCTTCCTTGACGAAATGCGACACCAGCCCCGGATTGGCGCCGTGGGTCAGCACGGCGGTCGGGCCGCCGGCGAATTTGCCGCGCAACGCGCGCGCCGATTCGCGCAGCGCGTAGTTCGAACGTTGCGAGGGCGTGAGCGCCGGATCGGTGTAGCCGCCGGCCCAGGGCTCGATGCAGGTGTCGAGATAGAAGGCGCCCAGCTCGTGCGCGAGTTCGATCAGCGCGACCGACGAGACGTCGACCGACAGATTCAGCAGGAAGTCGCCCTTGCCCAGGCGCTTGGTCAGCTCAGCCCGGTAATTGTCGCGCGTCAGCGCGGTCTGGACGAACTCGATTCCGTACTCGGCCGCTTCCTCGTGGCCGCGCGGCTCCGCCGTCACGATGACGATGCGGTCCTTGGGCATATCTATATGGCGCAGGATGAGCGGCAGCACGCCCTGGCCGATGGAGCCGAAGCCCACCATCACCAGACGGCCACCAAACTTCGCATGCTGCTTGTACTCGGTCATCGACGCGTATCGCTCCACGGACGCCCAGTGAGGCGCCTTACCCGCGGGCGATGCGTCGTTCCCCTCCGGGGGCGCATCGGCCATCGCGGCTGTTCCACTCTGCTGCTTGTCGGGAAGTCGATGCTCCGATCGCATCCGTCTTCCGCAAGAGACCCTGCTGTTCCGGCCCGCCTCGGCCCCGAAGGGCCGTTTCCCGGCGGTCCCGGCGGGGCGGACGAAACGGACCGGAAAGCCCGCGTCGCCGCCCAGCGGCGGTCACCCTTGCGTAAGCGGATGGGGCAGAGCCCCGTACTTGGCCGCAACCATCGTCAACACCCCTTAAGGACACCGGCCCACTGGCGACCGGCTTGTACCGAAAAGGACGCTTGTCGTTGCTTGACCTCGAGCGCTTGGGACCGAGAGACGTGGAGGTTCTTCGCGAACTTCCCGCCCTGCCTCTTAGCGCTTGCCTCGTGGGCCTGGGGCACGTGCGTGCGTCGTAAAAGCGCAAATAACACAAACGCGCGGGCGCGCAAGTGAAAATCGCGGCCGCGGGGAAAATTTCACGAAGTCGGGTGCAGCGTGTTGCGCGCGCGCATCGCCCGCGCGGGCGCTTACTTGTACTTGGTCGAGGCCTGACGCAGCGCTTTGAGCAACTCGGCTTCGACCTTGCCGCCGAGTCCGGTGATGCGCTGGGCGAGCACGACGTAAAGCGCGTCGATGTGATGGGCGAAGATCACGCCGTGCCACACATTCGCTTCCTTGATCTGTCCGGCGTAGTCGTGCAGCGACTTCGCGATTTGCGTCAGCAGCGGAAATTTGAACGTGCCGCCGAGTCCTTTGATCTCCAGCGCATCGGACGCAACGCGTTCGATCAAGCCGGCGTGCGGCGCCTCGCCATCGTCCAGTGCGCCCAGCGCCTCGCGCAGCTGCTTCAGCTTCGCCGCGATCTGCCGCACGAAGCCGTCGGACGATTTTTCGACCACCGCCTGCAGCTTCACCGTCTCCTCGGGCGTGAGGATGACGCCGAAGCCGGTCTTGAAATTGACCGCACGTTTGCGCAGGTCCAGCGACGGCTGGATGATTTGGACTTTAGGTTTGGCCACGCGCGGATTCTCCTCGACGGGGACCGAAGCTTAGCTCGGCTTGGCGTTGGGATCGACCCCGCGCCGTTCCTTGCCGTTGAACGGCATCTGCTTGCGCCGCCGGTCGGGCCCGAAATAACCGGGCGCGGAAATGAACGGCCGCGGATAGGCGATCACCGACGACAGACGTTTATATAGCGAATCGACCGTATAGGGTTTGGCGACGAACTCGTTCACCCCGTGGTCGCGCGCCTCGATGACGTATTGTTCCTCCGAGCGCGCGGTCAACATGATGATCGGCATCAGGCGATCGCGCGACGCGGGGTCGTTGCGAATGTAGTCGCACAGCTTGTTCCCGCCTTCGGTGGGCAGGTCGTATTCGGTGATGACGATGTCGATATTGCCCTCTTTGAGGACCCCCATCGCCTTCTCGAAATCGTTGACCCGGCGGACGTAATTCGCCCCCAGCATGGACAGGATATCGCCCAGCATGGTCAGCGACAGCGCATTCGGGTCGCAGATCAGAAAGCGGATTTTGCTGAAATCGATCTTTTCGGGCATCGGACCGAATCACGGAGGGCGGCAGTAAAACTTAGGGTATCTCATACGTTTGGCGGGGCCCCATGACAAGCCCCGCCGCACCTACCGGGGGATAGGGGGGCGCCATGCCTTATTGTCATACGAATACCTATTGAATAACCCGCTCCGCGCGTGCCTAAATCGCGGGCGGTTAACTGACATATCAATCTGACCGCCCGGCACGAACCGGATTTGGGGGAGATCGAGACCGTCATGGCGGACCGAGCCGCGACGCGGATCGAACGCGACAGTTTCGGCCCTATCGAGGTGGCCGCCGACCGGTATTGGGGCGCGCAGACGCAGCGCAGCGTCGAGCTGTTCCGAATCGGCGACGAGCGCATCCCCGAACCGCTCATCCGCGCTTTTGGCGCCCAAAAAAAAAGCCGCCGCCCTTGCCAATCTCGCCTTGGGCGAATTGCCGGCCGAACTCGGACCGATGCTCCTGAAGGCCTGCGACGAGGTGATCGCGGGTGCGCTGTCCGACCATTTCCCGCTGGTCGTCTGGCAGACCGGATCGGGCACCCAGACCAATATGAACGCCAACGAAGTCGTGGCGAATCGGGCCAATGAGCTGCTCGGCCATAAGCTGGGCGAAAAAAAGCCGGTCCACCCCAACGATCACGTCAATCGCGGGCAATCGTCCAACGACTCCTTCCCCACCGCGATGCACATCGCGGTCGTGGCGGAGATTCACGACCATCTGCTGCCGGCGCTCCAGCGCCTGCACGAAGTGCTGCTGGCCAAGGCCACCGAAACGGCCGGGCTGATCAAGATCGGCCGCACGCATTTGCAGGATGCCGTGCCCATGACGATGGGGCAGGAAATCGGCGCTTGGGCGCGGCAGGTCGAGTTGGGGATCGCGCGCATCGAGCAGACGATGCCGCGGCTTTATCGCGTCGCCCAAGGCGGCACGGCGGTGGGCACCGGCCTCAACGCGCATAAGCAATTTCCCGCGCGTTTCGCGCAGGAATTGGCCCGGCTGACCAACCTTCCCTTCATGCCGGCCGAGGACAAGTTCGAAGCGATCGCCGCCCACGACGCGATGGTCGAATGCTCGGGCGCGCTCAATACCTTGGCCGCCGGGTTGTTCAAGATCGCCAACGATGTGCGCCTGCTTGCCTCGGGCCCGCGCTCGGGGCTGGGCGAGCTGGCTTTGCCGGAAAACGAGCCCGGCTCCTCGATCATGCCCGGCAAGGTCAATCCGACCCAGGCCGAGGCGCTGACGATGGTTTGCGCGCAAGTGATGGGCAATCACGTCGCCGTCACGATTTCGGGCGCCAGCGGCCATTTGCAGCTCAACGTCTTCAAGCCGGTGATCGCCTATAACGTGTTGCAGTCGATCCGGCTGCTGGGCGACGCTGCGGCATCTTTCGCCGAGAACTGCATCGCGGGCATGGCGCCGATCCCTGCGACAGTCGCACACCATCTCGAGCGCTCGCTGATGCTGGTGACGGCGCTAAACCCGCATATCGGCTACGATAACGCCGCAAAAATCGCCAAACACGCCCATGCCCATAATCTGACGCTCAAGGAAGCCGCCGTCGGTTTGGGTCTTGTTACGGAAGCGGATTTCGACCGCTGGGTTCAGCCGATCGATATGCTGAGCCCGCGGGACAAAAAACAATCGGGGGAGTAGAAAATGGCCGGATCGATTCGCAAACGCTCGGTCGTCATCGCCGGACACCGGACGAGCATCTCGTTGGAGCCGGAATTTTGGACCGCGCTCAAAGACATCGCGCGCAAGCGCAACGCTTCGATCAACGATCTCGTGACCGAGATCGACAAGATGCGCGCGGCGCGCGACCAGGCGGGAAACCTGTCCAGCGCCTTGCGCGTCTATGTGCTGCAGGCGCTGACCGGCACGCTGCCGGCGATCGCGCCGGTTGTCGCGGCCGCGGCGACGGCGAACTCTCCGCAAAAACCGCTCTGAAGGCTATCGCGCTCGCGGCGTTCATCGCCGCGAGCGCCTTTTCGCCGTCCCGCGCCTTCGATCGCGAAGCCGAATTCGAACAAGGTGTCGCAGCGTTCCAATCGCGCGATTACGAAAGCGCTTGGTTCCGCTTCTGGGGCCTGGCGCGCATGGGCGACCGCGAAGCGCAATTCAATCTGGGCCAGATGTACCGGCGCGGCGAAGGCGTGCCGCGCGATTTGGTGCAAGCGCGCCGCTGGTACGAAGCCGCCGCCGCCCAAGGCTTCGACGAAGCGCAATACCAATTGGGCGTGGTGTGGGAGACCGGCAACGGCGTCCCCGCCGATCTGCTGGAAGCCCGTCAATGGTACGCGCGCGCGGCGCGCACGGGTCACGAACGCGCGCAGGAAGCGTTGAACCGGGTGGAGACGGCGCTGGCGGGCGGCCGCGCGCGCACGGTTATCGAGACGCCGGACGCTCCGCCGGCCGCGACCGCGCGGCCGAACCCGCCGGCGGCGCCGCGCCGCCAGAACTAGCGGCCTGCGCGGGCGGTTGAAAATTGAGGCGCGGATTGGCGAACGGGCCTTGGGCCGCGAAGCGCCAGGATTTCTTGCCGGCGAAGGCGAATTCGGCGGCGAGGTCCAGCGCCCAAGCGCCGATATCGATTTGCCCCGAACCATCGATCGTCGCCCCCGCCCCGGCGGCACGCCAGCGCTCGACCCGCGCATGGCCAAGCGCGATGCGCAAACGCGCGTCGAATTCGTCGAGCACGCTGCGCCCGCCGCGTCCCGCCAATCTCGCGAGTTCGGCGATGTCGGGCGGATTGCCGGGGGCAGCATAGCGGCGCGCGATGGCGCCAAGATCGAGGCCGTCGATAATCGCGCCGGGCGCCGATAGCGCCGCATCGCCTTTGAGATTGCCCGCCCAGATCGAGAAAGTGCCGCCTTGCGATTCGACGCGCCCCGACAATTTGGCGGGGCCGCGCAAAACGGGCACGAGCCCCGACGCGGTCAGCATTTCGCCGAGTTCGAATTCCGTCACCGCGAATTCGGCGGCGAAGCCGGGATTGTCGCTGCCCGCGAGCTTGCCTTTGGCCTCGAACCGGCCGCGCCAGAGCGAGCCCGCCAAGCGACGCACGTCGATCCCGTCTTCGCCGAAACCGGCCTGCACTTGCGCATCGCCCAACGAGGCGCCGCCCACGATCAACTCGCGCGCGCGCAGCGAAAGATCGAGCGGAACGGCCCCCGCGAGATCGAAAGCCAAGGGCGCGCGGCTCCACCCGCCGGGACCGGGGGCCGGCGCTTGCGCCGCGCGCGCCGCCTGAGCCTGCTGGCTGCGCGTCAGCAGCGGGCCGCGCTGTACGGGGCGCGGCAACGCACGCAGGAAAAACGGATCGAGATCGACCCGCTCGCCCGCCAATTCGGCGACCAGACGCCCGTCGCGCCAGACGATCGAACCCGACACGCGCTGCCCGGCGAGGGCGAGTTCGAGCGGCGCCACGCGCATCGCCGCCGGATCGACGCGGCCGCGCAAGCCGAGTTCGCCCAAATGGCGCGCGATCGGCACGCCCAAAGCCTCGAAGAAACGTTGCGCGTCGGGGCTGCGCAGATCGACGATGCCGTCTTGCACGCGCAAGGCCGCACCGCCCACGTCGCGCACGGCCAGTTCGTCGATCGTCCAAACGCCGTTCTCGCGCCCCGCCGTCAGGATGCCGCCTTGCGCGGCGCCCGAATTCCATGTGGCGCGGCCCACGCGCGCGCGCAGATCCAAATCGCCCGCCAGCGCTTCGCCGCCGCGCAGCAGCAGATCCGTGAGCTTGGCGAGTTCGACCTCGCCGAAGCGCAGATCCAGCGCCCAGCGCCCGTTCTGGCGCGCGAGCGTGCCCCCGCCTTCCTTGAAACGCAGATCGGGCACATCGAAGCTTTCGCCGTCGATACGCAAATCGGCGTCGAATGCGCCCAATGCCGCATCGACGATATGCGCCCGGCCCTGGAATACGCGATCTAAGCCGATGCGCCCGTCGAGATGCCAATTCTCGCCGCCCAGCGAAATGCCGCCGGTCGGGTCGATGCCGCCCGTTCCCTTGATTCCGGCCCACGCGGCGGTCAGATCGGCGAGTCCGCCCATTGCCGCGCGGCCTTCCAGTATCAACGGCAGACCGGCCGCGGACGCGGCGATCGACAGGCGCTTGGTGTCGCGCTGAAAATCGATCTTGAAATCGGGGGCGGCGAAGCGTGCGCCCGCGGGCGACAAGGTCAGCGCGCCCGCATGCCCCCATAACACGCCGCGCGCCGTTCCCGTCCCGTCGGCCGCCAGCACCAAATCGTCGAGCGCGCCGATGGCGGCGATCTCGACCCGCGGCACGTGCAGGGCAACGTCGAACCAGCCGCGCAGTTCGGGCTTGCCGACGACCCGCGCTTCCAGCCCGGTATCGCGGCGCAAACCGGCCGCGAATTCGGCCGCGCGCATCACCGGATCGGGACGCGACAGAAAGAAAATCGCGATGGCGGCGAGAATTAGCGCCGGCACCGCCAGCAGCAGGGTCCGGCGCATGGGCGGGAGTTTAACCCGCGCGCAGGTGATCGCGCAGAATTTCCAGATTCCGCGAATTGGCCTTGAAGTAGAAGTCGAAAAGGTCGCCGGCGACCGGCACGATCCCGACCCCGGCATCGATCAGGACATTGGCCACCATGCGCGCGAGTTTGCGCTTGGGCACGCCCAACCGCGCGGATTCGACCACGATCCAGGTTGCGGCCGCGGCGGTGATAGCGTCGCCCGCGATGGGCACCAGTCCGATCGCGGCGTCGAGACCGATATAGCGGCGCGTGCCGGGGATCCGGATTGCCGTATCCATCACCCGCGCGAACCGCGCCAGCCGGTCCACCGCCGCCACCAAATGCGGCGGGACCGTTTCGCCGGTCCGAACGCCCGCCTCAGGATCGTCGAATTTCGCCATAGCGCCAAGCAGTTGGGCGAGTCCGCAAAACTGTTCAAGTCCCGGGCGGTTTTCCTTCTACCGCTTGGGCTTTGCATGCTATGTCGCGTTGTTTTCGTCCCTTCTACAGCGCCGCCGGAGGAAAAATGTTCGCCGATCTCTCGATTTACTACACTTGGGACGCGGCATTTGCGCTCTGGCAGGTCATCATGATCGACCTGGTGCTGGCCGGCGACAACGCGGTCGTGATCGGCATGGCCGCATCCGGTCTGCCGGCCGAACAGCGCAACAAAGTCGTCATGGTCGGCATCATCGCCGCGACCGTGCTGCGCATCGCCTTCGCCAGTGTGACGGTGCAGCTCCTCGAAATCGTCGGTCTGCTATTCGCGGGCGGCGTGCTGCTGTTGTGGGTGTCGTGGAAGCTGTGGCGCGAAATCCGCGAACAGGAAACCCACGACCGGGAGGAAGGCGAAGCCGCCCTCGAAGGTCAAGAAGCGCCGACCGCCGAGCGCAAGACGTTCCGCGCCGCGGTCGTGCAAATCATCGTCGCCGACGTCTCGATGTCGCTCGACAACGTTCTCGCGGTCGCGGGCGCGTCGCGCGAATACCCGCTGATCCTGATCTTCGGCCTGGGCGTGTCGGTCGTCCTGATGGGTATCGCCGCGGTCTATATCGCGCGCCTGCTGCAGAAGCATCACTGGATCGCCTATGTCGGCCTGCTGCTGATCCTCTACGTCGCGCTGAAGATGATGTGGGACGGCGCGCCCGAATTGCTGACGCTGGCCGGCATGGCGTAATCCCGAAGCCAGCCCGAAGAAGTCCCCAAGCCCGGCGCGGGTCTGCATTACCCGCGTCGGGCTTGGTTATTTTCGGCCACCCCGCTAATTTCGATTTCACGAGGGGGAGTCGAAATAATGGATGCCGATAATCTGCTTTTGGGTCTGAGCATCGCGCAATGGACGATGCTCGGGACCGTCATCATGGTGAATTTCGTGTTGTCGGGGGACAACGCGGTTGTCGTGGGTATGGCCGCGTCGGGCTTGCCCAAGGAACAGCGCCAGAAAGCGTTGTGGTTCGGCATCGTCGCCGCCACCGTTTTGCGCGTCGCGTTCGCGCTGCTCGCCTCGCAGCTCCTGCAAGTGGTCGGCTTGCTGCTCGCCGGCGGCGTATTGCTGCTCTGGGTGGCGTGGAAGCTCTATCGCGAAATATCGCCCGCCGACGACGCCGAGGAAGCCGAAGGTGCGGCCCTGCTCGGCGGCGAGATGGTCGAACATATCGGTCCGCAAAAGACGATGGGTGAAGCCTTGTGGCAAATCCTGGTCGCAGACGTGTCGATGTCGCTCGACAACGTTTTGGCCGTCGCCGGTGCCGCGCGTAGCGACCCGTTCGTGCTGGCGGTCGGGCTGATCGTCTCGGTCCTGCTGATGGGGATCGCGGCCGCCGCGATCGCCAAGCTGATCGAGAAGCACCGCTGGATTGCCTATGTCGGGCTGGTGCTGATCCTCTACATCGCCGTCAAGATGGTGTGGGACGGCGGGCACGAAGTCTTCGCCGCCGTCGCCGGGATCTAAGGGTTAGACGAAGCTCAGCGTCACCTCGCCGATACCGTCGAAGCCGGCGACGATTTTGTCGCCGGCGGCGGCGATATGCAGGCCCGTGCAAGTGCCCGTCGTGACGATCTCGCCCGCCTGCAATCCTTCGGGCGTGCAGGGATTGTTGGCGAGCCAAACAAGCGCCGCGATCGGATCTTCGTCCATCACGGCCGCCCCCGTGCCCTTGCCGACGATCTTGCGGCCCGCGCGCATCGCAACCTTGGTCTTGGCGAGATCGAGTTTGCGCCAGCCTTTGACCGGCAGGCCGACCACGAGCGCCCCGTTGCAGCCCATGTCGGCGACGAGTTCGGGCAACGTCACTTTGCGGAAATCAGTATAGCGGCTGTCCACGACCTCGATCGCCGGATGCAAATCCTCGATCGCCGCCAGCACTTCGGCGCGGCTATACGGCTTTTTGCGCGGCTTCAGGTTCTTGCCCAGCACGAAGGCGAACTCGCCCTCGACCCCGCGCAGCCGATACTGCGCCGCGGCGAACGACGTGCCCGAGACGAAGCAGCGCGACAGAAACACGCGCCCCGCAAAGGGACCGTCGGATTTCATGATCTTGCGAGCGGGCTCGCTGGTGCAACCGATCTTCCAGCCCGCCCGCGTCAGCCCCAGTTCGGCCGCGACCAGACTTTGCAGCCGATAGGCTTCGGCCAAATCGCGCGGCCGGCACGATGCCGGCAGTGCGGGCAATGTCTGGCCCATGCGCCAGACTTCCGACAAGTATCCGACGGCGGGGGCAAGTCGCCCGCCCGCTTTGCGCTTCGCGGCCATCTCAGTCGTTTTCGCCTTCGACCGGCGCATCGAAGAAATCGCCCTCGGGCTTGATTTCTTCGGCGGCGGGCGGCGGCGCTCCCTCCAATTCGTTCAACGCTTCCGGCGTCATCGGTTCGTTGCCGTAAAGATAGTCCGGAAGCCACAGCGCGATCTCGGGAAAAATATAAACCAGCGCCATGCAGGAAATCACGATGTAGATGAACGGCATGACGCCCGCGAAAATGCTCTCGAGCGTGACATGCCGGGGGGCTACACCCTTCAGATAGAAGGTCGCCATCGCGACCGGCGGGGACAGGAAGCTGGTCTGAAGATTGAGCGCGATCATCACGCCGAAGAACAGCGGCGAAATCCCGAAATTGTCCAAAAGCGGCAGGAAAATCGGGACGAAGATGACGATGATTTCCGTCCATTCGAGCGGCCAGCCCAGCACGAAGATGATCGCCTGGGCGAGCAGCATGAACGTGAACGAATTGAGGTTCAGGCTTTCGACGAAATTCTCGATCATTTGCTGGCCGCCGAGATAGCCGAACACCGACGAGAAGATGAACGAGCCGACGAACAGCCAGCACACCATCGCCGAGGTGCGCGCGGTCAGCAGCACGGATTCCTTCAGTCGATCGAAGGTCAGCGCGCGATAGCACGCGGCCAGCACCAGCGACCCCAGCGAGCCCATCGCCGCCGCTTCCGACGGCGTGGCGAGCCCCATCAAAATCGCGCCCAGCACCATCGCGATCAGCGCGGCGAGCGGAAAGAACGACGTCGCCAACGCCGCCAGAATCCGCAAGACGGGAACGTTGCGTTCCTCGAGCGGCAAGCGCGGCGCGCGGTCGGGATAGACGACGCCGACGCCGATCGCATAGAGGATATAGAGCCCCGCGAGCATCAATCCCGGGATGAAGGCGGCGGCGTAAAGCTGCACGACCGATACGCCCGCGGTGGCGCCGTAGAGAATCAGCATGATCGACGGCGGAATGAGGATGCCCAAACACCCGCCGGCGCAGGTGACGCCCGCCGCCAGGCGCACGTCGTAGCCCGCGCGCAGCATCGCGGGGAACGCGAGCAAACCCATCAGCGTCACGACCGCACCGACGATGCCCGTGGCCGTCGCGAACAGCGCGCAGGTCGCCAGCGTGGCGACGGCCAGCGATCCCGGAATGGCGCCGGAAGCGAGTTGAAGACTTCGGAACAGCCGGTCGAGGATATTCGCCCGTTCGATCACATAGCCCATGAACACGAACAACGGCACCGATATCAGCACGTCGTTCGCCATCACCGCGTAGGTGCGCTGGACGAACAGGATGAACACATTGTCGCCCAGCGAGCCCACGTAGCCGAAGAACAAACCCAGCGCCATCAGGCTGAAGGCGATGGGAAAGCCCAGCATGATGACGAAAATGAACATCACCAGCATGGTGAGTCCGAGGGCGGGATCGCTCATGGAACGCGGCTTTCGTTGACGAGAGAGATTTTCACGCCTGGCCTTGGCGCTCGGCTTCGGCGCGTTCCAGGATCAGCTTCTCCATCTCCTCGACATCGTGCAGGCGCGGCGGCCATTCGCCGTCGCGAAGGCAAATCACGCAGCGCACGACTTCGGCGATGCCTTGCAGCGACATCAACGCGCCGACGAAGGGAATGAGGAATTTGAAGGGCCAGATCACGGGGCCTTCGGGGGAAAAGGACGAATGCTCGTTCTGGGCGTAGCTCTGCAGGAAAAACCGCCAGCCCATCCAGGCCATCGCCGCCATGGCGGGATAGAAGAACAGTAGCCACAGCGCGAGATCGAGCGCCGCCTGACGGCGCGGCGCGAAATTCCGGTACAGAAAATCGCCGCGCACATGGCCGTTGCGCGCCATCGCGTAGGCGCCGGCCATCATGAACAAGGTGCCGTAGAGGATGTAGCTGACGTCGAAAGCCCAAGTGGTCGGCGCGCGGAACGCGTAGCGCGAAAAGACCTCGTAGGCGATGGCGACGGTCAGCGCGACGATCGTCCAGGCGAAGGTCTTGCCGAAGAAATTGCTGATCTTGTCGATCGTCAGAAGGAATTTCTGCACGGGGAACCGTCCGGTCGGAAGCGATGTCCCCGCGCCGGCGTGCCGGCGCGGGGATTTCGCGTATCGCGCGTCGAACTAACCGCGGCGCGCGAAGAAGTGGTTGTAGGCCAGCGAGTCCGAGGCTTCGTAGTTGAGGAAGAAGCCCGTGACGCGCTGCGACCAGGCGCGCTGGCTGTCGACCACCTTTTTGAAATAGGCGTCGGACGACAGTTCCGTGATGACCGTATCCCACGCCTTGAGCTGGGCTTCCTGGATCGCGCGCGGGGTCGCCGCCACGCGAACGCCGGCCTGCCGGATCGCCTGCAGATCCTTGGGATAGCGTTCATGCGCCTTCCACAGCATATCCGACGACGCGGCTTCCGCCGCGTAGCGCAGGATGTTCTTGATCTCGGCCGGCAGCGCGTCGAATTTCTGCTTGTTGAAGAGAACTTCGAAGCACTCGACCTTCTGATGGAAGCTCTGCAGAAGGTAGTTCTTCGCGACGTCGGGGAAACCGAGCACGCGATCCGACGACGGGTTGTTGAACTCCGCCGCGTCGAGCAGGCCGCGTTCCAGCGCCGGAACGATTTCGCCGCCCGCGACGATCGTGACTGCGGCCCCCATCGCGCGATAGAGATCGGCTGCCAGCCCGACCGTCCGGTACTTCAAGCCCTTCAGCTGATCGGGGTTGGTGATCGGCTGACGGAACCAGCCGAAAGGCTGGGTCGGCATCGGACCGGTCAGATAGGCGACGACGTTCACCTTGGTGATATCGTAAAGCAACTCGTTATAGAGCCCCTCGCCACCGCCGTAGTAATACCAGGCGAGCAGCGAGTTCGCGTCGCCGAAGAAGGGCGGCGCCGTGCCGAACAGCGAATAGGCCTTGTTCTTGCCGTACCAATAGGCGGCGACGCCGTGGCCGCCGTCCAGCGAGCCCGAATGCACCGCATCCTGCATTTGGAACGCGCCGACGACCGCACCCGCCGCGAGCAGTTCCAGGCGGAAGCGGCTGCCGGTCATCTCGTTCACGCGCTTCACGTAGTCGCCGGCCATCTCGTGGAAGATGTCGCGCTGCGGCCACGTCGATTGGAAACGGAAGACGGTCGTTTGCGCGCGGCTCACCTGCGGCGACGCCAGCGTGCCCGTCGCGACGGCCGCACCGCCCAAGGCCAATTTGCCCAAGAAGCCGCGACGCGAAGCGGAAGCTTTCTTCGTTGTCATAAAGGCTCTCCTCCTGTCGGAGGCCTATATTTGAGCACCGCGAAGACGCCGACCTCCATCGCGCCTCCACTCCCGCGGCGCGCCCGCCGGGATCGAAACCCCGCCCGCATTCGCCGCTATCGGATCGCCGCCGGTATTCCGGTCGGGACCCGCTCGCGGGATCGACTTTGCATGAAGGCGGGCGCGGCACGCAAGCGCCGCGATTGGTTGCACAAAATCCGCATGTCCAAAACGGATTCGCCGTGCCATTGGCGCCGCTTGGACGCCGCGCGCGGCGCATGCTAAGCGCCGTCCGATGGCGCCGTCTTTCGACTTCGACAACACCGCCCTGGCCGCCGCCTATGCGCGCGACGGCGTGGCGCATGTGCCCGGCGCTTTGACCGCGGCATGGGTCGACCGCATGCGGACGGCGGTCGACCGCGCGATGACGGTGCCGTCCAACGACGCGATGGAATTCGTGCCGCCGGGCGAGGACGGGCGCTTCTTCGGCGACATGTTCATGCACCGGCGCGACGCCGATTTTCGTGCGCTGTTCTTCAAAACGCCCTGCGCCGAAATCGCCGGACGCGCGATGGGGGCGGCCGAGGTGCGTCTTTTCTACGATCAGATTTTCGCCAAGGCGCCGGCCACGAAACGCGAAACGCCGTGGCACCAGGATGGGCCCTATTGGCCGATTTCCGGCGAGATGGCGTGCACGGTCTATCTCGCCCTCGATACGATCGACGACGGCAACGGCGCGGTGCGCTATGCGCGCGGCAGTCATTTGCCCGGCCGCGATTTCCGCCCCGCCCCGTTCCGCGCGGGTGCCGACAACGCGCTACGCTATGCGGGCTCGGCGCTGCCGGTCGTCGAAGCGCCCGACGAAGCCACGCTGATATCGTTCAAGCTCGCCCCCGGCGACGCGGTCGTGTTCCACGGTCGCATGGTGCACGGCGCCCCGGGCAATCCCAGCACCGACCGGCCGCGCCGGACGATCGCGCTGAGATTTGCGGGCGATGATATACGCTGGCGGCGCGGCATCTCGACCTTCGGCCGCCTGCGCAAAGCCGATCTGCCCGACGGCGCGCCGCTGTCGGCGCGCGACGAATTGTTCCCGGTGCTGTGGCGGCGAAACTAGACGCGGACGATCTTGCCCGGGTTCATGATGTTGTCAGGGTCGAACGCTTTCTTGACCATCCGCATCAGCGACACGGCTTCGCCATGTTCGGCGGTCAGGAAATCGATCTTGCCGTAGCCGATTCCGTGCTCGCCCGTGCACGTCCCGTCCATCGCCAGCGCACGATTGACCAAACGATCGTTGAGGCGGTTGGCCTCAGCGACCTCTTTGGGATCGTCCATGTTCAGCACGAAGCAGAGATGGAAGTTCCCATCGCCGACATGGCCGACGATGGGGGCCGGGATGAACGACGATTCGAGATCCTTCTGCGTCTCGACGATGCAATCGGCCAAGCGCGAGATCGGCACGCACACGTCGGTCGCCCAGATCGCGCAATCCTTGCGCAGCGCCTTGCTGGCGTAGGCCGAATCGTGGCGCGCCTGCCAGATTTTGCGCCGTTCGGCCGGATCGGTCGTCCAGCGGAAATCCTCGCCGCCATGTTCGGCGGCGATCGCCTGGACGAATTCGGCCTGTTCCTTGACGCCCGTTTCGCTGCCGTGGAATTCGAGCCACAGCGTGGGGGCCGCGGGAATGTTGATCTTCGAATAGGCGGCGATGGCTTCCATCTGCAGCTTATCGGCAAGCTCGATGCGGGCCACGGGAATGCCGGCCTGGATCGTGGCGATGCAGGTATCGACCGCCGATTTGACGTCGGGGAAGGCGCACATGGCCGAACTGGTCGCTTCGGGAATGCCGTAGACCTTGAGCGTGATTTCGGTGATGACGCCGAGCGTGCCTTCCGAGCCCACGAACAGCCGCGTCAGGTCGTAACCGGCCGAGGATTTGCGCGCGCGCCGCGCCGTGCGCACGACGCGCCCGTCGGCGGTGACGACTTCCAGCGCCAGCACGTTCTCGCGCATCGTGCCGTAGCGCACGGCGTTGGTGCCCGAAGCGCGCGTCGCGGTCATCCCGCCGATCGAGGCATCCGCCCCCGGATCGATCGGGAAGAACAAGCCGGTATCGCGCAGATATTCGTTGAGCTGTTTGCGCGTCACACCCGGCTGCACGCGCACGTCGAGATCGCTGGTGTTGACCGCCAGCACCTTGTTCATGCGCGACATATCGATGCAAATGCCGCCATGCAGCGCCGCCGTGTGGCCTTCCAGCGCCGTACCGGCACCGAACGGCACGACCGGGATGCGGTGCTTGGCGCAGGCCTTCACGATCGCGACGACTTCCTCGGTGCTCTCGACGAAGGCGACGGCGTCGGGCGGGGCGGGCTTGTGATAGGCCTCGCCCTTGCCGTGCTGCTCGCGCACCGCCATCGCGGTCGTCAAACGGTCGCCAAGAACGGCGCGGATCGCTGCGATCGCCGCGTCGCGCGCGGCGGGTTCGGTCGCTGTGATTTCGGCGGCGCTGGCCATGTCGTTTCCTCTTCCCTAGGGCAACGAAACTACGCCGCCGGGCTTTGCGCGGCAACCGCCGCTTCACGGGATTTCTCCGCCGCCCGGACGCGCTCGCGCCAAATCGTGTAAAGCCCGGCCGCAACGACGATCGCCGCCCCCCACCAGACGTTGTCGGAGGGCCATTCGCCCCAGACGAACCAGCCGAGAATGGCGGCCCAAATCAGCTCGGTATAGTGGAACGGCGCCACCGCGCCGATCGGGGCGAGGCGAAACGCGCGGATGGTGAACAACTGCCCGAGCAGCACCAGCACCGCCATCGCGACGATGACCAGCCACATATGGCCGGGCACGGGGGCGGAGACGATCGCCGCACCGGCCGCGCCCGCGAAAAGCATCGCGATGTTCTGCGAAACCATCATCGAGATATCGGTCTCCGTCGAGGCGAGCCAGCGCACGCAAGTCATCGTGCCCGCGTAGAACACCGCCGCCGATAGCGCCAGCATGGCGCCGATGCCGAATTCGCCGTCGGCGATGCCCGGACCGATGATGACCACGACGCCGATAAAGCCGATCGCCACGGCCGACCAGCGATGGATGCCGACCTTTTCCTTCAGTACGGGCACCGAGAACGCCGTCATGAACAAGGGTGCTGCGAAACCGATCGCGATGGCGGTGGCGAGCGGCAAATGCCGCAGGCTTTCGAAAAACGTGTACATCGCGCAGACCGATAGCCCCGCGCGCAGCAAATGGCCCAGCGGCCGTTTGGTGCGCAGCGCCGCGAAGCCACCGGCACGGATCACGAAGGGCGTGAGGATCAGCAGCACGAAGACCGAGCGGATCGCCATCAACTGCCCGGTCGGCAATTGGGTGATCGCGTATTTGGTGATCGCATCCATCAGCGACAGCAAAAGGACGCCGAACGCCATCGACGCGATGCCCAGCAGCGGATTGTCGGCGCGGCCGATTCCACTGCGCGGCGTCGGGGTCTGGGTTGCTGGCGTTGCGGGGTTCGTCATGGGTGCAACGTCTATACTCGATCTAGGGCAACGAAATCTCGGCGGATCGCGCATGAACGTCCCGACGCTGACGCATTCCATTTTGTCTCTCGGCAGCCGCGCGCCGCGCGACGACGACCGGCTGGAAATTTCGGGTGCCGGCGATCCGGTGTTTCCCACGCCGTTTCGCATCGCCACGGCAGCAAGCGCGGTGCTGGGCGCCGCCGGATTGGCGCTTAGCGATCTGTGGCGCTTGCGTGGCAATACGGCGCAAAGCGCGCGTATCGATACAAGATCGGCGGCGGCGAGCTTACGCTCCAGCGTCTATGTCACGCGCGACGGCGTGAAACCCATATTCTGGGACCCGCTCGTCGGCCATTATTCCACGCGCGACGGTCGGCATATCTTCCTGCACACCAATCACGCGCATCATCGCGCGGCGGCGTTGCGGCTTTCCGGCGCCAAGGGCGATACGCGCGCCGATCTGGAAGCGGCGGTCGCGAAGCTCGACGCATTCGCGTTCGAGACCGCGCTGGCCGCCGCGGACGGAATCGGCGCGGTGACGCGCACGCGCGACGAATGGGCCGCGTCGGCGCAAGGAAAGGCGGTCGCGGCGCTGCCTGTGTTCACGATCGATAAGATCGGCGAGGCACCACTGCGCAAATTGCCGGAAGCGGCACGGCCCCTCTCCGGCATTCGTGTGCTCGATTTGACGCGCGTATTGGCCGGGCCGACGGCGGGGCGCTTGCTCGCCGAACATGGCGGCGATGTGCTGCATCTCGCCGCCCCGCACACGCCCTATCAGACCGAACTGCTCTACGACACCGGGCCCGGCAAGCGTTGCGCATGGCTCGATCTCGATACAGCGCACGGCCCCGCGATGCTGCGCGATCTCGCGGCCGGGGCCGATGTGTTCCTGCAATCCTATCGGCCAGGTGCGCTGGCCAAGCGCAGGTTCGGGGCCGCCGAACTCGCCAAGCTTCGCCCGGGCATCGTGGTCACCGAGCTTTGCGCCTATAGCCATGAAGGCCCGTGGGCGATGCGGCGCGGTTTCGACTCGGTCGTGCAGAACGCGATGGGCTTGGCGGCGACGCAATCCTCGCTCGCAGCACCCAAGAACTTGCCCGTGCAAGCGCTCGACTATATCGGCGGCTATGTCGCGGCCCTCGGCACGATGCTGGCCATCGCGCGCCAAGCGCAAGAAGGCGGCACGTGGCGCGTGCGCACCTCGCTCGCCCAGATCGGGCATTTTCTCGCAAGCCTCGGCACGCTCGACGCGCGCGAGGCCGCCGCCGATCTGCCGCCAGACGATATTGCCAAGCTGATGATCGAAGTCGACTCGCCCTTCGGGCGCATCGGCCATTTCAAGCCGGTGCTGGAACTCGACCGCACGCCCGGCTTCTACGCCCGGCCGCCCGAGCCTTTCGGCACGTCGAAAGCGGAATGGGTGTAAACGGCTACGCCTTGCCGTAGCCGCCGCCGCCCGGCGTTTCGATCACGAACATGTCGCCGGGCTTCACGTCCCATTGGGCCGTGGCGCCCTTCTCCTCGACCGTGCCGTTCGTGCGCTCGACCCAGTTGCGGCCAAGCTTGCCGTTGCCGCCGCCATTGGCGCCGAACGGTTCGACCTTGCGCCGGTTGGCGAGGATCGCGCAGGTCATGTCTTCCAGGAAGCGCACCTTGCGGATCGTGCCGTCGCCGCCACGCCATTCGCCCTTGCCGCCCGAGCCGCGCCGGATCTCGAAGCTTTCGACGCGCACGGGGAAGCGCCATTCCAGCACTTCGGGATCGGTCAGGCGCGAATTGGTCATATGCGTTTGTACCGCATCGCAGCCGTCGAAGCCCGGCCCCGCGCCCGAACCGCCGGCGATCGTCTCGTAATACTGGTGACGATCGTTGCCGAAGGTGAAGTTGTTCATAGTACCCTGCGCGCCCGCCATCACGCCCAGCGCGCCGTAGATCGTATCGGTCACGGCTTGCGAGGTTTCGACGTTCCCGGCCACGACGGCGGCGGGGTATTGCGGGCGCAGCATGCAGCCTTCGGGGATGATCACCTTCAACGGCTTCATCACGCCCGCATTCATCGGAATGTCGCCTTCGACCAGCGTGCGGAAAACGTAAAGTACGGCAGCCATGCAAACCGACGCCGGCGCGTTGAAATTGTTCGGCCGCTGCGCCGACGTGCCCGTGAAATCGAGAATGCCGCTGCGCATCGCCTTGTCGATCGACACTTTCACCTTGATGACGGCGCCGTCGTCCATCGGATAGGCGAATTCGCCGTCCTTCAGCACGTCGAGCACGCGGCGGACCTGCTCCTCGGCGTTGTCCTGCACATGGCCCATATAGGCGCGCACGACGTCCAGGCCGAATTCGCGCACCATCTTGCGCAATTCCTGCGCGCCCTTCTCGCACGCCGCGATCTGGGCTTTGAGATCGGCGATGTTCTGCGCCGGATTGCGCGCGGGATATTTGCCGGATTTCAACAGCGCGGTCATTTCCGCTTCGCGGAAGCGGCCTTGATCGACCAGCTGGAAATTGTCGATCAACACGCCCTCTTCCTCGACCGTCGTCGAGCCGGGCGGCATCGAACCGGGCGTGAGGCCGCCGATATCGGCTTGGTGGCCGCGGCTGGCGACGAAGAACAGAATGTCCTTCCCCGCTTCGTCGAACACCGGCATCACGACCGTGACGTCGGGCAAATGCGTGCCGCCGTTATAGGGCGCGTTCAGCACGAACACGTCGCCGGGGCGCATCGTGCCTTCGCGCGCGCGCGTGACGGCGGCGACACTCTCGCCCATCGAGCCCAAATGCACCGGCATATGCGGCGCGTTGGCGATCAGGTTCCCCTGGCGATCGAACAACGCGCAGGAGAAATCGAGGCGTTCCTTGATGTTCACCGAGTACGCAGTGTTCTGCAGCGCCACACCCATCTGTTCGGCGATCGACATGAACAGATTGTTGAACACTTCCAGCATCACCGGATCGACCTTGGTGCCGACCGCGTGCTGGCGCTTGATGGCGACCACACGGCGCAGCACCAGATGATCGCGCGCAGTGACTTCCGCCGCCCAGCCGGGCTCGATCACCGTCGTCGCGTTGCGGTCGGACACGATCGCGGGGCCGGACACTTTCATGCCCGGCTTCAACGTGTCGCGTAAGAAAACCGGCGTCGAATGCGTTTCGCCGTCGGCGTACATCTTGACCGTCGCCGCCGGGGCGGGCGGCGTGGCGGTGCCGATTTCGCGCACGATATCGTCGGCACTTTCGGTATGGCCGACGACTTCGACCGCGACGGCTTCGACGATCACCGCCTTGCCGGGCATCGAGAAACCGTAACGCTGGCGATGCTGCTCGACGAAAGCGGCGCTCGCCGCTTCGACCGCGCCGAAATCGACGACCAGCGCGGAATCGGTGCCTTCGTATTTGAGATGCAGCTTGCGTCGCACGTCGATCTTCGCCTTGTCGATACCCTGCCGGCGCATTTCGGCCAGACCTTCTTCGGCCAGCGCCGCGAGTTCCTTTTCGAGTGTCGGCAGGATCGCATCGGCGAGCTTGGCTTCGACCGCCTTCTCGCGCATCACGCGCAAATCGGCGAGGCCCATGCCATAGGCCGACAACACCCCGGCCAGCGGATGGACGAACACGGTGGTCATGCCCAGCGCGTCGGCGACCTTGCAGGCATGCTGCCCGCCCGCCCCGCCGAAGCAATTGAGCGCATAGCCCGACACGTCGTAGCCGCGCTGGATCGAAATCTGCTTGATCGCGTTGGCCATGTTCTCGACCGCGATCTTCAAGAACCCGTCGGCGATGGCTTCGGGCGTGCGTTTCTCGCCGGTGGCTTTCTCGACCTCGGCGGCGAGGGCCGCGAATTTTTCGCGCACGATGCCGGCATCGAGGCGCTGGTCGCCATTGGGCCCGAACACGGCGGGGAAGAATTCCGGCACGATCTTGCCGACCATCACGTTCGCGTCGGTCACGGCCAAAGGTCCGCCCCGGCGATAGCAGGCCGGACCCGGATTGGCGCCCGCACTTTCGGGGCCGCAGCGGAAGCGCGTGCCGTCGAAGAACAGAATCGAGCCGCCGCCCGCCGCCACCGTGTGGATCTTCATCATGGGGGCGCGCATGCGCACGCCCGCGACGACGGTCTCGAACGTGCGCTCGTATTCGCCGTTATAAAGCGTCACGTCGGTGGAGGTACCGCCCATATCGAAACCGATGATCTTGTCGAACCCGGCCATCGCGGCGGTGCGCGCGGCCCCCACGATGCCGCCCGCGGGACCCGACAGGATCGAATCCTTACCTTGGAAAAAGCGTGCGTCGACCAAGCCACCGTTCGACTGCATGAACATCAAGCGCGTGCCGCCGAGTTCGCCCGCGACGCGGTCGACATAGCGGCGCAGAATCGGTGAGACATAGGCGTCGACCACGGTCGTGTCGCCGCGCCCGACGATCTTCATCAGCGGCGAGACTTCGTGCGAAATCGAGATCTGCGTGAAGCCGATCTTGCGCGCGAGATCGCCCAGCGCCTTCTCGTGCGCGGGATAGCGATAGCCGTGCAGCAGCACGATGGCCAGCGCCCGAATGCCTTGATCGTAGATCTTGCGCAAATCGCGCTCGGCGGCGGCTTCGTCGAGGGCGCGCAGCACGTTGCCTTGCGCGTCCAT
>PVXE01000048.1 GCA_014444615.1 Tagaea sp. CACIAM 22H2 | reverse complement strand
TTTGATCAAAAGTCTCCGAAACTGGGAAACGTCGTTTGGCTCAGGAAATCGGCACGCACGCGGTATCCGATCGGCTGCGCCAAGATATTTTGGCGGGCGAGATCGCGTTCGGCAGCCGCTTGAAAATCGCGGAGCTCGCCGCGCGCTACACGACCAGCCACATGCCGGTGCGCGAAGCGCTTCACCAATTGAATGGCGAAGGCCTCATCATCCTGGAGCCGAACCGCGGCGCGCGCGTGCGCGCCGTGGACGCCGCATTCGTCCGCGACATGTTCGATCTGCGCATCGCGCTCGAAGCGATGCTCGCCCGCCGCGCGGCCGAGAACATCACCGCCGCGCAGCTAGCGGAAGTCGAGCGGCTCCAGACCGAGTTCGAGGCGCGCGCCGCGGCCGCCGACTATCAAGGTCTGCTGGAAATCAATCGCGCCATTCACGCCGAAATCAACAAGGCCGCCGGCAATCTCGAAGCGATCAACATGCTCGAACGTCACTGGGGCATCATCGTCGCGCTTTGGGGACGGCATGGATACGGCGCCGAGCGCGTTGCCGGCGTAATTTCCGATCACCGTCAGATCATTCTAGCCCTATCCCAGCGCGACGCCGAAGGTGCTGCCATTCTTGCGACCGCGCACGCGGCCAAGGCAAAGCAACAGATGCTGCTGCGGATGGGCGCCATCGCCGCCAAGGTCGTCGCATGACCGCCAAACTCCGCGCCATCGACCTGTTTCCCGTCCGCGCCAGTGCCAAGACAGTGTGGGTGTTCCTGCGCGCGATCGATACGGCCGGCCATATCGGCTGGGGCGAGGCGACATGGATCGGCCACGAGCGCGAATTGTCATCCGTGTTCGCGCGCTACGCGCCGGTGGTGATCGGCGCGCCCGCGACACCCAAAGGCTGTGGGCTGACGGCACGCGACGGCTGCGGCACGGCGGAGGCCGCGATCGTCAGTGCCATCGATCAGGCGCTGTGGGATGTCGCCGCACGCAATGCCGGCAAGCCCGTGCACGCGATGATCGCGCCCGGCGGGCGCAAATCGATTCCAATGTACGCCAATATCAACCGCCGCACGGTGGATCGTTCGCCCGAAGGTTTCGCGGCTAGTGCGCGTAAAGCCAATGAAGACGGGTTCGACACGGTGAAGATGGCGCCGTTCGACGGCGTGGTGCCCGGCAAGAAGGAAGGCATCACGCAAGCATTGGCGCGCGTCGCCGCCGTGCGCGAAGCGATCGGCAAGTCGCGCAAGCTCTATGTCGACTGCCATTGGCGCTTCGACGAAGCGATCGCCGCCAAGACGTTCGAAGCCCTGGCCGAGATCGGCATCGACTGGTTCGAATGCCCGATCGCCGAGACAAGCGAAAACATCCCGGCCCTGAAGCGTTTGCGCGCGCAAGCCAATGCCAAGGGCGTGCCGCTCGCCGGGCTGGAGATGGGA
Organism: Tagaea sp. CACIAM 22H2; assembly: GCA_014444615.1. Taxonomy (GTDB): domain Bacteria; phylum Pseudomonadota; class Alphaproteobacteria; order CACIAM-22H2; family CACIAM-22H2; genus Tagaea. Next base: position 31,419 of record PVXE01000048.1, on the reverse strand, counting down.
ACGGGCGTCGACGGCTTCCGCGAATATCTCGACGCCGGCACCTATGATGCCATTATGCCCGACGCCAAATATGCGGGCGGCTTCGCCGAGTTCAAACGCATCGCCGAGTACGCGCTGGCGCGCGGCACGAAGGTCTCGCCGCACAATCCCAGCGGCCCGATCTGCCATGTCGCGAGCCTGCATCTTTGCGCGGGGCTTCCGGGCTTCTCGGTGCTCGAGCATCAATACGACGAAAGCCCCGTCTTCGACGCGATCCTGACCTCGCCCTTCCCGCGCCCGCAAAACGGTGCGGCGCCGATCCCGGAAGGATCGGGCTGGGGCCTCGCCCTCGACATGAATCAATTATCGCCCGACGGCGCATTCAAACGTTTGGGCGCGGAGGCCGCGATATGCGCGTGATGCGTCCGATCGCGCGCCTTGCGGAGTTCGCCCTGGCGCTGGGGATACTCGTCATCCTTTGGCACCTCCTTTCCGTGCGTGTCGCCAACGCCACGCTGCTGCCGTCGCCGCTCGCCGTCGCGCTGGCATGGGTCGAGTTGTTGCGGACGGATCTGCCGGCGGATATCGCGGCGAGCCTCGTTCATTTGGGCGTCGGCTACGGTGCCGGCGCCGCTTTGGGATTGGCGCTGGCGATCTTGTGCGCGCGTTCGGCGGTGGCCGACGCGATCGTTGATCCGGCGATGGAACTTCTCCGACCGATCGGCGCCATCGCATGGATTCCCATCGCCATCGTTTTTTTCGGCATCGGACGCGGCGTGCCGATGTTTCTGATCTTCTACGCCTCGGCCTTCCCCATTTTCGTCAATACGCTGGCGGGCGTGCGCGAGGTGGACCGCAATCTGATCGCCGCGGCGCGCATGCTCGGCGCGTCGCCGCGCCTGGTCGTCACCCATGTCGTCCTGCCCGCCGCCATGCCGCTCGTTCTGGCGGGCGCCCGTCTCAGTCTCGGCGTCGCTTGGGCCGCGATGGTCGCGGCCGAATTGACAGGCGCCGATGCCGGGCTCGGCTGGCGGATCTTCTGGTATCAGGAGTTCTTCGCCATGGACAAAGTCATGGCCGTGATCCTCACGATCGGCGTGTTCGGCTATCTGCTCGACCTCGCCTTGCGCCGTCTGCAGGCGGCGTTGACGCGCTGGAGCGCCGATACGCGCGCGGAGGCGGCATGACTTTGCCCCTGCGGATCAAAGCGCCGCTGATTTTCTTTCCGGCGCTCCTGCTGTCCTGGGAATGCGCGGTCTGGCTCGCCGGCGCCGCGAAGATCATGCCCTATCCGTCGGGCGTCGCGCTCGCCGCCATTCGCGACATCGCCGACGGCACGTTGATCGACGCGATCGCCGGCAGTCTTCGCCGCGTGATCACCGGATTCGCCGTCGCGGCCCTGCTTGGCGTGCCGCTGGGACTTCTGATGGGCCTGGTGGAGCCGGTGCGCCGCGCGCTCGATCCGATCGTCGACTCGCTGCGGGCGATCGCTCCCATCGCGTGGATCCCGCTGGCGCTGCTGTGGCTCGGCATCCGCGGCAACGCCGCGCTGTTCATCGTCGCCTACGCGGCATTCTTCCCGTTCGTCCTCAACACGATTCAGGCGGTTCGCCTGATCGACCGCAAACTGGTCGACGCCGCGCGAGCCTTGGGCGCATCGCCCCTCCTGGTTCTGCGCGCCGTGGTCGTTCCCGGCGCCGTGCCCACGGTGATGACGGGTGCACGCATCGCGATGGCCTTCGCTTGGGGCTCCATCATCGCGGCGGAAATGGCGATCGGCATCAAGGTCAATCCGGGCGGCGCCGCGACCGTCGGGCTCGGCCAGTTGATGGTCAGCACGCTGTACGTGAAACGCGACATCAACGGGCTTGTTCTTTACATGCTCAGCATCGGATTGGTCAGCCTGGCGATCGACCATGGCGTGCGGGCATTTCAACGCAAGGCGACGCCATGGCAACGCTGACGACTCCGAAAATCGAAGCGAGAAGCGTATCGAAGATCTATGTCTCCGCGCGGACCGGCGACAAGGTCGAAGCGCTGCGCGGCGTTTCCTTCTCGATGAAACCGGGCGAATTCGTATCGATCGTTGGCCCGTCGGGCTGCGGAAAATCGACCTTGCTGTCGCTCATCGCCGGCTTCGCGACGCCCAGCGCCGGCGAAGTTCTGTTCGACGGAAAGCCGATCGACGGCCCCGATCCCGCGCGCGGTGTCATGTTCCAAGACTACGCGCTGTTTCCCTGGCGTACGGTGCGCGGCAATGTCGAGTTCGGACCGATGGCGCGCGGCGTCGACAAGACGCGGCGCGCAGCGATCGTCGCGCGCAACATCGAGATGGTCGGCCTCGCAGGTTTCGAGGATCGCTATCCGCACGAATTGTCCGGCGGCATGCGCCAGCGTTGCGCGCTGGCGCGGCTTCTCGCCAACGAGCCGGATATGTGGCTGATGGACGAGCCGCTGGCCGCCGTCGATCTGCAAACGCGCGTGATTCTCCAGGACGAGTTGTTGCGTCTTTGGGGCGACGCCGGCGACCCCGCCCAGCGCCGCGCGGTTCTGTTCGTGACGCACGGGATCGACGAAGCCGTCTATCTGTCCGACCGCGTCATCGTATTGGGCCGCCGCCCCGGTCAGGTGAAGGAAATCGTCGATATCGATCTGCCGCGCCCGCGGATCGGCGCCCGCACCGCACCGCGCGCCGCCGCGCTGATCGATCACATCTGGAATCTTATCCGCGCAGAGGCGGCGCAAGCGATCGTCGAAGAACCCTAATAAACCCAACGGGAGGAAAACATGGAATTCGAACGAAATGTTTCGCGTCGCTCGGCGCTCCGCACGGCGGGAGCTGCCGCACTGGCCGGGCTTCCGCTGTTCCGCGCCAGCCCTTCGATGGCTCAAGCGTTGAAGATGACGATGGGCGTGGGGCTCACCAACGACGGCGCGCCGCTGGTCTTTGCGATGCAGCGCGACAAGCTGCTGGAAAAGGCGGCAGGAGAGCTCGGCCTATCGATCGATTCCGAGTACCTCAATTTCCCCGTGCTGTTGCGCATGCTTCAGGGGCTCGCCGCGGGTCAGCTCGATATCGGCATGCTCGGATCGACGCCGACGATCCGCAATCTTTCCCAGCCCAACCCCGCCATTCCGATCGCGATTGGCGGCGGCGGCATCAAATTTCCGCTGCAAGTGCCCAAGGGCTCGCCGATCAAGAAACTCGACGATCTGCGCGGCAAGACGATCCTCACCATCGTCGGATCGGATCTCCATCTTGTGCTGATGCTTATGTTGAAGGCGCATTTCGGCACCGACGATGTGAAGGAATTGGGCATCACGGTGAAGAACATCCAGGCCTTCACCGAACTCACGCGCGCCCAGCCCGGCATCGACGCCGTGTTGAACGTCGATCCCGCCGCGCGCGGCGCGGAGAATGCGGGCGAGTTGGTGGCGCTGCTGCGCAACGACGGCTCGACCGGCCCCGCCTATGACGGTCCCGAGGGCAAGGGCGAAGGCCATAAGGTCGCGAGCTTCGCCAAGACGGGCTTCTATCCCGAAGCCTATTATCCGCATCGCATCTGGTGGGTCGCGCGCGAGGAATTCATGCGCAAGAACCCCAAGGCGATCGTGGCGCTGCTCGTCGCCAATGCGCGTGCGGTCGAGATCGTCACCAAGATGAGCACCGACGAAGTCATCGATCTCGCGAACAAGGAATGGTTCAGTGACCGGGCTGCCCAACGTCCGTATGTCGAGAACATCTTGTACCGTACGCGCGGATGGTCTTGGATCACGGAAGGCGATGCCCGTTCGCTGATCGAGATGTCGAAAGTCAAAACGATCTTCCAGGCCGAGCTCGATCCCGCGAAAGTCAAAGCAACGCTGGCCGTCGGCGCCGCGATGTCGCGTGAAGCCTGGCAAAAGACAGGCATGAAGCCCGACGCCGCCGCCTTCAAGGACCCCAAGGCCTCCGATACGCGCGGCACGCCGATCTGGGAAATCGAGAGCTGGAAGCTCTGATCTCGTTTCGACAAAACGCCGAAGCCCGCTTCTGGATTTCCAGGGCGGGCTTCTTCGTTTTCACGAAACAGTCGGATAGGAACGAAAAGAAGAGACGGAAACGGACGGCAAGCAAGGCCAACGAGTTGCGAATACTGTTGCGAGGGCGCGCGATATTCTTCGAATAACTCACCGACTGCACTCAGTTCAGACGCGAGATTCCAAGCGGCAGCAAAGTGAGCTCCCCCAAGAACGAAGGGGCAAAACAAGGCAAAAACGGCCTTTTCGGTCCCACGCCCGCAGGGCGTGAAGATCGACGAAAAAGCCTGATTTTCAGGAGGTCCGGATGGTGGGCGCTACAGGGATTGAACCTGTGACCCCTACCATGTCAAGGTAGTGCTCTCCCGCTGAGCTAAGCGCCCATCCGGCCGGGAAGGCGGCGATATAGACAGGGAAGCCGGGGTTTGGCAAGTGCCCGTCGCGGCTTTCTCCCGTCTTCTTTCGCCGGCCACCGGAAATCCTGATTTTCGGGCGTTTTCAAGAGGGTTCGCCCACCCGGCCGAGTTGCGATCGCGTTCGGCCGCCGCCGCTTCGCCCGCCCCGCCCTTCGCGTTCCAGCCGATTCGTCGATGAAGTCCAGCACCGCCGAAATTCTCGATCCCGATCCCCCCATTGCGCTTGCCGGCGACGCGCCGGCCGCGTGGCGCGTGCCGCTCGTCTTCTCCTCGCCGCATTCGGGCAGTGTCTACACCTCCGCCTTCCAGGCGAGCTCGCGGCTCGACCCCGTTTCCTTGCGCCGCTCCGAAGACGCCTTCGTCGATGCGCTGTTCGCGCGCGGCGCCGAAGCCGCCGGCGCGCCGCTGCTGAGCGCGTTGTTCCCGCGCGCCTATGTCGACGTCAACCGCGAGCCATGGGAGCTCGATCCCGCGATGTTCGACGGGCCGCTGCCCGATTTCGTCAACACGCGCTCGCCGCGCGTGGGCGGGGGCCTTGGCACGCTCGCGCGCGTCGTCGCCAACGGCACCGATATCTATCGCGGGAAGCTGACGTTTCCCGAAGCGCGGCGGCGCGTCGAAACGCTCTACGCGCCCTATCACGCCGCACTCGCCGATCTGCTCGCGCGCGGGCTTGCGAGATTCGGCCGCGTCGCGTTGATCGATTGCCATTCGATGCCGTCGGTCGGCGGCCCGATGGACCGCGATCCCGGCAAGCGGCGCGCCGATTTCGTGCTCGGCGATTGCCACGGCCGGGCCTGCGCGCCCGCGTTGATCGACGCGGCCGAGAAGCATCTGCGCGACGCGGGCTACGCTGTCGCGCGCAACGAGCCTTACGCGGGCGGCTACATCACGCGCCATTACGGGCAACCCGCTGCCGGCCAACACGCGCTGCAAATCGAGATCAACCGCGGCCTTTATATGGACGAAGCGCGTATCGCGCGCGCCGCCGGTTTCGATAAACTGCGCGACGCGTTGACGGCGCTGACCGCCGCCCTCGCCAGCATCGCCCCGACCTTGCCCGGACCCACCGCATGAACATCCGCGACGCCGCCGATACCGATCTTCCCGCGATCCACGCGATCTACGCCCATCACGTCGCCAACGGGCTTGGCACGTTCGAGGAGTCGCCCCCCACGCTCGACGAGATGCGCGGCCGCCGTGCCGCGATCGTCGAGAAGGGCTTGCCCTGGCTGGTCGCGACGGACGAAAGCGGCGCGATCCTCGGCTATGCCTATGCGGGACCGTTCCGGCCGCGCTCGGCCTATCGCTTCGCGGTCGAGGATTCGATCTATGTCGCGGCGAACGCGGCGCGCAAAGGGGTGGGCAAAAAACTTCTCGCCGAGCTGATCGCCCGTTGCCAAGCCTGGGGGGCGCGGCAGATGCTGGCGGTGATCGGCGATTCGGGAAATGCGGGGTCGATCGGCGTGCACAAGGCGCTGGGCTTCGAGCACGGCGGAATCATGCACGCCGTCGGCTTCAAGCACGGGCGCTGGGTCGACGTGGTGATCATGCAACGCGCTTTGGGGGACGGCCGGGACACGCTCCCGCCGGCGGGACGATGAGCGAAGCCGATACGCGCCTGCAAGCCGCACTCGACGCCCACACGAAAGGCCGCTTGGCGGAGGCCGAGGTGATTTATGCCGCGATCCTCGCCGACCGGCCGGACGACGTGGACGCGCTCAATCTCGGCGGCCTAGCGCTTCATGCGCTGGGCAAGCGCGACGCGGCACGCGCGCGCCTCGAACGCGCGGTGAAGCTGCTGCCGGAATTCGCCGACGCGCACGCCAATCTGGGCGCGGTGCTGCGGCTTGACGGCGAATTCGACGCCGCCGCCAATTGCTTCTTGAAGGCGCTGGAACTCGACCCGTCGAACGGCCTAGCGGCCAATAATCTCGGCCTGGTGCGCATGGCGCAGGATCGCGCGATGGAAGCGTTGGGCGCGTTCAGCCAGGCGCGCGCGTTGCTGCCGGGACAGCCCGATATTCTGGTTAATATCGCGATCGCCAAGCTGACGATCGGCGACGCGAAGGGGGCGCTTGCCGATCTCGAATTGATGGCCGAAGCCGCGGGCAAGAACGCGCGCGGTCACTATTGGCGCGGCCGCGTGCTGGAAGCGCTGGAGCGCAAGGACGACGCGATCGCCGCCTACGAGAAGGCGCTCAGCCTCGACCCCGATCACAAAGACGCCAAAGCCGCCCTCGGGCGGTAAGGAAAGAAACGGCCAGGGAGCGGCCCATGAAAGCGTCGTCGTTCTGCTTCGTTGCGGGCGTTGTGTGCGCCGTCATCGGCATGGCGATGGGATTGCAGATGGCGATGTCGGGCGAACATCTGCAAAAAGCCGCCCACGCGCATGTGAACCTGCTGGGCTGGGTGACGCTGTTCCTCTACGGCGTCTATTACCGGCTGAATCCGGAACTCGACCGAACGAAGCTTGCGATCTGGCAGGCGCGCGTGGCGCTGGGCAGCGTGCTGGTTATGACGATCGGGCTGTGGTTCCTGACCGCGGGCGCCGAGCCCGCCGAGCCGCTCGCGGCGGCGGGGGCACTCGCCGCGTTCGGCGCCCTGCTCGTCTTCGCGTTCATCGTCATCCGCAAGGAACGCGTGAAGCGTTAGATCAGCGCGCGGGTGCGCGTACCTGAATATCCGTGCCGCCATCGGCGGTCGGGACGAAGTTGATCGGCACGTCGATCGTTTCGCCGCAGCGCAGAAACTGCCATTCCTCGCGCCACGGCACGCCCAGCTGCGTCACCGGTTGCGCAAGGCGGGTATCGGCGACGCGAAGGTCCTTGCAGTCTTTTGCGACGGCAAGCAGCGCCGGCGCTGCGATCTTGATCGTATCGATCATCAACTGCACGCCCGCAATTGTGGCGCCGGGAACCAGCGCCTGCGCCGAAGGAACGCCACCGTCGCGGACGATATACAACGCGTTGAAGCGTTTCGCCGTGCCGCAACGTTGCGCGGCGTAACCGAGCCGCCAAGCACCGGATGCCGGCCGTTCGCCGCCGTCGGACATCTCGATTGGTTGGAGCACCGAGATGGTTTGCGGCTGGATGCTATACTGACCTTCGCAATTGACGCCGAAAGTCCGATCCTGCGCGACCGCCAATTTATGGGCTTCGGCCAACATCGGGCGCGAGAGAATGTAACGGCCGATCTGCGAGTCGACGTCGATCGGTTTTCCGACGGGTGCCGTCTCGGCCTGCGCCGCGCCGGCGACGCAGAGCATTGCCGACAAAATGGCCGGAACTACGAGACGCCGCATACCATTCCCCCCTAGGGTTGAATGGAAATTCTATCACTATTCCGAGTATTAATCGATACGGCTTCGTCGTTTCAGCAATTGTGGAAGCCTGCACCCTCGATCGGGGCCGGCATCCAGATGCCGAGCAAGCGGCCGCGCGGTGGCACCGGCTCCAACACCAACGCCGATCCTTCGGGAAACGCGCGCTGCGCCACGCTTTCGCCCAGCACCATGATCGCGGGCGTGCGATGGCCGACCAGCACGCGATTGGCGCCCGCGGCGACGGGCTCCGAAAACAACCGCGCATGCGCCGTCAGCACGGCGTCCAATCTTCCGCCCGCGTAATCGTCGGCGATCAAATCGTCGGTCACGCGCACATTGCTTTCGCCGAAGGCGAGTTCCGCCGTATCGCGCGCGCGAAACACCGGTCCGGCGAGAACCGGCGATGCGATGCGAATGTCGCGGGCGCGCAACTCTTCGCCGATCCGGCGCGATTGTTCGCGGCCCGCCGCCGAGATGTTGCGCTGACCGTCGCGATCGCCGATGCGGAAGGTCCGATCGCACTTCATGCCCAACGTGTCGGCATGGCGGAAGAAAAGGACGAGCCCGCCCGCGCGCAACCGCTCGATCAGGGCACGACCTTCGGCGCTATCGCCGGTGACCGGCACGACCGGTTGGGCAATGGCGGCCGAAGCGATAAATACCAGAAATAACGCGGCAATTAGCCGGCGAACGGGCATTTCGGCGATCCCAAAAAAGAAAAGGGCCGCGCTTTGCAGCACGGCCCAAGTTTAGGGAGGAAACGCCCAAGAAACGACCCGGAGGCCGTTTCAAGTTGCGACATCAGATGTCGCACTGCACAAGTTATATTGTGCGCCGCAAAAATCAAGCGGTAAGTTGCCGCAGAGGCACAAGAATTTTTCGCCGCAGGCGCAAATTTGCCAATTCCTTGGAAAATCTGACTATTTGCCATTCTGATACCAGTGCCCTTACCCCGATACGGACACCGCTTAACTTGCCCCAACGGGTCCGGACTCGCCAAGATGGGACATGGCGGACGAGCGGCGCGCACCGGGATGGGCCCAAAGCGGGCATGACGGCGCCGCCGGCGTGGCGACGCTGGGCGGGCGCTGGACGCTCGCCTTCGTGCCGGATCTCGAAGCCGCCCTCGCCAAGATCGACGTGAAGGGTGCCCGCAACGTGCGGGTCGATATCGCGTCGATCGAAGCGCTGGACTCGGGTGGCGCCTGGCTCATCTACCGGCAATTCCGCCGCTGGCGCGAAGCCGGAATCGATATCGAACTCGCCGGCGCCTCCGATGCGCAAGCCGCGTTGCTCGAGCGCATGGAAGCGGCCGAGGAAGAGCGCAAACCCCTCGCAAGGCCGTTCGAGGGCGCGTTCCGGGCGCTGGCCGAGCGCGCGGGGGCGAACACGATCGCGCTGCTGCGCGAGGCTTACGCGCTGCTCGCCTTCCTCGGCGCCGTCGTCTCGACCTGGGGCCTGTCGTGGTATCGCCCGCAGCGCGTGCGGCTGACCAGCATCGTCCATCACATCGAACGCATCGGCATCGACGCGCTGCCGATTCTGGGATTGCTGTCCTTCCTGATCGGCATCGTGCTCGCCTTCCAGGGGGCCGATCAGTTGCGCGCTTACGGCGCCGAAGTCTTCACGGTCAATCTGCTCGGCGTGTCGATCCTGCGCGAGATCGGCGTGCTGATCACCTCCATCCTGGTCGCGGGCCGCACGGGCAGCGCCTTCACCGCCGAAATCGGCACGATGAAGGTGAACCAGGAAATCGACGCGATGCGCACCATCGGCCTCGATCCGATGGAAACGCTGGTACTGCCGCGTTTGATCGCGCTGGCGATCGCGCTGCCGCTCCTCGTTTTCTACGCCAACACGATGGCGCTGATCGGCGGCGTGACGCTGTCGCTGCTGAGCCTCGGCCTGTCGCTCGAACAATTCCTCGAGCAACTCTCGACGGCCGTGTCGCTCAGCACCTATGTGATCGGCCTGATCAAGGCGCCGGTTTTCGCGGTGCTGATCGGCCTCGTCGCGTGCTACGAAGGCTTGAAAGTCTCGGGCTCGGCCGAAAGCGTGGGCATCCACACCACACGCTCGGTCGTCAAATCGATCTTCCTGGTGATCCTCGCGGACGCCGCGTTCTCCGTCATCTTTTCGTATCTGGGCATATGAGCGGCGATCCCGTCATCCGCGTGCGCGGCCTGGTCACACGCTTCGGTTCGAGCCCGCCGATCCACGACGGGCTCGATCTCGACGTGAAGCGCGGCGAGATCCTGGCGATCGTCGGCGGCTCGGGCACGGGCAAGTCGGTGCTGCTGCGCACGATCCTGGGTTTAAAACACCCCGACGGCGGCACGGTCGAAGTGCTGGGCGAACAGCTCGACAAGCTCGATTCCATGGCGCGCGCACCGGTGCTCAAACGCATGGGCGTGCTGTTCCAGGACGGCGCGTTGTTCAGCGCGCTGACCGTCGCGCAGAATATCCGCCTGCCGTTCAACGAGCATATGAAGCTCGACCCCAAGCTCGTCGGCCAGTTGATCCGCGTGAAGCTCTCGATGGTCGGGCTGCCGCAGGATGCGGGCGCCAAATTCCCGTCGGAGCTTTCGGGCGGCATGCGCAAGCGCGCGGGCCTGGCGCGCGCCATCGCGCTCGACCCCGATGTGCTGTTCCTCGACGAACCGACCGCCGGTCTCGACCCGATCGGCGCGGCGAAATTCGACTCGCTGATCCGCGATCTGCAGCGCAGCCTGGCGCTCAGCGTCGTCATGATCACCCACGACGTCGATACGCTGGGCGCCATCGCCGACCGCGTGGCCGTGCTGATCGACAAAAAGATCGTCGTCGGAACGCTGGACGAAATCCGCGCGCACCCGCATCCTTGGATCCAGGAATATTTTTCCGGTCCGCGCGGCCGCGCCGCTTTGGACTCTCGAAGACTCGACGGGCGGGGGACTTGACCGGTGGAAACGCGCGCCAACCATTTTCTGGTCGGGATCTTCGTGCTGTCGCTGACGGCGCTGCTGGCCTTCGCGGGGCTGTGGTTCGCGCGCGCCAATCTGGGCGAAGCGCAGACGACCTATCACACGCTGTTCCGCGGCTCGGTCACCGGCCTGTCGATCGGCTCGACCGTACGCTATCGCGGCGTGCCGGTGGGCACGGTGTCCGACATCCGCATCGATCCCGACAACGTCGAGCGCATTCTGGTCGTGCTGGGTTTGCGTCCCGGCACGCCGGTGAAGACGGATACGGTCGCCTCGCTCCAGCCGCAGGGCATCACCGGCCTGTCGTTCATCCAATTGACCGGCGGCACGCAGGAAGCGGCCCCCTTGCGCGTCCAGCCGGGCGCCACGGCGCCGGTCATCCCCTCGCGCCCCTCGCCGATCGAGCAGTTGCTGACCGACGCGCCCGAAGCGATGGCGCGCGTGGGCGTGCTGGTCGAGCGGATCAGCCAGATCCTCAACGACGACAATCTGCGCAACATCAATCGCATCATCGACGACGGCGCCACCGCGATGGGCAGCCTTGCCGCGACGCTGGCGCAGACGGAGAAACTGGCGGGCGACGCGAGCGGCACGTTGAAGAACGTCGACCGTTCGCTCGCCGGCGCGGACAGGCTGATCGCAGAATCGCGCGGCGCGATCGAGCGCGTCGGCAGCCAAGCGCAATCGCTGTTGGGCGAGATCCAGTCGGCGGCGCGCGAGGCGCGGCCCTTGGGCCCGCAGGCGCAGGCCGCGATCGCCGATCTGCGCAATACGCTGGGCGGCTTCGGCCGCGTGGCGGAAGAATTGGAGCGGCTTGTCGCCACGACGCGGCCCGGCCTCGAGGATTTCGGCCAGCAAGGCGTCTACGACCTGCAGCAATTCATGATCGAGGGCCGCACGCTGATGATGACCCTCAACCGCGTGATCGCGAATTTCGAGCGCGATCCGGCGCGGTTCCTGTTCGGCGATCAGCAGCGCGGCGTGGAGGCGAAATGACGACGACGAAACTTACCCGTCGCGCGGTTCTGATCGGCGGTTCGGCCGCGACGCTCGGCGCTTGCGCCCTGCCCGGCGGCGGCGACCCGCCGCAGCTTTATACGCTCACGCCCAAATCGACCTTCGCCCCCGATCTTCCGCGGGCCGATTGGCAGCTCGCGATCGAATTGCCGATCGCGTCGGGCGGGCTCGACACCGCGCGCATGGCGCTTCAACGCACGCCCTATACGCTCGATTTCTACGCCCGCGCGGCTTGGACCGACACGGCGCCGCGCATGGTGCAAGCGCTGCTGATCGAAAGCTTCGAGGCGTCGGGCAAGATCGTCGCCGTCAGCCGCGATTCGGCGGCACTGCGCCCCGATTATCTGCTGAAGGTCGATCTGCGCGAATTCCAGGCCGAGTATTTCGACGGCGCCTTGCCGACCGCGCATGTGCGCCTGGGCGTACGCCTTGTGCGCCTGCCGGAACGCATGATCGAAGCGGGCTTCGTCGCGGACGAGCGCGTTCGCGCGGGCCACGGCGATCTGTCCGCCGTCGCGCAAGCCTTCGACGACGCGCTGGGCAATGCGATGCGCAAGGTCGTCGAATGGACATTGCGCACCGGCCAGTCGCGCCGCCGCCGTTGACGGAGCATTTCATGCCGATCTACGCCGACCGCATCCGCACGAAGCTGACCGACGCCTTCGCGCCCGCCGCGTTGGACATCGAGGACGAGTCCGCGCGCCACGCGGGCCATGCGGGGGCCGCCCCCGGCGGCGAAACCCATTTCCGCGTGCGCATCGTTTCCGCCGCCTTCGCCGGGATGGGCCGGGTCGAGCGCCAGCGGCGCGTCTATGCCGTGTTGGCGAGCGAATTGTCCGAGCGCGTCCACGCGCTGGCGCTGGAAACCCGCACGCCGGACGAAGCCGCGAAACCGGCGCGCGCCTAACGCCGCGCGACGTGGAAGTCCGGGTAGTCGCGGCGCACGATCTCGCCGTCCAGCGCCAAGGCGTGGCACGTATCGAGATGGGCGGGCTGCCCCTCGCCTTTCGATTTTCGTAACGGAAACACGGTCTGGAACGCGGTCGTGCCCAGCGCGTTGATGGCGAGTTCCACCAAATGCGTGCAGCCTTTGACGCCGCCCAAGCGCTCGAGCACCGCCTTGCGCCAGCCGCGTCCGACGCGCAAGCCCACCAGCGCCGAAAAATCCGGCGCGATGTCGGGACAGACTTCGTAGGGCGTGGCGTAGCTTGCCGCGTGCGCCTCGCGCACGATCATGTTGTCGTCGACGGTCAGGCGCAGCTTCATCCCGTGCAGCGGCGTGCCGGGCGGAATGGGCCCGCGGAACTTGTTGTCGAACGGATAGGATTTGACGTCGGTCAATTCGCCTTCGATGTCCCACAGACCGTCGGCGCGGCGATAGCCGTTGCAGACGATCCGGCGCGTATGGATCGGCTCGCGCGTGGCGGGCGGGGGAAGGTCGGCGTGCGGCGTGGGCTGGTAGGGCGACGGCATGGGGCGGCGATCTCCGGGACGTATCCCCGGATGATCGCCCGCCCGGCCTTTCAGGCCAAGAAAATCAGTTCAGGCCGTAGCCCGCACCGCCCGCGATGAAGGCTTCGCGCTCTTTGAGGTTTTCCTCGAGCTCGCCCAACGCCGCGGCATAAAGGTCGCGCACCGACACCATGCCGATCAGCTCGCCGCGATCGACCACCGGCAAATGGCGATAGCCGTGACGGCGCATCATCTCCAGCGCTTCGCGCGCCGGCTGATCCGGGCCGATCGTGTCGGGATTGCGGGTCATCGCTTCGGCCAGCGTCACCTTGTCGGGATCGCGATGCTGGCCGACGATCTTCGTCATGGCGTCGCGCTCGGTGAAGATGCCCGCGAGCCGCCCGCCTTCGACGACCATCAGCGCGCCGATGCGCCGCTTGGCCATCGTCACACAGGCTTCGCGCACGGTCATGTTGCCGGAAGCGGTCGCCAATTCCTGGCGGCCGGAGATCACGTCGGGAACGATACGGCGATGCATGTTTCCTCCGATCCAGGCCCGGTCGTCCGGTTGTGATCGTGAAATTACCCGCGCGGGTTTTCCCATTCGCGAATGTCGGACGCCGTCCTGAAGGGAATTAAGCGCCCGATATACGCGCCTTGCAAGCGCGGAAAATTCAGGCCGCGCGCCCGCCCGGCGCGGGAATCTTTGCGACCTTCGCCGCCGCCGCATCGTCGGCCACGGCCACGCGCAATGTCGCGATCTGGTGGCGTTTGCGGCGCACAATCTCGAACCGCAAGCCGTGGAACACGTAGACTTGTCCGACATCGGGAATGCGCCGCGCCTCGTAGAGCACAAGGCCCGCGATGGTGGCGGCGGACTCGTCGGGCAGGCGCCAATCGAATTGGCGATTGAGATCGCGGATCGTCACGTGACCGTCGATCACGTAGCTGCCGTCCGATTGCGGGCGCACGCCGGGCACGTTGAATTCGTGCCGCTCGGCGATGTCGCCGACGATCTCCTCGAGGATGTCCTCGAGCGTCACCACGCCCAGCAGCGCGCCGTATTCGTCGACGACCAGCGCGAAATGCTCGCGCCGGCGGCGGAAAGCTTCGAGCTGGTCGAGCAGCGTCGTCGTGTCGGGAATGAACCACGGCCGCGCGGCGATCGAAGCGACGTCGAGCTTGCCTGCGTCGCCGCCTTGGCCGCGCACCGCTTGCAGCAGCGCTTTGGCGTGCAGCACGCCCACGATATTGTCGGGCACGCCGCGCCACAGCGGAATGCGCGAATACGCGCTCGACAGCGCCTGATCGAGGATCGCTTCGGCCGGCTGTTCGATATCGATGGCGAAAACCTGGCGGCGATGGACGAGGATCGCCGCGACCGTCACGTCGGCGAGATCGAGGATGGAGCGCATCATCTGGCGCTCTTTGCGCGTTTCGGAATCCGGCGAGGCGGCGCCGTGCTGCTCGATGGCTCCCTTCAATTGCTCCTCGGCCGCTTCGGCGGGCCGTTCCTTCGGTTTCCAGCCGAAGCCGCGCAGGATGCCGAGCGCCGCCTTGCGCGCGACCCGCGCCGGCGGCGTCAAAAACCCGAGCCAGAACCGCGCCACGGGAACCAGCGCCAGCGCCGCGCGATCGGCGGAGTTGAGCGCCCAGATGCGCGCCAGCGCTTCGCCGAACACGGCGAACAACGCGGCGACCAGAATCGCGGCGTAGATCGGGCCCGCGAATCCGAAATCATAGGTGAAGGCGCAAGCGACCAAGGCCGTCGCCAGCACCAGCGCCGCGATATTGCCGAAGCGCACCGCCGAGGCGAGCGCCTCGGTCTTGGTCTTGAGATAAAGAATGAGCGCCGCGCGTTCGCTGCCCTTGCGTTCCAGCGCCTGAAGCCTTGTGCGCGACGCCGCACCGATGGCGGATTCGGCGGCGTTGAGCAAGGCGCTGGCGGTCAGAAGGACGGCGAGTGCTATCAGCGCCGACCAATCGTCCCAGCCGAACGCCGCCCAATTCATGCGGCGCACTCCGCTTCCAGCATCGCGCGCACGGCGCCGATATCGGCATCGCGCGCGATGAAGGATTTGCCGATTCCGCGCGCCAGGATGAAGGTGATTTTGCCCCCGCTCGCCTTCTTGTCGTGGCCCATATGGGCGATCAGCGCGTCGGCGTTCCAGCGATGCTGGCGCGGCAGATCGGCCGCCATGTCGCAGGCCAGGATATGGGCGCGCACGCGCTTCGCGTCGGCGGCGGGGCACAAACCGGCGCGCGCGGAGAAATCGAAGGCTTGGCGCATGCCAATCGCCACCGCCTCGCCATGCAGCAAATCGGGGCCGTAGCCGAGCTCGGCTTCCAGCGCATGACCGAAGGTGTGGCCGAGATTGAGCAGCGCGCGCACGCCGGTCTCGCGCTCGTCCTCGGTCACGATGCGCGCTTTCGCTTCGCACGAAACGCGCACCGCATGCGCGCGCAAAGCGCGATCGCCCGCGAGCAGTTTGGCGCCGTTGGCTTCGCACCATTCGAAGAATTCGGGCATGTCGATCAGCCCGTATTTGAACACCTCGGCATATCCAGCGCGCAATTCGCGCGGACCGAGCGTGTCAAGCACGTCGAGATCGCACAGCACCAGACGCGGCTGGTGGAACGCGCCGATCAGATTTTTGCCCTGGCGGGTGTTGACGCCGGTTTTGCCGCCCACGGAGCTATCGACTTGGGCGAGCAGCGTCGTCGGGATCTGCACGAAATCGAGCCCGCGCAGCAGCAGCGACGCGGCCACCCCGGTCATGTCGCCGACCACGCCGCCGCCCAATGCGACGAGAAGATCGGCGCGTTCGGGGCGTTGATCGAGGATCGCATCGAGCAAGCGGCCGAGATTGTCCCAGGATTTCGCCGCGTCGCCCGCTTGCAGGGTCACGACATGCGCCGCGATGCCGGCGGCGGCGAGGCCCTTTTCCAAACGCGGCAGATGCGTGGCGACGACGTTCGCGTCGGCGACGACGAAGACGCGCTTCACCTTGCGCACGCCCAGAATGAATTCGCCCGCGCGCTCGAGCAGTTTTTCGCCGATATGAATGTCATAGGCGCGCGCGTCGAGCGCCACGCGGACGGTCTGTGTCATTGCGCTTGTCGTCCCGCGAGATATTTGCCGAGCGCGTCGATCACGCGCTGGGTGGTGATTTCGGGCGGCGCATCGGCCGAATCGACCGCGAGATCGGCCTCGGCATAGACCGGATAACGCACGGCCATCAGCTTGGCCAAAATCTCGCGCGGATCGCCCGCGTTCAGCAGCGGCCGGTTGTTGCGCCGCGCCGTGCGGCGGACCAGCGTGTCGAGTTCCGCGCGCAGCCAGATCGACAGGCCCGAGTGCTTGATCTTGGCGCGCGTCGTGTCGTCCATGAACGCACCGCCGCCGGTCGCCAGCACGCAAGGCGGGCCGTCGAGCAGCCGCGTGATCACCCGGCGCTCGCCGTCGCGGAAGGCGGGCTCGCCGAAGCGCGCAAAAATCTCGGGGATCGTGCAGCCGGCGGCTTCTTCGATTTCCTTGTCCGCGTCGACGAAGGGCAAGGACAGCGCCTGCGCCAGCCGCTTGCCGATGGCCGACTTCCCGGCGCCCATCAGGCCGACCATGACCAAGGTGCGGTCGAGCCGGGCGCGGATTTCCTGATTAACGCTCATGGTTGGCGCCGCCGCCGGGTCCGGCGGCGCGCCTATCGGTTCGCCGTCCATCCCGGTTAACGTTCAGCACCAGGGACATACGCGAAATTCGCGGTCCCGGCGTCGCCTTTCCTCTTGCGCGTGCGCAACATAATGGCAGTGTAGCAAACGGCTTCACGGCCTGCATCTTCACGAGTCGTCACGATTTTTCCATAATCGTGGCAAATACTTAGACTTCCATCACAAGACTTACGGAACGATACGCCCAATGCGTCGCACGCTCCTTGTGCTTCTGGCCATTCTTGTCCTGGGAACGGCCGGTGTGGTCGGCTTCTTGGCCACCTGGGACATCCCCGCCCCCTCGGCGCGGGTCGAGAAAGTCATTCCCAATGATCGCCTGCCGCGCTGATCGCCTGGCCCTCGGGCTGGTTCTGGGCTTGGTGGCGGTTTCGCCCGCCACCGCCCAATTGCTGATGCCCCCGCAGCGGACGACGCCGGATGTGCAATCGGCGCCGCTGGCACCTGCCCCCACGCCGCCCTCGGCGCCGGCGGGGTTCGAGGTCGAGAGTATCCGCCCGATGGATGTCGAGGCTGTCGGCCTGATCGACGGCGCGCAAGGCGGCCTGCCCGCCAATGCGTGGAACGGCACGGCACGGCCGATTGCCGAGCGTCTGATCGGCGATTTGCCCGCCCCGGTCGCGTCGACGCCCGCGCGCGACATGGCGATCCGTTTGCTGATTTCGACCACGGCCACGCCGTCGGGCGAGGGCAAAGCCGGACTCGTCGCGCTGCGCACGCGCAAGCTCCTCGATCTCGGCGCCTTCGACGCGGCCGAGAAGATGGCGCAGCGCATTCCCCAGCGCGAAGTCGACGGCGACGTTCTGGCCGCGCGCCTCGACAACGCCTGGCTTGCGGGCGACGACAAAGCCGCCTGCGGCTTAACGCGCGATCTGCTCGACAAATCCAAGGCACCCGACGTGCGGCGAGGGCTTTTGTTCTGCCAAGCGCTGGAAGGCGATCGCCAGCGCGCCGAACTGGGCCTGACGCTGTTGCGCGATCAAGGCGTGCCGGAAGATGCGACCTTCATCACGCTGCTGTTCGCCCAAGGCGGCGACGGGCGCGGCGTGAAGATCGACAACGCGGCGAAACTCACGCCGCTCGGCTTCGCGATGATGCGCGCGGCCAAGGTGGCACCGCCCGCCGAATTGGCGCGCAACGACGATCCCGGCTTGTTGCGCGCGCTCGCCGCCTATGACGGCGCTTCGCCCGAAATTCGCTTGGCCGCCGCCGAGCGTGCGGAAACCTATGGCGCGTTGCCCTCGGCGGAACTCGCCAAGGCTTACGCGGCGATCGAACTTACCCCGGCGCAGATCGCCGATCCCGCCGCCTTCGCGCGCACCGATGGCGGCCCGCGCGGCCGTGCCGCCCTTTATCAGGCGGCGAAGGCCGCAAACGGCCAAGCGCGGATGGCCGCGCTGCAAAACCTGTGGCGCTATGGGCGCGAACGCGGCGGCTACGCCACGCTGGTGCGCGCCAGCGTCGATCTTCTGGCCGAAGTTCCGGCCTCGCCCGAGCTGGCGCCCTATGCCGGCGATGCGATACGCGCCTTCCTGCTGGCGGGTTTCCCCGACGATGCGCGCGAATGGCTGCGCTTCGCGCGCGTGGCGCGCATCGGCGCGGATGCGGGGGTGGCGCAAGATCGCTACGCCGCGTTGTGGGCGTTGGTCGCGATCGCGGGCCAGCCTTGGGAAGATACGAATGACGGCCGCGCGTTCCTCGCTTGGCGCGACGCGATCGTGAAGCTCGATGCGCAAGCGGCACCCGCGCGCGTCGCCCTGGCGACGACATTGCTCGCGGGGCTCGGCCAATTGCCGCCGGGGGCCGCTTTCGCCGCCTTCCCGGACAAGACGCCGCCCTTCGCGCAAACCAATCTGCCCAACGCGGCGGTGTGGACGGCGCTGCATCAAGCCGCGGTCCAGGGCCGCACGGCGGAAACGATCGCGCTGGCGGCACAAGTGCTGGGCATGGAAGGCCCGGCGGGTGCCGCCCCGCAAACGCTGCTCGCGTTGCTCGACGCACTGCGCGCCGTGGGCCAGGAACCGGCCGCGCGCGCATTGGCCGTCGAAGCGGCGATCGCCTCGGGGCTTTAACGCCATGGGCCGCCCCAAAACGGCCCCCGACGAGGTCTCGGTCCACGGCGAAGCGTTTCTGGAAATGCTGGTCGCGGAGCGCAACGCGTCCGAACACACGCAACGCGCCTATCGCGGCGACGTGGCGCATTACGAGGATTTTTTGGAGCGCAGACGCGCCGACGCGATTTCGGCGACGCCCGATCACGCCAAAGCCTATATGACCGATCTGGCGCGACGGGGATTGAGCCCGCGTTCGACCGCGCGGCGCTTGTCGGCCTTGCGCCAATTCCATCGCTTTCTGGTCAGCGAACGGCGTTCGCAAACCGACCCTTTCGCCAGCGTCGATGCGCCCAAGATCGGCCGCCCGTTGCCCAAAATTCTGTCGGAAGAGGAAACCGGCAAACTGATCGAGGTCGCGCGCGCCAAGAACGACACGCGCCTCGTCTGCGCGCTCGAAGTCCTCTACGGCTCGGGCTTGCGGATATCCGAACTCGCGGGGCTGAAATTGTCGGCGCTGTCGCGCGACGGGCGCTTCCTGATCGTGCGCGGCAAGGGCGACAAGGAACGGCTGGTCCCGTTGTCCGGCCCCGCGGGCGATGCGATCGCCGCGTGGCGTCTGGTCCGCGACGCGGCTCTGGCCGAAAAGAAAAAGGCTTCGCCTTATCTGTTCCCCAGCCGCGCCGAAGCCGGGCACATGACCGAGGCGCGCTTCTATCAAGCGCTCAAAGAATTGGCGCCCGAGGCGGGAATCGAGCCCAAGCGTCTATCGCCGCATGTGTTGCGGCATGCCTTCGCCAGCCATCTGGTCGACCGGGGGGCGGATTTGCGCGCGGTCCAGGCGATGCTGGGCCATGCCGATATCGCAACGACCCAAATTTACACGCATGTCGGCGGCGAAAGGTTGAAACGGCTGGTCCATTCCCATCATCCTTTGGCCCGCCGCAAGGCGCCTTGATCGCGCCTTTGCGGCCCGCTACACCGTTGATAGCCTGCGAACGAGCTTCCGTCGGAAATAAGGAACGAGCCATGGCCGCGAAAAAGAAACCCGCCAAGAAAGCCCCCGCCAAAAAGGCCGCACCGGCCAAGAAAGCGGCTCCGGCGAAGAAGCCCGCCCCGGCCAAGAAGCCTGCCCCCAAAAAAGCGCCCGCCAAGAAGCCGGCACCGGCCAAAAAAGCCCCGCCGGCCAAGAAAACCCCGGCGCCCGCGAAGAAAGCCGCCGCCCCCGCCAAGAAACCGGCGCCCGCGCCCAAGGCCGCCGCTAAGCCGGCCCCGGCCGCGAAGCCGGCGGCCAAGCCCGCCCCCGTCGCCAAGCCCGCACCGGCCCCGGTCAAGGCCGCCGCCCCCGCGCCCAAGGCACCCCGCCGCCGCCGCCCGCGCCCACCACGGTGAAGGGCCCCGGCGGCACGATCCTGCCTGCGGGCGTGAAGCTCGACGCGGCCGTGAAGCCCGAACATCTGCAAATCCTCACGCCCGAAGCGATCGCCTTCGTGGTGGAGATGGAGCGCAAGTTCGGCCAGCGCCGCCTGGATCTGCTGAAGGCGCGCGCCGACCGCCAAGCGCGCCTCGACGCGGGCGAGAAGCCCGACTTCCTGCCGCAGACGCGCTCGATCCGCGAAGGCGATTGGACCGTGGCGCCGCTGCCCAAGGATATTCTCGACCGCCGCGTCGAGATCACCGGGCCCGTCGACCGCAAGATGGTGATCAACGCGCTGAACTGCGGCGCCAACGTGTTCATGGCGGATTTCGAGGATGCCTCGACGCCGACCTGGAACAACCTGATCGAAGGTCACGTGAATCTGCGTGACGCCAATCTCGGCACGATCGAATTCGACGATCCGAAATCGGGCAAGCACTACAAGCTGAACCCGAAGCATGCCGTGCTGTTCGTCCGCCCGCGCGGCTGGGCGCTGCCCGAAAAGCACGTCATCGTCGACGGCCGCCCGATGTCCGGCTCGATCTTCGATTTCGGCCTCTACTTCTTCCACAACGTGAAAACCCTGCAGAAGAAGGGCTCGGGCCCGTATTTCTATCTGCCGAAGATGGAAAGCCATCTGGAAGCGCGTTTGTGGAACGACATCTTCGTCCACGCGCAGGACAAGCTTGGGATCAAGCGCGGCTCGATCAAGGCGACCGTGCTGATCGAAACGCTGCTGGCCAGCTTCGAGATGGACGAAATCCTGTACGAGCTGCGCGAGCACTCGGCCGGCCTCAATTGCGGCCGTTGGGACTACATCTTCTCCTACATCAAGAAGCTCGCCGAAGATCCGCAGAAGATGCTGCCCGATCGCGGGCAGGTCACGATGACCTCGCATTTCATGCGCTCGTACTCGCAGCTCGTCATCAAGACCTGCCACAAGCGCAACGTCCACGCGATGGGCGGCATGGCGGCGCAAATCCCCATCAAGGACGATCCCGCCGCCAACGAAGCCGCGATGGCCAAGGTGCGCGCCGACAAGGAGCGCGAGGCCAATGACGGTCACGACGGCACGTGGGTGGCACACCCGGGTCTCGTGCCCATCGCCAAGGCGGTGTTCGACGAGAAGATGAAGGACGCCAACCAGATCGCGCGCAAGCGCCAGGACGTGCACGTCACCGCCGCCGATCTGCTGCAGCCCGCCGCCGGCACGATGACCGAAGGCGGTTTGCGCCAGAACTGCGCCGTGGGCATCGGCTATCTGGAGGCGTGGCTGCGCGGCATCGGCTGCGTGCCGCTCTACAATCTGATGGAAGACGCGGCGACCGCCGAAATCTCGCGCGCCCAGGTGTGGCAGCAGGTCCGTCACGGCGCCACGCTCGACGACGGCCGCACGGTCGACAAGTCGCTCGTGCGCAAGATCGTCGAGGAGGAGCTCGAGAAGATCAAGAAGGCCCAAGGCGCCGATCGCTACGCCAAGGGCCGCTACAAGGAAGCGTCGAAGATGTTCCTGGAGATGATCGACGCCGAGAAGTTCCCCGACTTCCTGACGCTGCCGGCCTATGACTGGGTCGTGGCGAACGAGGCGAAGATCGGCTGAGATAAGACGACGTCGCCCCAGGTCGCGCCGTTGCGTTCGCGATGGCACGACCTGGGGCGTTTCTTTTGGACACCGAAACCGTCAAGGAGCGTTCGATGCCCGATAGCGTTCCCGCCCGCTTGAACCGCACGGCGCTGGCCGTGCCCGCCAGCCGGCCCGAATTGTTCGCTAAAGCCGCGCGCTCGGCCGCCGATCACGTGTTCCTCGATCTGGAGGACGCGGTGGCGCCGTCGGACAAGGCCAAGGCGCGCAAGAACGCGATCGAGGGCCTAAACGACATCGATTGGCGCGGCGTGGGAAAAACCATTTCGGTGCGCATCAACGGCAACGACACCGAGTGGATGTATCGCGACGTGGTCGACGTGGTGGAGAAGGCGGGCACGCGGCTCGATCTTCTGATGGTGCCCAAGGTCAACCGGCCCGAGGACGTGTTCGCGCTCGATATGTGGCTGGGCCAGATCGAGCGCGCCAAGGGTATCGCCACGCCGATCGGGCTCGAATTGCTGATCGAGACCGCGCAGGGTCTCGCCCATGTCGAGGCGATCGCGGCTTCAAGCCCACGCATCGAAGCGCTGATCCTGGGCTCGGGCGATCTCGCCGCGTCGATGGGCATGCGCACGACGAATATCGGCGGCTTGTCGCCCGCCTATACGATCGACGGGCGGATGGGCGACATCTGGCACTACGCGCTGGCGCGCTTGGTCGTCGCCGCGCGCGCTTCTGGCAAACGGCCGATCGACGGGCCCTATGCCGATTTCAACGATCCGATGGGATTGAAGGAATCCGCCGCGCGCGCCGCGGCCCTGGGCTGCGAAGGCAAGATGGTGATCCACCCGTCGCAGATTTTGGCGGTCAACGAGGCTTTCACGCCCGATCCGATGGAGATCGAGCGCGCCAAGGGCATTCTGCTGGCGCTGGAAGAAGCGGCCGAACGCGGCCAGGGGGCCGCGACATACGAAGGCCGGCTGGTCGATATCGCGTCGATCCGCCAGGCGCGCGCCCTTGTCGCCAAGGCCGACCGCCTGCGGCAATGGGCCTAACCACTTTGATTTTTCGATGAAATCCGAAGGCGTGACAACCCGCCCGAGCATGCTATAGACCCAGGGCCATGACGCATTACCTCGAATTCGAGAAGCCGATCGCCGAGCTCGAAGGCAAGATCGAAGAGCTCAAGCGCCTGACCGGCGACGCCAATCTCAACATCGCCGACGAAGTCGCCAAGCTGCAAAGCAAGGTCGACAAGCAGTTGCGCGCCGCCTACGCCAAGCTGACCGCGTGGCAGAAGGTCCAGGTCGCGCGCCATCCCGAACGGCCGCATTTCGTCGATTACGCCAAGGCGCTGATCGAGGATTACATGCCGCTGTCCGGCGACCGGCTTTTTGCCGACGACAAGGCGATCCTGGGCGGTATCGGCCGTTTCCGCGGCCGCTCGGTTGTCGTCATGGGCCATGAAAAAGGTGCGGATACCGAAAGCCGCATCCGCCACAATTTCGGCATGGCGCGCCCCGAAGGCTATCGCAAGGCGCAGCGTCTGATGCAGCTGGCCGAGCGATTCAAGCTGCCGGTCGTGGCGCTGGTCGATACGGCGGGCGCCTATCCCGGCATCGACGCCGAAGCGCGCGGCCAAGCCGAAGCGATCGCGCGCGCGATCGAAGTCTGCCTCAAAATCAAAGTGCCGCTGATCGCCGCCGTGATCGGCGAAGGCGGATCGGGCGGAGCCATCGCCATCGCCGCCGCCAATCGCGTGCTGATGATGGAACACGCGATCTATTCGGTCATCTCGCCCGAAGGCTGCGCGTCGATCCTGTGGCGCTCGGCCGAACATGCGCAGACCGCCGCCGAGGCCTTGAAGCTGACGGCGCAGGATCTGCTGAAGCTCGGCGTCATCGACCGCATCGTGCCCGAGCCGATGGGCGGGGCGCATCGCGATCCGCAAGCCGCGATCAACGCGCTGGGCGACGCGCTCGACGCTTCGCTGGGCGAACTCGTCGGGCATGACGGCGCGGCCTTGCGCGCGCGCCGGCGCGAGAAATTCGTCGAAATGGGCCGCAAGGGTCTCTGAGCGTTTCATGGCCGCCGACGCCAAAAGCGACGCGGCCAACCTCGCCGGCCAAGTTCGCGGCGGCGATCGCCGGGCGCTGGCGCGCGCCATCACGTTGGTCGAATCGACGCGCGCGGATCATCGCGAAACGGCCGAGCTTTTGGTCGCCGCGCTGCTGCCCGATACGGGGTCCGCGATCCGTGTCGGAATCTCGGGCCCGCCGGGAGCCGGTAAATCGACCTTCATCGAAGCCTTCGGTTTGCATCTGCTGGAAGCGGGGCGCAAACCCGCCGTGCTCGCGGTCGATCCGTCGAGCCCCGTTTCGGGCGGGTCGATCCTCGGCGACAAGACGCGCATGGAATATCTCTCGCGCGACGAGCGCGCCTTCATCCGCCCCTCGCCCTCCGGCGGCACGCTGGGCGGGGTCGCGCGGCGCACGCGTGAGGCCGCACTGGTGTGCGAGGCGGCCGGGTTCGACACGCTGCTGATCGAAACCGTCGGCGTCGGCCAGTCGGAAACCGCCGTCGCCGAGATGGTCGATCTGTTCATGTTGTTGCTGCCGCCCGCGGGCGGCGACGAGCTGCAAGGGATCAAGAAAGGTATCGTCGAGCTCGCCGATCTGGTCGTCATCAACAAGGACGACGGCGATCTCGCCCCCGCCGCCGGCCGCACGGCCGCCGAATACGGTGCCGCGCTGCATATGCTGCGCCCCGCGTCTTCCGCTTGGCATCCGCCGGTGCTACGGGTCTCGGCCTTGCACCGGAAAGGTATGGAATCGGTTTGGGGCCAGATCCTGGCCCATCGCGCAGCACTCGGCCCCGCCGGACTCGCGGCCAAACGCGCGGGTCAGGCGCGGGCCGTTTTGTGGCGGGAAATTGAGGAGGAAGTACGCGGGCGGCTGGCCGCCAAGGGCGCGCTCCAGGGGCTTCTGGAACGCCTGGAATCCGATATTTCCCAAGGACTTATAGGGCCCGCCCAGGCCGCCCGCCAGGTCGTCGATGCGCTGGCCAAACCCGGCAGTTGACCTTCCGGCCCCCTGGCCCTAAAACCCTGCCTCCCCGCCTTTCGCGGGTCGGATTTACTTGGGGTGCGGCCTTTCGGGCCCTGCCCGCCAGATTAGAGGGTTTGAGCGATGTCGCGTCGTTGCATTGTCACCGGTAAGGGCGCCTTGGTCGGGAACAACGTTTCCCACGCCAACAACAAGACGAAGCGCCGCTTCCTGCCGAACCTGCAGGCCGCGACGCTGCTGTCGGACGTGCTGGGCCAAGGCATTCGCGTGCGTCTGACGACGCGCGGCTTGAAGACGGTCGAACACGCCGGCGGTCTGGACGCGTGGCTGTCGAAGACGCCGGCCGCGAAGCTCGACAAGGATCTGCGCCGCTTCAAGGCGCGCATCGAAAAGGCGCTGGAGAAGCGCGCCGCCTGAGTTTCCCCCGCAGCGAAAAAGCCAGGGGGTACGCGATAACAACAACACGACTCCTTGTTTCCGATCCAAGGAACTTGAAGCCCGCCCTCACCGGCGGGCTTTTTCTTTAGGCGATTTGAAAGCACACCAGCAGCGTGCGCTGCAGGAAGCTGAAATTGTCGTCGGCGATCAGCCAGAGCAGATCGCGGCCCAACGCATCCTTGGTGGCGTCGATGCCTTCGAAATTGTCGATGGCGAGGGGTGCGCGCAATCGCGCAAGCTCCTCGCCCGCGACGCTGGCCCCTTCGCGAAGCTCGGCCAAGGGCACGCGCACGATGCGCGACGCGAAACCCGCCAAGCCGAAGCCGCGTTCGAGCACAATCGCCGCATCGCCGACGACGCAAGCGCCGACCGGCTTGAACCCGTCGCCCGCGCGATATTCGAATTTGATCCAGCCCTTGTCGCCGCCGACGAAGCCCCAGGGACGATCCTCGACCAGCACGAGCAAACGTCCGTCGGGCAAGGCGGCGAGCGCCTCCATGCCGCCGTTGTTCGGCACGTCGGCGAAACCCGGCGGTCCGGCGAGCGTGCGGGGGCTGCGCGCGAAGGGCGGATCGGAAGGCGGATAGGCCAAGATACGATGGCGACGTTCGAGCGATACGGCAAAGCCGCCATCGGGCAAGCGCGCCAGCCCTTCGGCGTCCGCGTTGCGATAATCGTCGAAGGCGCGCCCGTTCGGCCCGATCAGGTCGCCGATGCGCGAGGGACCGACACCCTTGAGCGTGCCGTCGAAATCGAGGCCGAGTTCCATCGCCCCGCCGCGATCGGAAATCAGCGTCGCGCGCTTGTTATCCGGATCGACGCGGATATCGGACCAGCCGCCAAAGCGCTTGTCGTCGGCACCGAGTTGCAAGCCGCCGCACCAGATCAGCCGATCCACGCGAACGCGCGCGGGATCCTTTTCGTCGAACGGGATGCGCGCGGCGCGCACGGCAAGCGGTTGCCAGCCGGCTTGCGCGCGCGCGGGTCGCCCAAAAAGCGACGCGCCCGCCCCGGCAAGCAGGGCGAGCGCGTGACGGCGTGTTGTCGTTTGCGGAATCAGACCAGATTCCGCGAGAACCAGACTTCCAGGCGGCGCCAGCCATCCTGCGCCTGCGCGGCGCGATAGCTCGGCCGGTAATCCGCGTGGAACGCGTGCGGCGTATCGGGATAAAGAACGATTTCCGACCGTTTGCCCGCCGCGCGCAGCGCATCGCGCATCCGATCGACCGTGTCGTTCGGAATGCCTTGGTCGGCACCGCCGTAAAGCCCGAGGATCGGCGCGTTGATCGATGCGACGGCGTCGAGCGGATGGCGGGTGCGGAACTCGTTCGTCGGGCCGGTCAGCACGCCGTACCAAGCAACACCGGCGCGGACGTTCTGGTTATGCGCGGCGTAGAGCCACACGACGCGCCCGCCCCAGCAGAAGCCAGTGATGCCCAAACGCGCGGTTTCGCCCTTGCCCACGCTGCCGCCGGCCCAAGCCACGGTCGCGTCGATATCGGCGAACACCTGCGCATCCGGCACCTTGCCGACGATGTCGCGCAGCAGCGCCTGGATATCCGACACTTTCGACGCGTCGCCTTGGCGGAAATAAAGCTCCGGCGCGACCGCCAGATAACCCGCCTTCGCCAAGCGGCGGCACGTGTCCTTGATGTATTCGTGCACGCCGAAGATTTCCTGCACCACGATCACGGTCGCGAATTTCTGACCTTGAGCGGGACGCGCGTAATAGATCGGCATCTGCTTGCCGTCGGCGGTGCGCACATTGGCCATGCCGGCGGCAAGGCCTTGCGTGTCGGTCGTGATCGCGGTTTGCGCCGCGACCGGACCGGCGGCGAGCGCGTAGCCGGTGGCGAGCGAAGCGCCCGCCATGAAGCCGCGCCGGCCGACCGGCAACGCGTCGGGTTGCAGGGCCTTGCGCTCGTCGCGCAAGGCGGCGGGAACGAGATCGTCTGGAGCCATTTTGCTAGTTTCCTGTTTTTGCGGGGGGATCAGCGCGTCACGATTCGTCCGTCCAACCCGACGCGCACGGGGTTGTTGGCGCGGAAATACTCGACCAAGGCGTCGTCGAGGCCGGGGCCGAAATCGTAGGGATCGATCGCCTTGTCGCGCAGCACGGTGTAGCCGTCGCCGCCACGGCGCATGAAGTCGTTCGTGGCGATCGTGTAGACGGCGTTGGGATCGAACGGTCCGTAGCTGCCGTCCGCGCGGCGAAGCTCGACCGAAACGACCCGGCTGCCCACCGGGCGCGCCTTGTCCCAGGTGTAGCGCACGCCCGCGACTTGCGGGAACCGGCCGCCGTTCTGGTCGACCTGCGACAAGCCGTTTTCCAGCGCCGCGATGAAGTCGCTGCCGCGCAGCTTCAACGTCGCGACCGCGTTCTGGAACGGCAGCGTCGTCAGCACCTGGCCCAGCGTGATGTTGCCCGACGGAATGCCCGCGCGCAGACCGCCGCCGTTCTGAAGCGCGATCTGCGTGCCGCTGGCGCGCGTCGCCACGAGGATCGCTTCCGACACGAGATTGCCGAGCGCGCATTCGCGTGCGCGGCAGCCGTCGAGCGGAAATTCCGCCGCCGACACGCCAACGGGACGCGCGCGCACTTCGACCAGCGGCGCGTCGAGACGGTCGATCGCCGCCTGGATCGCCGCGACCGGCGGGATCGATTGGACGACCGGGATCGTATCGCCCTCGGCGCGCACGATATTGCCTTGCGCGTCGAAATCGATGTCGAGACGGCCCACGAATCGAGAATAGGCGAAGGCCTGGACGATCGGCACGTCGCGGCCCGCGGGCCCGCGCACACGCACGGGATACGGACCTTCGGCGCCCTGGGCGCTGTTCGACAGTAGCGTGTGCGAATGCCCGCCGACGATCACGTCGATGCCGTCGACGGCGGCGGCGACTTCGCGATCGCGCGACAGGCCCAGATGCGACAACAGCACGATATGCGACACGCCTTGCGCGCGCAGATCGGCGATCAGCGGGCGCAGTTTCTCCTCCGCCGGCGGGAAGCGCAGACGCGGACCGGGCGAGGCGATCGCGGGCGTATCCTCGGTCGTGGCGCCGATGATCGCGACGCGATGGCCGCCGCGCGAGACGACGACATGCGTGCGATAGAGACCGCGGATCGCGGGCTCCGCCGTGGAATCGACGTTGGCGCTGAGGACGGGCACCTTCACCGTGCGCAGGAAGCGCGCCAGCACTTCGGGGCCGTCGTCGAATTCGTGATTGCCCAGCGCCATCGCGTCGTAGCTCATGAGGTTCATCACCTCGGCTTCGGCGGCACCCTTGTAATGCGAATAGAACAGCGAGCCTTGGAACTGGTCGCCGGCGTCGAGCGTCAGCACCTGACGCCCGGCGGCGGTCGCGGCGGCCTTCTCGCGCTCGATCAGCGCCGCGACGCGCGCCATGCCGCCGAAGCACTGGTTCTGCGCCGCCTGTTGGGCGCTGCAGGTGTTGTTCTGCGACGTGACCGGCTGAAGGCGCGAATGGACGTCGTTGTTGTGCAGAATGGTGAGCTTCAGCGGCTCGGGCGGGGCGCAAGCCGCCAACAGCGCCAGAACGAACCCGACGATCCCCAGACGAATCAGCCGCATTTGAAGCCTCCGTTATATGTGCGGAGGCGCAGCCTAGCAGGGCCGAATAGCCCGAGGAAGCCTCGGCTACGTTACCGGGCGCCGGCGCGGCGCCGCGCCGGGGCGGCCGATTCGCGCGCGTCTTCCTCGAACAGTTCGGCAAGTTTTTCCATCACCGTGCCGCCCAGCTGTTCGGCGTCCACCAGCGTGACCGCGCGCTTGTAATAGCGCGTCACGTCGTGGCCGATACCGATCGCCAGCAATTCCACCGGCGAGCGCGTCTCGATGTACTCGATCGCCTCGCGCAGATGGGTTTCGAGGTAGTTGCCCGGATTGACCGACAGCGTCGAATCGTCGACCGGCGCGCCGTCGGAAATCACCATCAGGATTTTGCGCTGTTCGGGGCGCGGCAACAGGCGCTGATGCGCCCAGAGCAGCGCTTCGCCGTCGATGTTTTCCTTGAGCAGGCCTTCGCGCAGCATCAGCCCCAAGGATTTGCGCGCGCGCCGCCAGGGCGCATCGGCGCTCTTGTAGATGATGTGGCGCAGGTCGTTCAGGCGGCCGGGATTGGCGGGCTTGCCCGCCGCCAACCAGCGCTCACGGCTTTGCCCGCCCTTCCAGGCGCGCGTGGTGAAGCCGAGGATTTCGACCTTCACGCCGCAACGTTCCAGCGTGCGCGCCAGAATATCGGCCGACATCGCGGCGACGGTGATCGGCCGGCCGCGCATCGAGCCCGAATTGTCGATCAGCAGCGACACGACCGTGTCGCGGAACACGGTGTCGCGCTCGCGCTTGTACGAGAGCGGCACAGTCGGGTTGGCGACGACGCGCGCGAGGCGCGCGGCGTCGAGCGTGCCTTCCTCGAGATCGAATTCCCACGCGCGGTTCTGGTGCGCGAGCAAGCGGCGCTGCAAACGGTTGGCGAGGCGCCCGATCACGCCTTGCAGGCTTTGAAGCTGCTGGTCGAGATGGTTGCGCAAGCGCGACAGCTCGTCCGCGTCGCACAGATCGTCCGCTTCGACGATCTCGTCGAATTCGGTCGTGAAGGCGCGATAGGCTTTCTCGTCGACCGAATTGCGCAGATCGTTCGGCGGGCGCCAGCGTTTGCCGGGCCGCTCGGGCCCGTCCTCGCCCATGCCGTCGGCGTCTTCGCCCTCGTGTTCCTCGCCATCGCCCTCGCCGCCGTCTTCGCCGGCCGCTTCGCGCGTTTCGGAACCCATCATCGCTTCGGACGAGGCCTGCTCGCCCGAATCTTCGGATTCGCCCTGCTGGCTCGAATCGTCGCCCGAATCGTCGTTCTCGTTCGAATCCTCGTCGGCCTCGGTCGACTCGCCCTGCTCCTCGCCCAGTTCCAGATCCTGGATCAATTGGCGCGCGGCTTCGGCGAAGGTCGTCTGATCGTCGAGCGCCTTGGCGAGATCGGTGAGATCGCCGCCCGCGCGCGATTCGACCCAAGGCCGCCACAGATCGACCATGCGCTTGGCGGCTTCCGGCGGCTTCTGGCCGGTGAAGGCCTCGCGCGCCAGCATGGCCACGGCGTCAACGATGGGCGCTTGTTCGCGATCGGCGATACGCGCATAGCCCGCTTGGCGGCAGCGTTCGTCCAATGCGGCGCCCAGATTGCGCGCCACACCGGTCATGCGCTTGGAACCCAGCGCTTCGCAGCGCGCCTGTTCGACCGCGTCGTAGATCGCGCGGCCGAGTTGCCCGTTGGGCGCGCGCTTGGCGTGGATCTTTTCGTCGTGATGGCGCAGCTTCAGCGAAATCGCGTCGGCTTCGCCGCGCACGATCGCGACTTCGCCCGCGGGCAAATCGCGGCCGGGGGCCGGCAGTCGCGCTTCGGTGCCGCGCAGCAAGGCGCCCTCGGGCGCAAAAGCGACCGACAGATCGGGCTTGTGCGAAACCGCGCGCATCGCGGCCGCTGTCACCTGCCGGAATTGCTCGACCGGCCCATCCTTGTCGCGCGGCGGCATCGCTGGCGCTTATCCCGCCTTGCGCACCGCGACCGACACGCCGCCGGCCAATTCGGCGCCGAAGCAGCGCTGGTAGTATTCGGCCACGGTGGTGCGCTCGACCTCGTCGCATTTGTTGAGGAAGGTCAGGCGGAAAGCCAGACCGACATCGCCGAAGATCTTCGCGTTCTCGGCCCAGGTGATGACCGTTCGCGGGCTCATCACCGTCGAGATATCGCCCGCCATGAAACCGGCGCGCGTGAGATCGGCGAGTGCGACCATCGCCGAAACGATCTCGCGGCCTTCCTTGGTGTCGTAGCCCGAAACCTTGGCGCCGACGATCTTGGTTTCCTCGTCATGCGGCAGATAGTTGAGCGTCGTGACGACGTTCCAGCGGTCCATCTGACCCTGGTTGATCTGCTGCGTGCCGTGATACAG
>PVXE01000047.1 GCA_014444615.1 Tagaea sp. CACIAM 22H2 | reverse complement strand
GACGCCAGCCTGGAAATTCTTGCCCTGCAACGCGAAGGGGCCCGAATACGGGCCGATGATGCCGACCTTGATCGTGTCGGCATGGGCGGCGCCCGCCGCGCCCGCCGCCAGCAAGGCGGCCGCGGCGCAAATGCGCTTCAACCGCGAAACGAGTGTTTTCGACATTGGGGGTTCCTCCTTGTTTTGGTCGTTGACGCCGGGGGGCCGACATTCCTTCAATAAGGCAACCCGACGTAATTTTCGGCAACCGCCGACGCAGCGTGATTCGACTGCGCAATGTAGTCGAATTCGGCCCGGCGCACCCGGCGATCGAAGGGCGTTTCACCGGGAAACAAGTGTAAAAGCCCGGTCATCCACCACGAAAAACGCTCGGCCTTCCAAACCCGCGCCAAAGCGCGCGCCGAATAGGCATCAAGCCCGGCAGCGGACCGGTCGAGATAATGCTCGCGCAGCGCGTCGAACAGGTAGCGCACGTCGCTGGCCGCGAGATTGAGCCCCTTCGCGCCCGTCGGCGGCACGATATGCGCGGCATCGCCCGCCAGGAACAGCCGGCCGAAGCGCATCGGCTCGGCCACGAAGCTGCGCAGGGGCGCGATGCTTTTCTCGATCGACGGGCCGGATTTGACGTTCGCGGCGACGCCGGCGGGCACGCGACGGCGCAATTCGTCGAAGAAGCGATCGTCCGACCAATTCTCGATCGTTTCGTCGAGCGGCACTTGCACGTAATAGCGGCTTCGCGTCGGCGAACGCATCGAGCACAGCGCGAAACCGCGCTCGCCGCTGGCATAAACAAGCTCGTGCGCGGCGGGCGGGGTGTCGACCAGCACACCCAGCCAGCCGAAAGGATAGACGCGCTCGAACTCCTTCAGCACGCCAGCGGGGGCGGAAGCGCGCGACACGCCGTGATAACCGTCGCAGCCCGCGATGAAGTCGCAGCTCAGCTCCTTCGCGACACCGTCTTGGACGAAGGCGACGCGCGGGCGGGCGCCATCGAAATCGTGGAGCGTCACGTCTTCGGCTTCGTAGATCGTCACCCCGTTTGCGCGCTTGCGCGCGTCCATCAGATCGGCGGTGACTTCGGTTTGGCCATAGACGGTGACAGCTTTGCCGCCGGTCAACCCGGCGATATCGATGCGATGGGACGCTTCGTCGAAGGCGATCGTAAATCCGTCATGGGTCAGGCCGAGTTTGGCAAGACGCTCGCCCGCCCCAGCCTCGTGCAGAAGATCCACCATACCGCGCTCAAGCACGCCCGCGCGGATGCGCGACAGCACGTATTCGGCGCTGCGTCTTTCGAGAATCACGTTGTCGATGCCGGCGCGCGTCAGCAACTGACCGAGCAGCAACCCCGACGGGCCAGCCCCGATAATGGCGACTTGCGTGCGCATCCGAACCGCTCCCTCCCCCGTCGCGACTTCGCGTGATTGGCCGGCATTCTGTTTGTGAATTCGACTTGACCGCAATGGAGCATTCGATCAGCCTCTTGGACAAATCGAACATAAGGCGGTCCCATGCGCGACCAGGCGATCCCTGCTTTCTGGCTTTACGGCGACCGGCGCGACGACCGTTTTCCGGACGCGCTGCATATCGAAACGCTGGAGCTGCGCAGTGCGGCCTATAACTGGCGCATCCAGCCGCATCGTCACCACGACATGTTCCAGTTCATGCTGGTCGAAAAAGGCGGCGGCGAAACGCGCGTCGACGGGCGCGCGTTTCCGCTGAGACCCGGCACGGCCGTGTTGCTGCCGCCCTTGACGGTGCATGAGTTCAAATTCCGCGCGGGCAGCGACGGTTTCGTCGCCAGCGCCGCGCGCACCACGATGCTGCGGCTGCTGAAGGACGAGCCGGCCGCGGCCGCGATCCTGTCGCAACCCGCGGTCGCCGCGATTGCCCGCAACGATCCCGCTTTGCGCGATCTTGGCGCCGTCATGCGCGCGGCCCTCGCCGAATTCGCCGGCGGAAGGGCCAATCGCGATTTCGCGCTGTCGGCCTATGCCGAGTTGATCGCAATCTGGTTCGCGCGCGCGGTGCGCCGCCATGTCGCCAATGACGACCCGGCACCGCCGCCGCGCGCCGATCTCGTCCGCCGTTTCATCGAACTGGTCGAAGCGTCGTTCCGCGCCCACAAGCCGCTGACCGACTACGCCAAAGCCCTGGGGGTTTCGACCACCCATCTGACCCGGACCTGCCGCCAGGTCGTCGGCCGTTCGGCCACGCAGATCATGCAGGAACGGGTGATGATCGAGGCGCGCCGCGATTTGGTCTACACGGCACTCCCGATCTCCCAGATCGCCTTCCAGCTCGGTTTCTCGGACCCAGCCTATTTCTCCCGGTTTTTCACCGCCCATGCCGGGACGTCGCCGAAAACCTACCGGATGAGCGGCTAGACTCGGCGCCATCGGCTTGGAATCACGATGATTTTGCTATCTCAAGGCGTGCGGCAGCGCATCGATATTCCTGTTAAATAACTTTAGAATTGAATACTAAAATGTTGATTTTAAATAATATGAAGAAAGCCCCTTTTTCTGCTTTTGAATTTTATCCAATATCCAATCAATGAACAGGGTGGCCATAGAGCAGATCGTCGAACGGGGCGGCAGCCGGCATCGGACGGCGACCCAATTCGTCGTCGATTGCCTGCGCGAGGCGATCGCCACCGGCGCCCTGTCCGAAGGCGAGGCCCTGGTGCAGGACGAAATCGCCGCAGCGCTGGGCGTGAGCCGCACGCCGATCCGCGAAGCCCTGCGCTTGCTCGAAGCCGAAGGCTGGATCGATTTTCTGCCCCATCGCGGCGCGGTCGTCTCCACCCTGTCTTCCGACGAGATCCGCCAGATTTTCGAGATCCGGTTTGCGCTCGAATCCCTCGCTTTGCGCCAGTCGGTGCCGCAGATGGACGTGGCCGCGTTCGATCGCCTCGCGGGCATTTTGCGCGCGATGGACGGCGAAACCGATGCGGGGGCTTGGCTCGCCTTGCACCGCGAATTCCATATGGGCCTGTATGCCCACGCCAACGAGCGCCTGCGCCGCCTGATCGAAGAACAACACGACGCGGTCGAACGCTATCTGCGCATCGAATTCGTCGCGATGAACACCGCCGACGACGACAGCGCCGAACACAACGCGATCCTGACCGCTTGCCGCAACGGCGATATCGACGCCGCGATCCGCTTGTTCGAGCCACATATCGTCGGCGGCGGGGCCGATCTTGCCGAAGCGCTCGACCGGCGCCGGACGGGAATGGCGGCATGAGCCTCGACATCGCCCGTTTGCGCGCCGATACGCCCGGCACGACCGGGCTGATCCACTTCAACAACGCAGGCTGCGCCCTGCCGCCGCGCGCCGTCGTCGATGCGATGACCGACTATCTGCGCCTGGAGATGGAGTTCGGCGGTTACGAAACTGCCGCGCGCATGCAAGCGCGGTTGGATCGTCCTTACGCGGCCCTCGCCAAACTGCTGAACGCAAACGCCGACGAATTCGCCGTATTGGAGAACGCCACGCGCGCGTGGGACATGGCGTTCTACGCCGTGCGGATGGCGCCGGGCGACCGCGTGCTGACGACACGCACGGAGTATTGCAGCAACTATATCGCCTTCCTGCAGCGTGCCCGGCGCGACGGCATCGAGATCGACGTGGCGCCCAGCCTCGACAACGGCGATGTCGACCTCGCCGCGTTCGAGAAGCTGATCGGTCCGCGCACAAAGCTGATCGCGATCACCCATGTCGCGACCAGCGGCGGCTTGGTCAATCCCGCCGCCGCGATCGGCGCCATCGCCAAGCGCGCGAAAGTGCCGTATCTGCTAGATGCCTGCCAATCGGTCGGCCAGATAGCGATCGACATCGAAGCGAT
Organism: Tagaea sp. CACIAM 22H2; assembly: GCA_014444615.1. Lineage (GTDB taxonomy): Bacteria > Pseudomonadota > Alphaproteobacteria > CACIAM-22H2 > CACIAM-22H2 > Tagaea. The sequence continues at coordinate 29,988 of PVXE01000047.1, read as the reverse complement.
CGGTTGCGACATGCTGTCGGCGACGGCGCGCAAATTCCTGCGCGGGCCCCGCGGCATCGGTTTTCTTTACGTGCGCCGGGCGATCCTCGACCGCCTCGATCCGCCCTTCCTCGACGACTTCGCCGCCGATTGGTATGCGGACGGCGATTACCGACTGCGCGCCGACGCGCGCCGTTTCGAAACGCCCGAATGCAGCTTCGCCGCGAAGGTGGGTTTCGGCGTGGCGCTCGATTACGCCCTCGCCTTGCCGATGGCGGCGATCGAAGCGCGCGTCACGGCACTTGCGGCGATGTTGCGCGCGCGCCTTGCCGATGTGCCCGGTGTCGCGATCCAGGATCGCGGCACGCGGCGCTGCGGCATCGTCACCTTCACCAAGGCAAGCATCCCGGCGCCCGCGCTCAAAGCCAAACTCGCCGAGCGAAAGATCAACGTCACCGTTTCGGTCGCGGAGGCCACGCGCCTCGACCTGATCCCGCGCGGGATCGACAAAATGATCCGCGCTTCGGTCCACTACTACAACACCGAAGACGAGATCGCGCGTTTCGCCGAAGCCGTGGAAGTCATGGCATTGGAGCACGCGCGATGACCGACGCCGCCAAATTGCGCGCGCTGATGGCGTCGTCGCCGTTCCACGATTTCCTCGGGCTCGAATTGCTCGAACTCGATCCCTCGGGGCCGTCGGTGACGCTCGGCGCCAAATGGCGGCCGGGCTTCGAGCGCGAACCCGGCTCCAAGCAATGGCATGGCGGCGTGCTTGCCGCGGTGATCGACATCGCTGGCGCTTACGCCGCCTTCGCCAAAACCGGGCGCGGCCTGCCGACGGTCGATCTGCGCATCGATTATATGCGCCCCGCGATCGATACCGATTTGCGCGCGGAGGCGAAGGCGTTGCGCGCCGGCCGCACGCTCGGCACGGTCGATGTGGCACTGCGCGACAAAAACGGCGCCATGATCGCCGCCGGACGCGGCACCTACTTCACGCAATCGGTATCCGCATGACCGTTTATCTCGACCATATTTTGTGGGGCACGCCCGATCTCGCCGCCGGCGAGAAACTCTTCGAGCAATTGTCGGGCGTCAAACCCGGCCCCGGCGGCATCCATGAAGGTTTCGGCACGCGCAATTCGCTGCTGTCGCTGGGCGAGAATCTGTTCTTTGAAATTATCGCGCCCGATCCCGCACAAAATTTGAACGGCAATCGCGGCGGCCGTCTGGCAAAACTCGCCGGTCCGGGGCTAACCGCGCTCAGCGTGCGTTCGGACGATCTGCCCGCGATGGAAGCGGCGGCGAAGAGACTGGGGCTGCCGGTGCGCGGGCCCGTTCCCGGCGGGCGCACGCGCGGCGACGGCGTGCGGCTCAATTGGGAAATTCTTTATTTCGGCGAAGGCCAGGACGCGGACATGATCCCCTTCGCCATCGACTGGAAAGGCTCGCCGCATCCGGCGAGCACCACGCCGGGTGGCATCGGCTTCAAATCTGTCGTCGCGTTGCATCCCGACAGCGACCGCTTGTCGGCGATCTACACGGCGTTGGGCATTCCTGTGCCCGTATTGCGCGGCGATCGTGCCGGCTTTCAAGCCGTGCTGACGAGTCCGCGCGGCGACATCACCTTAACGGCGGCGGCCTAACCGATGCGCGCTGTCGTCATTCACGAACATGGCGGGATCGACAGGCTGACCTACACGCCGGATTATCGCGATCCGCCGTTCGGCGAAGGCGACGTGCTGGTGCGCGTGCGCGCCTGCACGCTGAATTATCACGACGTGTTCACGCGGCGCGGCATGCCAGGCATCAAGATTCCGCTGCCGCTGATCATGGGTATCGACGCGGCGGGCGATATCGCCAAGGTCGGGCCGGGCGTGACCGGATTCACGCCCGGCGACCGCGTGCTGATTGACCCGATCAATCGCGTCGAGCGCGGCTTCATGGGCGAAACCTTTGATGGCGGTCTCGCCGAACTGGTGCGTGTGCCCGCCCATATGTGCATCCCCCTGCCCGCGTCCATCGGCTATGCCGAGGCGGCGGCGCTGCCCACAGCCTATGGCACCGCGCATCGCATGATTCTGGATCGCGGCAAGCTGAAAGCGGGCGAGACGATCCTGATTCTGGGTGCGTCCGGCGGTGTCGGCACGTGCTGTGTGCAACTCGCCAAACGCGCGGACGCCAAAGTCATCGTCGCCGCATCGAGCCAAGACAAGCTCGATCGCCTGAAGGCCTTGGGGGCCGATATCGGCATCGACTACGCGACGCAGGATTTCGTCGCCGAGTGCCATCGCCAATTCGGCCGCGCGCGCGTGGCGAAAAAAGATGAAGGCGGGATCGACGTCGTGGTGAACTTCACCGGCGGCGATACCTGGACCAAAGCGCTGCGCGTTTTGCGCCGCGACGGGCGCATGCTGACTTGCGGTGCCACCGCCGGCTACGACCCCAAAGAGGATATCCGTTACATCTGGACGTTCGAGTTGAACATCATCGGCTCCAACGGCTGGTCGCGCGAGGACGTGACCGCGCTGCTCGCCATGCTGGGCGACGGCACGCTGGAACCCGTCCTGCACCCCGAGAGATTCCCGCTGGAACGCGCAGCCGACGCGATGCGCGCGCTGGAGGAACGCAAGAGCTTCGGCAAAGTGGTGATCGAACCATGACAGCGACGCTCGCGCGCATTGACCGACTTTCGCGTCCGGTCCAATCTTTGCTTGCAACCGTATTCATCTTCATCCCGGGCGCTTGCGCCCACAGAAACGGAGAGCCGCGATGAGAGTTCTCGCCAAAGCCTTCGCCGGGTTCCTCATGCTCGCGGCGGTCGCCACCGCCGCCGACGCAAAGACCCTGCGCATCAACGTGACCGGCGATCCCGCGATGCTGGACCCGATCACCTATTCCGAGCTCGTGGCCGGGCGCGTGCTGCGTAACGTCTACGAAGGCTTCACCGATTTCACGCCTGACGGAAAGATCGTCAACGTGCTGGCGGAATCCTGGACCGCCCTGCCGGGCGAGCACGGCTTCCGCTTCAATCTGCGTAAAAACGTGAAGTTCCATTCGGGCCGCGCCTTCACCGCGAAGGACGTGAAATACACGCTCGAGCAGCTCGCCGCCCCCGACACGAAGGCGGGCATCGGTGCTGGCTACGTCGCGCGCATCGTCGGCATCGAGGATGTGAAGAGCGGCAAGACCAAGGAGCTTTCGGGCGTGAAGATCGTCGACGATCACACGATCGAGATCCGCTTCACCAAGCCGGACGTGCTGTTCCCGATCTATCCGATCTGGTTCATGGATTCCGGCATCGTCGCTGACAAGGGCGCGGATTGGGTGCGCACGGTTTCGGCCGGAACCGGCCCGTTCAAATTCAAGGAATGGCGCCGCGGCGCGTTCGTCGAAATCGACGCCAACAAGGAATACTGGGGCAACAAGGCGAAGATCGACGGCGTGCGCTTTCTGGTGATCCCCAATGGCGACACGGCGCTGGCGCAATACGAAGCGGGCGAACTCGACGTGCTCGATGTGCAGGAAAGCACCATCCGCCGCGTCATGCGCGACGCGAGCAAGGAAAAGGAACGCCAGGTCGTGCCGCGCGCGCAGTCGCGCTTCCTCGCCATGAACCCGCAAGTCTACGCGCCGTTCAAGGACAAGCGCGTGCGCGAGGCGATCTCGCTGACCATCAACCGCGACGGCATGATCCGCGGCTTCTACGACAACGCGGCCTTCCAGCTGCACGGCATCACCACGCCGGGCGTGGCGGGCTACTTCAACGATCTGCCCAAGCCCAAATACGATCCGGAAGCCGCCAAGAAGCTGCTGGCCGAAGCGGGCTTTCCGGGCGGCAGGGGGCTGCCGCCGATCGACATCTCGTCCACCGCCGTGTTCAAGGACGAGCTGACCTACTACGCCAACGAGCTGAACCGCACGCTGGGCATGCAGGTCAACGTCAACGTCGTCGAGCGCGCCACGTTCATCCGCGCGATGAACGCGGGCGAAGTCGCGTTCTTCCCCTGGGGCTGGACCTCCGGCTATCCCGACGCGATGTATTACCTCGAGCAGATGTGGCACTCGAAGAGCCCGTATAACCGCGGCCGCTGGTTCAACGCGAAATACGACGCGTTGATCGACGAAGCGACCGCGACGGTCGACGACGCCAAGCGCTTCCAGCTCTACCGCCAGGCGGAGATGGTCTACATCGACGATGTGGGCGCCGCGCCGCTGCCGATGGTGGCGTCGATCGCGCTGGTCAAACCGAACGTCACGGGTGCGCGCGCCACGCCGTTCGGCTTCGACCGCTTCGTGTTCGCCGAGATCAAGTAAGCTTCGGGAAAGGGGCCGGCCAATATGCTGCGTTTCGTCGCATGGCGTTTGGCCGGCCTCGTTCCCGTTCTCGGGATCGTGCTGGTGGCGACCTTCCTTGCCACCTACGCCCTGCCGGGCGATCCCGTTCTGGTGATGCTCAGCGACCACTCATCGAATGTCGAGATGGCCAACCGCCTTCGGGCGGAATACGGGCTCGACCAGCCGCTGTGGAAGCAATTCTTCAACTACATCGCGGGCGTCGCCGTCGGCGATTTCGGCATGTCCTATCGCTACGTGCGCATTCCCGTCGTCGAAGTGCTGTCGGACGGGATCAAAATAAGCCCGATCCTCGCCCTCGCGGCCTTGGCCGCCGCTGCCTCGATCGGCGTCGGGGCCGGAATCCTGGCCGCCATCAAACGCAATTCTGGCATCGATACCGCGATTATCCTTATTCTCGTCGCCGGGCTGTCGATCCCGAACTTCGCCTTCGCGACGTTCTTCGTCTATCTCTTCTCGATCAAATTGGGTGCTTTGCCCGTCGCCGGCTGGGGCCGGATCGATCAGGCGATCCTGCCCGTCGCAATCCTCGCCATCCCTTCCGCCGCCTATATCGCGCGCTTGACCCGCACCTTCATGCTGGAAGTGCTGGGCCAGGATTACATCCGCACCGCGCGCGCCAAGGGCTTGGCCGAGCGCGTGGTGATCGCGCGGCATGCGCTGCGCAATATTCTGGTGCCGCTGCTCACCTCGATGGGCATCATCTTCGGCGGGCTTATCAGCGGCACGTTCGTTGTCGAAACGATCTTCAACATCCCGGGCCTTGGTCGCCTCGCAATCGATTCCGTCTTCGCGCGCGACTATCCCGTCGCGATGGCGATCGTGATGCTGTTCACCGCCTTCTTCGTGCTCATCAACCTCGCCGTCGACGTCGCCTACGCGATCATCGATCCCCGCATCCGGCAGCGCATGGGGGTGAAATGACCGCCGCAACGCAAACGACCCGGTATCCGATCGACGGCTGGCGCTTGGTGCTGCGCCGCCTTGCCCGCCAGCGCAACGTGCTGATCGGCGGGGCGATCGTGCTGTTCGTGGTGTTCGTAGCGGTCATCGGCCCTTCGTTGATGATGCACTCGCCCGAAGAAACCGATCTTTTCAATCCGTGGTCGCCGCCGACCGCGCAGAACCCGCTCGGCACCGACAAGCTCGGCCGCGATATTTTGAGCCGCCTTGTCTACGGGGCGCGCGTCTCCCTGCTGGTCGCGGGCGCTGTCCTTGCCATCACGCTGACCGTCGCTGCCATCCTCGGCATGATCGCGGGTTATATGGGCGGGCGGATCGACGCCTTCCTGATGCGCTTCGTCGATATCATGCTCGCCTTCCCCGAAGTCGTGATCGCGATCCTCATTGCGTCGATGATCGGTTCGGGCGTCCTCACCGTCATCATTTCGCTGGCACTGGTTTGGTGGCCGGGTGTCACGCGCCTCACACGATCTTTCGTGCTGGTGATCCGCGAGGAGCTTTATATCGACGCCGCGATCGTCGCGGGCACACCGACCTGGGCGATTTTCCTCCGCCATTTGCTGCCGAATATCGCCGCACCGCTGCTGGTGCGCGCTTCGGTCGGCGTGGGCTTCATCGTGATGGCGGAGGCCACGCTGTCGTTCCTCGGCCTCGGCATCCAGGAACCCGTGCCGAGCTGGGGCGGCATGATCCGCGACGGCCTGCCCGCTTTGCGCACCGATCCATATCTCGCGATTTTCGGCAGCCTGGCGCTGGGCATCACGATCATCGGCTTCAATCTGCTGGGCGACGGTTTGCGCGACGCGCTCGATCCCAAGCTGCAGGGCCGCTGATGGAAACGCCGATCGTCGCCATCGAAGGGCTCAGCGTCACCTTCGCCACCGAAAGCGGCAAGCGCGAAGTCTTACGCGACGTCAGCTTCGCCGTGCCGGCGGGCGAAGTCGTCGGCGTGGTCGGCGAAAGCGGCTCGGGTAAGTCGGTGACCGCTTTGGCCGTCATGGGCCTGCTCGGCGCGCAAGGCTCGATCACGAACGGCCGGATCATGTTCGACGGCCAGGATTTGGCGCGGCTCGACGCGAAAGCATTCCAGAAGATTCGCGGCAAGCGCATCGGCATGATTTTTCAAGAGCCGATGACCAGCCTCAACCCGCTGCTGACCGTCGGCTTCCAGGTCGCCGAAGTGTTGCAAGCGCATCTCGGCATGGACGCAAGCCAAGCGCGCGCGGAAGTCGTCAAATGGTTTGGGCGCGTGGGCATCCCCAATCCGGATCGCCGCTTCGACGAATTTCCGCATGCATTGTCCGGCGGCATGCGCCAGCGCGTGATGATCGCGATGGCGATGGCGTGCCGCCCCGCCTTGTTGATCGCCGACGAGCCGACGACCGCGCTCGATGTGACGATCCAGGCGCAGATCCTGGCGCTGATGAACGAACTGCGCCGCGACTACGGCACGTCGATCCTGCTGATCACTCACGATATGGGCGTGATCGCGCGCATGTCGAGCCGCGTGGTCGTGATGTATGCGGGCGAAGTCGTGGAGACAGGCAGCGTGCGCGACGTGCTGAAGGCACCTGAACACCCTTATACGCGCTTGCTGCTGGCGGCGATGCCGACCGCGCGCAAACGCGATACGCATCTACCTTTCATTCCCGGCACGATGCCCGCGCCCGGTAATTTGCCGCGCGGCTGCCGCTTCCATCCGCGCTGCCCGGATGTGCAGCCCGGCTGTTCGCAAGCCGAGCCCGCCTTGATCGAAAGCGCCAAAGGGCGTTCGATCCGCTGCCCCGTCGCCGTCGGCATGGCGGAGGAAGCGCGATGAACCCGATCCTGGAAGTCGAGAAAGTCGGTCGCCGTTTCGAGAGCCCCGGCCTCAATCCGCTGATCGCGGTCGATGGCGTGAGTTTCAAACTGGCGAGCGGCGAGACGCTGGGCATCGTCGGCGAATCCGGCTGCGGCAAAAGCACCCTCGCGCGCATGGTGCTGAAGCTGCTGGCGGTCAGTGCCGGCCGCATCCGCTTGGACGGTGCCGACATCACCGATCTGCCGGAAGCGCAAATGCGTCCCTTGCGGCGGGGCATCCAAGCCGTGTTCCAGGATCCGATGTCATCGCTCAACCCGCGCATGCGCGTGCGCGACATCGTCGCCGAGCCGATGCGCGCGGCGGGAATCGACGCCGCGACACGCGAAGCCCGCGTGCGCGAAATGCTGTCGATCGTCGGCCTGCCCGCCGACGCGGCCGAACGTTATCCGCACGCCTTCTCCGGCGGGCAGCGCCAGCGCATCGCCATCGCGCGCGCGCTGGCTTCGTCGCCAAAGCTCGTGGTGTGCGACGAAGCAACCTCGGCGTTGGATGTCTCTGTCCAAGCGCAGGTGCTGAACCTGCTCGGCGAGCTGCGCACACGCTACGGCCTGTCGATGCTGTTCATCTCGCATAATCTCGGCGCGGTGCGATACATCGCCGATCGCGTGGCGATCATGTATCTGGGCCGGATCGTCGAGATCGGGCCTGTCGGCGCGATTTTCGACAAGCCCGCGCACCCCTACACCGAAGCGTTGATCGCGGCCGTGCCCGAGCCCGATCCCGATTTGCCGATACCCGAAGCGCTGCTGGGCGAAATCCCGAATGCGCGCGAGCGGCCCATCGGCTGCCATTTCCATCCGCGCTGCCCGAAAGCCCAGGATCGCTGCCGCGTCGAAGACCCCGCCTTGGTTGCGGGCAACGACGGCCGACAAATCCGCTGCCATTTCCCGAATTGAGGTTCCGCATGCCCATCGTCGAACGCACGCATTACTACGCCAAGCCGGGCAAGGCGGCGGAGGTGCTGGCGATCCGCCGGCGCGCCTGCGCGGTCCGCCGCGCGATCGGTTTGGCGGCGGGCCGCGTTTTCGTGCGCGCCGAAGAAGGGGCAGGCCGCGTGCCCGACGTCACCTGGGAATGCGAGTTCCCAACCAAGGCGGCGCATCAAGACGATCTCGACGCGCGCGCGGCGAGCCCCGATTTCGAAGCGGTGCGCAAAACCATGAGTGCCGCGATCGACGGGTTCGATCGCGTGATCGTGGCCGAGGACGATTCGGCGTTGCCCAACGGCATGCGCCCCACCTCGCTGCATGCGTTGCCGATCGTGCCACGCGAGATCAAGTTTAAGTCCGACGGGCGCGAGCTCGCCGGCTATCTCTATCTGCCGCCGGGCGACGGCCCCTTCCCCTGCATGGTGCTGAACCACGGCAGCGGCATCAATCAAGGCACGCTGGATGTCAGCCGCCCCGGCACGGCTTCGACGTTGATGTCGTGGGGCATCGCCTCGTTCCTGCCGCATCGGCGCGGCTACGGCAATTCGCCGGGCGCACCGTGGCGTGAGGACGTGAAGGCCGAGTTCGGCACGGACGAATATGACAACCAATTGGCGGTGCGCCTCGACCGCGAAAGCGACGATGTGATCGCGGCGCTGGCCACCGTCGAAGCGCTGCCGGAAATCCGCAAGGATCATATCGGCGTAATGGGTTCGTCCTTCGGCGGCACCAACACGCTGTTCGCCGCGTCGAAATGCGATCGCTTCCGTTGCGCGATCGATTTCGCGGGAGCCGCGATGAATTGGGACCGCACGCCGCGTTTGCGCGAAACAATGATCGCCGCCGCCAAGAAGGTGACGATGCCACTGTTCCTGATCCAGGCGGAGAACGATTATTCGATCCGCCCGACCAAGGAAATCGCGGCGGCGCTGGCGGGCAATGGCCGCATCGTGTGGTCCAAAATCTATCCCGCCTTCGGCTTCCTGCCGTGGGAAGGCCATCTGTTCGAAAGCACGGCCCAGAAATTCTGGGGCCCGGACATCCATCGCTTCCTGGAGCTTTACCTATGACCGATACCAGCCGCGCTTGGATCGAGAATCTAACTTGGCCGGAAGTCGCGGCCAAGATCGAGACCTCGACCGTGCTGATCCCGATCGGCGCGCGCGCCAAGGAGCACGGGCCGCATTTGCCGATGCAGACCGATTATCTGGTCGCACGCGCCTTGTGCGACGGCGTGGCGAAGTCGCTGCCGGTGCTGATCGCGCCGGTGGTCGATTTCGGCTACTACCCCGCCTTCGTCGAATATCCCGGCAGCCAGCATTTGCGGCCCGAGACGTTCCAGGCCGTGCTGCACGACATCATCGACGGGCTGATCCGCCACAAGGCGAAGAACATCGTCATCGTGAATACCGGCGTGTCGACCGAAGGCCCCGTGACGGTCGTGGTGCGCGAAACGCTGGAGCATAAGAACGTGCGTATTCCGGTCGCGCATATCCGCGCGCTGGGCAGCGCCACGCGCGGGATGATGAGCCAGAAGCTGGGCGGCCATGCCGACGAGATGGAAGCCTCGCTGATCTTGGCAATCGCGCCGGATCTCGCGCATATCGATCGCGCGGTCGAGGATTACGGCAACGCGCTGACCGAGCCGAAGACCGTGTTCTACATACCCACGATTTTCCGGGGCAACGCCAAGTCGACGCCCGATTACAGCGTGTCGGGCGCGCGCGGCGATCCGCGCGGCGCCACGCTCGAGAAAGGTCGCGCCACGCTCGACGCGATGGTCGCCGATCTGGTCGACGGATTGCGCAAGCTCGGTCTATGACCCAGGACTACGACGTTATCGTCGTCGGATTCGGTTTCGCCGGCGGTGTCGCCGCCATCGAAGCGCATGACGCCGGCAAGCGCGTGCTGCTGGTCGAGAAGAACGCGATCCCTGGCGGCATCTCGGTCTGTTCGGCTGGCGGCTTGCGCATCGCCAAGGATGCCAACGACGCGATGGCCTATCTCGTCGCCACCAATGGCGGCACGACGCCCGAGCCCGTTCTGAAAGTGCTCGCCGACGGTATGACCACGCTGGCCGACTATGCGCGCGCACTATGCGCCCCCGTCGGCGGCACGATCGGCCTGAAGCCCAATTCGGGCAATTATCCCCTGCCCGGCTATAAGACGTTCGGCTTCGCCTTTGTGGAAGCGCTCGACGGGTTCGACGTCGCGCGCGACTACGCGCATGTGCGCGGCGCGATCGAAGGAGCGCGCCTTTTCGAAGTCGTGCGCCGCAACGTCGCCAAGCGCAAGATCGAGGTGAAACTCGGCACCCGCGTCGAACGCTTGACGAAGACCGGCGACCGCGTGACCGGCATCGTCGTGGCGGGCAAAACGATCGCGGCGAAATCGGTCGTGCTCGCCTGCGGCGGGTTCGAGGCCGAACCTGAGATTCAGCGGCAGCATTGGGTGCTGAAGCCCGTGCTGTCGGCCGCCGTGGATTTCAACACGGGCGACGGCTTGCGCATGGGCCAAGCCGCCGGCGCCGGGCTTTGGCATATGTGGCACTATCACGGCTCCTACGGCCTCAAGCATCCGGATCCGGATTACAAATTCGGCATCCGTGTGAAGCGCCTGCCCGATTGGAACAATGCCGAGGGCTTGCGCGGCGACGTGACGATGACCTGGATCCTGCTGGATCAAGACGGCCATCGCTTCATGAACGAGTACGAGCCCTATATGCAGGACACGGGGCATCGGCCGTTTGAGCATTACGACACGTCGCGTCAGAAATTCCCGCGTGTACCCGCGATTATGCTGCTCGATGCGGATGGGCGCGCGCGCTATCCGATCAGCGCGCCGACCTGGAACGACGAAGCCGTTGCCGCGAAATTCGGTAAGCACACGCCGCGCGATCTGGACGCGGCGATTTTCGCCGAAGACGAGACGCTCGACGCCGCCGCCGCGCGTCACGGGATCGATGGCGCTGCGTTGAAGCGCAGTGTCGATACCTGGAACGCGGCCTGCGACGCGGGGAATGACGCGGCCTTCGGCCGTCCCGCCGGATCGATGCTGCCGATCCGCAAGGGCCCGTTCTCGACCGCCAAAGTCTGGCCGGTCGTGTCGAACACCCAAGGCGGCCTGCCGCACGATCGCGAGCAGCGCGTGCTCGATCCCTATGGCGCGCCGATCCCCGGGCTTTATGTCGCGGGCGAACTCGGCAGCGTGTTCGGCCATCTCTATCTCTCCGGCGGCAATATCGCCGAAAGTTTCGTCGGCGGGCGCATCGCCGGCCGCAACGCCGCCGCCTGACAAGGAACGATGCAAATGCCCATCCCGTCGCGCAATCTCGGTCGCTGTTTCGACGCGAACGCCGCCCCCGACAAGATCGCGATCGTCGAATTGCGCGATCCCGCCAATCCGCGCTCAATCACCTATCGCGAACTCGACGAGAAATGCGACGCCGTGGCGCGCGGGCTCTTGAAGCGCGGCTATAAGCGCGGCGACCGGATCGGCATTCTGTCGCTCAACCGGCTCGAGTATCTCTACGCCTATTTCGGCACGATGCGCGCCGGCCTCGTCTCGGTGCCGATCTCGTTCAAGCTAGGCGCCGACATCGTCAAACACATCTCCGACGACGCGCAGCTCAAAGCCGTGTTCCACGACACCGATCGCATTCCGGTTTGCCCGCCCGGTGTCGCGCGCATCGGTTATGACGATGGCGGGTTCGACGCCTTGCTCGATCCCGGCGCGTTCGACACGGTCGAGCCCGAGCCCCGCGAACTTGCGATGCTGCTCTATACGTCGGGTTCGACCGGCATGCCCAAGGGCGTGTTGCTGTCGCACGATAGTCAGCGCTGGTCGATGGAAACGGCGGCGAAGCTCTATGGCGAGCGGTCGCATCACCGCTATATCGTCGGCGCGCCGATGTTCCACATGAACGCGACGATCAGCGTCAAAGGGGCACTCGCCTCGGGTGCTTCGATCGTCTTCCTGCCGGCGTTCGATGCGAAGATTTACGCGCGCGCGATCCAAGACCATCGCGTGACATGGCTCACCTCCGTGCCGACGATGCTCGCCCTTGTCGCCAAGGAGAAAGAGCTCCTGTCGACGCTCGACTTCTCCTCCGTCACGAACGTGACGATGGGTTCGGCGCCGCTGACCCAAGCGCTGATCGACAAGATCCAGGCGCTGTTTCCCAAGGCGCTGATCAACAACAGCTACGGCACCACCGAAGCGGGCCCAGCGCCGTTCGGCATCCATCCGAACGGAATTCCGCGCCCGTCGCTCGCCTGCGGCTATCCGGTACCCGGCAGCGAAGCGGAATTGCGCGAAGGCCCGAACGCCGATGAAGGTGTCCTTTATATGCGCAGCCCCATGATGATGGAGGGCTACAACAATCTGCCCGAAAAGACCGGTGCCGTGCTGAAGGACGGCTGGTATCGCTCGGGCGATATTTTCCGCCGCGACAAGGACGGGTTCTTCTATTTCGTCGGCCGCGCCGATGACATGTTCGTGGTCGGCGGCGAAAACGTCTGGCCGGGTGAAGTCGAGCGTCTGCTGGAGCGTATGCCCGGCGTTCACCAAGCTTGCGTGGTGCCCGTGCCCGACGACATCAAGGGCGCCATCCCCTTCGCCTTCGTCGTGCCCTCGCCGGGCGCTTCGCCGACCGAAGCCGAGATCAAGCAATTCGCGCTCGCCAACGGCCCGGCCTATGCGCATCCGCGGTTTGTCGCGTTCCGCAACGAAATTCCGCTGGCGGCGACCAACAAGCCCGACCGCAAAAAGCTGATCGCCGAGGCCGAGGGCTTGTCGAAGGGCAAGCGGCCGACGCTATGACGATCCGTCTCGACATCGACGGCGCCTATGGCGACGCAAGTTTCGTGACGCGGCTCGCCGCGATCAGCCGCGACGTGACGCCCGACAGCTACGGCGAAGGCGCGTTGATCCGCGAATGCGAAGCGAAACTCGCCACGGCGCTGGGCAAGGAACGCGCGGTCATCTTCGCGACCGGCACGCTCGCCAATCTTCTGGCGCTCGACCGGCTATGCGGTCGCGACGCACGGCGCGTGCTGCTGCATCCCGACAGCCATATCCTGAACGATACGGGCGACTCGTTGGTCACCGGTGCGGGCATCATGCCCATCGTCGCATCGACCACGGGGCCCGGCTTCGCGGCCAAAGCAGTAACCGATGCGCTGGCCCGCGCGCAGGACGGCAAGGTCCGTCGAATGATCGGCGCCGTGTCGATCGAAACGCCGGTTCGCCGCCGCCATGGCGAAATGTTTCCCGCCGCGCAAATGAAAGCCGTGATCGCCGCCACGAAGAAGGCGGGCGTGGCGCTCCATTTGGATGGCGCGCGCTTGCCCATCGCATCGGCCGCGCGCGGCATTTCGATGGCGGATTTCGCCGAGCCGTTCGATACGGTCTATCTGTCGCTGTGGAAGATGCTGGGCCTGCCCTTCGGCGCGGTGCTGGCCGGGCCCGCCGCGTTGCTCGACGGCATCGAGCGCGACCGGCGCCGGCACGGCGGTGCCTTGCCGCAATTCTGGCCGATCGCGGCGCTGGTTCTCGCCGAACTCGGCAAGCTGGAGCCCAGCTGGGCTCGCGCGATGGTCTGGCGTCAAGCTTTCGAGCGAGCATTGAGCGACGCAGGCTTCACGATCCGTCCGTCGGGTGCCGAAACCACCAGCACGTTCTGGCTGGGCACGCGGGGCCCGGCCGCCGCTTTTAAAGCGGCCTGCAAGGAATCCGGGATCGTTCTGGGCGAAACGGCGAGCGACGCCGTGCTGCTGCGCGCCAATCCGACATTGTTGGACATCGATCCCGACGAGTTGGCCAAACGCCTCGCCGCGATAAAGGTTTAAGCGGCGCGTTTGCGCGCAAGGCGGACGGCCGCCGGGATCGGCTCGACGATAGGCACGGCGAAGCGCGGCGCCAAGGCCCGCGCGGCCACCGCCAACGGCCCGCCGCCAATCACGATGGCTTGCGCGCCATCCTGCGCGATCGACGTCTCGCACGCCGCCCCCAACGCGGCTTCCAACGCCGCCGGATCGGCCATCAGCGCGTGAACGTCGCCCGGCGTCAGGCGTACGCCGGTGAATTGCGCGCCAAGTTTCAACGATGCGGCACGCTTGGCGATCGACTTGACCAACAAGGGCGTGGTGGTCGCCACACCGAAGCGCCGTCCGTCGGCCCCCGCTTCCAGCATGCTCGCCTCCGCGATGCCCGTGACGGGCACGGCGCAGGATTTTCGCACCGTCTCGAGCGCCGGGTCGCCGAACGCCACGACAATGGCACCATCGAACCCCGAGAAATCGAACTCGGCGAATAGCGCTTCCACCGCCTCGGCGGCTTTGGCAAGCATCTTCTCGTCCACGATCAAGTTCACGCCGAACGCCGCCGTCGCCGCGATGATCGTATCGCCAGGGGCGGCTTCGCGGGCGATCGCGGCCATCGCGTCGGTCGTGCGCGTATTGGTGTTGGGATTGACCAGCAGAAATTTCATGGCATGGGAATGCAGCAAGCGCCATGCCAGCCATGGCCAAGCCCCTTGTCCGATGGGTCCGGCTGGCATAGTTTCGCCCGCCTTATTCGCGCGATTCCAGCCCGCCCCTCGAAGGATTTGTTTTGACCGAACCCGCCGCCGCATCCGAAGCCGGCGCGCCCCTCCCGCGGCGCACTTTCGCGATCATCTCGCACCCCGACGCCGGCAAAACGACGCTGACCGAAAAGCTGCTGCTGTTCGGCGGCGCGTTGCGTCTCGCCGGCCATGTGAAGGCGCGCGGCGAAAGCCGGCGCACGAAATCCGACTGGATGGAGATCGAACGTTCGCGCGGCATTTCCGTGTCGAGCTCGGTGATGACGTTCGAGCATAAAGGCATCCAGTTCAATCTGCTCGATACGCCGGGCCACCAGGATTTCAGCGAAGATACCTATCGCATCCTGACCGCCGTCGATTCCGCCGTGATGGTGATCGACGCGGCCAAAGGCATCGAGGCGCAGACGCTTAAGCTGTTCGAGATCTGCCGTCTGCGCGACGTGCCGATCCTGACCTTCGTCAACAAGATCGATCGCGAAGGCCAAGATCCGTTCGAGCTGCTCGACGAGATCGCAAGCAAGCTCGCCCTCGACGTGTCGCCGGTGCTGTGGCCGGCCGGCATGGGCGGGCTGTTTCGCGGCAGCTACGATCTGTTGCAGCATCGCTTCTACAAGGCAGGCGCCAACGGCGCCTTCGCAAGCGAAGAACAGCTCAAGGGCCTCGACGATCCGCGCCTGCCGGAATTGATCGGCGATGTGCGTTTGTCGGAGTTTCGCGATCAGGCGGAATTGGCGCTCGCGGGCTATCCGGCGCTCGACCTCGAATCCTATCGCGCCGGTCATCTGACGCCGGTGCTGTTCGGCAGCGCCTTGAAGGATTTCGGCGTCGCGCAATTGCTCGATCGCGTGGCGAATTGGGCACCGAGTCCGCGCCCGCAACCGGCCGTCCCCGCCGCCGTTATGCCCGACGAGGATCACGTCTCCGGCTTCGTGTTCAAGGTTCAGGCGAATACCGACCCGAACCACCGCGACCGCGTGGCGTTCATGCGCGTGTGCTCAGGCCGTTTGAAGCGCGGCATGAAGCTGAAACACCCGCGCAGCGGCAAGGCGATCTCCGTCGCCAGCCCGATCTTTTTCTTCGCGCAGGAACGCGAAGTCGCGGACGAAGCCTGGCCCGGCGACATCGTCGGCATTCCCAATCACGGCACGTTGCGCGTGGGCGACACGTTGACCGAAGGCAAGGCGCTGCGCTTTACCGGCTTGCCCAGCTTCGCACCGGAAATCCTGCGCCGCGTGCGTCTGGACGATCCGATCCGGGCGAAGCAAATGCGCAAAGCGCTCGAAGATCTCGCAGAAGAAGGTGTGACGCGCCTTTTCCGCCCGGTAATGGGCGCGGATTGGATCGTCGGCGTCGTCGGCCAGCTTCAGCTCGACGTGCTGACATCGCGCCTCAAAAACGAATACGGCGTGGCAATCCATTTCGAACAAGCGCCGTTCGAAACCGCGCGCTGGATCTCGTCGGACGACCCGGCCAAGCTGAAGGCGTTCATCGACGGCAACCGCTTCGCGGTGGCGGAGGACAACGACGCAGCGCCGGTCTTCATGGCGCGCAATGCGTGGGATCTGTCGCGCACGACCAGCGATTGGCCCGCCATCCGCTTCAGCGCCACGCACGAGCGCGTTTGAAGGCCTATTCGGCGGCGGCGTAGTCGTCCAGCACCGCGAAGATGGCGCCCTCGATCAGCGCATCGGGCGTCGCCAGCTGACCCGACGCGCGCAGCGCGCCGATTTGCGCGGGGAAATACTGGCTGATCAGCGTTTCGGGGATCGTCGCCGTGCGAAGCCGGGCCAGCATTTCGCCGACTCCTTTTTCCGCCGCCGGTGTTTGCCAGTAATAGCGGATGCGGTCGCTATAGCTGAAATGCCGGTCGATGCGCTGCTTGGCGGCGCCGCCATGGCAATGGCCGCGCCAATATCCCGGCTGCGCCTGCATGATCGCTTCCATCGCGTCGGGCAAGGATGGGCTGGGCCGGTCGCGATGCAGGATCGCGTCGATGGCGTCGAGCGCGTAGAGCGCTTCGCGCAGCGCGAAGGTCAGACCCGGCCCGACCTTCAACAACGCGAAGCCGTCGCGTACCAAATTTTGAAGCGCGGCGCGCGATTGATAATCGGTCGAATGCGCTTCGAACACCAAACGTGGATGACGGTCGAGCACGTCGCGCAGATGGCGCGCCTTGGCGGGATCGTAGGCGACGACGTTCTCGATGCCGAATTCGACGCCCGGCTGCACGACGATACCGATCGCGCGGTCGAACGCATCGCGCAGTCCCGCTTTCGCGAACGCGGCGTCATGCGCGGCGATGGTGCTTTCAGCCGCCGCGGCCGATGTCGGTGTGAGTGTATCGATGCGCTCGCGCGCCCCGCCCGGCGGCGGCACTTCCGTGCCGATGACATAGACCGGCGCGGGCAGACCCTGCGCATGCGCGGCTTCCTCCGCCACGGCGGCGAGGCTCGCGGCACGTGCGGCGATGGTCGCTTCCGGCACCGCTTCGCCGTCGTCGGCGCACGCCATGCTGGCGTCGAGATGGATCTTGCGGAAGCCGGCGGCGGCATAGGCCGCGACCATCGCGCGCGCCTTGTCCATCGCCGCGTCGGCCGGCAGTTTGGTCCATGGGTTCGGGCCCAGATGATCGCCGCCGAGAATCAAGCGATCGGCGGGGAGCCCGCATTCGGCCGCCAAAGCCTCCGCCCGCGTGCGAAACGCTGCGGGCGTGAGGCCCGTATAGCCGCCGTCTTGGTTCACCTGATTGCAGGTCGCTTCCACCAGAACGGGCTTGGACTTTGCCGCACCATGGCGGAACGCCGCTTCCAGCACTTTAGAATGTGCTGAACAAACAGACGATAAGCCTTTGGTTTTACCCACTTTTCGGGCTTCGGCGAGGGCCATCAGAACATCGGACATGGCGGTCGGGCTTTCCAAACGGAGCACGAGATCGAGGTTTCGCCCGTTATTTCGATCACGTTGTCATTCTATTTTCATCAAAATAATTCACAAACGATCATGATCATGATTGACCATGATCAAATCTTCGATCACGCTTCACAAAATTGAAACTTTAGCCGCCGTCCCGCAAGCGCCATGCAGCCAGACCGCGATACCGTGATCCGCCAGCACCTTTATACGAAGGGGCAAGCGTCGATTCAGGAACTCGCGGAGGTGGCACATGCCTCGCTCGCCACGATCCGCCGCGATCTGCTGCGCTTGGAAGACAAGGGCATGGTCGAGCGCACGCATGGCGGCGCGCGCATCGCGGGCAAGGTCGGGCTGGAGGTCGCGTTCGAAGCGCGCGAACTACAGAACATCGCCGCCAAGAAGGCGATCGCCCAAGCCGCATATTCCCGCCTGCAACCGGGCACGAGCGTGATGCTCGATGCGGGATCCACCGTGCTGCAACTCGCACGGTTGCTGCGCGTCGCCCCGCTGCCGTTGACCGTGTTCACCAACAGCCTGGTCGTGGTGCAGACGCTGAACGGCGTCGAGGATTTGCGGCTGACGCTGCTGGGCGGCCAAGTGCGCCCGGAGAACCATTCGGTCGTCGGGCCGATCGCCGAAGCGACGATCGATCGTTTGTGGTTCGATCAATTGTTCCTCGGCGCCAGTGCCGTGCAGGACGACGGCACGCTGTCCACGCCCGACGCGGCCGAGGCGAGCATCAATCTGCGCATGCTTCAGCGCGCCACGCGGCGCTGCATCCTGGCCGACGCGACCAAGTTCGGCCAGACCGCGACATATGGTGTGGCGAAACTCGAAGCCGCGACGAACGTGATCTCCGATTCGGGCCTCGACGCGCGCTGGCGCGCGCGCCTCGCCGATTGCGGGTTGGACGTCACGATCGCCGATGTTCCCGCCGACGAGACCGCGCATGCTTAATCGCGACGAAGAATTGGTGCTGGGGATCGATGGCGGCGGCACGAAGTCGCTACTGGCGGCCGCCACGCGCCATGGTGCCGTCACGGCGCTGCTGCGCGGCCCCGGCGTCAATCCGTTCGACGGCAGCGAATGGCGCGAGGCGTTGGGCGAAATCCTGACGCGCGCTTCCGGTCTGCGCCCGGTCGCCGTCGCCGCCGGCCTGCCCGGCTACGGCGAGCATGTCGATTTGAATGCCAAGCAGGAAGCCGCGATCACGCAAGCCTTCGCTTGCCCGGCGCAAGTGCATAACGATGTGCAGATGGCCTATGACGGCGCGCTCGGCGACAAGCCGGGCACGCTGGTGCTGTCCGGCACCGGCTCGATGGCATGGACGCAGCACGGCAAGGAAATCATCCGCGTCGGCGGCTGGGGCCATGGCTTCGGCGACGAAGGCAGCGCCTATTGGATCGGCTGGCGTGCCGTCGCGCTGCTGGGCCACGCGCTTGACGGCCGTCTTGATGCGCCGGACTTCGCGCGCGCGATGTTGAATCTAATCGGTATTGCCGATCGCCAAGATCCCGACAAGGCGTTGACCGAATGGTTCTACGCCCTGCCCCATCCGCGCCCGACGATCGCGGCATTGGCGCAAGGGGTCGACGCGATCGCCGCGTCGGGCGACGCGACGGCGCGGCGCATTTTCGACGAAGCCGCCGACGCATTGGCCGCTCTTGTACGCACGGCGCGCAGACGCTGTCCGAATGCGGGTGACGCCTGGAGCTATGCCGGCGGCAGCTTCGCCTCCCCCGCCTTGAAGGCGGCGACGACCGCACGCTTGGGCGCGCCCGTCGCCCCCGCCCTGCCGCCGATCGGCGGTGCCTTGTGGCGTGCCGCCAAAATGGCGGGCTGGCCGGTCGATGCCGCGTGGATCGCGCGCCTCGCCGCGTCGCTCGCCGAATTCAAACCCGCTTCGATCAATCTTCACGCCGTCGACGAAAGATGAAAACGACCATGAACGCCACCGAACGCGTCATCCGCGAGCAATTCGATTTCTGGCGCCGCGCGCCGAAAGCGCAATTCACCGCCGAAGCCGGAAAGTCTTACGCCGTCGTCGGATGTGGCACGTCGGTCCATGTGTCGAAGACCGTCGCCGCGGTGTTGTGCCATCAAGGGTTCGACGCGCGCGCCGTGACCGGCAACGAATGGACGCGCCGTCCGCACGATGCCATGGCCGCATCGATCAAGCCGGATGTGCTGGCATTTTCGCGCAGCGGCGAATCAAGCGAACTCGTGCGCGCCGCCATCGCCAGCCGCAAGGCCGGCCTGCATGTCACCGGCTTCACCTGCACGATCGGCAGTTCGCTCGCGCGGGAGTCGAGCCGTTTCGTCCATGCCGAAACGCATGCCGAAGAAGACATCGTGATGACGAGTGCGGCGAGCCTGCTGCTGCTGATGGGCATGCGTTTCGCCGGCCTCACCTTCGATATCGACGCGGCGGCGAAGACGGCCGAAACGACGATGAAGGCGTTCGACGCCAAGCTCGGCAATGCGCTCGATCGCCGCTCGCATTTCGTGTTCCTGGGCGGCGGCCCGCTTTACGGTATCGCGTGCGAAGCGGGTTTGAAGCTGCAGGAAATGAGCCTGAGCCAGACCGAAGCGCATCATCCGCTGGAATATCGTCATGGCCCGGTCAGCCTGATCGACAAATCATCCTTCGTGACGATGCTCTATCATCCCGACACGCTGGCCGAGGAAACGCTGCTGGCCGAGGAGCTGCGCGCCAAGGGCGCCTTCGTCGTCGGCTTCGGCGGCCCGGGCGATCTGTCCTTCGATCTGCCCGCCGATGCGCTGACGCGCGGGCTTATCGTACTGCCGGCGCTGCAGATCCTGGGCGAGCGTCGCGCCCAAGCGCGCGGCATTGACTCCGCCGTTCCTCGCCATCTCACCAAGGTCGTGCGTACGGCCTGAAGTTCCGACCACCCAAGCAACGACAACACCCAAAAAAGAGGAGAACAGTATGAAGGCAATCCGACTGTCCGGTACGCTCGTCGCCGGCGCCATCGCGTTCGCGGCGTTCGCCGCGTCCGCGCAAACCAAGGAAGTCGTCATCTATACCGCCGCGCCGGGCGCGGTTGTCGACGCGCTGACCGACCGCTACGCCAAAGAAACCGGCGTCAAGGTCCAGGTCGTCAAGGCGGGGTCGGGCGATCTGATCCGTCGCGTGCGCGCGGAAGCGGCGGCACCCAAGGCCGACGTGATCTGGAGCGTGGGCGGCGAGCAGCTCGAATCGAACAAGGATTTGCTGGCCGAATTCACGACGGCCGAGGACGCGGCGATCCTTCCGGCTTACAAGATCAGCAAGTCGTGGTCGCCCTATAGCGGCATTCTCGCGGTCTTCTCGGTCAACACCAAAATGTTGAAGCCCGAGCAATATCCGAAGACGTGGAAGGACCTCGCCGATCCGCGCTGGAAGGGCAAGATCACGTCGGCCCGCGCCGACGCCTCGGGCTCCGCCTTCCAGCAATATGCGACGGTGCTGACGATTTACGGCAACGAAGGCCCGGCGATCTACAAGGCGATCCTCGACAACATCAACTTCGCCACCAGCTCGGGCGTGGTCAATCGCCTGGTCAACGACGGCGAGGCCGCCGTCGGCATCACGCTGGAAGACGACGCGATGCAATACAAGAAGAACGGCGGCCCGATCGAAATCGTGATGCCCGCCGACGGCACCTCGACCGTGCCGGATGGCATGGCGCTGATCAAGGGCGCACCCTCGCCGGAAGAAGGCAAGAAGTTCATGAACTGGGTTCTGTCGAAGCCGGTTCAGGACTACGTCGTCAAGGAGACCAACCGCCGCTCGGCGCGTATCGACACCCCCTTCCCGGGCACGCCGATCACGTCGATCAAGACGATCGACTACGACATCCTGAAGATCGCCGCCCAGCGCGACGAACTTCTGCGTCAATGGCGCACCATGGCGGTGGGTCGCTAAGCGCATCATGCGGATCGAAGCCTTCAGCGAAGCCAAACGCGCCGACGCCCCCGACACCAACGAAGACGCGTTCCTGATTCTGCCGGGACGCGCCTATGCGGTGATGGACGGCGTCAGCGACCGGATCGGCAGCCGTTACGACGGCGTGCTCGCCGGACGCTACGCTTCGCAATTGCTGCGGCGGACCCTCGAGGCCTGGTTGACGGGCCCCGAGGCGAAGCTCGACGATCCGTGGGCGGCGGTCGAGATCGCGACCGCCGCGATCCGCGGCACGTATGACCGGCTCGGCCTAACCGACGCCGTGCGCGGCGATTGGAACCGGCAGATGGCTTCGACCCTGACGCTCGTCACGTTCGCCGGCGACACCGCACACGCGGTGCTCGTCGGCGACAGCGGCTTGCGCATCAACGGCAAGACCGTGTGGCGCGAAGACAAGGATATCGACACGATTTCCTCGATGCTGCGCCGATTCGCGTGGCCGGTCATCGCATCGCGCGTCGTCGACCCCGACGAGCGCGAGCGCCTGTCGCGAAAGGTTTCCTGGGGCGGCACGCGCCACGCCGATGTCGAAGGCGTGATGACTCCCTCTGAAATGGCCGAGGTCGAAGCCAAGACGCTCGATTTCTGCCGCGTCGAGCTTTCCCATGTGCCGCGCGCGGAGGCCGAGAAGATGGTCTTCGGCGGCATCGTCCACGGTCAAGGCGGCTTCCAGAACAACGACGACGCCGTTCTGGGCTACGCGTCGCTGAACGGTTTCGACATCCGCCGCGACAAGATTCGCATTGAATCGCTGCCCGCCGCCGAGATCGAAACGCTGGAGCTTTATAGCGACGGCTATTTCGAACCCGGCGACGCGTTCGGCATCGATTCATGGGAAGCGAAGTTCCGCGACATCGAACGCCGCGACCCGCACAAGATCACCGAAATTCTCGCCCCGCGCGGATCGCTCGCCGGTCTGTGGACCGACGACCGCACCTATCTCGGGATCGTTCGATGACCGGGGCGTCCGGCCCCGTTTTTGCGTACATTCCGGCGCCGATCCGGGCGCCCAACCAATAGAGTCCAAAACCGCCATGACCGCACTCAGCCTCCGCGCGATCCACAAATCCTACGGACCCGGCATCAAGGTCCTGGACGGCATCGATCTCGAACTCGTCTCGGGCGAGTTCTTCACCCTGCTGGGGCCCAGCGGCTGCGGCAAGACGACCTTGCTGCGCATCGTTGCGGGCTTCCATCAACAGGATAGCGGCGAAGTGATCGCCGACGGCGTGAAACTCGATCCGCTGCCCGCGCATAAGCGCGATATCGGCATGGTGTTCCAGGACTACGCGATCTTCCCGCATTTGACCGTCGCGCAGAACGTGGCCTTCGGCTTGAAGGCGCGCAACCTGCCGGCCGACGAAATCGCCAAGCGCGTCGAGGAAAGTCTCAATACTGTGCGCCTCGCCGACTATGGCGACCGCTTGCCGTCGGCGTTGTCGGGCGGCCAGCAGCAGCGCGTGGGCCTTGCGCGCGCCATGACCATCCGGCCCAAGCTGTTGTTGATGGACGAGCCCCTGTCCAATCTCGACGCCAAGCTGCGCGTCGAATTGCGCGAGGATATCCGCGAGATCCAGCAGCGCCTGGGCATCACCACGATTTACGTGACGCACGATCAGGAGGAAGCGCTCGCCGTTTCCGACCGCATTTGTGTGATGAACGCAGGCCGCGTCGAACAGCTCGGCACGCCCTACGACATCTATAACCACCCCAAGCGCCGCTTCGCCTCGGCTTTCATCGGCACAATGAATTTCCTGTCCGCCGAACTCACGCAAAGCGGCGCGCTGCGGTTGGGCGGCAAGGATTGGACGCTGCCCGGCAAGGCGGCCCCCGGCCCCGTCGAGCTCGCCTTCCGTCCCGAAGCGGTGCGCTTGCGCGCCGCCGGTGCCATGGACGGGATCGCGCTGGCGGGCAAGATCCTGAAAACGACGTATCTCGGCCGCGAAGCGGTCCACACTGTCGTAACGCCGGAAGGCACGGTA
Source organism: Tagaea sp. CACIAM 22H2 (assembly GCA_014444615.1). Lineage (GTDB taxonomy): Bacteria > Pseudomonadota > Alphaproteobacteria > CACIAM-22H2 > CACIAM-22H2 > Tagaea. The sequence continues at coordinate 6,452 of PVXE01000047.1, read as the reverse complement.
CTGGTTCAAGTTGCGAGCCCCGCGCGCAGCGAGCTCGACAAGGCGACGCATGGCGCCGAGCTTCACCTTCCCGTCGCGGATATCGTGCTGTTCCGCCCCGACGGCTCGCGCGTCGAGTTCGCGCAATGACGCGCCGCGATATCTGGACGCCGGTCCTGATCGCCGCTTGGGCGATCGTTCTCGGCCTGCTCGTCTGGCCGCTCGGCAAAATCCTGCTGTCGAGCTTCATTGTCGATGGCGAATACACGTTCGCCAATTACACGCTGATCTTCTCGGAGCCGCGCTTCCTGCGCACGATTGGGAATACATTCCTGGTCGGCTTCGGCGGCATGATCGGCGCGCTGATCCTGGGCGTGGGTCTCGCCTTCGTCGTGTCGCGTTTCGAGATTCGCGGCCGGACGGCGATCGAGGTCCTGGCGCTGATCGCCATGGTCTCGCCCCCCTTCATCGGCGCCTATTCCTGGATCGTGCTGTTCGGCGCCAATGGCTTGGTGCGCACGTCGCTCGCCAGCATCGGCATCGACATTCCGCCGATCTACGGCACGCCGGGCGTGATCATGGTCTTCGCTTTGAAATTTTTTCCGCAGGTGTTCCTGATCACGGCTGGCGCCTTCGCGGCCGTCAGCCGGTCACTGGAGGAAGCGGCGGAAAGTCTGGGCGTCTCGCCCACGCGGCGCCTGTTCACGATTACCCTGCCGCTGATCATGCCGGCCATCACGGCGAGCGGCCTGCTCGCCTTCGTCATGTCGATCGCGGATTTCGGTACGCCGCAGATCATCGGCCGCGGCCTTCAGGTGCTGGCGACCCAGGCCTATATCCTTTATTCGGCCGATCTCGGCTCGAACCAGGGTCTCGCCTCGGCAATCAGCTTGATTCTGGTCGGCATCTCGATGGTCTTCGTGCTGTTGCAGCGCTGGATGATGCGCCGCGACATCTATCACAACAGCGGCATGAAACGCGCCGAACGCCGCCCGATCGCGGGGCTCAAGAGCCTCTATCTGCATGTCGCCGCCTATGGCCTGGTGCTGCTCGGCTCTATCCCGACGATCACGGTGATCTATTATTCCTTCCGCCGCACGCGCGGACCGGTGTTCCAGGACGGTTTCGGCCTGCAAAGCTACGAACGCGTTCTGCAGCGCCTCTCCGATCCGATCATCAACACGCTGATCTATTCGGCGATCGCCGTGGTCGCGATCGTGGTCGTCGGCACGCTGCTCGGCTATCTGATCACCCGCCGCCGGTCGCTCGCGACCGGGGCGCTCGACGGGATTCTGACAGTGCCTTACGTCGTGCCCGGCGTCGTCATGGGTATCGCCTACGCCGCCGCGTTCAACGTGGCGCCGCTGGTGCTGACGGGTACGGGTGCGATCATCATCCTGGCGATTTTCATCCGCCGTCTGCCCTATACGGTCAGCTCGGTCGGTGCCGCCTTGCGCCAAATCAGCCCCAATCTGGAACAGGCGGCGATGAGCCTGGGCGTGCCGCCGGGCCGCGCCTTCCTGAAGGTGACGGCGCCGCTGCTGATCCCGGGCATCGTCGCGGGCGCGATGATGAGCCTTGTGACCGCGATGAACGAGCTATCGTCCTCTCTCGTTCTCTATATCGGGCGCACGATCACCATGCCGGTGCGCATCTATATCGCCGTCATCGACGGCGAATACGGGATCGCGGCGGCGCTGTCGACCATCCTGCTGGCGATGACCATCGTCGCGATCCTGGCGATGTCCTACGCGGCCAAGCGCCAGTACAAAAGCTGACGCCATGCTCGTTCCGCCCGATGCCGCAAGCTGGTGGCTCGCCCCGCGCCGTATCTTCGACGGCACGGCGTTCCGCGACGGTATGGCCTTGCGTATCGAGAACGGCAAGATCGCGGCGATCGGCCCCGTGACCGGTCCGGCCCCCGTGGTGACGAGCGACCACATCGCGGCCCCCGGCTATATCGATCTGCAGGTGAATGGCGGCGGCGGCGCCTTGTTCAATAACGCGCCGTCGGTGGAAACGCTGGCGACCATCGGCGCCGCCCATCGCGCGCGCGGCACCACGTCGTGGCTCGCGACCTTCATTACCGACGCGCCCGACCGCCTCGACCAAGCCATCGACGCGGTGATCGCCAATGCGGGCGCCAACGGTGTCGCCGGTATCCATATCGAGGGCCCGCATCTCGCCCCCGAACGGCGCGGCACGCATGCCGCGCAATACTTACGCCCCTTCGACGACCGCACGCTGGCGAGCGTCAAGCGCCTGCGCGCGGCGAATATCCCGACGATGCTGACCTTGGCGCCCGAGCGCATCGAACCCGGCACGATCCGGAAACTTACCGATCTCGGCGTCGTCGTCTCGGCCGGGCATACGGCGGCGAACGCGTCGCAAATCCGCGCGGCGTTGGACGAAGGCTTGCGCTGCTTCACCCACCTGCACAACGCGATGACGCCGATGAATTCGCGGGAGCCCGGCGTGGTCGGCGCCGCCCTGGACAGCGACGCCTATTGCGGCCTGATTGCCGATCTGCATCACGTCTCGGCGACCACGCTGCGCGTCAGTCTGCGCGCGCGGCCCAAGCCCAGCCTTATGTTTCTCGTTTCCGACGCCATGTCGACGGTCGGCGGGCCGGATTTCTTCGAACTCTACGGCCAGCGGATCGAGGTGCGCGACGGGCGGCTGGTCAACGCCGAAGGCTCACTGGCGGGCGCCCATCTCGATATGGCAACGGCGGTACGCAATGTCGTTGCGAAACTCGGCGAACCCGCCGAAACGGCGCTCGCCATGGCGACGTCGATCCCGGCGGCGGCGATGCGCCTCGACGGCAAAATCGGCACCTTTGTGCCCGGCGCCAAAGCCGATATTGTGCTGCTCGACGACGCGTTGAACGTCCGCGACGTTCTCGCCTAACGCCGCTTACGGCTTCGGACCGTTGGCGATCCAATGCGCGGCGATATCGCGCCGCCGCGCCACCCAGACGCGATCCTTCAGCGTCACGAGATCGTCGAGAAACTTGTCGAGCGCCCAGAACCGCGCCGGGCGGCCGATGATGCGCAGATGCAAGCCGATATTCAGCAGCCGCGTTTCACCCTCGTCGCATTCGACGAGCAGCGTTTCCAACGCGCGACGCAGATAGGACAAGAACTCGTCCGCCGTGCGAAAGCCCGTCGGGTGATAGAACTTCATATCGTTTGTGTCGAACGCGTAGGGCACGACCAGAATGGACTTCGGTCCGCTCGCTTTGTCCCAATAGGGCAGATCGTCGTCGAGCGCGTTCGAATCGTAGAGGAAGCCTTCCTCGACCAGCAGACGACGCGTGAAGGCGCTCTGGCTCGACCGGCACATGAAGCCGACGGGCTTCTCGCCGGTCACCAATGCGATCGTGTCGCGCGCGTGGCGGATCAGCTTGCGTTCGGCTTCCGCGTCGTCGAAATCGAAATGCGCCGCCCAGCGCCAGCCATGCAAAGCGGCTTCGTGGCCCGCGTCGATGCTTGCCTTGGCGAATTCCGGCAGACGTTCGACCGCGCGGCCGCACATCATGAACGTCGTCGCGATCTTGCGCTTCTCGAAGGCGCGCAGGAAGCGCGGCAAGGCCGCGCGCATGCCGTAGCCGAAGACCTCCTCCAGCGTCAGATCGCGCTTACCCAGCGGCACGATGCTCTGCACCTCGCCGAAGACTTCGTTTTTCGGATCGCCGTCGCCGACCGCGAACTCGGCGCCTTCCTCGAAATTGACGTTCAGCGACACGGCCAGCCGCGCGCCGTTCGGCCACACGATTTTCGGCTTGGCGAAGCCGTAGCCCCGCAGATCCCGGACGCGCCCGTTCATCAGGCGAATGCGCCCAGGCGGGCACAGGCGGCGAGATGTCCCTGCGCCACCGGCGCGAGATCCGGAATGCCCGACTTACATTCCGGCGCTACGTGTTTGCAGCGCGGCGAAAAGGCGCAATCGACCGGCGCCATCGCCAAATTCGGCGGTGCGCCCGGAATGGCTTCAAGACGCTTGCCGCGCATTGATCCGTGCACTGTCGAGGATAGCAGCCCTTGCGTATAGGGATGTGAGGGCGATCGAATCACGTCGCGCACGGTGCCGCTTTCGATCACGCGGCCGGCATACATAACCGCGATCTTGTCAGAGACCTCGACCGCCACGCCCATATCGTGCGTCACGAAGATGACGCCCATTCCCATCTCCCGCTGCAACTCGCGCAGCAGCAGCAGAATCTGGATCTGTACCGTGGCGTCGAGCGCCGTCGTCGGTTCGTCGGCCAGTAGAAGCTTCGGTTTGCAAGCCAAAGCGAGCGCGATCATCGCGCGCTGGCGCATGCCGCCGGACATTTCATGCGGATAGGCGTCCAGACGGCGCTTCGCCGACGGAATACGCACGCGGTCGAGCATTTCCAGCGCGCGCGCCATGCCCGCCGCCTTGTTCACCTTCTCATGCCGCATCACCGCCTCGGCGATCTGTTCGCCCACGGTGAACACGGGATCGAAGGCGAGCATCGGCTCTTGGAAGATCATCGATACGACGCTGCCGCGATAATCACGCGACGCCGCCTCGTCCATCGCCATCACGTCGTGGCCCGCGACTTCGATCTTGCCGGTGATGTGGCTGCGCTTGGGCGGCAGCAAACGCAACAAGGCGCGCAGCGTCACGGATTTCCCCGAGCCGGACTCGCCCAGCAGCCCCATCACTTCGCCCTGCGCCAGCGTCAGATCGACGCCGTTCACGGCGTGGACCGTGCGATCGGCGCTGCGGAACAGCACGCGTAGATCGCGCATCGTGACAAGATCGCGGCTCATGCTTGCGGCGCCATCCGCGACCATGTTGTTTCCCTTTCATAAGCCGCACCCAGCGCGAACAGCGTCGCCTCGGCGAAGGGCCGTCCGGCAAGCTGGAAACCAAGCGGCAATCCCGCTTTGTCGAAGCCGCACGGCACGGACAAAGACGGCAAGCCCAGCACATTGAACGGGCGGCAAAGCCGTGTGAGCGCGGCGAGCAACGGGCCCATTGCCGGGCCGCCGCCGACATCGGTTTCCGCGATCGTCGGCACGGGCCGGTCGCTGACCGGGCAAAGCAGCGCGTCGCATTGGCCGAACACGTCGGCGATGAAGCCGGGGATCGCGGCCGCACGGTTGCGCAGCGCGTCGAGATAGGCGACCGCCGGAATGGCGAGGCCGGTCGACAAGCGCGCGCGCACCTGATCGGAATACTTCGCCGGCATCTCGGCGAGCCAGGCGCGATGGGCGCTGGCCGCTTCCGCCCCCGTGATCATCGTGCCCGCCGCATTGATCGCGTCGAGATCGGGCATCTTCACCGGAACGAGTTTCACGCCGAGCTTCTCGAAAACCTTCGCGGCCGCTTCGATCGACGCCGCGACTTGGCCGTCGATATTCTGATCGAAATAGCCTTGCGGCAGGCCGAGACGCATTCCCGCGACGGACTTGCCGCACGCGGCTTCGTAATCCTCGACCGGCACGGCCGACGCGGTCGTGTCTTCGGGATCGGCGCCCGCGATGATGCCCAGAATACGCGCCGCATCGGCGACGCTGCGGGTCAAAGGCCCGACCGTGTCCATCGACCAGGACAAGGGCATCGCCCCCGCCTTGCTGACGCGGCCCCAAGTCGGCTTGATCCCGACGAGACCGTTGCAGAAGGACGGCATGCGGATCGAGCCGCCGGTGTCGGAACCGAGTGCCGCGTAGACGATCCGCGCCGCAACCGATGCACCCGAGCCCGACGACGAGCCGCCGGTCATATGCGCTTGGTTCCAAGGATTGCGGCAATGGCCGTGGTGGTAGTTGTGGCCGGTCGGGCCGAAGGCGAATTCGGCCATGTTGAGCGTACCGAGATCGATCGCCCCCGCCGCGTCGAGTCGCCTCAACACCGTCGCGGTCGTATCCGCCTTCCAGTCGCGGCGGATGGCCGACCCGCAACTCGCGACGCGGCCCTTGCGGTAATACATGTCCTTATGCGCGAGCGGGACGCCGTGAAGTTTTCCCTTCGCGGGCGTCGCGTCCGCCCGCTTGGCGGCGGCAAGGGCTTCGTCCGCGCCCAGCGCGATGAAGGCGTTGATCTTCGGCTGCCACGCCTTGGCGCGCGCGATCGCGGTTTGGGTCAATTCGACCGACGAAATCTTCTTGGCCGCGACGGCGGCGGCGGCCTCGACCAGTGTCCAATTCGCCGGATCGCTCATCGCGCGCGGCCCTTGTCGAGTGCCGCCGCGTAATGCGCGGGCTCGACGTCGAAGTCCACGCGGAACGACGCGATCTTGGCGAGCGGGGCCGCCAGCGACTTCGCGGCGGCGTCCGCCTGTTCTTGCGACAAGGCGATGCCCAACGCCTTCGCGGCGGCGGCGACGGATTGCGGATCGAAACTCATGCGGCACTCCCGGCTTTTGAATGGCCCGACGAGGCGTCGGCCATATGGCACGCCACGCGATGGGCGGGATCGGCCTCGGTGGATGCCAACGC
>PVXE01000046.1 GCA_014444615.1 Tagaea sp. CACIAM 22H2 | reverse complement strand
TCCCTAGATTATTTCGCAAAATATATGGTCAGATTGCTGCGAAGTCAAATAATTTGATCAAAAATGAACTTTCCCTCATCGCAATAAACGCGGCGTGGCGACGGCGTTCGAAGCGCCGGACGCAACCGATCTGCGCGGCAAGCCCGCGTGGGAACTCGATCGCTGGAAGGACCGCACCTAAAGCCGATAGGCCGTCCGCGCGGTCGTTTCCTCGATCGCGCGGCGGCCGGCGGCGCTCAAGCCCGCTTCGTCGAGCAGCTTGCGGCTCTCCGCGACCCAGCGCGCATAACCGCCGCGCAGATCGATCACCGGCCAGTTGCTTGCCCACATCAGCCGGTCCGGTCCGAACCATTTCAGCAAATGGCGCAAAGCGGGTTCGAGTGTCTTGGCGCTCCAATCCGGGACGGCTTCCTCGGCGAAGCCCGAGAATTTCGTGAACACGCGCTTATGCGCGCCGAGCGTTTCGATCCCGGCGCGCCACTCCGCGAAGCCGGGCTTGCCGCTCGGCGGGCTTGCACCGTGATCGACGATGATATTGAGATCGGGAAAGGCTGCGGCGGTCTTCGCCACGGCCGGGATATGTTCGGTGCGGGTGATCAAATCGAGTGACAAGCCTGCTTTGTGAACTGCCGCGACGCCGGCTTGCGCGGGCGAGCGCGTCAGCCAATCGATGCCATCTACGCGGTTGAGCATCGCGCGCACGCCTTTGATCTTCGGGCGCTTGGCGAGGGCCGCAAGCTGCGTACTCGCATCCGGTGCGGTCAGATCGATCCAGCCGACAACGCCCTTGATCGCGGCCATCCGCGCACTCGTCTTGATCAGATGTTCGGTCTCGTCACCGTTCGGAGCGGATTGGATCGCGACGGCGGCGTCGACGCCCGCATCCGCCAACAGCGGTGCCAGTTCCTCCGGCATCGCGCGAATGTTCAGCGACGGCTCGCGTCGCACGATCAAAATGTCGTCGCGCCGCGCCGGGTCCCAGAAATGGATATGGGCGTCGATCACGGCAGCGGACATCCCTTGTCGATCAAGCCGTCCGCCTGCAGCGTTCGCCAGAATGCGGCCGGAATGGGATGCGCGAGCAAAGCGAGATTATCGGCGAGTTCGTCGACATGGCGCGGGCCCAGCAGCAGCATCGCGACGTCCGGATGGGCCAGCGGGAATTGCAGCGCGGCGGCGCGCAAAGGTACTTCGTGCTTGCGGCATAGCGTTTCGATGGTGCGCGTACGCGCCAGCACGGGTTCGGGGGCCGGGTCGTAATGGAACATGGCGCCCGGTACGGCGCCGGTCGCCAGGATGCCGGAATTGAATACGCCGCCGACGATTAGCCTTGTGCCCGCCGCGCGCGCGATGGGGACAAGATCCAGCATCGTTTGATCGAGCAGGCTGTAGCGCCCGGCGACCAGCACCGCGTCGAATTTCGCGCGCGCCATCAAATTGAGCGGCGCGTCGATCCGGTTGGCGCCGATGCCGATGGCGCCGACGATGCCTTTTTCGCGCAAAGCTTCGAGGGCGGGATAGGCGGCCATTGCCGCATCGGTGCGGCCTTCGACATCGTGCAGATGGACGAGGTCGAGGCGATCGGTACCGAGCCTTTCCAAGCTGCGCGCGACCGAGGCGCGCGTGCCGTCGAGGGAATAGTCCCAGACATCGGCGGCGCGGCGCGCACCGCCCGGCGGTGCCGCCGCTTGGCCGTAGGGCCGCGTCACGCCAGTCTTGGTCGACAAGAAATAATCGCCGCGTTCGCGGCCCTTCAGCCCGGCGCCGAAACGCTCCTCCGACAAGCCACCGCCGTAAAGCGGCGAGGTATCGAAGGCGCGAATGCCGGCATTCCACGCGGCGGCCATGACGGCGCGCGCCGCGTCCTCGCCGATGGGGTCGAACAACACGCCCAAAGCCGCCCCGCCGAGCCCCAAACGATTGGACGGAAGCTTCATCGCTGCACGATGCCCCAGCGGCGCACGGTCACGCGCTCGATCGGTTCGAAAATCAGCCGGTCCATGACGAGCCAGATGAGCCCGATGGCGATCATGCCGAGCAACACGGTTTCGGTGCGATACCATTGCACGGCTTCGATCGTCATGTAGCCAAGGCCATTGGTGCCCGCGATCATCTCGGCGGCGACGAGGGCGCGCCAGCCATAGGCCATCGCCGTTCGGAAACCGACAATCAACTGGACGAGCGCCCCCGGCAGAATCAGCACGCTCGCCAGACTCAAGCCCTTGCCGCCGAGCGAACGTACCGCGCGGTGCAGCGCCTGCGGGATCGCCTGCACGCCGATCACGGTGTTGTAGAGTGTGGCGAAGAAGATCGTGTTGGCGATGACGAACACAACCGAGCCGATTCCGATGCCGAACCAAATGATGGCGAGCGGCACCCAGGCGATGCCCGCGATCGACTGCAGGAAGGTCAGCAGCGGCTTCAGCGTGTCGGCGACATGGCGGTTGAGCGCGATGGCGATGCCTAGCGGAATCGCGATGCCCGTTCCAACCGCAAAGCCCAGCGCCAACCGGCCCAGCGAGTTCGCCACATGCCCGGCCAGCGTGCCGTCGGCCAGCGCTTCCAGAAGATGCGTCCACACGTCGGGCAGCGGTGGCAGCATGTACGAAGGATAGTCGACGTAAAGCGGCAAAATCGCCCAGGCGGTCAGCGCCGCCGCGAAAGGCAGAAGCCCGATGGCGTTGGAAAGCTTCATGCGCGCTGCTCGGCGTCGGTGACGAGGCCCCAGCGCTCGATCGTCGCGCGCTCGATGGGCTTCAGATAGAACTGGTCGATCAGCAGCCAGATCGCGCCGACGGAAATCATGCCCACGATGGTCCGCGCGGTTTGATGCGACTGCGCGCCTTCGAAAATCAGATAACCAAGTCCGGTTTTGGCGGCGACGATTTCGGCGAAGATCAAGCCGCGGAAGGCGAAGCCAGCCCCCACCCGCAAGCCCGTGATGATGCCGGGCAGAGCGGCGGGCAGGATTACGTTCGTCAGCACCTGAAGGCGCGTTCCGCCCAGCGCACGCACGGCGTTGATCAGCGGCTGCGGCACGGTGCGCACGCCGATCAGCGTGTTGTAGAGCACCGGGAAGAACACGACATAGGTCAGCGCGATCAGGATGGTCTTGTAGCCGTAACCCCACCAGATCACGAAGATCGGGATCCACGCGACCTCTACGATCGCGAATAGGAAATTGATCGTGGGCGATAGCAGCTTTGAAGCAAAGGCGTTGAGGCCGATCAGCACGCCGAAGAAAACGCCCGCGACGATGCCGATACCCACACCCGCGCCGTAGCGCGATAGGCTATCGACCGTGTAGACGGGCAAAATGCCTTTGCGCATCAGATCGACGAACGCGGCCCACACATCGGCGGGGCCGGGATAGAAATAAGGCTCAAGCCCGACCAGCGGCACCGAGATTTGCCAAGCGGCCAGGAACAGCAGAATGCCGGCGGCGCCCTTGGCGGGGCGCATAAGGCGGCGCGACCACGGAACGCCGTGCGGCGGCGTTTGGGTCAACGTCCCGGCCACGATACGATCCCCCGCACCCAGTAATTCGTCGCGACGTCGCTGATATCGGCGGTGGCGACGTCCATCATGAAGACGGTTGCGTCCTTCACCTCGATCACGCGGCCGATCGCTTGCAGGCGTGTGACGTGAAACGCCTCCGGCGCGAAGGCGAGGGTGATCGCGTAATGCGCCTTGCCGGGTTTGAGGTCGAGACCGGCGGTCAAGGAATGCGCGTGCATCTTGCCCCAGGCGATCCAGCCAAGCCCGATCGCCAGAAGCACGACGGTCGCGTAAAGCGGCCGCATCAATGGATGGCGGGCGTTCATGCCGCCTTGCCGTCGACGCCGCGCACCGAGGCGAGGACGTAGTCGCGGATGCGCGCGAATTCCGGATCGGCGCCGAGCGTCGCCCAGTTGCGCCGGTCGCGGGCGATCGGGACGTCGACGATTTCCTTCACTCGGCCGGGGCCGGGTGTAAGGATCGCAACGCGATCGCCCAGGAAGCACGCTTCCTCGACGCTGTGGGTGACGAACAGAACGGTGATGCGCGACTTCGACCAGATGCGCAGCAATTCCTCCTGCAGCGTCATGCGGGTTTGGGCGTCGATGGCGGCGAAAGGCTCGTCCATCAGCATCACTTGCGGCTCGTTGGCCAGCGTGCGCGCGACGGCGGTGCGCTGCTTCATACCGCCCGACAGTTCGTGCGGAAACTTCAGCGCCGCGTCGGAAAGATTCGCCATCGCCAGATAATGGCGGGCGCGTTCGTGGCGCTCGGTCTTCGGCACACCTTTGAGCTTGGGGCCGAGCGCCACGTTGTCGAGAACCGTCATCCAGGGCAGCAACGCGTATTCCTGGAAGACCACGCCGCGATCCGCTCCCGGCCCCTCGATCCGTTTGCCGTCGAGCGTCAGCTCGCCGGCGACGGGTTTGAGGAAGCCGGCGATCGCCGAGATCAACGTCGATTTCCCGCAGCCGCTGGGGCCGACGACGCACAGGAACTCGTTCTCCCGCACGTCCAGCGAGAGTTTTTCGACGGCGAGATGGTGTTCGCCGCGCGCTTCGTCCCGGTATTCGAGACGCAAATCGCGCGCGGCGATACGGACCTTGGGCGAGTTCATACGCGCTTCGTTACAGACGGCGATTGGCCGGGATCGGCTTCAGATCGCTGAAGAACTGCGGCGCCACCGCTTCGACATGCTTGTAGAACGAGGCGTCGATAACCGTGGCGGCGTCGAGCGATCGCGCCATGCGCTTGTCGGCGACCAGGGCGGGGATGGCTTTCTTGTTGTAGCCGTCGATCGTGTTGCGGGTGACGCGCAGATCGTAGAGCGAGTTGCGGATCGCGACCTTGACGACGTCGAGATCGAGGCCGGGGATCCAGCGCATATCGATTTCGGCGGCGGCGTCGTAGTTCTGGCGCAGCCATTGATGCGCTTCGGCGAAGGCGACCATGAAGCGGCGCAGTTGCTCCGATTTCTGCGAAATGATCGCGCGCGTCGTCAGGATCGAACCCGGATCGTAGCAGCCCGCGCAGTTGCCGCGGATCACCTCGATGGCGCCGGGCGTGCGCAGCTTTGTGACCGTCGCCCACGGCTCCCACGCCGCCACGGCCTGCACATCGCCCTGGCGCAAGGCGGTCGCGGTGTTGGCCGGGGGGATGTTGACCAGCGTCAGATCGGTGTCCTTGAGGCCGGCTTGCGCCAAAATGCCGAGCAAATAGCCTTCCGCGCCCGTGCCGCGCGCCAATCCCACTTTCTTGCCGCGCAGGCTTTGCAGATCGTCGACGCGCACGCCGCCCTGCGGCGTGGTGATGATCGCGTTGTTCTGCGAATAATTGTCCGATAGCGCGTCGCCATGCAGATGGCCGATCAAAACCAGCGGCTGGCCGCGCGACACACCCGCCAGGAACGGGACGGAGCCCATGATGTTCACGTCCTGCGCGTTGGACAGCAGGCCGTTGATCATCTCGACGCCGGTCTGATACATGACCAGCTTCGCGTCCAATCCGTGCTTGGCGAAGATGCCGCGCTCGACGCCGATGAAGGCGGCGGCGTGATCCGTCGCGTAAGCGGCGCCGATCTTGATTTCCAGCGGCTGCTGGGCGTTGGCGGCACCCGCCCACAATAAGGCGGCGGCCGCGACGAGATGTTTGAGTTTCAGCATTTTGTTTCGCTCCCTAGGTTTGATTGGCTCTTGCGGCCGTTTCAGGTGTCGAGACGATTCTGATCGGGTCTTGTCTGCCAGATGAAGCTGCTCGCGGGTTTGGTGCCGCGCGCCCAGGCGCCGATCAAATCCTTGTCGCGCCGGCGCTGCTTCATGCGTGCGTCAATCGCGTCGGGCGACCAATCGGCCAGCAGGCGTTCCAGCAGCTGCGCGCGGATCGCGGCGTGCGCGGGATCGTCGCCCAGATCGCGCAATTCGTCGGGGTCGGCGGCGAGATTGAAAAGCTGCGGCCTGTAGCCGTGATAATAGATCAGCTTCCAATCGCCGCTGCGCAACATGCGTTGACGGACCGCCATGCCGCCGGTCCAGACCGGCACCTCGTCGGTGCAGTATTCGGAGAAGGTTTCGTCGCGCCACGGCGCGTTCGCGTCGCGCGCGACGTTCAGGAACGAACGTCCTTGCGCGTGCGGCAGAGCGGGCGCGCCCAACGCTTCCACCATCGTCGCGGCGAGATCGACCAGATTGACGACTTGGCGCCGCCGTTCGCCCTGCGGAATCTGGCCGGGCCATGACATGATCAGCGGCACGCGCACGGATTCCTCGTAGAAAGTGTGTTTCCACCACAGGCCGCGCTCGCCGATCTGATCGCCGTGATCGGTCGAGTAGACGATCAGCGTGTTCTCGGCCAGGCTATTGCGTTGCAAGGCGGCGAGGACTTCGCCGATCATCGCGTCGAGCCGATAGGTGAGGGCGTAATAGGCGATGCGCGCGCGCATCGCGTCGTCCGCCGGCACTTCGTCGATGCCGCGATTGTTGCGCCACCAGGCAAGCCACGGATGCTCCTGGCCCATCGACCCGCGCGGCAGCCGCGCGGGCTTCACCTTGCCGGCGAAGCGCGCGTAATCCGCTTTCGTCGCGACGTAGGGCGGATGCGGCAGCATGAAGCCGACAGTCAGCGCGAAAGGCTGTTCGTCACCGCTTTTACGCGCCGCACCCAACCGGTCGAGGCAGGCAACCGCCGCGCGCGTCACGTCGCGGTCTTTGACTTCGTAAACGCTTTCGCCCGATCCGCTGCGGATCACGCTGGTGCGGTGCGGGTCGTTGGTCTCGTTCAGCACGCCCATATCGTGGCGCGCGATCCCACCCCAGTTGGGGCTGTGATCGCCGATCTCGCGCTCGGCATAGCCGTGCAACTGGTCGGGCCCCATCGCATGCAGGCGGCCGATCAGGATCGGGCGATAGCCGGCGGCCCCCAGGGCATGCGGCCAAGTCGCGCGGTCGGAGACGAGGAAATCGTCGTTGGTCCAGCAATCCTGCGCCGAAGGATGGCGCGCGGTCAGCATCGACATGCGCGACGGCACGCAGATCGGCGATGGGCAATAAGCCGCGTCGAAGGTCACGCCTTCGCCTGCCAGCCGGTCGAGATTCGGCGTTTCGACGATCTTGTCGCCGTAGCAACCCGTCACGTGGAACGCGTGTTGGTCGGAAAATAGAAACAGGAGATTCGGGCGCTTGCTCATGGGGCGAGCCCCACGGCGCGGTGATGTGCGATCGTCAGATGGCGGTCGAGGGCGGCGGCGGCGGCCTCCGGATCGCGCGCGCGGAAGGCGGCGATCACCGCCAAGTGTTCCTCCAGCGCCGGGCTTACGCGCTCGGGCGTGAATCGGCGATGCTGGCGGGCCAAACGAATCTTGTCGAAATTGACGCGATGGACGTCGGCGAGCGTCTTGTTGCCCATCCGGTCGATGATCAGATCATGCAGCATCCAGTCGACGCGCAATGCTTCGTCGAGATTCTCGCGGTTCGGATTGGCGCGCACGCGCTTCATCACCCGCTCGGTCAGCGCCTCGATCTCCCGGATCACCGGCATCGGCGCCTCGGCGGCGAAGTGGCGCGCGGCGGCGAGTTCCAGAATCCGGCGCAGCCCGAACGATTCGTTCAGCATCGTGACGTTCAACTCGGTGATCTGGATCCCGCGCTGCGGGATCAAACGCACCAGCGCCTCCGCCTCCAGCCGCTTCAGCGCTTCGCGCAAGGGGCCGATCGGCACCTTCACGATCTCGCTCAGCTCGCGCTGGCTGACGAATTGGCCGGGCTTCAGGACCTCGGCGAACAGCCGCTCCTTGAAGCGTTCATAGGCTTTATGGCGGAGAGCGGATTGGGTCACGATATAAGTCATAACTGAGATCTCAGTTTGCACTCAAGTCCCCTTTTCGTGCCATAGTCGGAAAAAACCGGAGGGGACGACATGGCGACGATCAAGAACATCCACGTCCGCACGCTGGAAAAACCGCTCGACGGCACGATCCGCAATCCGCGTTACCGCTGGACCGTCAAGCGCAGCTTCCTCGTGTTCGTCGAAACGTCGGATGGGCGCGTGGGCGCGGGTGAGTCCTGGGTCGATGGCGGCGCGCCCGGCTCGCTGAAGGCCTTCGTCGAGGAAGATCTGAAACCCGTTCTGGTCGGCCAAGACGCCGATCTTTCCGAGCAATTCTTCAAACGCGCGATCGACATGACGTCGGTGTCGACGCGACGCAGCCAGACTTGGGCCTGCATGAGCGCCATCGACATCGCGCTATGGGATTTGAAGGCGCAGCGCGCCGGGCTGCCGTTGTGGCGCCTGTTGGGCGGCAACGATCCGCATGTGATGCCCTACGCCAGTGCGGGTCTCTACAAGACCGGCCAGACCGCCGACGAGTTCGCCGAGGAGTACGCCGCCTATGTGAAAGCCGGCTACAAGGCCGTGAAGATCAAGGTCGGGGGCGCGAGCCATGCGGCGGATGTCGAGCGCGTGACCAAGCTCAAACGCGCGATGGGCTCCGATGCGCGATTGATGGTCGACGCGGTCTCGGCCTATGACGTGCCGCGTGCCATCGCGTTTGCGCGCGCGGTGGCGCCGCTCGACATCTATTGGTTCGAGCAGCCGCTGGCGATCGACGACGTCGACGGCATGGTGCGTGTGCACGAGCAGGGCGGTATTCCCCTGTGCGGCATCGAGAACGATTACGGTCTGCCGAATTTCCGCCGTTTGATCGAGCGCAACGCCGTGCATTTCGTGCAATTCGACCCGATCATTTCGGGTGGTATCACCTATGGCCGGAAGATCGCGGCTTTGGCAGAAGCGGCGTTCCGCCCGGTGACGCTGCATCATTCGAATTCGGTCGTGTCGATGCTGGCGAATATCCATCTTGCCGCCGCCGTCGCGAACGCGGACTCGGTCGAACGGCACGTGTTCCACAGCCCGCTATTCGAACGCGCCCCCGAAGGTACATTCGCGATGACTGACGGCATGCTCACGGCACCCGAGCGGCCGGGCCTGGGCGTGGACCTCAGCGCGATGATCGGCTAGTCCCGGCTTTGCCGGAATGCTATCGAAGAACAAACAGAATCAAGGGGCGGAAGCGCAATGCAACGGCAAGTCGGTCTCGTCGTTTTTCCCGAGTTCTTCCTGAACGAAGGCGTTGATCAGGTTCTCGACAATATCCAGCGTCGCGCCAAGCCCGCGGCCATCGCGACGTCGCCCTATGTGATGCGCCCCTCCGACGCCGCGAATGGCGGCCGCGAGCCGCCGATCGACGGCGGGCTCGGTACGGTGCGCCTGCTCGATCGGCCGCTCTGGGGCAAGCGCGAATTGTTCGTGCAGACTTCGGTCTCCTACGCGCCCAACAAGGCGCATTACGCGGGCTTGCGTTATCAACCGCCGGCACCCGACGCGCATACCAAGGCCGAAGGCGGGATCATCGCGTCGGCTTTGACCAAGGCGAAAGCGCGCGGCCTTAAAACCTATATGCAGGTTCAGGCGGCGATTCCGCCGGGCTACCGGGTGCAGTTCGGCGGCCCGAAGCCGGAAGACGAGCCATTGTCGTTCGACGGTTCGCGCGTGACCGATAGGCTCGACAAGAACGGTTCGCTCGCGAGCGTCGAAATCCTCGGCTATACAAGCGCGCTGTTGAAGGATTTGGCGGAAGCCTATCCGGATATCGACGGGTTCCATATCGATTGGCCGGAATATCCGCCCTACACGCTCGATAGCGCGTTCCTCGACTTCTCCGACAGCGTCGCGCGCGCGGCCGATCGGCTTGGCTACGATTTCGAGGGCATGAAGCGCGATGCGGCGGCGTTCCACGCGCGGATCAATACGCGGTTGACGCTGGCCGAGCTGCAAGCG
The DNA here is from genome assembly GCA_014444615.1 of Tagaea sp. CACIAM 22H2. Classification (GTDB taxonomy): domain Bacteria; phylum Pseudomonadota; class Alphaproteobacteria; order CACIAM-22H2; family CACIAM-22H2; genus Tagaea. Next base: position 24,264 of record PVXE01000046.1, on the reverse strand, counting down.
GCGGCGGCGGGCAATGGCATCGCCGCCTGGCTCGCCGAATATCCCGGCGTGACGGCGGCGCTGAATCTGCGCCGCAAGTTGGTGCTGGATTTCGTGGCGCGACTGCGCCAAGCGGTGCCGGGCAAAGAAATGCTGCTGCGCAGTTTCCCGCCGCCTTGGACGGCGATTTCGGGCTTCGATTTTCCGGCACTGGCCCCCAAGGTCGATGGGATCGCGGTGAAGCTCTTCACCATGCATTGGCCGATGATGGTCGGCTCCTGGTCGAAGCGGCTGCTGCGCGACAATCCGGGGCTTGGCACGCTTGGCCAAGTGGCGCCGCTGGTCGCGAAAATCTTCGATCTTTGCGACGCGCCGGAGAAGTTCGGGCTCGCGATCGCCGAATACCCCGATTCCGACCGCCCGCATCCTGTCGATACGGCGGCGCAAACGCGCAAAATCGTCGCAGCCGTCAAGGCGGCGGCGCCCACACCGGTCAGCGCGATGGCGCACGGCTTCGGTCCGGTCGCGGATTTCGGCGCGCGTTTCGATGCCGCGATGAAGGCGGCGAACGGCAAGGTGTGGATCAACCGCTACGGCTATCTCGCCGACGCGAAGCTCGACCTGATCGGCGCGGGCGGTTAGGTCTTCGCCCGCCGGGCGCGCCATTCGCGCCAGAACGGCCAGACGAAGCAGATCGCCGCCACCGCAAGCAAGGCGAGCGAGCCCGGCCGCGTGAACAGCGGCAGCATCGAGCCGTCGGAGATCATCAATGCGGAGCGCAGCTTGCCTTCGGCCATCGGCGCCAGCACAAATCCGATGACGAACGGCGCCATCGGGAAGCGAGCGAGTTCCATCACCAAGCCGACGATGCCAAAGATCAACATGATCCACACGTCGGAAATCTGTCCGTCGACCGAATAGGCGCCGACGATGCAGAACACCAGCACCAGCGGGAACAGAATGGCGCGCGGGACCAGCATCAACCGCGCGAACAGCAGCACGCCGGCCGTCATCAGCGCGAACATCACGACATGCGCGGCCAGATGCGTCGCCATGATCGTGTTAACGATCTCGGGGTTCGTCGTCGCCAGCAGGGGGCCGGGCCGCAGATTGTGCATGACCAGGGCGGCCAGCAGGATCGCGTCGGCGATTCCGCCGGGAATGCCCAGCGCCAGCAGCGGGATCAGCGTGCCGCCGGTCGTGGCGTTGTTGGCGGTTTCGGCGGCGACGATGGCTTCCTCGCTGCCTTGGCCAAATTCCTCGGGCTTCTTCGACACGTTCTTGGCGACCGTATAGGCGACGATCGCCGACACCGTGGCGCCCACGCCCGGATGGATGCCGATCCACACGCCGATCAGCGCCGAACGGATCATGTTCCAGCCATGCACGACATAGTCGCGCAGGCCGATCATCACGCCGCGCATCGAGGCTTTGATATGATCGGTGCTCTGCTCGACATGGATCGTGTCGGCGATCAACTGCGACAGCGCGAACAGACCGATCACGACGGGCAGAAGCTGGAAGCCGTTAGTCAACGCATCGGCGCCGAAGGTCAGCCGCACGAGGCCGGAAGTCTGATCGACGCCCGGCATCGCGACAAGCACGCCGAGCAGCGCCGAAATCATACCTTTGAGGAACGAGCCGCGGCTGAGCGAGGAAACGAGCACCAGCGCCGTGAGGACCAGGGCGAAATTCTCCCACGGGCCCAGCAGCACGGCGATGTCGGCGATGGGCCGCGTCAGCGTTACCAGGAAAATCCAGCCGACGAAGCCGCCGACGATCGAGCCCGAATTGCCCAAGCCGAGCGCACGGCCCGGATAGCCCTTTTTGGCGAGCGGATAACCGTCCAGCGTGGTCATCACGGCGTTCGGTTCGCCCGGAATGCGCATTAGCGTGGCGGTCACGAGACCGCCCGAAATGCCGCCGACGAACATCGAGATCAGCAGGATGATCGCATCGACCGGCGCCATCGAATAGGTGAAGGGCAAGGTCAGCGCCATCAACATGCCGGCGGTGATGCCGGGCATGACGCCGACCGCGATGCCGATGGTCACACCGATGAACATGATCATCATCGGCCCGGGCGACAGCAGATGGAGGAACGCGTCGATCAGCGTCACGGCAGCGACACCATCAGGATTTTGACGAACAGCAGATGGATCACATAGGTGCCGGCGCCGGCCGCGGCGATCACCCACCACATCAGCGGCCGGCGCAAACGCGCCATCGCCACGCCGACGACGGCGAGGAAGACGAAGGTGGACAGCACGAACGGCACGCCCAGCGCGATCGCGCCGACATAGGCGGCCGTTGCGGCGTAGGTGAAGGCGGCGAGGCCCGGTCGCAGCTTGTAATCGACTTCCGGATCGTCGAGCGAAAGGCCGGAAATAACGCTTTGCGCGGCTTGGCCGACTTTAAGGCCCAGCAACGTGCGGATCAGCAGGATCGCGCCGAAAATGCCCAGGGCGATCGATACCGCTAGCGGCACGGTGCCCGGCCCCAGCGGATCGTAATGGGCGGGCGGTTCGCGCAACGCGGCCGCACCGAAGACGATCGCGATCGCGAGGATGGCTGCCCCCGCGATCGCGTCGTTGCGCCGGTCCTTCGGCGAGTCTTCGTTGACGGACAAGGCGTTTCCGTCAGCGCGGCGGGGCGGCGGTCTTGGCGATCGGCTCGATCGCCTTGAACACGTCGTCGAGACGCTTGGCGAATTCCGCGCCGCGCAGGAACTGCCCCGTCTGGGCCTGCTTCGCGAAGAAGTCCTTCAATTCCGGCGTTTCGTTCGCCTTCTGCAAGGCGTTCGCCATGCCGTCGATCGCTTCCTTCGGCGTGCCCTTGGGCGCGAACCAGAAATTCTCGGCGCAATAGTCGAAACCAAGGCCGAGCTCGCGCGCGGTCGGGATGGTCGGCTCGAGCGTCAAGCGTTCCGGACCGGAATAGGCCAAGGCGCGAATGCCATTGGCCTTGTAGGTCTGATACTCGGAGCTCGACAGCACCGTCAGTTGCGTGTGCCCGCCCATCAACGCCGCGAAATTCTCGCCGCCGCCGCCGATCTGGGCGTAGCGGAATTTGGCGCCCGGGAAGCCCTGTTCCATGAACAGCGCCATCATGTGGTTGAGTGCACCGATATTGACCCCGGTGACGATCGTGTTCGGTTGCGCCTTCGCCGCTTCCAGCAAGTCCTTCAGCGTTTGGAAGCGTGAGTCGCCGCGCACGATCGGGTGGAAGCAGAAGCCGCCGGTCAGCGCGACGGGCTCGAAATTACGATAGGAAACGCCGCGCGCGGGATCGACCACTTCGCCCGACAACAAAGCAAGATGGATGGCGAGAAACGTGTAGCCGTCGGGTGCGGCCGTCATCACTTGGCGCGCGCCGACCGAGAAATGCCCGCCGACGTTCTGGATCGCGACCGGTTGCGAGACGAGTTTCTTTTCGTCCAGCACCTTCTGCAGCGTGCGCGCGAGAATGTCGGTGGTGCCGCCGGGGCCGAATGGAACGATGATGCGGATCGGCTTTTCGGGCCAGGCCGCTGCGGCGGGCGTGACGAATGCGAATGCGGCGCCGACGATGCCGGCATAGAGTGCTGCGGCGAGTCTTCTCATTGTATTCCTCCCCTTTTGATTTTTTCCGAGTATCGGGATCGACTTCGACAACGTCAAGAACGGGCGGCACCGCCGATCCGATAAAGTCTTTCGGCTGTGCCGCCGAAGATCGCGGCGCGGTCCGGGATCGGCAGATCGGCGAGAACGCGGTGCAGCATTTCGATTTGGCGTGCCGCGCCGCACATCAAGCCTTCGATCGGCAGATTGCTGCCCCACAGGCAGCGCGACGCGCCAAATGCCTCTACGACGAAGCGTACGGGCGCACGGATCGCCGTCTCGTTCCAATCGCGCGCGATCGTCCACATCCCCGAGAGCTTCATGTGGATATTGGATCGCTTGGCCGCCTCGCGCACGCCTTCGCGCCAAACATCTTCGAAGCCGGGTTCCAATGTCGCCATGTGATTGATTACGAACGGCGTATGCGGATGGGCGTCGGCCAGTTCGACGAGTTCCACGATCTGTTCGGGCAGCAGAATCATTTCCACGATGTGGTCGCGTGCGGCGATCCGCGCGATGCCGCGCCGAAACGCATCGGCGCGCGCGAGTCCGGCGGCGCTGGCGAAGCGCCACGGCGAATTCGCGCGGAAGGCGATCCCGGTGCGAATGCCGCGCACCGATTCATGGCGAGCCAGGGCGTCGAGTGCTGCATCAAGATCGGGCGATTGCGGATCGATATGCGCGATGCTGGCCGCCACGATTCCATCGCCGGGCCGGATCGCGTCGAGCCATGCAGATTCCGCCGCCGGATCGGCCGCCCCCGGCATCGCCTCGACATGCACGCTGGCGGCGATGTCGAGACTTTCGGTCGCCATGCGATAATCCGCCGGCAGAAAATTCTGCTTGATCGCGGTGTGGTCGCCGAAGGGGCGGGGTGGGGCTTCCGGCCGCAGCCACGCGTAAGGCAGACGCGCGAGGTCCCATAGATGATGGTGACCATCGATCAGCTTGTATTCGCGCGCCGCACCCATGTCAGAATTTCACCAGCGCGTCACTCACGCGCTGCGACAGGACATTGCCGACCGTTTTGCCCGTCCGCACCATGCCGTCGATCACGCCGGTCGAGCCTTGGAACATCTCGTGCAGCATCGATCCCGGATCGCGATCGACATACTCCACTTCCTTCACCGTATCGAGCGCTTGGCTGAGCGACAGCGCCCAGGGCTGTTCGGAGGTGTTGTGAAAGATGATCGGCAAGCCCGCCTTGCGCGCATCCTGATCGATGCGCAGTGCTTCGGTGACGCCGCCGCACCAGGCGATATCGGGCTGCAAGATCGACACGACGCCCACTTCGATCAGCGCGCGGCAATCCCACAGGCTGAAGCAAAAATTGCCCAGCGCCAGCGTGATCGCGTTCCCCGCTTCGCGTTTGAGGCGCACATAGGCGCCGATATCGGTGGGCGGCAGCGGATCTTCGAACCAGCGCACGCGATAGGGGGCGAGCGCTTCGACCATGCGCAGCGTGTAATCGACATCCCAACCCATGAACGCGTCGAGCATCACGTCGCGGTCCGGCCCTGCGGCTTCGCGCGCGCGCCGGATGATATCGACGTTCTCCGCCACGCCCGTTTCGCCGTCGCTGGGGCCCGCGACCATCGGGATCTTGATGCCGAAAAACGGGCTCGTGGCGTAGCGCTCGGGCGCGAGCGTCGTCGTATAGGCGGGCAGCGCCACCGCGCGGCGACCGCCGACCATCTCGGCAATATCGCGGCCCTCCCGCTTGGCGCGCAGATCCCACAGCGCGATATCGACGGCGGAAACCGCCATCATCGCGAAGCCCGAGCGGTCGAAGGGTAGGATCGAGCGGAAGGCGAGTTCCCAGTTCTCGTCGATCTTGGTTTCGTCGCGCCCCGTTAGCAGGCGCGCGAACTGGTCGCGTATGATCGTCGCGACGACCGCACCGCCATTCGTCATCGATATGCCCACACGGCCTTGCGTGTCGGTGATGCGGGTGATGACCTTCTGCGGCGGCCACATCCATACGCTGCGCCGTGCGGCGAATTCGGGAAAGGGCGACATCGGCGTCGCCAGCTTCTGCTGGAATATCGCCGAGTTCAGGTAACCCGCTTCGAGCAGCGAAACCTCGATCGATGCGATCGCCATGGCGTCGTCTCCGTCAGTTATAGGCGCCGGGCAATTGCGCGCCGCCCGCGACCGGCAAATCGGCGCCGGTGATGTAGCTGCCCGCGTCCGAGCACAGCAGCAACGCCGCCCCCACCATCTCTTCGGGTCGCGCGGCGCGGCCGAGCAGTGGCGCCGCTTTCTTTTGAATGTCGCGCCACTCGGCTGCGTCCTTGCGCCGCCAGCGATTACGCTCGGTCTCGACCAAGCCGGGGGCGAGATTGTTGACCAGCACGCCGTCGCGTCCGCATTGCGCGGCGAGATTTATGGCGAGATTGGCTTGCGCCGCTTTCAGTGCGGCATAGACGGCCAAGTTAGGCTCGGGCCGGACTTGATTGATGCTGCCGATGGTCAGCACGCGGCCCCATTTACGCGCGCGCATCGGCGGAATGGCGAGGCCGAGCAATTCGATCGTCGCGTCGAAATTGATCCGCGTCTGCCGTTCGAGCTCGGCGGCCGAGATCGCGCTGAACTCCTCGCGCATTTGGACCGAAGCGCAAACGACGACGACGTCGATCCGGCCGAGTGCCGCGACCGCGCCGTCGAAAGCGCGTTTCGGTCCGCCCGGTTTGGCGAGATCGGATTCGATCGCGTGGGCTTCACGGCCCAGCGCGCGGATTTGCGTCACCGTGTCTTTGGCCGCATCGGGGAAGCCGAACGCCCTATCGGCTTCGGCGGCGTGATGCACGGCGATGTCCGCGCCATGTTCGGCGAAGCCCAGTGCGATGGCCCTCCCGATCGACAGGCTGGCGCCTGTGATCAGGCATTTGCGGCCGTGCATGGAAAAGAGTGAAGACGTCATGCGGCGATGATCCTAAAACGCGACACGATGCGGGGCGGGTGCGCGCTGACCGATACGCACGGCCAGCAGATCGCCGGCCAGCGTTTCGCGATACAGCTTGTCGCGCGACAGCACGCGGCGCTGCGAGGTGACGAACAGCGTCTCGCCGTCCGGCCCGCCGATCTCGGGCATGGTCGGGCGCGAGACGGGAACTTCGATGATGCGATCGAGCGTGCCGTCCGGCAGGCGGCGCTCGATGCGTCCGCCCTCGACGATCGCAACCCACAGCGCGCCATCCGCATCGACGCAAGTGCCGTCGGGAATCAGTCCATCGGGGTATTTGACGAAAACGTGCGACGCGCCCAATGCGCCTGTCGCAGGATCGTAGTCGATCGCTTCGATCCTGTGCGTGACGCTGTCGGCGAAATACATGCGTCGGCCATCGGGCGAGAAGGCGATGCCATTGGGCACGGCGACGTTCTCGCGCACGCGCGTCAAACGCAGATCTGCGTCGAGCCTGTAGAGCGCGCCAAAAGGCTGCGCGCGGCCCGACTTGTCCATCGTGCCGAACCACAAGCGGCCGGCGGAATCGGGCTTGCCGTCGTTGATGCGCGTTAGCGGATTGTCTGGTTCGACGGCGACGAGACGCGCGCCCAATCCCGTCACGGGATCGAGTTCGTGGATGCCGTCCTCCAGCCCCACCAACATGCCGCCCTTGCGCCGCCCGGCGAGCATGCCGGGCATCGAGGGCATGTTGAAGATGCGCTCTTCGCCTGTCGCGGGTGCGTAGCCCAGGACGCGCTGGCCTTGGATATCGATCCACCACACGAAGCCGCTGGGCGCGTCCCAGAACGCGCATTCACCGGTCACGGCGTTGGCGCGATGCACGGCTTGCGCGGCGTTCGCGGGAATCTTGGGAACCTGGGTCATGGCGGCGGTCAGAAGAAACCGCCATTGACGGGAATGACCGCGCCGTTCACGTAGCCGGCGCGGTCGGACAATAGCCACGCGATCGTTTCGCCGACATCCGATCCGACGCCGACGCGGCCGATCGGTATCTTGGGCCCGAGTTCGGCGTTGCGTTCGTCGTTGCCGAAACCATCGTTGAAATGCGTGTCGATGACACCGGGCATCACGCCGTTGACGCGGATTCCCTTCGGCCCCGATTGTTTGGCGAGTCCGAACGTGAACGTGCGGCGTGCGCCGTTGGTGGTCGCGTAGTGGATGCGCGGTCCGATTCCGCCGCTATCCGCCGACATCGACGAGACGTTGACGATGGCCCCGCCTTTGCCGCCGTTTTTGGTCGACATGCGCTTCACGGCTTCGCGCGCACAGATGAAATAGGCGACTACGTTAATGTCCCACAGCGCGCGCATTTTCGCAGCATCGAAGGCCTCGATGTCGCTTTCGCCGCCCAGGAAGCCGGCGTTGTTGACCAGGCCGCCGAGCGGCGCCAACTCGCGGTCGACGCGTGCGAACATTGCGAGGATCGCCTTTTCGTCGGCCATGTCGGCCTGTACCGCGATCGCCTTTCCGCCCGTTTGCGCGATATCGCGCACAATTGCATCGGCTTCTTCCGGATGATTGCGGTAGTTGACGCAGACTTCCCAGCCGTCGCGCGCCGCCAGCAGCGCCGTCGCCCGGCCGATGCCGCGGCTTGCCCCCGTTACGATCACCGATTTGGACATGGACGGTTCCTTCCTGTCAGGCGCTGTCGCGAATCACGAGTTCGAAATCGAGCGCTTGAACGGGGCGCTTGGGGCGCTTGCCGCTCAAGGCTTGATGGATCAGTTCGGCCGCGCGCATGCCGATCTCGTAACGCGGGATGCGCACGCTGGTGAGGGCGGGAACGAGCTCCCGCGAGAAATCGAGATCGTCGTAACCCGCGATCGCCAAGGTTCCCGGCACATCGATGCCGCGCCGCTGGCATTCGAGCAGCGCGCCGGCCGCGATGACGTCGGACGAGCAGAACAGCGCGCGCGGGCGCTTTGGCAGAGCGAGAATTTTGTCGATTACCTCGCGGCCGGACGCCATCGCCATCTCGGTTTGGATCTCGCACTCGGGCGGCAGGCGCACACCCGCATCGCGTATCGCGCGGCGGAAGCCGAGATGGCGGTCGCGCACGCGATCGTTATCGACCGGTGACGCGCCGGCATAGGCGATTTCGGGACCGTAGCGTTTCAAAAGATACGTCACGACCGACGCAGCCGCGTCGATATTCGACACGCCTGCGACCATGTCGATCGGATCGTCGGTCATGTTGCCGCCTTCGACCACCGGAATGCCGGCGGCGCGCAGCAGTTGGACCGTCGCGGGCGTATGGCTTGTGCCTGTGAGGTACAGCGCATCGACGCGGCGCGACAGGAAGCTGCGCACCAGTGTCTCCTCGTTCGCCGCCGAGAAGCCGGATGCGCCGACCATCAATTGGCGTTGATCGCGCGCCAAGCCTTCCGACATGCCTTGCATGACATCCGCGATCAGCGAGTTGGAAAGCACCGGCACGATCGCGCCGACGACGCCGGAACGTTTGGAAACAAGGGCACGCGCCACCAGATCGGGCGTGTAGCCTGTGGCGTCGAGTGCGGCCGAGACGCGTTCACGCGTGTCGGGCGCCACTTTGTGGGGCTCGCGCAGCACGCGCGCAACCGTCATCGTGGAGACGCGCGCGTGACGCGCGACATCCTCCAAACGGGAGCGGCCGGCTGTGCTGTTGCGGCGCGGCGGCATGGACGGTTTCCCGATCCCTTCGATATTTTTCTTGTCGTCTGCTGTAATGTATGCGTTAACATATGGCATTAATCAAGGCTCCTGTGAAGGTGCCGATAACACAATTCGGGAGAAACGCGACGGTGGGCAAGGTTCCATCCGAGTTTCTGGGATATGCGCGGCCCGACGGTTCGGCGGGAACGCGCAACCATGTTCTGGTCTTGTCGGTTCTCGGACTTGCCAATCGCGCGGCCGAACGCGCTGCGAGCGCACTTCCCGGCGTGCTCTATGTCGGCACACCTTACGGACGCGGCCAGTATGGCGACGACAAGACCGCGCATCGCGATCAACTCGTGGGCTTGTGCCGCAATCCGAACGTCGCCGGCGTGGTGATCGTGGGGGCGGATCGCGGCGCCTTGGAAGGCATCGCGCATCTTGCCGCCGCATCGGGCAAGCCGATCCGCACCGTGGCGCTCGACGACACGCACGAGGATTCGCTGGATGCTAGTGCTATCGCCATCCGCCATGCTGGCGACCTAGCGCATGCCGCATCGCGTTTGCGCCGCGAAAAACTCCCCGCGTCGGCGTTGTTCATGGGCGTCGAGTGCGGTCATTCCGACGCGACCTCGGGTCTCGTCGCCAACCCGGTCTCGGGCGCTTGCGTCGATCTTTTGGTCGATGCGGGCGGCACAGCGGTGGTGGGCGAGACGGTCGAATGGCTGGGGGCGGAACACATCGTCTCCAAGCGTGCGGCCAACGACGCCGTCGCCAAAGCGATCGTCGACGCGGTGTTGCGCCGCGAGCAGGCCGTCGCGCGCACCGGCCAGGATCTAACCGGCAATAATCCGGGGGCGGAGAATATCCGCGGCGGCTTGTCGTCGATCGAGGAGAAGTCGCTCGGCGCCATCGCCAAAACGGGCTCGCGGCCGATCCAAGGCGTGCTCGCTTTGGCCGAACGTCCGGCGGGCAAGGGGCTTTATCTGATGGACGGGCCCAGCTTCTCGCCCGAATCGCTGACCGGTTTCGCCGCGGCGGGCGCGCAGCTGATGTTGTTCACCACCGGGGCGGGCAATGCCTTCACGAATGCGATTGCGCCGACGATCAAGATCACCGGCCGGCCCGATACCGCGCGCCGCTTGGTCCAGCAGATCGACTTCGACGCGAGCCCTGTGTTCGAAGGCCGCGAGGATATCGTCGATGCGGGCGCGCGCCTGTTCGAACTGGTGATGGCGGTCGCGTCGGGTGCGGCGACCTGGGGTGAAATCCACGGCGAAGGTGCGGAATGCTTCACCCGCACCGGCGCTTCGATGTAACGGGGGGAACGCGAATGGCGAAGGTCGGATTCATCGGATTGGGAATCATGGGCGCGCCGATGGCGGCGAATGTGCTGCGCAAAGGCAATTCGCTGACGGTGTTCGACGTGAACCCCGCCGCGATGGACAAGCTCGCGGCGCAAGGGGCGGCGAAAGCCGCATCACCGGCCGCCGTGGCGGCCGTCAGCGATGTCGTCATCACCATGCTGCCCGACGGGCCGGATGTCGAGCGCGTGGCGCTCGGGCCGGATGGAATCGTTGCGGGCGCCAAGCCGGGCCTCGTGATGATCGATATGAGCAGTTCGCAGCCCGACATCACCCGCAAGATCGGCGCGGCATTGTCCGCCAAAGGCTGCGCGATGGTCGATAGTCCGGTCGGCAAAACCGCCGATCACGCCGTGACCGGCACGTTGACCCTGATGGTCGGCGGCGATCCGGCGACTGTCGCGAAGGTGCGCCCCATTCTCGACTGCATGGGCACGGACTTCTTCGATTGCGGAGGCTTGGGTAACGGCCATGCGATGAAGGCGACCAACAACCTTCTCGCGACCACGCTGGTGGCGTTGAACGCCGAGATCCTCGCCGCCGGAATCAAGGCGGGTCTGACGCTCGAAACGATGATCTCGGTCATGCAGAAGACGATGGCGTGGAACAATCAGCTCGCCGTCGCCTTTCCGTTGCGGCCGCTGAAGGGCGATTTTTCGCCGGGCTTCATGCTGAAGCTTGCGCATAAGGACTGCCGTAACGCGCTGCGGATGATCGACGCGATGGGAATCGATGCGCCGATCGGCCGGGCGACGCTGGCCGCCTGCCAGGACGGCATCGACCAAGGTTACGGCGCGAACGATGTGGGCGTGCTCGTCAAGATGCGCGAGGAGAAGGCCGGCGTGAAGGTGCGGGCTGCGAAATGACGATCGGCTGGAACGCGATCGCGATCGATCCGCAGGACGGCGTTGCCGTGGCGCTGCGCGATCTATCGCCCGGCGATGAGGTCATCGTGCGCGTTGGCGGCAAGGTTGAGACATTGACGGCGCGCGCCGCCGTTGCTCTCGGCCACAAGATCGCGCGGCGCGCCCATGCGGCGGGCGAGCCGGTGACGAAATACGGCGCGCGCATCGCGCTCGCGATCAAAGCTTTCGCGGCGGGCGATCACGTCCACGTCCACAACATCAAGAGTGCGCGCGCACGCAAGGAGAGCGTATGAGTTTCGATCCGGCCGCCACGCGGCAAGTCGGCCGTACCCAGCTGCGCGTTTCGCAACTCGGTTTCGGGGCCGCACCGTTCGGCAATCTGCTGGCCGATATGACCGACGAGGCCGCCAATGCCAGCGTTGCGGCGGCGATCGAGGCGGGCATTTCCTATTTCGACACGGCGCCTTTCTATGGTCACGGCTTATCGGAACATCGTTTGGGGGCGGCGCTGCGCCGCCATTCGCGCGAGAAATTCGTTCTGTCGACCAAAGTCGGCCGGCTGCTGAAGCCCGATCCGGCCGTGCGCACGCCCGGTCCGTTCGCGACGACGTTGCCCTTCGACATTGTCTACGACTATTCGCGCGACGGCGCGCTGCGCTCGATCGAAGATAGTCTGCAACGATTGGGCACGTCGCATATCGACATCGTGTTCATTCACGATGTCACCGCCAAATGGCGCGGCGACGCGCTGGAGGCGACGTATAAACAAGCGATGGACGGCGCCTATCGCGCGCTCGCCGATTTGCGCACCGCCGGCACGATCGGCGCGATCGGGGTGGGTATCAACGATGTCGATCTGATGTACCGCTTCGCGACCGACGGCGATTTCGACTGTTTCATGCTCGCGGGCCGCTACACGCTGCTCGATACGACCGCGCACGCAAAGCTGTTGCCGCTATGCGAGAAGAAAACGATCTCGATCCTGCTCGCCGCCCCCTATCATTCGGGCATTCTGGCGACGGGGGCGGTCGCCGGCGCCAAGTATTGGTACGCCGACGCGCCGCAAGACGTGCTCGATCGCGTGCGCAAGATCGAAGCGGTGTGCGCGCGGCACGGCGTATCGCTGCAAGCGGCGGCGACGCAGTTTCCGCTGTTCCATCCGCGTATCGCCAGTATTGCGGCCGGGTACCGGTCGCCGGACGAGGTCCGTGTCGCGCTGAAAGCCTGCGCGGCGACGATCCCGTCCGCGTTGTGGACCGAATTGAAGGCCGCCGGGTTGATCGATCCGGCCGTGCCGACGGGGTGAAAGGCCGGGCCCGATCCTGCCGGCGAACGTGAAAACACGAACCCAAAAGAGGGAGGAAACGATGCGACATAAACTCGGAAGGCGCGGTCTCGTCGCCGGGGCGACGCTGGCGGCGGCGCTTCTGGCGGCACCCGCCTCGCAGGCCCAATCGCCGGTGACGATCACGTTCCGCTTCAACGATCCCGAAGCGCCGCAGATGCGTGCGGCCTTGGACGAGTTCGAGAAAGCGAATCCGTCGATCAAGGTCAACATGCAGCGCATTTCCTGGGCGGATATGCAGCAGCAGTATCTGCGCGAGGCCGCGACCGGCACGGCGCCGGACGTGGTGCATATCTCCTTCGTGCAGCCGCGCTCGTTCGGCGGCGGCAAGGCGTTGCGTCCGCTCGACGATCTGATCGCGCGCGATGGCGCGCAGATGGGCGTCAAAGGCTGGAACGATTTCTTCGCCCGCGATCTGGCCGAAGGGCCGGACGGCAAAACCTACGCCGTGCCGTGGACGACCGACACGTTCACGATGATGTACAACACCGAACTGTTCGAACAGGCCGGGATCAAGGAATTCCCGACGACGTGGGCGGGCTTGCGTGACGCCAGCCGCCAGATCCATCAGCGCACGGGCAAGGCGGGCTGGGGCTTCCCGGCGGGCAGCTGCGCCACGCCGTCGATCTGGTTCTACATGAACTACTACTTCTGGTCGGACGGTCCTGGCTGGATCGACAAGGACGCCGCCGGCAAATATGTGATGGGTGTGACGCCCGAAAAAGCGACTGAAGCGCTGGCGTACTACAACTCCTACATCACCGAAGGACATAACCCGCGCAGCAATCTGTCGGTTTGCCTGTGGGGCGCGCCCGAGCTCGTCGAAGGCATGTTGACGGGCAATACGGCGATGGCGTCGATGCCCGATACGGTCGCGATCGAGATCCTGACGAAGTGGGATCAGCGCAATCCGGGCAAGAAGCGGCCGTTCATGACGGCGCCGCACCCCGGCGGAAAGAACGGCTCGGTCACGAATTTCGGCGGCCGTATGCTCGGCATCAGCCCGAACTCGAAGAATGTCGAGCAGGCCTGGGCGCTGATCAAATTCCTGACCAAGCCCGACCCGACGTTCAAGCACTACAACAACTACACGCCCGCCCAGCGCGCCGCGATCGACAGCCGCGCTTGGGATGCGGAACTCGCCGGCTACCCCAAGCAGCTCGCCAATTCGCGCAGCTGGGGTCCTTACGCGACGGGTCCGGTGCCGATTCCGTTCATGTGGAACGCGGTCGGTCGCGCGGCGGGATCGGTCTTCATCGGCGAGAAGACCGCGGAAGCCGCGGGGCGCGAGTTGCACGAAACGATCGCGCGCGAACTCGCGCGGTTGCAACGCTAAGAAGTAGGGCGGGGACGGCACGATGCACGCGAACGCCAAGGGTTTCGTCGCTTTCGCGCTCGTTCCCGCCTTCTTTTTTCTCGGCGCCTTCTACGTCTATCCGTTCGTCTTCAATCTCGATATCAGCGCCACCGATCTCGATATTTTCCAATTGCGCGACGGCGGGCGCTGGATCGGCCTCGAGAACTACGTCGAACTGTTGACCAGTCCCGGCTTCCGCCGCGTCATGTTCAACACGGTGATTTGGCTCACCGTCGTGGGCGTGACGGTGCGCATCGTGCTGGGGCTGGCGCTTGCCTTCCTGCTCGACAGCCGCACGATTCGCGCCTGGCGCCTATCGACGCTGACGCGCATACTGCTGATCATTCCCTGGGCGACGCCGCCGGTCGTCGCGATCGTGGTGTGGCGCTGGATCCTCGATCCGCGCGTGGGGGCGGCAAATCAACTCCTGATGTGGCTCGGCCTCATCGACCAGCCGATCCCGTTCCTGGCCGATGCCAATTGGGTGTGGCCTTCCATCATCGTCATCATCACTTGGAACACGCTGCCGCTGGTCACGTTGACCTTTATGGCGAGCCTCCAATCGCTGCCCGGCGAGCTGGTCGAAGCGGCCGAGATCGACGGTGCCAGCCGTATGCAGCTGCTGCGCTACATCTACCTGCCGCATCTGAAGCCGGCGATCATCGTTATGGCGATGATGTCGACCTTCTGGACCTTCAACAATTTCATCTATGTCTGGCTTACGACCGGAGCGGGGCCGGGCACATTTACCAACGTCATGGCGACGGAAATCTACATTAAGGGCTTCATCGACGGCCGTTTGGGCTACAGCGCCGCCGCCGGCGTGGTGATGGCTATGATCATGACCGCTTTCGGCATGATTTATCTGCGCTATGTCGCGGCGCGCGCTTTGGTCGAGGAGGAAGATCGATGAGCCGCGCCCCCGGCGCTCTCGCGCAGTTCGCCACGCTCGCCATTACGGCGGCAGTACTCGCCTTTCTCGTCTACCCGACTGCGTGGGTGTTCGTCGCGTCGCTGAAGACGCCGGACACGATGTTCTCGGCCACACGCTGGTCGATGACGCTGGAGAACTACACGCGGCTCTTCGCCGCCGGGTTCGGCCACAACGTGATGAATAGCTTGGTGCTGTGCATCGGCGCCGTGCTGCTGTCGACCTTCGTATCGGTCAATGCGGCCTACGCGTTCTCGCGTTTCCGCTTCCGCGGGCGCGGCACTTTGTTCGCCAGCGTCATGCTCGGCCAGACCTTTCCCTGGATCATTCTGGTGACGCCGGTGTTCATCCTGTTCGCGCGCGCGGGCATGCTGAACAACTGGGGCAGCATGTTGTTCGTTTACGTGGCGATCTCGATTCCGTTTTCGGTCTATCTGCTGGTCGGGTATCTGCGCGCGGTGCCGCGCAGCCTGGACGAAGCCGCGATCATGGACGGGGCCAGCTATTTCCAGGTCGTTTGGCGCATCGTCTTTCCGATCATGTTCCCGGGCATCGTCGCCACGGCGACCTATGCCTTCCTGCTGTGCTGGTCGGAATATCTCTTTTCCGTCGCGTTGCTGACGCAGGAGGAGATGAAGACCATGCCGCTCGCCCTTTACATCTATTTCGGCGAGAACGTCACCGATTGGGGCAACGTGATGGCAGGCTCTGCGCTGACGACGCTGCCAACGCTGCTGCTGTTCCTGCCGTTGCAGCGCTACATGGTCTCGGGCTTGGCGGCCGGATCGGTCAAGCAGTGAGGCCTATTTGACCGCGCCGGTGGTCAGTCCGCGCACGATGAAACGTTGACCGAAGATCATCAGCAGCAAAGCGGGCGCGATCGCGATCATCGACGATGCGGCCATTTGGGCATGCAGGATTTCGAATTGTTGGGCGAAGCGCGCGATGGCGACGGGCACGGTCGCCGTGTCGCGTGCCGTCAGGTTCAGCGCGATCGCGAATTCGTTCCAGCTGAACACGAAGGACAGAATGCCGGACGAGACGAGGCCCGGCCCCACCAGCGGCAGGATGATCCGGCGGAAGGTGGTGAAGTCGCCGCAGCCGTCGATCGTCGCGGCTTCGCGCAGTTCGGACGGCACTTCGTTGAAATAGGTCAGCATGATCCACATCGTCATCGGCAGATTGATGGTGATATGGGTCAGCACGAGCGCCAGCAGCGTGTTGTAAAGGCCGAGCGACTGGAAAAACAGATACCACGGCCCGACCAGCGTGATGACCGGGATCATGTGGAATATCAGCACCCAGCCCATCAACAGCTTGGCGAACAAGCGGCTGCGGAACCAGCGATGGATGCCGTAAGCGCCGAGCGATCCGACGATCAACACCGCGACGGTGCTAAGGCAAGCGACGACGAAGCTGTTCCACAGGTTATGGACGAGATCCGATCGGCGGCTGAATAGAACTTCGATATAGTTGTCGAGCGTCGGCTCGAACACCCAGGCGCCGGAATAGATCGCGATCTGGTACTTGATCGAGTTGAGGAAGATCCAGGCGGTGGGGCCGACGATGAACAGAATCGCCAGCGCCACGACGCTATAGCCGATCCAGGCGGCGCGGCCGTGCAAGGGGATCATCGGCCCGTCCTTTTGCGTTCGATCTGCGTCGCCGACCATTTGCCGACGGCGAGGGTGGCGACGATTACGCCGATGATGCTCAGCGACAGCATTGCGCCGTAGCCGAGCTGGTTCTGCTCGAAGAACACGCGGTTCAAATGCAGGCTGAGAAGCTCGGTCGACGTACCCGGCCCGCCGGAGGTCAATAGATAGACCTGGTCGAACGCCTTGAACGCGACGATGGCGCGGAACAAGGCGGCGACCGCCAAAGCCGGGCCCAGCAGCGGCAGGATGATCAAACTGATCATCTGCCACGCCGTGGCGCCATCCACGCGGCCGGCTTCCAGCACGTCCTGCGGCAGGGTCTCGATCGACGCGAACAGGATCAAGAACACGAAAGGCGTCCAGTGCCACACATCGACGATGACGATCGACAGCAGCGCCCAGCGCGTGTCGCCCAGCCAGTTGATCGGGTTGAGGCCGATCAGCCCGACCATCTGGTTGAACAGGCCGAAATCGTAGTTGAACAACAGCTTCCACATGCTGCCGATGGCGACCGCGGGCAGCAGGATCGGCAGGATCATCACCGTGCGCGCGAAATTGCGGCCGCGCGGCATGCAGGCGATGAACAAAGCCGCGAAGAAACCCAGCACCATCTCGATGGCGACGGACAGCACGACGAAAACCAGCGTGTTGACGATGGCGTCGCGTAAAACTTCGTCGCCCAATAGAAGATCGAGATTGCGACGCGGCGAATAGGTCCAGAACGTGCCCTCGGCGGTGATCTGGATGGTCGACAGCGCCATGGGTACGAGTTGGAGAACGGGATAGACCGACAGCACCAGTAGGAACGCCAGGCACGGCCACATGCTCCAGTGGCGGAAAGTCCGGTTGAGGAAGTCGTCTTTCATCCGCATATCATCCGTTCGACCGGGGCCGGATGCGGCGACGGGGACCGGATCGATCGATCCGCTCCCCTTCTTCCGGTCCGGTACTCTACGTTACTCCGGCAACGCGCCGAGCTTACCGGTACGCCGGCCGCTACGTTGGAAGATTTCCTCGATCTCGCGCGCAGCCGTGTTGAGCGCGCGGGCCGTTGACATCTCGCCGATCAGCGCCTGGTTCAAGCGCAGGCCCAAAACAGCCTCCACCTGTACGCCTTCGGCGAAGCCCAGCTCCTGACGGGCGTATTTCTGGCTGTCGATATAGGTCCTCATCCAGCGGAATTCCGGCTTCGACGCGAGTTCCGAGGCGAAGATATCAGACCGTACCGGAATGCCGCCGCCTTCCGCATAGGCGCGTTGCGCACCGGCGGTAAGGAACCAGCGCGAGAAGGCGAGGGCGGCACGCTGGCGTTCGGCGGGAACATTCTTCGGCACGGCGAAGACCCAGTTGCCGATCGCCACACCCGGTTCGCGGCCGGGAAAACCCGGGACCATCGCCGTGTTGATCTTGCCGACCACAGCCGATTTCTGGCGGTCGTCGAAGGTCGACCATGCGGCGATGACGGCGAGGCCTTGCACCGCGCGGCCGGTAGCAAGCAACTGGATTACGTCGCCTTGACCCATGACGCCTGCGTTCGGCGGCGCACATTCCTTCTGCAGCGAAATGAACTGATCGAGCGCCACTTTTGCCTCGGGCGAATTAATCGTGACGGTATAGTCGCCATTCTGCGGCGCGCGGACCACCGAAGCACCGGCGCCTTGCATCAGCGACGTCCAGTCGGACCGGATTGGATTTCCTTTCTCGCCGCGGGCGACGAAGCCGTACATGCCGGGCGGCGCGTAGAATTTCTTGCAGATCGCCGCTACGTCGGCCCAGGTCTTGGGCGGCTGCATGCCAGCTTGTTGCAGAAGATCTGCGCGGTAGTAAAGAACATGGACGTTGCCGTTGGGCGAATAGCCCATCAGCTGACCGCCGTCGCGCGTGCGCCAGCGGCGCTGCGCATTCCAGTAGTTCGAATCCTCGTAGGTCAGCACTTCGGCAGGCAAGGCGAAACCCGGATCGATCTCCGTCAATGGCCGCAGAAAGTTGCCTTCGTAGAATTCGATCGTCCAAGGGGTGTCGAGATTCACCAGATCGTACGGGCTGTTGGCGGCGCGCACGGCGTTGCGCGCCTTCTCCAGCACGCCGCCGTAAGGCGTGACGTCCAGTTTCACTTTGTTGCCGGTCTGCTTCTCGTAAAGATCGACCACTTTCTCGAATCCGCCGAACCATGGCGAGGAGTTGATCAGGATCGAGATTTCCGGATGTTTGCCGACATCGGCGAAGGGCGTTTGGGCGGCGGCCGGACCGGCGGCGGCGAACGCCAAAGCGCTCGCCGCCGCGAATGCGGTCGCGAATTGGAACTTCATGGTTTCCTCCCTCGTTATATGCGGCCGTCAAGCGGCCAGTTTGGGACCGATTCCGTAGCGGGCGTAGATTTCGGCCGGGGCATCGTGCAGGCGCATCTGTTCGGCGATTCCGCGCAGGAAGCGCCGCTCGATCGCGTCGTCGCGGAAGGGCTTTAGCTGCTTGGGATCGATGGAGATGTCGTAAAGCGTCGTGCCCACGCCGGGATCGAACCGTTTGCCGTCGTGGACGGGGATGCGCCGCGCGTCCATCAGCGCGTCGATCTTCAGGATCGGCATGCCCTTGGTGAAGTCGAAGGGTTCTCGCAGTTTCGCGGTCTTCATCTCGGCGGCGCTGAATAACGAATGCAGATGCGTGGGCATCAGCGTGTATTCGTGTAGGCCCGGCCCGTAGAGATCGCCCGGATAGAGATAATAGGTGTAGCGCCCGTCGGTCGCGCCGATCGGCCCGCCGAACATGCCGAAGATTCCGATATCGCGGATCGGCTTGTCCTCGTCGAGCAGCGGCAGCAGCGAGCGACCGCAAACCTCCGGCGGAATCGCGATGCCGAACATGTCGAGGATCGTCGGCATCAGATCCATCGTCTGGGTCACGGCCTTGCGGCGCTGGCCGGCACTGCGCGTATGCGCCGGATGATGGATGATCAGCGGGATGTGGGAGATATCGGTATAGTAGGGCATCAGGTTTTTGCCCCACCAATCGTGCTCGGCCAGCAGGAAGCCGTGATCGGTCGACAATACGATCGCCGTATCCTTCCACATATCGTGCTTGTCGAAGTAGTCGAGCAGCTTGCCGAAGTAATGATCGCAGGCGGTCATCAGCGCCGCGTAATTGGCGCGGATCTCCGCGATCTCCTCGGGACTCTCGGTTACTTTCTCGTAGTGGGGCCAGTCGAGGATGCCGCCGTTATAGCCGGTGCGGTAACGGTCCTTGAAGCGGTCAGGCGCGTGGAACGGCTCGTGCGGGTCGAAGCATTCCAGCAGCATGAACCAATTGTCGGCGCCGCGGTTGAGATCGAGGAACTCGAACGCGCCGTCGAAGCAACGCGGCAGGCAGAAATCCTTTTCCTCGATCATATATTCGCGATTGATCGCGTTCTGCAGGCGCTTCCAGTTATTGGTGAAGTCGTAG
Source organism: Tagaea sp. CACIAM 22H2 (assembly GCA_014444615.1). GTDB lineage: Bacteria > Pseudomonadota > Alphaproteobacteria > CACIAM-22H2 > CACIAM-22H2 > Tagaea. The sequence continues at coordinate 4,125 of PVXE01000046.1, read as the reverse complement.
TGTTTGACGTTGTACTTCTCCTGCAGCCGATCGATCGGCGGCTGGACCATCGCTTTCCACGGATCGTATTCCTGGCCGCGGATGAACTCCCAAGACCGGAAGCGCCCGTGATAGGTGGCGCCGCCATCCTCGAAATAATGCATGTGGTCGGTGACGAGATGCGAATGGATGTTGGCGTCGCGCAGCATCTCCGGGAACGAATTGTCGTAGGGCTCCATTGGCCCCCAGCTGCGATGCAGGAAATTCATCCGGCCGGTATGAATGTCGCGCCGCGCGGGCATGCAGGGCAGGCTGCCGACGAAATGGCTGTCGAACGTCACCGCGCGCTGGGCGAAGCGCTTGAAATTCGGCGTGTGCACATGCGTATCGGCGTACGCGCTCATCGCCGAGCGCACGAGGGAATCGAATAGAACGAAAACGGTGCGCATTGCCGGCGATTTCTCCCCATTTCGGCGCAGTTCCTGCGCTCAGAATTCTTCGACTTTCCATTAGGTGATTTAGTCCGTAAAGTTCCATTTTGGCCTACTTAGATAACTTAAAAGAATACCTATGCTGCAGAACGTCGCGCTCCTCCGTCAGTTCCTTGCGGTCGCCAAAGGCGGCAGTATCAGCGCCGGCGCGCAAGCGTTGTCGATAAGCCAACCGGCGGTCAGCAAGGCGATCCACCGGCTGGAACGCGAGATGGGCGTGGCGCTGTTCGAACGTCGCGCGCGCGGCGTCGTGCTCACGCGATTCGGTATCGCGCTGTTGCGCCACGCAAAGCAAATCGAAACCGAATGGAACTTCGCGCAGTCTGAACTCGGTGCGTTCAAGTCGGGACGAACGGGCCATTTGCGCATCGGTGCCGGCCCATATTTCGGGGGCGCGTTGTTGCCTGGCGCGATCTCCGAATTGCAAAGCCGGTTTCCGGGACTGCGCATCAATTTGCAGATCGACGCGAACCCGAAGACGCTGCCCGGCCTGTTTAGCGGCGACCTCGACATTGTCATCGCACGCATCCCGACATCGAACATCCCCGACTATATCGAGACGCGCCACATCACGAATATCCGGCAATGCGTCATCGCCGCAGCCGATCATCCGTTGGCCCGAAAGCGGAGGGTCACGGCGGCCGATCTCGTTGCCTATCCGTGGATCCTCTACGAGGACGATGACGAAACGGTCGCGTCGCGCGACAACATGTTCCGGCGTTTGGGCGCGGAAGCGCCGCGGATCGCATTGATGTCGACGTCGCTATTGGCGATTTTCCAGCTTCTCCGGACTGGAACGTATCTCAGCAGTGTGGCGAGCGGGCTTCTGACCTCGCAAGTCGGCCACGGGTTGGTTGAAATTCCGCTGCCAATCGAGGTGTCGCGCTTTAAAGGTGGGGCGATGTTCGCGCGCACGCTGGCGAATGTGGCGCCCATCAACGCGCTGATCGAATTGTTGCGCCGGTCGGCCGCGTCGCCGTGAGTGACTAGGGCTGTTCGACTTCGCACGCCCCGCCACCCGTTGCGGCGGAACGTTCGATCGCTTCGGCGATCAACAATCCTGCGAGTGCGTCTAGCGCTGTCGTTTCCGGGGGCCTAGCGCCGGTCAATCCGTCGAGCCAACGTCGATGATGGCGATGGCCCATCGGCGGCGTGGGCAGCGCAGGCGTTTCCCACGCGCTCGCCCCTTTGCGGCGCAGGCGCAACGGGCCCGCGACCCCGCGCAGCTGGATCGTGCCGTCGGTGCCGTAGATCTCCATGCCGAAACGGTCGGTACCCGCCGCTTCGATCATCGACATGTCGTGCGATGCGGCCACGCCGTTGGCAAAACGATAGATCGCCCAGGCGCTGTCGGGATTCTCGACCGTCACTACGCGTCCATCGGCCAAAAGCCGTTCTGGACGTAGGATCGCCGTCGTCGCGTTGAGCGAGGCGACGGGGCCGAAAAGCTGTGTGAGAAGATCGATGCCGTGTACGCCGAGTTGCAGCACCACGCCGCCGCCGACGCGCGTTTTCTTGAAAAACCAGTCGCCCCAATCGGGGCCGGGTGTGGCGTTGCGCATGCGCGCACTGGTCGGCGTGCCGATTGCGCCCGCCGCGAGCAACTCGCGCGCGGCGGCGAATTCCTCGAAATAGCGGTGCATGAAGCTGACTTGCAGATCGACGTTGGCGGCTTGCGCCGCCGCGATCATCCGTCGGCACGCGGCGGCGTCGGGCGCCATCGGCTTTTGCACCAGGATCGCCTTGCCGGCAGCGGTCGCCTTCAGGCAGATCGCCTCGTGCGTGTCGTCGGGCGAGGCCACGACGATCGCGTCGATATCCGTCCGGGCCAGCGCCGCATCGAGGTCGTCTGTCCCCGCCGGAATGCCCCGCTGGGCGGCGAACGCCGCCGCTTTGGCAGCGTCGCGTCCGACGACAATCCGGACATCGGCGTCGGGAAGCGTCGCCAGCGCGTCGAGATGATAGGCGGCAATGGACCCGGCACCGACGAACGCAATTCCGATCATCGCGGCGTGCCCGTCATCTCGACGAAGATCGGGCTCGACCACGCGATCCCGCCATCCCACTGGCGCACGCGGAACCAATAGGCGTTCCAGCCCGGCTTCATGGCGCCGTCGCGGAACTCGCCGCGCCACGACGACGGGCCCAAATCCTTGGGCAGGAAGCGCAGTTCGAGTTCGCGATGCAGCACGTCGTCGGCGAAATAGGCCGGGCCTTGGCGTAGGCGCGCCACGGGCACGGCGACCGAGATTTGCGGTGTGTCGATTTCGAGCGTCGCGTCGCCGGGGGCGGCAAGCGTGGTGGTGATGCCGTCCCAATCGCCGCCGGTCGCCGAGCGCCAGACGATCTTGCGCGGTTCCGCGCCGACGATGCCTTCGTCGGGCGTGTCGAGCGCATAGCCTTGCGGATCGGTGAACGCGCCGGCCGAAAGCGTCACCATACCGTCCCAGTTCATGCGTGCGCGCGAGAAATTGCCTGGCGCCGTGGCGCCGCGCCACGCGATGCGCAACCGGTCGGACAATTCCGCGTTCTTGGCGTGCGGCGCGATATGGTGAACGATCTCCGTGCCTCGGAAGATATCGATCGATTCGATCGGCGCGGTGCCATCGATTTCGATCGAGAGCAGCGGCGGGCGCGGGGCTTGAAACTCCGCGCCCATCTTTTGGCCGTCGGCGGAGAAGCGCAGCACAATGCGCGGCCCGTTCGTCGCGTAGCAGTTGCGCGCGTGAAGCGCTGTGAGCAGCGATTTGCGATCGAGCGTCGGCAACGCCGCCGCGACCAAGCCGCCGCGCACATTGCGCACCGCTTGATGGCCGGGATGGCTGGCGCCGGGGCGGCCGTCCACGCCGTCGCTGCCGGCGGTCACCCCCATGCGATAGCCGCGCCGCAGCGCGTCCAGCACGAACCATTCCGACGTCGCATGCGTCGAATGGATCTCGATCAGGCGTTCGACCGACGGTTCGTGGCGCGACAGATCGGTCGTGCGGCCGCCGACATGCAGGCCGATGACGACATCGCTGCCGCGATACTTGGCGTGGAAATCCTCGGCGAGCGGCAAGTCGCTCGCGATGTCGGATTTGTCGTCGACATATTCGTGGCTGCAGCGCGTGATCTGCGCCGTGTCGCCGGGGAAGAACAGGTTGCGGTCGCCGCCGCGCGCCGTATCGGCCGACCATTCAAGGCCGAGCAGGGTGACGAAACGGCCGGACTCGTTATATTCGGCGGTGACGGTTTCCGTCTCCGTCCATTCCGGACCGGTCACCAGGAAGCAGTTCGCCTGATGACTGGCGAAATCGATCCGCGCGAAGTCGCGCGCATGGCGGAAGAACGCGTCGACCGTGCGCGCCCCGCAACCGACCAGCGACTGCGCGTGGATGTCACCCCAGAAGATGCGTGTGGCGGGTGCCGTCTCATGAACGCGGATCGGATTGGAAATTGCGTGACCGAGACTGCCCGTTAGCTCCAAGCGATGCAGGCCGGGCGCGTCGATCGTCGTGCGCCAACGGCGAATGCCGGGTAGATCGGGCAAGGGCTCCAGCGTCGCACCCGTCGGGGCGGGGCGTTCGGCAAGCTCCGCCGGATTGCCCCATTCGTCGGCGATGCGATAGACGAGTTCGAAGCTTTCGCCTGCGACGATTTCGCTCGGCGCGATCAA
>PVXE01000045.1 GCA_014444615.1 Tagaea sp. CACIAM 22H2 | reverse complement strand
CATGTCCGCACCGCCGATCGGCAGGATCAGCAGGAAGCCCAGCGCCAGCGACAGCGCAACCAGCGTCCAGAACGCGACCGGGCTGCCGGTCATCGACAGCCACACGATATTGGCGACGATCAGGATGCCCAGCAGCGCGTTGAACTGGTGCTGCATCGGGAACTGGAGCGGCGCGCCCGAGACGAGACCCTGGAGCTTCGCGAAGGCGACGACCGAGCCCGTGAAGGTGATCGCACCGATCGCCGTGCCCAGCGCCATTTCGATCAGCGACGCGGCCTTGATTGCACCCGGCACGCCGATGCCGAAGCTTTGCGGCGAATAGAGCGTCGCGGCGGCCACGAACACGGCCGCGAGACCGACCAGCGAGTGGAACGCGGCTACGAGCTGGGGCAGGGCGGTCATCTGGATGCGCAGCGCCACGAACGTGCCGATGGCGCCGCCGATCAGGATGCCGGCGCCGATCACGGCGTAGTTGCCCATGCCGGGTGCCGCGAGGGTCGTGGCGATGGCGATAGCCATGCCGACGATGCCCCAGATATTGCCGCCGCGCGCGGTCTCGGGACTGGCGAGGCCGCGCAAGCTCATGATGAAGCAGATCGACGCGGCGAGATAAAGAAGCGAGGAGAGTGTGGCGGTCATGGCTGGTTCCTTCCGCTCACTTCTGCTTCTTCTTGAACTTGCCCAGCATGCGCTGGGACACGACGAACCCGCCGAAGATGTTCACCGAGGCGAGCACGACCGCGAGGAAACCCATCGTCTGGCTGAACCCGACAGCCGAGGCGCCGGCGGCGAGCAAGGCGCCGACGATGATGACGGAGGAGATCGCGTTGGTCACCGCCATCAGGGGCGAGTGCAAGGCAGGGGTCACGCGCCAGACGACGTAGTAGCCGACGAAAGTGGCCAGGACGAGGACGGTCAGGCCCATCGTCAGCGCGTCGACGCCCGCCGTTTGCGGGGCCGTCTGCGTGGCGGTGGTGAAGGCCAGCTCCTTGGCGCGCAGGGCAAGCGCCGCGGCGTCGTTGGCGAGCTGGTTGGCGAGGGTCGCGGGATCGGACATGTTTCTGTCTCCCGTTGGATTACTGCGCGGCCGCCGGGGCGGGCGCGAAAGCGGCGTGAACGATTTGGCCGTCCTGCGTCAGCAGGCTGCCTTTGACGATCTCGTCCTCGCGGTCGAGTTTCAGCGTGCCGTCCTTTTGGACGATCAGCTTCAGGTACTCCGCGAGATTGCGCGCGTAGAGCGACGAGGCGTCGACGGCCAGGCGCGAGGGCACGTTGGCGTAGCCGACGATCTTCACGCCGTGTTTGACGACGATCTTCGCGACTTCCGAGCCTTCGCAATTGCCGCCGGTTTCGACCGCGAGGTCGACGACGATCGAGCCCGGTTTCATCGACGCGACCATCGCGTCGGTCACGAGGCGCGGGGCGGGACGGCCGGGGATCTGCGCGGTGCAGATCACGACGTCCATCTTCTTGATCGTTTCGGCGATCAGGGCCGCTTGCTTGGCCTTATACGCATCGGACATTTCCTTGGCGTAGCCGCCCGAAGTCTCGGCCTGGCGCGCTTCCTCGTCGTCGACGAAGACGAACGTGGCGCCCAAGCTTTCGACCTGTTCTTTGGCGGCCAAGCGCACATCGGTCGCGGAAACGACCGCGCCGAGGCGGCGTGCGGTCGCGATGGCCTGCAAGCCCGCCACGCCCGCGCCCATGACCATGACCTTGGCCGGGGCGACCGTGCCGGCGGCCGTCATCATCATCGGGAAGGCGCGGCCGAACTGTTCGGCGGCATCGATTACGGCCTTGTAGCCGGCGAGGTTCGCCTGGCTCGACAGCACGTCCATCGACTGCGCGCGGGTGATGCGCGGCACCAATTCCATCGCGACGGCGACGATGCCGCGCTTGGCGTAATCGGCGACCTGCTCGCGATTGCGATAGGGGTCGAGCTGCGAGATCAGCACCGTGCCGGGTTTGACGGCGGCAAGCTCGTCCGTGCCTTCGGCGGCCGTCAGCGGACGCGCGACTTTCAGCACGATATCGGCTTGGCCCAGCAACGCGGCGTTGTCCGATACGATCTCGGCGCCCGCATCGATAAAGGCTTGGTCGGTAATCGCGGCCGATTCCCCCGCGCCGGCCTCGACCAGGAAGGTCAGGCCCAACGGCTTCATGCGTTTGATCGCATCCGGCGTCGTGGCGACGCGGGCTTCGTAGGCGCGGCGTTCTTTCGGGATCGCGACTTTCATTTCCGGCTCCGGGGCATGTCGGGCTCCGTGGGCATTCCTGCCCCTTTATGTCGTGCTTATTTCCCCCAGGGAAAGGGGGGTACGGAAGAGGGGCGACAATGCCAACCGCCCCCCGCTTTGCCAAGTCCGGAATTCGCATGGCCGATCCGCAACTTAAGGCCGATACGGCCGCGATTCGCTGCGCTCGCCGCAACTCTTGCCGGATTGGACGTGGCATGCCAATCTTCGGGCGTAGCCAGAACGGCTGCGTCTAGGACCAGAGAATCATGTCCAATTCCGTGAACACCAATCTCGGTGCCGTCACCGCCCTTGCGTCGCTGCGCGCCACGCAAGCGAATATGGCCGTCCATTCGAAGCTCGTGCAGACCGGCTATCGTGTTGCCGACGCGATGGACAACGCATCGACCTTCTCGGTCGCGCAAGGGATTCGCGGCAATCTTCAGGCGTTTCGGGCGGTTCAATCGTCGCTCGCCAACGGGCTGGGCTTGGCGGACGTCACGCGCACGGCGCTGGAATTGATGACCGATGTGGTCAACCAGGTCCGCACCAAGGCGATCCAGCTCGCCGACGGCTCGGTCACCGGCACCGCGCGCACCACCTATTTCAACGATTTCGGCCAGGTCGCGGACCAGATCCAACGCTATATCGGCCAGGCGAATTTCAACGGCGTCAATCTGCTGTCGTCGGGCTCGGTGACGCGGACCTTCATCGCGGATACCGAACTCGGCCAATTGCAGCTGACCAGCCAATCCTCGGTGTGGACCGCGTGGACGACCTTCCAGGCCAACGTCAATGTCGGCGACGCGGCGCTCGCGACGGGGTCGCTGTCGGTCATCGATACGCTGGGCGCCGCCGTCACCTCGGCCCTGGCGACGATCGCGTCCCAGTCGCGGCAATTGCGCCTGCAATCGGCCTATGTCGGCGATTTGGTCGACGCGAATTCACAAGGGTTGGGCGCCCTGGTGGATGCCGATATCGGCAAGGCCGCGGCGGCCACCCAGGCAGCGGATGTCCGCCAACGCTTGGCGATAAATGCGTTTTCCATCGCCAATGTCGAGCCCCGGATGATCCTCGGATTGATAAATTAGTTCGCTTACGAACGATTAATAATTGGCGATTGACGCCGTCCCGCCCGGCTGGCTAAGACTCGTCCCTAAGCTGCGAGTTGAACAGGGACGCGCTGCTAAGTCTTGAACCGCCCGCGAAACGCCGAAGACGCGTTCCGGGCGGTTCTTCATTTCGGGGGTTCGGTGCCGCGCATGGCCGACGATCGCTTTCCGAGATTCGACACGCTGTCGCTGCATGGCGGCCAACAGCCCGACCCGGCGACGGGTGCCCGCGCCGTGCCGATCTATCAGACGACGTCCTACGTGTTCCGCGACGTCGACCACGCCGCATCGCTGTTCAACCTGGAACGCGCCGGCCATATCTACAGCCGCATCTCCAACCCGACCGTCGCGGTATTCGAGGAACGCATCGCGGCGCTGGAAGGCGGCGTCGCGGCGATCGCGACCGCGTCGGGCCAAGCAGCGCTGCATCTCGCCATCGCGACGCTGATGGGGGCGGGCGGACATATTGTCTCGTCCGCTTCGATCTATGGCGGCTCGCATAACCTGTTCACGCATACGCTGCCGCGCTTCGGGATCACGACCAGCTTCGTCGACGTGCGCGACGCGGCCGCGTTCGCGGCCGCGATCCGCCCCGAAACGCGCTTGGTGTTCGGCGAGGTCGTCGGCAATCCGGGCCTCGAAGTCATGGACGTGCCGGCGATCGCGGCGGTCGCGCATAAACACGGCCTGCCGCTGATGCTCGATGCGACCTTCTGCACGCCCTATCTGTTCCGCGGCTTCGACCATGGCGCCGATTTGGTCATGCACTCGGCGACCAAATGGATCGGCGGGCATGGTGTGGCCATCGGCGGCGTGTTGGTCGATTCCGGCAAATTCGATTGGGAAGCCTCGGGCAAATTCCCGACGTTGACCGAGCCTTATGCCGGGTATCACGGCCTGGATTTCGCCGAGGAGTTCGGCCCCGCCGCTTTCGCCATGCGCGCGCGCGCCGAAGGGTTGCGCGATTTCGGCGCCTCGATGTCGCCGACCAATGCGTTCCATTTGCTGCAAGGGCTCGAAACGCTGCCGTTGCGCATGGAACGCCATGTGGCCAATGCGCGCAAAGTCGCCGCGTTCCTGTCGGGGCACGACGCCGTCGCTTGGGTGAACTATCCCGAGCTCGACAGCCACCGCGACAAGGCGCTGGCGGCGAAGTTGCTACCCAAGGGCCCAGGCTCGATCATCTCGTTCGGCGTGAAAGGCGGGCGTGCGGCCGGACGGCGCTTCATCGAGGCGCTGAAGCTGTTCAGCCATCTCGCCAATGTCGGCGACGCGAAATCGTTGGTCATTCATCCCGCATCGACCACGCATCAGCAAATGGACGCGGACTCGCTCAAGAAGGCGGGAATCGGCGAGGAGATGGTGCGGCTTTCGGTGGGCCTCGAAGACGCCGCCGATATTCTCGACGATCTCGCCGCCGGTTTGCGCGCGGCCGCGAAGGGTTGACCTTGCGATGAAGCTCAACGTCGAAGGCCGCGAAATCTTCGCCGCGACGGGCGGCAAGGAATTCGATCCCGCCAAGCCCAGCGTCGCGTTTCTGCACGGGGCGGGCATGGACCACACCGTCTGGATGCTCCAGGCGCGCTGGTTCGCCCATCACGGCCGCAATGTCCTTGCCTTCGATCTGCCAGGGCATGGTCGTTCGCAAGGGCCGGGCCTTGCCTCGATCGAAGCGATGGCCGATTTCGTCGCGGCGGCGCTGAAATCCGCCGGCGCGCCGGACGCCGCCCTCGCCGGGCATTCGATGGGCGCGTTGGTAGCGCTGGAGCTTGCGTCGCGCGGAACGGCGCGCGCGCTGGCGCTGCTAGGGGCGGCCGAAGCGATGCCCGTTCATCCCAAACTTTTGGGGGCCGCGCGCAATGGCGATCACGCCGCGATCGATATGATCGCCGATTGGGGCTTCGGGCGTGGGGCGCAGCTCGGCGGTGCGCAAAGCCCCGGCACCTGGATGGTCGGCGGCGGCGTGCGGCTGCTCGAAACCGCGAAGGGCCCGGCGCTGGGCGACGATCTCGCCGCGTGCGACTCCTACAAAGCCGCGCCGCAAGCGGCGGCGAAAGTGAAATGCCCGGCGCTGATCGTGATCGGCACGGCCGATCGGATGACGCCGCCTTCGGGGGCGCGGGCGCTCGCCGCGAAAATTTCCGGCGCGCGTACGGTCGACATCGCCGGGGCGGGTCATATGATGATGGTCGAAAAGCCCGACGCCACGCTCGACGCGCTTGCCGGAATTCTATGACCCGCGAACCGCCCGGACGCCGATCCGACTATCGGCATTTCCTCGCCATTCCCACGCGCTGGATGGACAATGACCTCTACGGTCACGTCAATAACGTCGTCTACTACAGCTATTTCGACACGGTCATTAACCGGTTCCTGATCGAGCGCGGGGGGCTGGATATCCACGAAGCCGCGATCATCGGCGTGGCAGCTGAATCGGGCTGCCGTTTCCGCGAATCCTTCGCCTATCCGGAAACGATCGACGCGGGGCTCCGCGTCGGGCATTTGGGCAATTCCTCGGTCCGGTACGAAATCGGCCTGTTCCGGGAAGGCAAGGACGAGGCCGCCGCCGAAGGCCATTTCGTTCATGTTTTCGTCGAACGGGGCGTTCAAAAAGCCGTACCCATTCCGGCCGCAATCCGTGCGGCCCTGGAATCGATCCGGCGTTAACCTCCACGTAACGCGCCCGGTCCTATAGCATCGGGCGATGCATTGCATAGAACCCGCCGAAGCGCTGTCGGACGCCGCCCGCGCCTTGTTGTTCCAGGTCGCGCGCACCTATTGCGAAGGTGCGCGGATTACGGTCACGGAACTCGTCTTCGATCCGCGCGAGCAGAAGAAGCTCTTGAACGCCGGCACGAATTTTCAGGAATTCGTCCAGCGCGTCGCGATCCTGCAGGGCCGCACGCTGAAATCGCCGGTGACGGAGCGCGTGCGCGATCTGCTGGCGATCGTGGACGGCGCCTCGAAGCTGGTCGATGCCGCCGCCAAGAAAATTCCCGAAGGCTCGACGCCCGATGCCCATGCGATCGACGCGGCGGGCGATCCCGTTTTCGCCGGCGCGTTATTGGCGCGCTGGCTGTCGGCGGCGCGCGAATGGCCGGCCAAGTCCGAAATCTGCGTGCGCTTGCTGGCGCAGACGCGCGATCCGGGCGCGCAAGCGCTGCTCGAGCGCACGCTGGCTGAGTTGCTGTCGATGGAGCCGGCGGCCGCCGCTCTCGGCGTCGGTTTCGACAACGCGCTCGCCACGGTGCGCATGTCACTCGCCTTCGCGGGCGACCGGCCCGCGACGCAGGAAAGCGTGTCCGTCGTGCGCGCGATCGTCGGCGCAAAGGGCGACCGGTCGTCTCCGGCGCTCGAACAGGTCGCGCGCGATCGTTTGCGCGCGGCGTTGGCCTCGCCCGCCTCGCTCGCCAAACGCGATCCCAGCGCCGAGATGAAGATGGCGCGGGGCTTGCGCGTCAGCATCGCCAACCTGCCGGTTTTGGCCGGCGACGGCGAAATCGCCAACGAACTTTCGCGCCGTTTCTCGCGCATGGTGGCGCCCGAAAGCCTTGATCCGCTGCTGCAACGCGAATCCGGCGTCGCGCGCAAGCTGCTGCTGCTGCTGCAACTGCACGCCGAATTCGACGACGTGCATGCGCGGCGCAGCTTGGAAGGCGCCATCGGCAACTGGCTGCATTATCGCGATTTGAAGGACGAGTTTTTCGGTGTGGGCCTGGCGACCGACGAAAAAGCGTCGCTGCTCGCCGAAGCCGCCAAGGCGATGGCGGCCGCGTTGATCGATCCGAATTTGAAGCAGCGCTTCAAGGAAGTCGTCGCGGTCAACTTCCCCTCGGTGCAAGCGGGCGGCGAGCGGCGTATCTCGCCGCGCATGGTCGCGGGGCCGGAGGACAAGGTCCAGGTCATGGGCCAGCGCGCGCAGTTGCGCAATTGGAGCGAGACGGGGCTGTTGTTCGGCCCCGCCGCGAATCTGCGCCAGGATCAGCGCCTCAACGGCACGATCATTCTGCGCAACGCCTTCCTCAATCTCGTCTTCGACGCCGAATTGCACATCGTGCGCGTGGGCGAAGGCGGATTGATCGGCGCGCGCTACAACTGTCTCGACCCCAACGCGCGCGCGCGCATCAAGGCGCATTTCGCAGGGCACTAAAAACGAAACCGCCCGCCGGAGGATATCCGGCGGGCGGGACTTCGCAACGTCGCGAAGGTTAGGCGGCTTTCGCTTCGATCGCGGCGGCGCCGGCGGTGGCGTTGGCGACCGGGATGCGCCGCGGCTTCATCGCCTCAGGCACTTCGCGCACGAGATCGACATAAAGCAGACCGTTCTCGAGCTTGGCGCCCGTCACGCGGATGAAATCCGCGAGATTGAAGCGGCGCTCGAACGCGCGCGCGGCGATGCCGCGATGCAGGAAATGGGCATTCTCGTCGCTCTCGGCCTTGCGGCCGGCGATGATCAGCACGTTTTCCTGCTGGGTGAGTTCGAGCTCGGACTCGGCGAAGCCCGCAACCGCCATGGCGATGCGGTAGGAGTCGTTGCCGGTCTTCTCGATGTTATAGGGCGGGTAGGCGGGCGTCTCGACGCCGCGCAGGCCTTCGTCGATCAGGCGCGACAGGCGGTCGAAGCCGATGGTCGAGCGGAAAAGGGGCGAAAAGTCGAACTGATTCATGATCCTATCCTCCATTGAGCGATCGGACGATCGTGGACCCGCCGATTTCGGCCGGGCCCGGGGTTAAATCCGCGGCCCCGAATGGGCGCCGCAGACGCAATGCCATTTAGGCGTCCGAAAATCAGGTTCAAGCCCCCCGAAAACGCGTTTGCGTTTTACCGCGCGGGCTCCGAGACTATTGGCATGACGACGCTGCCGCATGCGGTGCCGGGCCCCAGCCCGTTCCTTTGCCGCGCATATGACGAGACGATGGGGCTTCTGCTCTCGGCACGCCATTACTGCGCGGCCGTCCAGCCGCGCGAAACGGCGCCGAGCGACCCCAACGACCGTCTGCATTTGAATTGCGAGGCGATGCGTCTGACCACGCGGCTTGCGCAGGTCATGGCGTGGCTGCTGGCCCAGCGCGCGGTCGCCGAGGGCGAATTGTCGGCGGAGAAGGCGCGCACGCCCGATTATCGCTTGGGCGCGCACGAGGTCTGCTTGGCCGACACGACCGCGCAGGTGAACGAATTGTCGCCGCGCCTGGGCGATCTGATGGCGCGAAGCTTGAACCTGTTCGAGCGCATCGCGCGGCTCGACTCCCAGTTCGACGCGCACGCCTAATCGGGCCCCAAAACGAAACGGGCGCCCGCCGGTGGCGGACGCCCGTGAATTCGTCGCAATGCGAAGAAGCTTACTTCTTCTTCTTGGCTTCGGCCTTGGGGGCCGCGGCGGCGGCCGGGGCCGCTTCCTTTTTCGGCTTGGCCGGCGGGGCGTCGCCCATCGGCTTGGCCTTGACGGCACCGATGCCGGCGAAGCGCTTGTTGAACTTCGCGACCTGACCGCCCTGGTCCATGATGCGCTGCTGGCCCGTCCAGGCCGGATGCGTCTTCGGATCGATGTCCAGACGCAGCGTCTCGCCGGCCTTGCCGTAGGTCGAACGCGTCTTGAACGTGGACCCGTCGGTCATGATCACGTTGATTTCGTGGTATTCGGGGTGCACGCCGGGCTTCATGGCCAGCTCCGTAATCCTGTCGAGTAAAAGGGCGCCGCAATCAAGGGCGCCCCTTCGCGAGGCGCGGTTTATAGAGGAAACGGCCGGGGGGCGCAAGAAGTCGCATGGAGGCTTCTCGACCTTGCGTCCGGCCCGTGCTAAACCCTCGGGCCGAAAAGCATTTTCCGGATATTTCCGATGGACGCCAACGACTTCGATACGGCCGCCGATACCTTGCTGGCCCGATTGCAGACCCGGATCGAGAGCGACCTTGCCGACGCCGACATCGACGCCGAATTGCGCGGCGGCATCCTGACGGTCGAATTCGACGACGGGCGGCAGTTCGTCATCAACAAACACGGGCCGACAAAACAGATCTGGGTGTCCTCGCCGCTGACCGGGGCGGCCCACTACGCCTGGGATGCGGGCGCCAAGGTTTGGCGCTCCACCCGGTCCGACGCCACGCTCGAAGCCGCTCTCGCCAAGGATCTGGCCGAGGTGAGCGGCATGAAGGTCGCTTTCTGATTATGGCGGATTCGAAGAACGACCGGGCCCCATCGCGCGATCTGCGCGTGCTGCGACGTTTGTTCGGCCTGCTCAAACCCTATCGCGGGCGGGTGGCGCTCGCGGGCATTTCGCTCACCCTCGCGGCGGGCGCGGTGCTCGGTCTCGGCACGGCGTTGCGCTGGCTTGTCGATGCGGGCTTCGCGGCGGGCAACGCCGATCTGCTCGATCACGCGCTGCTCGGGCTGTTCGCCTTCGTGCTGCTGCTGGCGGGGGCGACCTATGCGCGTTCCTATCTCGTCACGTGGCTGGGCGAGCGCGTCACCGCCGATATCCGCCGTCTGGTGTTCGAACGCGCGCTGACGCTGTCGCCCGCCTATTACGAAACCACGCGCACGGGCGAGGTCGTCTCGCGCCTGACCGCCGATACGGCAACGGTGCAAACGATCGTCGGCTCCTCCGCGTCGATGGCGTTGCGCAACGTGCTGCTGTTCGCGGGCGGTGTGGCGATGATGGCCATCGCCTCGCCCAAGCTCACGGCCGTGGCGCTGCTGGTCGTGCCGCTGGTCGTTGCACCGCTGATCGTGTTCGGCCGCAAAGTCCGTGCGCTGAGCCGCGAAAGCCAGGATCGCCTGGGCGATGTCGGCGCCGATATCGAGGAATCCCTCGCCGCGATCCGCACGGTGCAGGCGTTCAACCGCGAACGCGCCGATGGCGAGCGCTTTGGTGCCCGCGTCGAGGATGCGTTCGGCGCCAATGTGCGCCGCGCCAAGGCGCGCTCCGCGCTGATCGCGATGGTGATGCTGTTTGTGTTCGGCGCCGTCGGCTTCGTGCTGTGGATCGGCGGGCGCGACGCGATCGCGGGCGAGATCACGGCGGGCCAATTGTCGGCCTTCGTGTTCTACGCCGTCGTCGTCGCGGCGTCGGTTGGCGCCATCAGCGAATTCGCGGCCGATCTGCAACGCGCGGCCGGGGCGTGCGAACGCCTGTTCGAACTCGCCGATGCGGTGCCCGAAATCCGCGCGCCCGCTTCGCCCGTGGCGATGCCGAGCCCCGCGCAAGGCCGCGTCGAATTCCGCGACGTGACGTTCCGCTACCCGGCGGCACCCGACCGCACGGCGCTGGCAGATTTGTCGTTCAAGGTGGAGCCGGGCGAAACCGTTGCCATCGTCGGCCCTTCCGGTGCCGGCAAGACGACCGTGTTCCAATTGCTGCTGCGTTTCTACGACCCGCAATCGGGTGCGGTCATGATCGACGGCGTGAAGCTCGCCGACGCCGATCCCGCCGATTTGCGCGCGCGCATCGGCTTGGTGGCGCAGGAGCCGACGATCTTCGCCGCCGACGTGCTGGAGAATATCCGCTACGGCAACGGGGCTGCGTCCGACGAAGCGGTGATGAAGGCGGCGCGCGCGGCGCATGTCGACGAATTCGCCGAGCGTTTGCCCGACGGCTGGAAAACCTATCTTGGCGAGCGCGGCGTGCGGCTTTCCGGCGGGCAACGCCAGCGTATCGCCATTGCGCGCGCGTTGGTGCGCGACCCCGCCGTGTTGCTGCTCGACGAAGCGACCAGCGCGCTCGACGCCGAAAGCGAGCGCTACGTGCAAGCCGCGTTCGAATCGCTGGGCAAAGGCCGCACCGTGCTGGTGATCGCGCATCGCCTGGCGACCGTGGCGCGCGCCGACCGTTTGCTGGTGCTCGATCGCGGCCGTTTGGTCGCGGCCGGTTCTCATGCCAAACTGATCGCCGAAGGCGGGCTTTACGCGCGCCTTGCCGCCTTGCAGTTCAAGGCGCCCGACGCGCCCGATGTGGAGAATAAGCGCGCATGATCCGCAAGTTCATCGTTCTCGCCGCCTGTCTGGGCACGCTCGCCGCTTGCGGCGGCGGCGACCCGGTTTTGCGGGGCCCGAGCCCCGCGCAGTTGCGCGCGGTCGAACGTCTGTCGGATCAGGATTTCGCCGTTCCCGTTCCCGGTGGCCAAGCGCTGCTGATGCCGGTCTTCTCCGACAAAAAATTGATCGACCCGCATCCGGGGATCGAGCGCGTGGTGATCGGCGTACAGGACCCGGCGCGCAATGCGGGCCTCGAATTCGACCGGCTGACGCGCTTGTTCGCCGACCAGTCGTCGACGATGACGATCGTGCCGCAATTCTTGGCGGCACAAGACACCGATCGCCATCGCCTTGGTCCCGATTTCGCGCGCTGGACGCTCGACGGCTGGAAGGACGGCGGCAATTCGCGCCCGGCGGCTTTCGCCGATCAAGGGGCGCTCGCCTCGTCGTTCGAGGCGATCGACGCGTTACTGCTGTTCCTTGCCGACCGGCAAAGCTTCCCCGATCTGAAGCAGGTGGTGCTGGTCGGTTTCGGCCAGACGGCGCGTTTCGTGCAGCTTTATGCAGCGACCGCGCAAGGGCTGGGTGCGCCCGAGCGCGCCGGAATCGCCGTGCGCTTTGTGGTCGCCGCCGCCGACACGTATGTCTATTTCGACGAGGAGCGGCCCTCGCGCGACGACGCGTCCGGCTTCGCCGAATTCGACCGCAAGTCATGCAACGCGTTCAACTACTGGCCCTACGGTTTCGTGCTTCCGGCCCCTTACGCGTCGGCCGCCGGCACGCTGCCGCGCGATCAGGCGCGGCTCTACACGCGGCGCGACGTTGTGTATCTGATCGGGGAACGCGATTCCGAAGCGGGCGAGCGCGGCTGCGAAGCGCGCGCCCAAGGCCGCGATCGCGCGGAACGCTTGACGAATTATCTGCGCTACCTCGCCAAGCTCAATGGCGGGCCGGTCGACACGCATCGCCGTTTCGCCGCCCCCGGTGTCGGTAACGATCCGGTGGCGCTTTATGCGAGCCCGTGCGGGCGCGCTGCGCTGTCGGGTGCCGATAAGTGCTGATCGCTCAGCGCGGTGCCGCCAGCACCAACGCCCAATAATCCTGCCCGTCGGCGCTGCGCATACGCGCAAGGCCGTGGCGCGTGACCTCGGCGTTCAAAAGATTGGCGCGATGGGGCGGGCTGTCGAGCCATAGCGTCACCACGACCGCGCCGTCCGGCGTGCCCATCGCCAAGTTCTCGGCCACCGCGCGATAGGGATAGAGGCCGAGCCGCGTTTGCAAGTCGCGGCCTTGCCCGTCGCGATGATCGAGCGTGCGGCGCGCGGCGTTGTCTTGCGCGATTTGTGCGGCGATCTGCGTCAGCAGCGCGTCGGGCACCGTCGCTTGCAGCCCCGCCGCGCGGCGCGCTTGCGCCATCGCCGTTTCGGCCGCGCGTTCGTCTGCCCGCGCGACGCCCAACGGCAGCACGACGATCAGCGCGGCGAGCAGCCCGCGCATCAGCGATTGGTGAAACGGATCTCGATGCGCCGGTTGCGCCGCCAGCCGACTTCGTCGTCGCGGTCGTCGATCGGCTGGAATTCGGCCATGCCCGCCGCTTGCAGGCGTTCCGACGGCACGCCGTTGGCCATCAGCAGGCGCACGACGGAAATCGCGCGCGCGGTCGAAAGTTCCCAATTCGACGGAAATTCGCGGGTCGAGATCGGGCGGCGATCGGTATGGCCGGTGATCTGCACGACCCAATCGACTTCCTTGGGAATGCGCGGGGCAATGTCCTTGATGACGTTGCCGAGCTGCATGAGCTGCCGGCCGCCTTCGCTTTCGATCGTCGCCGAGCCGGGGGCGAACAGGATTTCCGACTGGAACACGAAACGGTCGCCGACGACGCGCATGTCGGCCCGGTCGCCCAGCACGGCGCGCAAACGGCCGTAGAATTCGGAGCGGAAGCGCACCAATTCGTCGACGCGGCTGGCGAGCGCCAGATTGAGGCGCCGTCCAAGATCGACGATCTGTGCTTGCTGTTCGGACGTCTTGCGCTCCGAATCCGATAGCAGCGCCTCCAATCGGCGCAATTGTTCGCGCAATTCGGCGGTCTGGCGGTTGAGCAATGCCACCTGCGCCTGGGCTTCGCTCGACAGGCGCTTGTCCTCGCTCGATTGCGCCTCGGCCGTCGCGGCGCGCTTTTCCAGGGCTTCGCGCATCGCGGCCAGCGCTTCGAGCTCGCGCAATTGCATTTCAATCTTTTCGCGATCGGCCGCCATCGATTGGTTGGCGAGTTCGATCTGCTCGGCCTGGGCGCGGCTGAGATTGCGCAGATTGTCGCGCTCGCCCAACGACGCCGAAAGCTCGTTCTGCAGACTTTGCAGGCGCGAACGCAGATCGTCGGTCGCGCGTTTTTCCAGTGCGAGCGTTTCGGCCAATTGGGCGAGCTGGGCGGAGGCGCGGCTCAGCTGATCGTCGCGCCCGGCGATGATGTCTTTCAGATGGAACTGGAAGACCGCGAACACCATCATGACGAACACGATGGCGATGACCAGCGTCGCCAGCGCGTCGACGAAGCCCGGCCAGACGTCGACCGTGCGGGTCGTGCGGCGGCCGGACCCGCGCATCAGTTGCGCGGCTCCTCGGCCAGCGCCGCGATCGTGCGCGCCAGCAAGCGAATCTCGTTGCGCAGATCCTGGGTCATTTGGGCGCGGCCGGTGGCGCCTTCCTCGATCAGGCGGTTCAGCGCGATATCCATGTTGCGGATATGGCCGCGCGTCGCGTCGTCCACGCCGCCGCCGCCCGACGCGCGCGGCGCGTCGGCCAAGCGCGTGAGCACCGCGCGCAGCTCGACTTGGCCCTCGGCGAGTTTCAGCAGCAATTGCTGCTCCGCCTTCATTTGATCGGCGAGCTGGCCCAAACGCTCGGCGAGCACGGCGTTGCCTTGCGCGGCCGAAGCGCGGCCTTCTTCGCCGCGCGCCATCGTGCGCTGCAGCGCCTCGAGATTGTCGGCGGTGGTTTCGAGCAGCGCCTGGATATAGGCGGGCACGGTCGCGTCGCCGCCATCGCCCGCGCCGAGGGCGCCCGAGGACACGCGCGTTTGCGACGCGAGCATTTCCTCGAGCTCGTTATAGAAACGGTTCTGCGCTTGGCCCGCCTGCAGATCGCAAAAGCCGAGCACGATCGAACTGGCGAGACCGAACAGCGACGTGCCGAAGGCGGTACCCATGCCGCCCAGCGGCGCTTGCAGCCCGGCTTGCAGTTCCTTGAACAGCGAACTCGTGTCGGTCGCCGCCGACAGCGTGCCGATCACGCCGCCGACCGCGTTGACGGTTTGCAGCAGGCCCCAGAACGTGCCGAGCAGACCCAGGAAGATCAGCAGTCCCACGAGATAGCGCGACAGATCGCGGCTTTCGTCGAGGCGCGAGGCGACCGAATCGAGCAGCGAGCGCGCGGCGACCGGCGACAGGCTGAAGCGCCCGGTGCGCTCGCCCAGCATTTTGACCATGGGGGCCAGCAGGCGCGGCATGGCGCCCGACAAGGCCGGACGGCCGGCGCGGTAGCCGTCGATCCAATCGATCTCGCGGTTCAGGCCGAAGATCTGGCGCAGATTGAACAGAATGCCCAGCGCCAGCACGCCCATGATCAGGCCGTTGAGCGCCATATGGTGCGAGAAGGCTTCGACGATGCCGTCGAACAGCGCCCATACCACGCCGCCGACCGCGATCAGGAAGATCAGCGTGCGGATCAGGAACCGCGTGGGCCGCGACATTGTTCCGTCCATCCCCGCGTCCTCCTTCGGCTGCGACTTAAGGCTTAGCGGCGGACGAGCAGGATATCGACCCGGTCCGGCGGACCGTCGTTGGTGCGGCCCAAGGCGCGCACATCCATGCGCGTGGCCGCGATTCCCTGCTCGATCAATTGGCCGCGCACGGCGAGCGCGCGCGACAGCGACAGACGGCGCGCTTGGCCGCCCTGGTCGTCGCCGCCCGAGGCGAAAGCCTGAATCTGAAGGCGGGCGGCGCTGTCCGATTTCAGCGCGTCGAGCACCGCGCCGAGAGCGGCTTTACCTTGGTCGTTGAGTTCGGGCGAGCCGGCCGCGAACGGGATCGTCGCCAATGCGCCGCCGGTGGCGCGTGCCGCGGGAACGGCCGCGGTTTGCGCCGGGGCTGCGGCCGGGGCTTGTGCCGCCGTCACGGGGGGCGGTACCGGTGCGGCGGCAGGTGCGGGGGCCGGTGCCGGTTGCGCAGGGGCCGGTGCAGCGGCAGCAGCGGGTGGCGGCGGCGGCGGGGGTGGCGGTGCGACCGCGGCCACAGGGGCCGGCGGCGTCACGGGAGTCGGGGCGGCGGCCGGCGTCGGTGCGGGGGCTGGTGCGGGCGCCACGGGTGCCGGCGCGGCGGAAGCCACGGCGCTGGGGGGCGGCGGGGGCGGCGTCAGCGGGGCCGACGCAACCGGCGACGGCGGAACCGGCGGTGGCACGAAAGCCGGCGGGGCGGGCGGCGGCGTGAAGCTGCCGGCCTGCTGGCCCAACCGCGTGCCGGTCGGCGTGCCCGATTGGCGCGCGACGGAGGCCGGCGGAACGGGCTGGCTGCTTGCCGCTGCGCGCGGTGCGGGCGGGGCGACTTGGGCGGGGGCGCTCTGCGCCGGTGTATTTTGCGTAAGGCCGCGCGGCGGGCGCAGCGTGACCGGAGCGGCGGGGGCGGGGCCGCCCAGCTCGTCCAGCACCGTCCAATCGACTTCGACGCTGGGGCGCGCCTGGCGCAATTGCTGCTGCGCGAACACTTGCGTGCTGGCGAGCAGTGCGAAAGCCGAAACGGCGGTGAGGAGCGGACGCGTCATATCGAGTCCGACCTTAACCTTACGCCACCCGCCCAAGCAACCGCTTCAAGCGGATTTTCCCGAACCGCCCAGTTCGCGCAGGAATCCGCGCAACGGATCGAAAAGTTTGGCGTTTCCGGTCACGATATTGCCGGTTTTCATGGGGTCGGCGTCGCCGTCCATGTCGCCGATGAAGCCGCCGGCTTCGCGGACCATCAGAATACCTGCGGCGATATCCCACTTGTTCAGGCCGATTTCGAAGAACCCGTCGAAACGGCCCGCCGCGACATAGGCGAGGTCCAAGGCCGCCGCACCCGGCCGGCGCAAACCGGCGGTGCGCGCCATCGTGGCGCCCAGAAGTTTCAGATAGTGCTTGTGGTCCTCGTCCGTGCCGCGCCCGCGGAACGGAATGCCCGTGCCGATCAGGGCTTCGCCCAGATCCCGGCGGCCCGAGACGCGCAAGCGCCGGTCGTTGAGATAGGCGCCCTTGCCCTTTTCGGCCCAGTAAAGCTCGTCGACCGCGGGGTTGTAGATCATGCCCGCGAGCAATTCGCCCTTGTGCTCCAGCGCCACCGAAATCGCGAAATGGGGAATCCCGTGCAGGAAATTCGTCGTCCCGTCGAGCGGGTCGATGATCCACACGTGATCGCGATCGGTGCCGCGCACGCTGCCCGATTCCTCCATGAGGAACGAATAGCCGGGGCGCGCCTTGTCGAGCTCGGCCTTCAGCAAACGCTCGGACGCGTGATCGGCGGTCGAGACGAAATCGCTCGGCCCCTTGACCGAGACCTGGAGATGTTCGACTTCGCCGAAATCGCGGACGAGCTGCTTGCCCGCCTTGCGCACCGCGCGCTCCATCACCGTATAGAGCGCGGACCTGTAGGCTTGGGGCACTGTGGTTTAGTCCTTGGCGCGCTCGACGTAGGCGCGCTCCTTGATGTTCACGACCACGCGCTCGCCGTTGGCGATGAAGGGCGGCACGCCGATCTTCACGCCGTTGTCCAGGATCGCGGGCTTGTAGGACGAAGCGGCCGTCTGGCCCTTCACCACCGCGTCGGCCTCGACGATCGTGCAGATCGTGGTGGTCGGCAATTCGACGCCGACGGGCGAGCCGTCGACGAATTCGACCGACACGTCCATGTTGTCGGTCAGGAAGTCCGCCTGCTCGCCGAACAGGTCGCCGCCGACGATCATCTGATCGTAGCTTTCCTTGTCCATCAGCGTGAACTGGTCGCCGTCGCGGAACAGGAACTGCATCACCTTTTCTTCGACGCGCAGCAATTCGCAGGTTTCGTCCGACCGGAACTTCATGTTCGACTTAGTGCCGGTCTTGATGTCGCGAATTTCGATCTGGTTGAACGCGCCGCCCTTACCGGGCGAGACGATATTGTGCTTGATGACGCGCCAGATGCGGCCGTCCACTTCGATGACGTTGCCTTGGCGGATGGCGCTGCCGATGATCTTCATGAGCCGAAATCCCGAATCCCGAGAACGAAAGGGCGGCCCCGTCGGCCGCCCCGTAAAATCGCGCGGGAACCTAGCAGCCCGGGCCGCCCCTGGCAATCGAAGCTAAGCGGCGGATTTGACCGCGTTTTCGAACGCCGCGATGGCCGCTTCGGGGCCGCCTTCGTGATTCCACACCGCCCCGGCGACGGCGAGGAAATCCGCACCCGCCGCGACCAAGGGCCCGCAATTCTCGGGCGTGATGCCGCCGATGGCCACACACGGCACGGTCACGAAGCTCGTCCAAGCTTCGATCAGTTCGACATCCGCGTGGGATTTGGGCGCGGTCTTGGTCGTCGAGGGGAAGAACGCGCCGAAGGCGACGTAATCCGCACCCGCTTCGGCCGCATCGAACGCCAAGTCTTTCGAGTCATGGCAGGTCACGCCGACGATGCGGTCGGCGCCGACCGTCGCACGCGCCTCGGCATAGGGCGTGTCCTCTTGGCCGACATGCACGCCGTCGCAATCGTATTTCGCGGCGAGGTCGGGCCGGTCGTTGAGGATGAACGCGACGTCGTAATTATGCGCGATCGGCATCAGCGTTTCGATCGCCGCACCGATCTTGGCATCGTCGACGTCCTTCAGGCGAAGCTGAAGGCTGGCGACGATGCCGGATTTGGCGCCGGCGGCGAGCGTTTTGTCGAGGACGCGCGAAAACGCCGCCGGATCGAGATCCGGCGGCGTGATCAGATAGAGGCGCGATTTGAGCTTAGCGCGCGCCATGTCGCTCAGTCGTTGCTCTTATAGATCGCGATGATCTTTTCGAGGAGTGCCAGCGCTTCCTCGCGCGGGCGCTGGAACGCGTTGCGCCCGACGATCGAGCCCGAGGCGCCGCCATCGCGCAGCGCTTTGATTTCCGTCAGCAGCGCGGCTTCGTCCTTCGCTTCGCCGCCCGAGAACACCACCAAGCGGCGGCCGTCGAACGCCGTCTGCATGATATGCGCGATGCGCTTGTCGAGCGTCGAGCCGTCGATCTTGCGCGCTTCGTAGACCTTCTTGGCTTCTTCCTGCCACAGCACGGCCGAGGGCGGCTTCACCTTGATGATATGTGCACCGGCGAGGGCTGCGAGATGGCAGGCATAGGCGCACACGTCGAACGCCGTTTCGCCGGCCTTGTCGAGCTTGCCGCCGCGCGGATAGCTCCACAGCACGACCGCGAGGCCGACGGACTTGGCTTCCGCGGTCAATTCGCGGATTTCTTCGATCATCTCGTACTGGTCTTCGGAGCCCGGATAGATCGTGAAGCCGATGGCCGAGCAGCCCAGGCGCAGCGCGTCCTTGACCGAACCATGGACCGCCTGGTCCTTGTTGGTTGACAGCGAATTCGCCGAGTTGACCTTCAGAATGGTCGGAATGGCGCCCGCGAACGTGTCGGCACCCGCTTCGATCATGCCGAGCGGGGCGGCGTAGGCGTTGCAGCCCGCGTCGATCGCCAGTTGGAAGTGGTAATGCGGATCGTAAGCCGGCGGGTTGGGCGCGAAGGAGCGCGCGGGGCCGTGCTCGAAACCCTGGTCGACCGGCAGGATCACCATCTTGCCGGTCCCGCCCAGCTTGCCGTGCATCAGGATGCGGGCGAGATTCGCCTTCGTGCCGGGATTGTCGCTTTCGTAGTTCGCGAGGATCTTTTTGACCTTCTGGGTGACTTTCACGGCTCGACGCTCCTGGATTCGCTGAAGGGGCGGAAAACGGGGTGCTTCTAGCCGCCCGACGCCCCCTTGTCGAGACCCCGCCGCCGGGTCCATAACATGCGGAAACCACGAAGGAATTCCACATGCTGTTGCACCTCCAGACTTGGCAAGAAGTCGAAGCCTATCTCGCCAAATCGACGGCGATCATCATCCCCATCGGCTCGACCGAACAGCACGGCCCCAACGGCCTGATCGGCACTGACGCGATCTGCGGCGAAGCGGTGGGCCGCAAGCTGGGCGAGGTGACGAGCACGCTGGTCGCCCCCACCATCGCCGTGGGCATGGCGCAGCATCACCTCGCGTTTCCCGGTTCGATGACATTGCGTCCCTCGACGCTGATCGCCGTGGTGAAGGACAATGTGGAGAGCCTCGCGCGCCACGGCTTCACCCATTTCTATTTCGTCAACGGCCATGGCGGGAATGTGGCGCCGTTCTCCTCGGCGTTTTCGGAGCTCTATGCCGAATCCTCGCTGTCGCGGCCGGGCAATCGCCCGCCGATCCGCTGCGTGCTGCGCAACTGGTACGAAACGCCGAAGGTGAAGGCGATTTCGCGCGAGCTCTACGCGGATCAGGAAGGCAGCCACGCCACGCCATCGGAAGTGTCGCTCACTTGGGCCGTCTATCCGCAAACGGTGAAGCACATGAAGATGGAGCCGAAAGTGGCGCCGCGCGGCACGTTCACCGACGCGGCCGATTACCGGCGCAACTTCCCCGACGGGCGCATCGGCTCCAACCCCGATCTCGCCTCGGTCGAAGCGGGTCAGCGTTTGTGGGATGCGGCGGTTTCCGATCTCGCCGAAGACCTCGCCGCGTTCGTCAAGCTCAAGGCTTGAGCGGGCTGATGGGCGCGCCGGTTTCGTCGAACCAGTCGGGTCCGACGGGGATTTTTCCGGCCCCGCCCGGAATGTCGAGAACATAAGTCGGTTGCGCGAGGCCGGAGAGGCGCCCGCGCAATTCCCGCATCAGGCTTTGCCCTTCCGCAAGCGTGGTGCGGAAATGCGACGTGCCCGGCGCCAGATCGCCTTGGTGCAAGTAGTAAGGCTTGATCCGGTTTTTCGTCAGAGCGCAGAAAAGCTCATCCAACGTGTCGGCGCTGTCGTTGACGCCCTTCAGCAGCACGGTCTGGCCGATCAACGGGATGCCCGCATCGGCGAGCTTCGCGCAAGCGGCCAGTGCTTCCGGCGTCAATTCGCGCGCATGGTTCACATGAACGGCGACCCATAGCGTCTTGCCCGCTTTCAACGCGGCGACGAGATCGTTGGTGACGCGCGACGGATCGGCGACGGGGACACGCGTATGCACGCGCAGCCAATCGAGATGGTCGATGGCGGAGAGCCGCTCGACCAGATCGCGCAGGCGGCGCGCCGACAGCACCAGCGGATCGCCGCCGGTCAGGATCGCTTCGCGGATCGCTTGCGTGGCCGCGATATAGGCGATGGCGGCGTCGAGTTCGTCCTTGTCGAGCGCGGCGCCGCCGGGCCCAACCATTTCGCGGCGGAAGCAGAAGCGGCAATAGACCGCGCAAGCATGGGTGGGCTTCAACAGCACGCGATCCGGGTAGCGATGGACGATGCCTTTGACCGGCGAATGCGCCGCGTCGCCGATGGGATCGGCGCGTTCTTCCTCGGTCGTGATCGCCTCGCGCGCATCGGGCACGTATTGGCGCGCGATGGGATCGTCCGAATCCGCGCGGTCGATCAAATCCATCACGTCGGGCGTGATGGCGATCGCGTAGCGTTCGGCGACGCGCTCGATCGCGTCGCGCTCTTCGGGCGCGATCAGCTTCTCGGCCGCCAGGGCGGCGGCATCGCGCAACGTCGTGCGGCGATTGCCGTCCATTAGGGCGCGCCCGGATCTTCGAAGCCGGCCAGCGCCACCGGCGCCCAGATCACGTCTTCGATATGCGTGACGCCCGCCATCAGCATGACGAGGCGATCGAAGCCCAACGCGATCCCCGCCGATTCCGGCAAGCCATGCGTCAACGCCGCCATGAATTCTTCGTCGATCGGATAGCGCTCGCGATAGAGCTGCATCTTCAGCGCTTGATCGGCTTCGAAGCGCGCGCGCTGTTCGGCGGCGTCGGTGAGTTCCCCGAACGCATTGGCGAGTTCCAGGCCGCAGATATAAAGCTCGAAGCGTTCGGCAAGCCGCGGATCGCCGGGCTTGGGCCGCGACAACGCCGCCATATGCACCGGGTAATCGTAAAGAATCGTCGGCCGGTCGCTGCCCAGGCGCCCTTCGATATGCTCGAAGAACAGCCGGAAGAAGAAGTCGTCCCAGCGGTCGCCCGTATGCGGCACCATCTTCAAGGGCCGTGCGGCGGCGGCCAAGCGATCCAGCGCCTTGGCTTCGCCGGCGGGATCGTTTGCGTCGGGCGTGCAGGCCAGAAGA
This sequence comes from Tagaea sp. CACIAM 22H2, assembly GCA_014444615.1. Classification (GTDB taxonomy): domain Bacteria; phylum Pseudomonadota; class Alphaproteobacteria; order CACIAM-22H2; family CACIAM-22H2; genus Tagaea. Next base: position 13,803 of record PVXE01000045.1, on the reverse strand, counting down.
TCGAAGCCGCAATAGCGCGCGAAAGCTTCCGCCACGCTCAAGCGCTCGAACGGGCTCGTTGGGTTGCAGAACTTGCCGCCCCAGGCGACGCGCTCGACATTGCAGGCCTGCGCCACGCTGCGGATCAGCTTTTCGCAATCGGCCATCAGGTCGGTGTAGCTCGCCCCCGCGCGATACCATTCCAGCATCGCGAATTCGGGATGATGCGTGGCCGAGCGCTCGGAATTGCGATAGCAGCGCGCGAGCTGCCAGATTTTCGGCACGCCCGCCGCCAGCAGCTTCTTCATCGTGAATTCGGGGCTGGTGTGCAGATAGAGCCGTCGCGCCAAACGCACGCCGGGATCGCGCAGCACGGTTTGGAACGCCATCAGATGCGGTTCCAGACCGGGCGACACCTGCAAGGCGGGCGTTTCGACCTCGTTGAACTCGGCCGCTTCGAAGAACGCGCGCGTCGCGCGCAGCGCCTTCTGCCGCACGGCGAGGTTCGCGCGTTTGCGCGCGAAGCGATCGGGCCGCCACCAGGGAATGGCGGCGACGGGCGGCAAGCCGTCAGCCATGGGCGATCCGCAACCCCAATGCTTCGAGCTTGGCGCGCTGTTCGGGCGCGCCATCGAAGCGAATATCGGCAAGCTCCATGCGCAGAGCCGCGAGCGCGAGGCCGGCGGAAGTTCCGCAATCGGCGCGTAATTGGTCGAGCGTTTCGGGGAATTCGTCCTTCAGGATTCGCGCGATCGCAGCGAGCCACGCCGGGCCGCCGCCGCCGATCTCGGCTTCCAGCACGGCGCGCGAACCGGCCGCCTTGGCGGCGGTCAGCGCGCTTCGCGCGTCGTCCAGGCCTTCGATCCGGATCGGTTCCATGGCCGGAACCTATTCCGGATCGCGGGCGGGAGCAATCAGCTGCGGGCGAGCATCCGGCGCAAGGTATTGTCGCGCAGCACATAGTGATGCAGCAGGGCCGCACCCACATGCAGTGCCGCCAGAATCAGCAACGCGTTGGCGAAAAACTCGTGCACTTCCTTGGTCGAGCGCGAAAAAGCCCGGTCGCGCAGCCAGGGCGATGCGATGTCCCACAGCCCGAACAGGCTCAGCGTCTCGCCGCGCGCGAACAGCGTGACGATACCCGCGACGGGTGCGGCGACCAGCAACGCATAAAGCGCGATGTGACCGGCCTTGGCGGCGTAGCCGAGCCAAGGTTCGAACGCCGAAGGCTCGGCCGGCGGAGGCGGATCGAGATAGCGCCACGCCAGGCGCACGGCCAGCAGCGCCAGTGCGGCGAGCCCCGCTTCGATATGGGCGAAGACGACCGCCGCTTCGGCCGATTTGCCGAACGCGTCGTCCATTTGGCCGCCGCTCCACGCGATGACGACGGCGAGCGCACTCGCCCAATGCACAGCGCGCGCGAGTGCCCCGTAGCTTCCGGTTGTGTTGCGAATGGTCATGTCGAGCCCCTCTCTCCCTCGCGATATGCGCGCGAAGCGGGGCCTCAACAAGGCGACGAAACGCCGCGTAACGAAAAGGGCCGGTATCTTGCGATACCGGCCCCGTTCGATCCCGCGAATGTTTCGCGTTATCAGATCAGCTTGGCCATCAACGCGGCCGTGTCCGACATGCGGTTCGAGAAGCCCCACTCGTTGTCGTACCAGCTGAGCACGCGCACGAGATTGCCGTCGATCACCTGCGTTTGCTTGAGGTCGATCGTCGAACTCGCCGGGTTGTGGTTGAAGTCGCTCGACACGAGTTCTTCGTCGGTCGTTTCGAGGATGCCCTTGAGCGAACCGGACGCGGCCGCCGCGAGCATCGCCTTGTTGATTTCCTCGACCGTCGTCGCGCGCTTGGCGACGAATTTGAAGTCGATCATCGACACGTTCGGCGTGGGCACGCGGATCGACGTGCCGTCGAGCTTGCCGGCGAGTTCGGGCAGCACCAGGCCCACGGCCTTGGCCGCACCCGTCGAGGTCGGGATCATCGACAACGCGGCCGCGCGCGCACGGCGCAGATCCTTGTGCAGCGTATCGACCGTCGATTGGTCGCCGGTATAGGCGTGGATCGTCGTCATATAGCCCTTCTCGATGCCGACGGCTTCGTGAGCGACCTTGGCGACGGGGGCGAGGCAGTTGGTCGTGCAGCTCGCGTTCGAAACGACGATATGATCCTTCGTCAGCTTCGCGTGGTTGACGCCGTAGACGACCGTGAGGTCGACGCCGTCGGCGGGGGCGGAGACGAGCACGCGCTTGGCGCCCGCTTCCAGATGCTTGGCCGCCTGTTCGCGCTTCGTGAAGATGCCCGTGCATTCCATCACGATGTCCACGCCCAATTCCTTCCACGGCAGCTTGGAAGGATCGCGCTCGGCCGTGACCTTGATCTTGCCCGAGCCGATATCCATCCAATCGTCGCCGGTCGAGACGGGCTTGGGGAACAGCCCATGCACCGAATCGTGCTTCAGCAGATGGGCGTTCGACTTCACGGGGCCCAGATCGTTGATGCCCACGACCTGAAGATCGCTGCGTCCCGCTTCGGCGAGGGCGCGCAGGACGAGGCGCCCGATGCGCCCGAAACCGTTGATCGCGACTTTGGCGGCCATGTGTCGTTTCTCCTTCACGCTGCTTTCGTTGTTGGGGCCGAGCCGTACTCGGCCTGGAGACGCGCGATCAGCCATGGATCGGCGAAATTCGGAACCGCACCGACGGCACCTTCCGCCATCAGCACGTCCTTGGAAAGCCCGGTCGTCATGCCGACCGTATCGATACCCGCCGCAGCCGCGGATTTGACGCCGGAGCGCGAATCCTCGAACGCCATCGCTTGGCCCGGCTTCGCGCCGAAGCGTTCCAGCGCGGTCGCGTAGGGCAAAGGATCGGGCTTGCCGCGCGGAAGTTCATCACCAATCACGACGAACGCCATGCGGCCGTCGAGCTTCAGCGCCTTCAGCGTCATTTCCGCGTTCGCGCGCGGCGCGTTGGTGACGGCGGCGAATTTGATGCGCTTGGCCTCGGCCCAATCGATCAGCGCCATCAAACCGGTCGCCGGAACGATCGACGTCGCCGCCAATTCGCGGAACAACGCTTCCTTGGCGTCGGAGAACGCGCGGCGTGCCGGAATATCCGCTTCCGGCATCATCCAGGCCATGATGTTCTCGTTGGTATGGCCCATCACGCGCGACATATAGGTCGCGTGATCGATCGTCTTGCCGTGCCCGGCGAGCAGGCGCCGATACGCTTCGAAGTGAAGCGCATCGGTGTCGGCCAACGTGCCGTCGATATCGAACAGCAAAACGTCGCGCATTGCCTTACAGCGCTTTTTTCGCGGCTTCGGCGACGGCTTCGGCGGTGATGCCGAAATGCTTGTAGAGATCGGGTGCCGGGGCCGAAGCGCCGAAGCCCTTCATGCCGACGAAGGCGCCCTTGCCGTCGATATATTTCTCCCAGCCGAACTCGATCGCCGCTTCGACGACGATGCGGGGTACCCGCGACGGGCCCAGCACCGTCTTGCGGTACTTGGCCGTTTGCATGTCGAAGGCTTGAGAGCAGGGCATCGACACGACGGCGGCGCGAATACCTTCGGCGGCGAGCAGCTTGCGCGCTTCGACCGCGATGGCGACTTCCGAACCGGTGGCGATCAACGTCGCTTGGCGTTCCCCGCCTTCGGCTTCGAGCAGCACATAGCCGCCCTTGGCGGACAGGTTCTCGGGGAAATTCTCGGTGCGCAACGTCGGCAGGTTCTGGCGGGTCAGCGCCAAAACGCTCGGCCCGTCGGTGCGCGCGAGCGCCATTTGCCAAGCTTCCAGCGTTTCGACCGCGTCGGCCGGGCGCAGCGTCCACAGATTGGGGATCGCGCGCAGCGAGGCGAGCGTTTCCACCGGCTGGTGTGTGGGCCCATCTTCGCCCAAGCCGATCGAGTCATGTGTGAAGACGTAGACCACGCGCTGCTGCATCAGCGCCGACAGGCGGATCGACGGGCGGCAGTAATCGGCGAAGACAAGGAACGTGCCGCCGTAAGGGATCAATCCCTTATGCAGCGCGATGCCGTTCATCGCCGCGGCCATGCCGTGCTCGCGCACGCCGTAATGGATATAGGCGCCGCCGAATGCGCCCGGCTTCACCGGAGCTTGCGCCTTCGCCTTGGTGTTGTTGGACCCGGTCAAATCGGCCGAGCCGCCGGCGAGTTCGGGGATCGCACCGGCCAGAACGTCCAGCGCGTTCTGCGAGGCCACGCGCGTGGCGATCGACGGCTTGTCGGCGGACAGCTTCGCTTTATACGCGGCGCAAGCGTCGAGCCAGCCCTTGGGCAGCTTGCCTTCCGACGTGCGGCGGAATTCCGCGCGCTTCTCGGCGTCGAGCTTGCCCAGGCGGCGTTCCCACGCGGCGCGCGTCGCGGCACCCTTGGCGCCATAGCCGCGCCACGTGTCGAGAATGTCGGCGGGAATTTCGAACGGGGCGTGTTCCCAGCCCAGACGCTTGCGCGTCTCGGCGATTTCTCCAGCACCCAATGGCGAACCGTGGCTCGCCGCCGTGCCCGCCTTGGTGGGCGCGCCGTAGCCGATCGTCGTCTTGCACGCGATCAATGTGGGCTTTTCCGACGATTTCGCCTGCGTGATCGCGGCATCGATCGCGGCGGGATCGTGCCCGTCGATCGCGATGGCGTTCCAGCCGCAGGCTTGGAAGCGCGCGACTTGATCGTCGCCGACCGACAGATTGGTCGGGCCGTCGATCGAGATTTCGTTGTCGTCCCACAGCACGATCAGCTTGGCGAGCTTGAGATGCCCCGCCATCGAGATCGCCTCGTGGCTGACACCTTCCATCAAGCAGCCGTCGCCGGCGATCACATAGGTGTAGTGATCGACGACCGTATCGCCGTAGCGCGCGGCGAGCATGCGCTCGGCCAGCGCCATGCCGACGGCGGTGGCCAGGCCCTGGCCCAACGGACCGGTGGTCGTTTCCACGCCCGGGGCATGGCCGTATTCGGGATGGCCCGCGGTGATCGAGCCGAGCTGGCGGAAATTCTTGATCTGCTCGATCGTCATTTCCGGATAGCCGGTCAGATAGAGCAGCGAATAGAGCAGCATCGAGCCGTGGCCGGCCGACAGCACGAAGCGGTCGCGGTCGGGCCATTCGGGCGCGGTGGGATCGAATTTCAGATGGTTGGCGTAAAGCACCGTCGCCACATCGGCCATGCCCATCGGCATGCCGGGATGGCCGGACTTGGCCTTTTCCACCGCGTCCATCGACAAAGCGCGGATGGCGTTGGCAAGGCGCCGATGCTCGGGCGATTGCTTGTCCGAGAGGGGCTTGGGGGCGGAGACGGGAAGGGGTTCGGTGACGGCGCTCATATCCCTACGGCTTCTGAAGACTCGGTTGCGCGCGAAATCGCGAAAACGCGCGGAACATGACGCCCGATCCGCCCCCGGTCAACCCTGGGGAACGGAACGGAATCATCCTTGATTCACAAGGGCCTTGGCACGACTCGCCCGAGTCGTTTACGATTCGTCAATCCATTTCACCCGCTCGCGAGTACCGCCACAAGATGTCGACTCCAACACCTGTTGAACGCCTGAACGCCGCCGTCCAGCGTCTCGAAGCCGCCTTGGAGGCGCGCGACAAGACCGAAACCGTCCTGAAGGGCGAAATCGACGCGGCCGTGAAGCGGGCGGAGAAGGCGGAAGCCGAACTCGCGACCCTGAAAACCGACTACGCCGCGCTCTCGGCGATCGCCGACCAAGTCGAAAAGCGTCTCGACAAGGCGATCGAACGCCTCAAGAGCGCGGTCTAACGAGCGAAGGAACGCTACGCATGGGTCAGATCCTCGTCAAGGTCAACGGCCGCGACTATCCCATCGCTTGTGACGACGGCGGCGAAGATCGCGTGCGCGCGATCGGCGCCTATGTCGACGAGAAAGTGCGCGAGATGGTGGGCATGGTGGGCCAGGCGGGCGATGCGCGCCTGATGCTGCTCGCCGCCCTCAATCTCGGCGACGAACTCGCCAACGCCTATGACGAGATCGAGCGCATGCGCAGCGCCCCGCCGCGCGAAGTGATCGATCCTGCCTTGGTCGCCGCCAACGAAGCGGCGTTGCGCGACAAGGCCGAGGCGCAGGCGCTGGCCGCGCGCGAAATGGAAGCGGCGGAAGCCGCGCGGCGCGACGCCAAGCTTGCCGACAACGCGCGCGCGCGCTCGGAAGCGGCCGCGCAAGCCTGGATCAGCAAATGCGAGGAACTTGCCAAGCGCCTCGCCGAGTTCGAGGCGATCGCGGGGGCCGCGCAAAGCGAAACAGCGCTGGCCAATCAGCGCGCGACGGCGTTGCAGGCGGAAACCGACGCGGCGACGCAAGAAGCCGCCGCGGCCGAAGCCAAAGCGGCCGATGCGCTTTCGCGCATCGAAGCGCTCGAAGTCGAACTCGCCGCCAACAAAGCGAAGCTTGCCGATCTCGAGCCCAAGCTCGTGAAGGCCGAACGCCGTGCGTTGGAAGCCGAAGCGCAAGCCACGGCGTCGACCGTGCGCGCTTCCGAGCTCGGAAGGCGCTTGGACGAAATCCGCACGCGCTCGGACGAGGAATATCGCCAGCGCGAATTGCTCTCGCCGCTGCTCGCGCGCATCGAGCGCCTCGCCGAACACGCCAACCACGCGGCGTAGAATTCTCGCCCCTCGGGTTGCCGTGGCGGGTTGAAGCGCCTACATTGCCCCTCGGACGGAGCTGCGGGGCAGGTCAGGTAGCATTATCCCCGGGGCCGATACTCACTCCTTGGGAACTGTCCCTATTGGTGCCCTGGCATCAGTACACGGTGCCCACCTGCTGTAAGCGGGTCCTGGAGGAAAGCAAAGCCAACGGCTTCTGCGGCTCCGTCCACCTCTCCGATATGCCCCCTTTCAATTTGGCAGCGTGATGGCCGTATCGCCCTCCAACGAGGAAATCGACGAGGAAAAGACCGCGTTGCGCGTGATCGCGCGCGAGCGGCGCGAGGCGTTCCATGTCCGCGAAGGTATTGGCGCCGCGTTGCGCGTGCGCGACCGTTTCTTGGCGCGCGTGCCCATTTCGCCCGGTGCCATCGTCTCGGCCTATTGGCCCTTCGGCGCCGAGCTCGATCCGCGCCCGCTGATGGAGGCGCTGCATCGGCGCGGCCATCCGCTCGCCTTGCCCGTCGCCGAACGGCGCGGCACGCCGCTTATCTTCCGCCGATGGAAGCCGGGCGATCAAATGTCGCAACATCGCTTCGGCATGTCGGAGCCGCTGAGCGACAGCCCGCGCGTCGATCCCGACGTGATGCTGATCCCGTTGATCGCGTTCGACGGGCAGGGCAATCGCCTGGGCTATGGCGGCGGTTTCTATGACCGCACGCTGACCGTCCAGCGCAAGATCAAACACACGCTCGCGGTGGGCGTGGCCTACGAGGTGCAACGCGTGGAACGCATTCCGGTCGACATCCACGACCAGAAACTCGATTGGATCGTGACCGAGGCGATGGCGCTGGAAACGCGCACGGGCGCCAAGAAGAATTGGTGGTGGCCGTGGTGAAGTTGTTGTTTCTGGGCGACATCATCGGCCGGTCCGGCCGCGAAGCGGTTCAAAAACATCTGCCGGGTTTGCGGTCCTCGCTGGGGCTCGATTTCGTCGTCGCGAACGGCGAGAACGCGGCCGGCGGTTTCGGCATCACCGACAAGATCGCCGCCGAGCTTTACGCCGCCGGTGTGGATTGCATCACCACCGGCAATCATGTGTGGGATCAGCGCGAATTGATCCTGACCATCGACCGCGATCCGAAGCTGCTGCGGCCGCTGAACTTCCCCAAGGGCACGCCCGGCAAAGGGGTGGGCGTCTATCGCCTGAAGAACGGCGCCAACATCGTCGTCGCGAATTTGATGACGCGGCTGTTCATGGACCCGCTCGATGATCCGTTCGCCGCGCTGGAAACGCTGCTCGGCCAGCATCGCTTGGGCGGCACGAATGCCGCGATCCTGATCGATCTGCACGGCGAAGCGACCAGCGAGAAAATGGCGCTGGGCCATTTGTCGGATGGGCGCGCGTCGCTGATCGTCGGCTCGCATTCCCACGTGCCGACGGCCGATGCGCAGATTTTCCCCGGCGGGACCGGCTATCAGACCGATGCCGGCATGTGCGGCGACTACGATTCCGTCATCGGCATGAAGAAGGAACCGGCGATCGCGCGCTTCGTGCGCAAAATGCCGGGCGAACGCCTGACCCCGGCCGAGGGCGAGGGCACGATGTGCGGCATCTACGCCGAAATCGGCGCCGACGGCCTGTGCACGCGCATCCATCCCGTGCGCGCGGGCGGGCGGCTGATCCCGGCTTTGCCCGCTTAGGCGCGCATCGCGAAGAACGGGCGGAGTGCGATGCCCGTGCGGCTGCCGATCAACGCGGCGATGATCCACAGCCAGCCATGCGGGCTGCCCGAGACGATGCCGCCGACGAACGCGCCGATATTGCAGCCGCCCGAGATCCGCGCGCCATAGCCCATCGCGATTCCGCCGAGCGCGGCGGCGATCCATTCGCGCTTGCGCAGTTTCGCGAAGCCGCCCCATTGGCCGAGTGCGCGCGCCGCGACGATCGCACCGGCGACGATGCCCGCATCCATCGCGACCGTCGTGTCGGCCCACAAAGGCGTTTCGAGGGCGGCTCGTGCCCAATCCTGGCGCCAGAAAGAAACGCCGCTCGGGTCCCAGCCGAGGCTTTGCGCGAGTTTGGAGCCGGTCAACGCGAAGCCCCATGTGATGCCCCAAACATGCCCCGCGATCGGCAGCGCCAAAACCGCGAACGCGGCAAGCGCAAGGGCGGCGATGCAAGCGCGCCGCTCGGGCAACGCACGCCGCGCGACGGCGATCCACAGAACCACGAGCAGAACGAGTTGCGCCAGCGTTGCGATGGGCCAGCCAAGCGCTTCGCCCAGCGATATCGCCGGTGGGGCGGGCAACGCGTCCCAGAAATCGGCGTTCAACGTGCCGAGCACGGCCCCGGCGACGAAAAACGGCAGAACGGCGAGCATGCGCGTACTGCCGGACCCCAGCGCCGCCAACGTGCCCGAGCCGCAGGCATTGGCGAGTTGCATGCCGATGCCGAAGACGAACGCGCCGAATGCGACGGTCACTCCGGCGGGGGCCACAAACCCGCCCGACGCGCCGAACGCGCCGAAGGCGAGCGCGTGCAGCACGATTCCCGCACCAAGAAATACGAATAGCGGGGCCAAGCCGTCGGCGCGATCTTCGGCCTGCCAGGCGCGGAACGTTCCCGCGAAGCCGATCCGGCCCCAGATCAGCGTGGCGCCCAGCGCCATCCCCAAAATCAGCGCCGCGAGCGCGTTCACGGGATCAACGCGTCGGCAGCGATTTTGGCGAAGATCGCGTCGAGTTCGCGCGCGACACGGGCGACCTCGGGCGCCGGATAAGGACCATAGACGTCCGACGGGCGCTTCCAGGCGATCACCGTGCCGGTCTTCGTTTCGCTTATATGGATCGGCAGCGGCGCCTCGACCCCCGCCGTCGGATCGGCGGCGAGAATGCGCCGCGCGAAATCGTTGCGGAAGATCAGCACGACCGCGTCACCCGGAATCGCGATGCCAAGCCCGGCGGCGGCGCGCGAGGCGCTGGCGGTCGCGATCTTGAACATGCCGTTGGCGTCGATCGCGCGCTCGACCCTCGCGAGCGTCTCGTCGAAGCCGTAGGGCGAGTGCAGACTCGCCGTCTGCGCCTGCGCCGCGCCGACAAAAGCGAATAAAAGCGTCAGGACGGCGGCAAGGCGATGGCGGAACGGTTTCATGTCCGCCGGTTCGTTCCGGATCGATCGCGGGATACGGGTGTCGTCGAGGAACAAACCGTGACGTTCGGCTAGGTTTGGTATAGGTTTTTCGGGGATTCCCGTATATCTAGCCGATTCGCGACCGAACTTTCCGGATTTGAGGACGATGGCCGGCCATTCCCAGTTCAAAAACATCATGCACCGCAAAGGCAAGCAGGACGCCAAGCGGGGCAAACTCTTCACCAAAATCATCCGCGAAATCACCGTGGCGGCCAAAACCGGCCTGCCCGATCCCGCCGCCAATCCGCGCTTGCGCGCCGCCGTCATCGCCGCGCGCGAAGCCAATATGCCCAAGGATACGGTCGACAAGGCCATCCGCCGCGGCTCGGGCCAGGAAGACGGCGTGATCTACGAAGAAGTCCGCTACGAAGGCTACGGCCCCGGCGGCGTGGCGCTGATCGTCGAAGCGTTGACCGACAATCGCAACCGCACCGCTTCCGATGTGCGCTCGATCTTCACCAAGAACGGCGGCGCGCTGGGCGAAACCAATTCCGTCGCGTTCAATTTCCAGCGTTTGGGCCTGATCGCCTTCAAGGCGGACAAGGCTTCGGCCGACGCGATGCTCGAAGCTGCGATCGAAGCGGGTGCGGATAACTGCGAAAGCAACGCCGAGCGCCACGAGATCACCTGCGCGCCCGACGATTTCGGCGCCGTGCGCGCGGCCCTTGAGGCGAAATTCGGCGAGCCCGTGCAGGCGGCGTTGGTGTTCCGCGCCAGCGTGACCGTGCCGCTCGACGAAGAAGCCGCGCGCGCCACGCTCGACTTGGTCGAAGCGCTGGAGGACAACGACGACGTCCAGACCGTCACCGCGAATTTCGAAGTGTCCGACGCGGTCATGGCCAAGCTGTCGGCCGCCTGATGCGCGTGCTCGGCATCGATCCGGGGCTTCGCCACACCGGCTGGGGCGTGATCGAGATGGCCGGCAACCGCCTGACCCATGTGGCGAACGGGCGGATTTCCAGCGACGGCGATCTTTCCACCGCCGAGCGTTTGACGCAGCTGCATGACGGGCTGATGGCGGCGATCGAAGCCTGGGCGCCGCTCGAGGCCGCGATCGAAGAAACCTTCGTCAACCAGAACCCGGCTTCGACCTTAAAGCTGGGCCAGGCGCGCGGTGTCGCGATGTTGGCGCCCGCGCGCTGCAATCTGCCCGTCGCCGAATACGCCGCCAACGCGATCAAGAAATCGGTCGTCGGGGCGGGGCATGCCGACAAGGCGCAGATCCAGATGATGGTGCAGCGCCTGCTGCCCGGCGTGAAATTCGAAAGCCCGGACGCGGCCGATGCGCTCGCCGTCGCGATCTGTCACGCGCATCACATGCAGTCGCGCGCCGCCTGGTCGCGCGGCACGGTCATGGCGGGCGCGTCATGATCTCCAAGCTCAAAGGCAAGGTCGACGAGCGCGGCAAGGATTCCGCCACGATCGACGTGAACGGTGTCGGCTATCTCGTGCGCGCGTCGGCGCGCACCCTCGCCGCGATCGGCGGTGAAGGGGAGGCGTGCGCCGTCCATGTCGAAACCGTCGTGCGCGAGGACGCGATCGAGTTGTTCGGCTTCGCGACGCGCGAGGAACGCGATTGCTTCCGTCTGCTGACGAGCGTGCAGGGCGTGGGGCCGAAAGCGGGCCTCGCGCTTCTGTCGGCCTTGGCGCCCGGCGAAATCGCCGCCGCGATTCTGGCCGAAGACAAATCGATGCTGACGCGCGCCGACGGCGTGGGGCCCAAGCTCGCGCAGCGCATCGCGTCGGAACTGAAGGACAAAGTCGCGGCTCTGGGCATCGTCCTCGCGGCGGGCAAACCGTCCGCCGCACCGGCCGCCTTGCCGGGGGCGGCACCCGCCACGGACCAAGCGGCGGATGCGGTCTCGGCGCTGGTCAATCTCGGCTACAAGCGCGCCGAAGCGGTCGCCGCGACCAACAAGGCCGTCAAGCGTTTGGGCGAAGATGCGGGCGTGCAGGCGCTGATCCCCGAAGCGTTGCGTGAGCTCGCGTGACCGCCGCCGCCGAAGATAAACCGCTGCGCGACGTGTCGCGCGAGGCGCTGCCCGATGACGGGCCGGATCGGCATATCAGGCCGCTGGCGCTGGACGAATTCGTCGGCCAGAAGCAAATCCGCGAAAATCTGCGCGTCTTCGTCGAAGCGGCGCGCGCGCGCGGCGAAGCGCTCGATCACGTGTTGCTGCACGGGCCGCCGGGCTTGGGCAAAACCACGCTGGCGCAGATCGTGGCGAAGGAACTTGGCGTCGGGTTCCGCGCGACGTCGGGCCCCGTCATCGCCAAGGCGGGCGATCTGGCGGCGCTGCTCACCAATCTTCAGCCGCGCGACGTGCTGTTCATTGACGAAATCCATCGCTTGTCGCCGGCGGTCGAGGAAATCCTTTATCCCGCGATGGAGGATTTCCAGCTCGACCTCATCATCGGCGAAGGCCCGGCCGCGCGCTCGGTGCGCATCGATCTGCCGCCCTTCACGCTGGTCGGCGCTACGACGCGCTCGGGCCTCGTGACCACGCCGCTGCGCGATCGCTTCGGCATTCCGCTGCGGCTCATCTTCTATTCGCCCGCCGAACTCGAGATGATCGTCTTGCGCGCCGCGCGCGTGCTTGGTTTTTCGATCGCCGCCGACGGGGCCAAGGAAATCGCGCGCCGCTGCCGGGGCACGCCGCGCATTGCCGGGCGGCTGCTGCGCCGCGTGCGCGATTTCGCGTCGGTGGCCGGAACCTCGATCATCGATCGCAAGGCGGCGGACGCGGCATTGCGCCGTCTCGAAGTCGACGCGGTCGGACTGGACGCGATGGACCGGCGCTATATGAAGTGCATCGCCGAGAATTACGGCGGCGGGCCGGTGGGCGTGGAAACGCTCGCGGCGGCCTTGGCCGAACAACGCGACACGATCGAAGACGTGATCGAGCCTTATCTCATTCAGGAAGGGCTGTTGCTGCGCACGCCGCGCGGTCGCGTGCTGGGCGACAAGGGCTGGGCGCATCTGGGCTTGAAGGCGCCGGCGGGTTCGCAAGCCGCTCTCGATCTGCCGCGCGAGGACGAGTCCGAATGACCGTTCATCGCCTCGACATGAAGGTCTATTACGAAGATACCGACGCCGCCGGTATCGTGTACTACGCCAATTACCTGAAATTCGCCGAGCGGGCGCGCACCGAAATCCTACGCGAAGCCGGCATCTCCCAACAGAAAATCGCCGCCGATGACGGTATCGCGTTTCCCGTGCGCGCCGTGTCGGTCGAGTATTTGCGGCCCGCGAGACTGGACGACGTATTGACGGTCGAAAGCCAATTGGTGGCGCTGGGCGGGGCTTCCGCCGAGGCGCGCCAGACCGTCAAACGCGCCGCCGACGGGGCCGTTCTCGCCGTGCTCGACGTTCGCTTGGCCTGCGTGGGCTTGGCGGACGGTAAACCGACCCGATGGCCCGCGACCGTAAAGGAAGCTTTGTCGCGCCACATTCTGGTCACGAAACCTTGAGACAAACCCCATTCCGCAACGGGAATAGAAGACATGAATAACACCGTCGATACGCTTGCCGCCGCCAGTTCGGGGGTGCCGGATTTCACGCCGTGGGCGTTGTTCCTTCATGCCGATCTGGTCGGCAAGTTCGTCGTTCTCGTGCTCGTCGTCGCCTCGTTCTGGACCTGGGCGATCGTGATCGACAAGCTGCTGCGCTTGCGCAAGCTGCAGAACGCCGCGAACCAGTTCGAAGATCAGTTCTGGTCGGGCGGTTCGCTCGAAGATCTTTACGATCGCGTCGGCGCCCAGCCCGCCGATCCGATGACCGCGATGTTCGGCGCCGCGATGCGCGAATGGCGCCGCTCGGCCGCCAAGGGCCTCGTCGCCGCCGGTCAGATGCGCGCCTCGCTGCAAGCGCGGATCGAGCGCGTGATGCAGGTCACGCTGTCGCGCGAGATGGATCGCCTCGAAAAGCAGATGACGTTCCTCGCCTCGGTCGGCTCGACGGCGCCGTTCATCGGGCTGTTCGGCACGGTGTGGGGCATCATGCGG
>PVXE01000044.1 GCA_014444615.1 Tagaea sp. CACIAM 22H2 | reverse complement strand
CGCCTCGACATCCGCCGCATCGGCGCCATCAAGGACAAGGACGACGTCGTGGGCAACCAGACGCGCGTCAAGGTCGTGAAGAACAAGATGGCCCCGCCGTTCAAGGTCGTCGAATTCGACATCATGTACGGCGAGGGCGTGTCGAAGATGGGCGAGATCATCGACCTCGGCGTCAAAGCCGGCGTGGTCGAGAAATCGGGCGCCTGGTTCTCCTACGACGGCGACCGGATCGGGCAGGGGCGCGAAAACGCGCGCAACTACCTCAAGGAACACCCGGAAATCGCCGACGCGATCGAAAAGGCCATTCGCGCCAATTCAGGTCTCGTCGCCAACGCGATGATGGCGGACAACTCCGGCGGGGATAACTAAGCCTCGCCGGGCTTCCGGTCCGGTTCCTCGTTTCCGATGATTTTGGCCCCGCACATCCCCTGATCTTTCCGATCCCGGGGGATGGTCCGGGCCCCATACCGGGTCGGCCGGGCGGTAAATCCCATGTGGTGCGCCCCGCCGGCCCGGTTTTCGTTTATGCGCCGGGGGTTTGACGGGGGCGGGTGCGACCGTTAAATGTGGCGGTCCCGCAGCAATTTCCGAGTGCCGCCGCCCCATGACCTCCGCCAGCGACGTCCGCAAAACCTTCCTCGATTACTACGCGAAGAACGGCCACCAGGTGGTCGCGTCGTCGCCGCTGGTGCCGCGCAACGATCCCACGTTGATGTTCACCAACGCGGGCATGGTGCAGTTCAAGAACGTGTTCACGGGGGCGGAGAAGCGCGCCTATTCCACGGCCGCGACCTCGCAGAAATGCGTGCGCGCCGGCGGCAAGCACAACGACCTCGAAAACGTCGGCTACACGGCGCGCCATCACACGTTCTTCGAGATGTTGGGGAATTTCTCCTTCGGCGATTATTTCAAGGAACGCGCGATCGAACTCGCGTGGAACCTGATCACCAAGGAATACGGGCTGCCCAAGGAAAAGCTGCTCGTCACCGTCTATCACACCGACGACGAAGCCGCCGGCAATTGGCGCAAGATCGCCGGGCTGCCGGACGAGAAGATCATCCGCATCCCGACTTCGGACAATTTCTGGGCGATGGGCGACACCGGCCCCTGCGGCCCCTGCTCGGAAATCTTCTACGATCACGGCCCCAAGATCGCGGGCGGCCCGCCGGGCTCGGCGGATGCCGACGGCGACCGCTTCATCGAGATCTGGAATCTCGTGTTCATGCAGTTCGAGCAGCGCGCCCCCGGCGATCGGGTGTCGCTGCCCAAGCCCTCGATCGACACGGGCATGGGGCTCGAGCGCATCACCGCCGTGCTGCAAGGTAAGCACGACAATTACGACATCGACCTGATGCGCCGGATCATCGAAGCTTCGGCCGCCGCGTCGAATGTCGCGGCCGACGGCGCGCATGCGGTGTCGCATCGCGTGATCGCCGACCATCTGCGCTCCGCCTGCTTCCTGATCGCCGACGGCGTGCTGCCGTCCAACGAAGGCCGCGGCTACGTGCTGCGGCGGATCATGCGCCGCGCGATGCGCCACGCGCATATCATCGGCTGCAAAGACCCGCTGATGTTCCGCCTCGTGCCCACGCTCGCGGATCTGATGGGCCAGGCCTATCCCGAATTGCTGCGCGCCCAGGCGCTGATCACCGAAACGCTGAAGCTGGAGGAGACGCGCTTCAAAGCCACGCTCGACCGCGGCCTGAAGCTGCTCGACGAAAGCACGTCGGGCCTGTCCAAAGGCGGCTCGCTCGCGGGCGACGTCGCGTTCAAGCTTTACGACACATACGGCTTCCCGCTCGACCTGACGCAAGACGTGCTGCGCGCGCGCGGCATCGCCGTCGACACCGCCGGGTTCGACGCGGCGATGGCCAAGGCCAAGGACGAGGCGCGTAAGTCGTGGGCCGGGTCGGGCGAGCAAGCGGGCGACCGCATCTGGCTCGAAACGCGCGAGAAGGTCGGCGCGACCGAATTCCTCGGTTACGAGACCGAGGCTGCCGAAGGCCAACTCGTCGCCATTGTCGTCGACGGCAAGCCGGTCGACAGCGCGTCGGCCGGCGCGAAGGTGCAACTCGTCTTCAACCAGACGCCGTTCTACGGCGAAAGCGGCGGCCAGACCGGCGACGCGGGTGCGATCTTCACCGCGGGCGGCGCCGAGATCGCGATTTCGGACACGCAGAAGGAAGCCGGCGACGTCCATGTCCATATCGGCGCGGTGACGCGCGGCTCGATCAAGGTCGGCGACTTCGCCGAGCTGCGCATCGACGTCGCGCGCCGCGACCGTACCCGCGCCAATCACTCGGCGACGCATCTTCTGCACGAAGCCTTGCGTCGCCGCCTGGGCGATCATGTCACGCAGAAGGGCTCGCTGGTCAGTCCCGATCGCCTGCGCTTCGATATCTCGCAGCCCACGCCGTTGTCGCTCGACGATATCCATGCGGTCGAGGACGACGTGAACAAGCGCATCCTGGAAAACCAGGACGTCACCACGCGTTTGATGACGCCCGACGCCGCCGTCGAAGCCGGCGCGCTCGCGCTGTTCGGCGAGAAATACGGCGAGGAAGTGCGCGTCGTCGCGATGGGCTATGCGCGCGGCAATCTCGAGGCCCAACCTTTCTCGACCGAACTTTGCGGCGGCACGCATGTGCGCCGCACGGGCGATATCGGCCTGTTCAAGATCGTGTCGGAAGGGGCCGTCGCCGCGGGCGTGCGCCGGATCGAAGCGGTGACGGGCGAGGGTGCCCGCGCCTATCTCGCCCAGCAATCCGATCTGCTGCTCGAAGCGGCGATGATCGCCAAGGCGGCGCCCGCCGAATTGCCGGCGCGCGTGGGCGCGCTGATCGAGGATAAGCGCAAGCTGGAACGCGAATTGTCCGAAGCCCGCCGCGCCCTTGCGGTCGGCGGCGGCGGCAAATCGTCGTCGGGGCCCGAGAAGGTCGGCAACATCAATTGGGCGGGCCGCAAGCTCGAGAACACGCCCGCGCGCGAACTCAAAGCCACGGCCGACGAGATCAAGAAGCAGATCGGCTCGGGCGTGATCGCCCTGGTCGCGACCGACGAAGGCAAGGCGTCGATCGTCGTCGCGGTGACCGAGGATATCGCCAAGACGGTCAGCGCCGTCGATCTGGTGAAGATCGGCGTGGCGGAGCTGGGCGGGAAGGGCGGCGGCGGCCGCCCGGATATGGCGCAAGGCGGCGGGCCGGACGCGGACAAGGCGGACGCGGCTTTGGCCGCGATCAAGGCGGCCCTGGCGGCGAAGGCCGCATAAAGAAAGCGCCGGCGAAAGCGGCGGCTTAAACCCGCCGCTCGACGCGCGGCCGCTTGGCCGTGATGACGCCGGAATTGATGCCGCCCCAGGACAGTTCGCCCGACAAACGGCCGAACTCGATCTTGGGGCAGCGATTCATCACGACCTTGATCCCGGCGGCCTCGGCCTTGCGCGCGGCCTCTTCGTTGACGACGCCCAGCTGAAGCCACAGCACCTTGGCGCCGATCGCGATCGCTTCGTCGGCGATCGGCCCGACATGCTCGGACGCGCGGAACACGTCGACCATGTCGATCTTTTCCGGAATGTCTTTGAGCGTCGCGTGGACTTTCTCACCGAGCAGGTCTTGGCCAGCTGCGCCCGGATTAACCGGGATCACGCGAAAGCCTTTGGCTTGGAGATACTTCATCGCGAAGAAGCTGGGCCGCGCCCAGTTGGTGGAGGCGCCGACCATCGCGATGGTCTTGGTGTCGCGCAGAATGTCGCGGATATAAGAATCGGCGTAATCGCTATGGTCCATTTCAGCGTCCTTCCCACACCGGCGGGCGCTTTTGGATGAAGGCGTCGATGCCTTCCTCCGCGTCGCGGGCGAGCATGTTCTCGGTCATCGTGCGACTGGCATAGGCGTAGGCGTCGTCGAGGCTCATCTCCGCTTGGCGATAGAAGGCTTCCTTGCCGATCTTCAGCGTCAACGGCGACTTGCTCGCGATTTGCGCCGCGAGCCGGTCGACCGTGTCGCAAAGCTCGGCCTTGACCACCGCTCGGTTGATCAGGCCGATCGCGACGGCGCGCTCGGCCGAGATCATGTCGCCGGTCAGCAGCATTTCCATCGCCGCCTTGCGGCCCACGTTGCGCGACAGCGCCACCATCGGCGTCGAGCAGAACAAGCCGATATTCACGCCCGGTGTGGCGAAGCGCGTATCGGATGCGGCGACGGCGAGATCGCAGCTCGCAACCAATTGGCAGCCCGCGGCGGTCGCCACGCCATGCACGCGCGCGATGACCGGCTTGGGGCAGCGCACGATCGCCGTCATCAGCCGCGAGCATTGCGCGAACAAGGCTTCGTAGAATTCGCGCTGCGGATTGGCGCGGACTTCCTTCAGGTCGTGGCCCGCGCAGAAGGCGGGGCCCGCACCGGCGATCACGATCGCCTTCACCGATTTGTCGGCGCCGAGCTTCGCAAACGCGTCTTCCAGCGCCGTCATCAGCGCCACCGACAGCGCATTGCGCGCATCGGGCCGGTTGAGGGTGAGGGTCGCGACGCCGTCTTTGTCGCTGCGCAGCAAAATCGAGGTGTCGAGAGCGGAATCGGGCATCTGTTCCTCCGCGTCTATTTACGGCAATTTGGGCGCGTCGAAACGCCAACGCAAGCACGATAGATGAGCCGCATCACCAAGACCGAAATCTTCGACATCGTCGCGGAATCGCTGCCCGTGGCCGCATCTTTGTCGCCAAAAATCGACAAGCTGAAGGCGGGGCAGGCGATCGTGCGCATGCCCTACAAGCCGGATTTCGTGCGGCCCGGCGGCACGATTTCGGGGCCCACGATGATGGCACTCGCCGATTTCACGATGTATGTCGTGGTGCTGAGCTTGATCGGCCGCGTCGAACTCGCGGTCACGACCAATCTCAACATCAACTTCCTGCGCAAGCCCGCGCCGAAGGACTTGATCGCCGACGGGCGCATCCTGAAGCTCGGCAAGCGCCTGGCGGTGATGGAAGTCGCGATCTATTCGAAGGGCGAGCGCGAGCCCGTCGCGCATGTGACGGGAACCTACTCGATCCCGCCCGTCGCGGATAAATCCGTTAAATCAGCGCGTTCGCGTGCGGTAAAATAATACGGTATCTGCAAACCTATTGAAATCGCTTGCGTCTTTCGCGTTGACGCTGCGCGTCGCGATCAGCATATTCCCGCGACCTTCGGACCCGGTTTGCGCCGGGTCCTCACTCTGATTTTTGGAAACCCCGATGACGCCGAATCTGACCGTCGCCGAGGCGCAGAAGAGCAAGAGCTGGATCCTGGTCGACGCCGAAGGCGTCGTGCTGGGCCGTCTGGCTTCGTTCATTGCGATGCGCCTCAAGGGCAAGCACAAGCCCAGCTTCTCGCCCCATCTCGATCTCGGCGACTTCGTCGTCGTCGTGAACGCGGACAAGGTCCGCCTCACGGGCCGCAAGATGGACCAGAAGGTGTTCCACTGGCACACCGGCCATCCGGGCGGCATCAAGGAAATTTCGGCGAAGAACACGCTGTCGTCGAAGCATCCCGAGCGCCTGATCGTGCGCGCCGTCGAGCGCATGCTCAAGAAGGACAGCCCGCTCGCCCGCCGTCAGCTGACCCATCTGAAGGTCTATGCCGGCACCGATCATCCGCACGCGGCCCAGAACCCGAAGACGATCGACTTCGCCGCGATGAACCCGAAGAACAAGAGGAGCGCCTGAACATGGCCGAACCCCGTTCGACCGAGAAGGCCGCCAAGCCGAAGACCACGAGCCGCACGCTCGCCGACCTGTCCATGGCCGCCGCTTCGGCCGCCGCAGCTCAGGCTTCCACGACCCCGGCCGCCCCGCAGCGCGACAAGTTCGGCCGCGCCTATGCGACCGGCAAGCGTAAGAACGCCGTCGCCCGCGTCTGGATCAAGGCCGGCACCGGCAAGATGATCGTCAACGGCCGCGAGCTGACCGTGTATTTCGCGCGTCCGGCCCTGCGCATGATGATCAACCAGCCGTTCCAGGTTTCCAACCGCGCCGGCCAGTTCGACATTTGGTGCACGGTCGCCGGCGGCGGCCTGTCGGGCCAGGCGGGCGCCGTGCGGCACGGCATCTCGAAGGCCATGACGTATTACGAACCCGAGCTGCGCCCCGTGCTGAAGAGCCACGGCTTCCTCACCCGCGACAGCCGCGTGGTCGAGCGTAAGAAGTACGGCCGCCACAAGGCGCGCCGCAGCCATCAGTTCTCGAAGCGCTAATCCGCTTCAAAATTGGATCGACTGCGAAGGGCGCCGGAAACGGCGCCCTTCGTTTTTCGGGGATACGCATGGCGTTCGACATCGGCCCATATGAAGCGAAAGACCGCGACGCGCTCGCCGCGATGATCCTCGCCATCCAGAACGGCGAGTTCGGCGTGGGCGTCACTTTCGAAGGCCAGCCCGATTTGCAGGACCCCGCCACTTTTTTCCGTAAAGGGGCAGGGGAGTTTTGGGTCGCGCGCGATCTGGACGGTTCACCGATCGGCTCGATCGGCTTGCTGGAAGCACCATCCGGGCAGGGCGTCATCCGCAAAATGTTCGTGCGCGCGGACCGGCGCGGGCGCGAATTCGGGGTCGCGCAATCCCTGCTCGACAGGCTGATCGCCCATGCGCGGCGCGCAGGGATTTCGACGATCCGGTTGGGCACCGTCGAAATCCTCAAGGCGGCAAGACGTTTCTACGAACGCAACGGCTTTCGGGAAATCGCCGCCGCCGAGTTGCCGCCGGAATTTCCGCGCATGAAAGTCGACACACATTTTTACCGGATCGATCTTTAGGTTATCATCCGCCCATAAGGAGCGACGGAAATGGACGGCAGCACGACCGCGACGCGGACCATCTTCATCGACGGCGAAGCCGGCACGACCGGCCTTGGCATCCGTCAGCGTTTGGAAGCTTTGGGCGGTGTGACGCTGCGCCAGATCGATCCCGCGTTGCGCAAGGATCCCGCCGCGCGCAAGGCGATGTTCGAATCGGTCGACCTCGTCGTGCTGTGCCTGCCCGACGACGCGGCGAAGGAATCGGTCGCGCTGATCGACTCGCTCGGCGCGAAGGGCCCGCGCATCGTCGACGCATCGACCGCGCATCGCGTGGCCCCCGGCTGGGTCTATGGCTTCCCCGAATTGTCGCAAGGCCACAAGGCGGCCGTCGCGGCAGCCAAGCGCGTCGCCAATCCCGGCTGCTATCCGACCGGCGCCATCGCGCTGATCCGGCCCTTGGTTGAAGCCGGGGTCATCGCGAAGGATTATCCGCTCACGGTCAACGCCGTGTCGGGCTATTCGGGCGGCGGCAAGTCGATGATCGAAGCCTACGACGCGGGTACGGCGCCGAGCTTCGAACTTTACGGCCTCGGCCTCGAGCACAAGCACGTGCCCGAGCTCGTCGCGCATACCGGCCTGACGCGGCGGCCGATCTTCGTGCCGTCGGTCGGCAATTTCCGTCAGGGCATGTTGGTCAGCGTGCCGCTGCATCTCGACACGCTGGGCGGCAAGCCCGCGGCGAAGGATCTGGAAGCGATCCTGTCGAAATACTACGCGGGTGCCGAATACGTGAAGGTCGTTCCCGCCGAAGCCAACGGCAAGCTGGAAGCGGAATCGCTGAACGGCACGAATAATCTGGAGCTGCGCGTGTTCGGCAACGACAAGCGCGGCCACGCCGTGCTGGTCGCCAAGCTCGACAATCTGGGCAAGGGCGCTTCGGGGGCGGCCGTTCAGAATATCCGCACGATGCTGGGCCTCGCTTGACCATCAAGTATCGGGACTGGACGCCGAAGATCGACGCTTCGGCCTTCGTCGCGGATACGGCGCGCGTGATCGGCAATGTCGAAATCGGCGCGCGGGCGACGATCTGGTATGGCGTCGTCGTGCGCGGCGACGTGCACGAAATCCGCATCGGCGCCGATACCAACGTGCAAGACGGCACGGTCATCCACTGCTCTTATGAGAAATACGGCACCTATATCGGCGACCGCGTAACGATCGGGCATCTTGCCTTGCTGCATGGCTGCGTCGTCGAGGACGACGCCTTCATCGGCATGAAAGCTTGTGTGATGGATGGCGTGGTCGTCGAGAAGGGCGGTTGGGTTGCCGCCGGCGCGCTTGTCACACCCGGCAAACGCGTGAAGACCGGCGAGCTTTGGGCCGGCAGCCCGGCCAAGTTCTTCCGCAACGTGACGCCGGCCGAACTCGAAGGCGCCGAAACGGCGATGCGCCGTTACGTGGGCCTCGGCCAGGAATATCGCAAAGCCTAATAACCGGGATCGGCCAAGCGCGCGCGGATGGCGCGGATCGCGGCCAGCGCCCGGTCGACGCGCGGCGATACGGCGGTGTTGGCGGTATCGATCTGGCGCACCATGCGCTCCCATTCCGGCAAGGCGGTTTCGAGCTGGGCGAGATCGGCCTCCAGCGCCGTCGCGGCTTCTTTCATGCCGGTTTGGCAGGTGACCCATCCGGAGGATGCGTCGCCTTCGGGGGCTTTGATCGCGGCGCATTCCGGGCCCTGCTCGGCCAGATAGGCGGCCCAGCGCTTGGCGTCGTCGAGAATAGCACCCGTCGCACTCCACCAATCGCGCGCATAGGCGGTGCCGAATTGACGCTCGACCGCCGAGCGGCCGGCATCCTGCGTCAGCAAAGCGAGCGGTTCGCCCAGATCGCGCTGGACGAGCGTCTTCACGTCCTGCGCATAAGCGTGGGACGCGGCGAAAACAAAAATCAGGGCAAAAAGAAACCGGCGCATAGTCATCAGACTATGCGCCGGCGCTGTGGCGTCAATATGGCGTGCTTAGGCGGCTTGCTTCTTGAAGCCCGGCAGCACGCATTCGGCGATCTGGACGGCGTTGAGGGCGGCACCCTTCAACAGCTGATCGCCCGCGCAGAAGAAGTCGAGCCCGTGCGAACCGAAGACGAGGCTTTGGCGGATACGGCCGACCTCGACGTCGTATTTGCCCGTCGCCGTCACCGGCATCGGGTAAAGCTTGTTCGCCGGATCGTCGACCAGTTTCACGCCGGGGACGTTGGCGAGCGCCGCGCGCGCGGCTTCCACCGTCACGGGCTTCTCGGTTTCGATCGTCACCGCTTCCGAATGCGTGCGCGAAGTGGGAATGCGCACGGCCGTGCAGCTCGCCAGCAGATCGGGGATGCCCATGATCTTGCGGGTCTCCCACACGACCTTCATCTCTTCCTTCGTGTAGCCGTTCTCCTGGAAGCTATCGATATGCGGGATCACGTTGAAGGGCAGGGGATGCGCGAAGACCTTGTTCTCGATCTTCCCGCCTTGCGCCCAGGCGCGATACCCGTCCTCGAGCTCCGCCATGCCTTCGGCACCGGCACCCGACGCGGCCTGATAGGTCGACACGATGACCTTCTTCAGGCCGAACGCCTTGTGCAAGGGGGCGAGCGGCATGACCAGAATCGCGGTCGTGCAGTTCGGGTTGGCGATCAGGCGATGGCCCTGCGCGGCCGAAGCGTTGATCTCCGGCACCACCAGCGGGATCGCGGGGTCGTAGCGCCAGGCCGACGAATTGTCGATGACGGTCGTGCCCTGCGCCGCGATCTTGGGCGCCCATTCCTTGGCGAATTCGCCCGAGACGGCGAGCAGCGCAAAGTCCACACCCTTCGTGGCGGCGAGCGAGAATTCCTCGATCGTTTTCTCGCCATAGGGCGTCGTGACTTTTTTGGACGCCGAGCGCGCGGAGGCAAGAAGTTTCAGCGCCGCGACCGGAAACTTCCGATCGTGGAGAACCTTCACCATCTCGATCCCGACGGCGCCCGTGGCGCCGACGATCGCGACCGAGTAGCCGCGTACGTCGCTCATTGTCCCCGTCTCCTTCCTATAAAAAGGGGACGCCCTTATACGGCTTTTTGCGGCGCAACACCAGAGCGGGAGCGGGCGAGGCGGATCGGCGTATGTCCTTGCTTGGCCAGGAAGTTGGCGGGCTGGGCCCACCAATCGGCGACGATGCCGGCATAGATCTGGCGGAAATCGGTGGTGGCGTCGATATCGCCCTCGACCAATTTCTCCATATCCGGGGCCGTGCCCTTGAACCCGCCTTCGACCGAGCCGCCCAGCGCGAACAGAGGCGCTGCCGCGCCATGATCGGTCCCGCGCGACAGGTTCTCGGCCGCGCGGCGGCCGAACTCGGAATAGGTGACGACCAGCACGTCGTTCCAGCGGCCGAGATCGATCATCGATTTGCGGAAGCCCGAAAGACCTTGGGCGAGTTGCGTCATCAAACGCTGATGGCGGCCGAGCTGATCGGCATGGGTGTCGAAGCCGGCGAGTTGCACCTTCCACACCGGCACGTCGACGCCATCGGCGATCAGATCGGCGGTCGTGGCCAGCGCCCGGTTGAACTGGTCGCCGGGGAAGTTGCGGGTGAAGCGTTCGCGGCCGGTTTGCTTGCGGCGCACGGCGTCGGCCGCCGCGACCGCTTCGTTTTGCGTGCGCACGACATGCGCCAGCGCCGCCGTGGGTGCGGCGTTCGCCGGCATGGCGCGCAGGCGTTCGGATTGCGCCAGGAATTGGCGCGGGTCGCGCATCGTGACGAGCCGCACGTCGATCCCGGCGAGCGGGCCGATATTGCCCTGGCCGATCGACAACGCATCGGCGTCGCCGCCGCGCTTCGACCAGATCGGATGTTCGCGCAGCGCCTGCGCAAGCCAGCCTTCGCTGCCGTACTGGTCGCTGGCGGTTGCCTGTTCCCAAATCTCGATCGAGCGGAAATGCGAGCGATTGGGTTTGGGATAGCCCACGCCGTTGACGATCGCGAGCTCGCCGCGATCGTAGATCTCGGCGATCGGCTTCAGCGCCGGATGCAGCGCGAAACCGTGATCGATGTCGAGCGCGGCCGCGCGATCGATGGCAAGGCCCGGCCGCAAGGCTTTGTAGGCCGGCTGCGAGATCGGAATGACGGTGTTGAGACCGTCATTGCCGCCATGCAGCTCGACCATCAGCAGAATGCGTTTGTCGACCGCACCGGCGGCGCCGGTCGAACGCGGCACGGCCGCGCGCGGGGCTTGCGGTGCGGCGGCGGTCTGCGCGCCGCCCGTCGCGGGACGCGCCCCTTGATCGGCGCAAGCGCCCAGAAACCCTGCGAGGGCGAAGGAAGACCCGGCGGAGAGGAAATGACGACGATCCATGATGATCTCCTTCCTCACTGAACCTGATAGACGGGATCGAGAACGACAGCGCGCAAGGCGGCCTCGAAATCGGCGGGCAGGGGTCCGGCGACCGGCGGCAGTGGCGCGAGCGCGCGCCATGTCTGGCCCGCTTCGCGCCACGGGGCGGGCAAGCTTGCGCGCCATGCGCCGGCGTCGAGATAGACGTCGCGGCGCGCGCGCGCGATCCCGGCCATGGCGGCGGGGGCCGGTCGTTCGTTCGGGTTCATCGCCGGCCGCGCGGGGGCGGGGCGCGTCGAAGCGGGCGTGGCCATCATCATGCCGCCCGCCATGTTGTTCATGTCGCCGCCCATCATCCCGCCGGCGGCAAGTTGATCGGTGTAGGACACGCCGGCTTTGCGCATGTCGGCGAGATCGAATTCGATCTTGCCGCCGCAATAGAGATCGCCCGCGCGCGCCTTGCCGCATTGGGGATTGTTCAAGGTTTGCTGCGCGGCGATCGCGGGGAAGGTCTCGCCGTCGATCTCGATCCAATCGACGAAAAGATTGCGATCGCCCTTGCGCACGCCATTGACGACCGGGGCGGCGCCATCGTTGACGAACTCGATCTTCACCTTCGAAACGGGGCCGTCATAGGGCAAGCGCACCACGCCCCAGGCCCAATCGGTGCGGTCGGCCAGCGCGCCGAATTTCTCCGAATCATTGGCAAATTCGATGTCGCGCGTTTCCTTGAGCGCGCCGTCGTCGACCGTGACGACCATGCGCGGCGGACCTTGCCATGCGTCGCCCGCGACGCGCACGGCGAGCGCGCGGCCTTTGGACGACGGCACCAGATCGCGATTGGCGAGCAAGCGCGTGAGCACGTCGTTTCGGTTCACGAGCAAAGCGGGCGTGACCCAGATCGTGTCGCCCGGCCAGCCTTTGACGTTCGGCGGCTCGAACAAATCCTGGCCCAGCCGCTTGCCGTAGACCGGCAGGGCTTGCAGATCGACGACCGGCAAGCCCAGATCGCGATGCAAACCGGCGATCAGTACGGCGGGGGATTTGATGATCGCGCCACGATTTTCCTTGGCCCAGAACGCGTCGGACGTGAACAGCGCGCGCAAGGCGGGCCGGATTTCATAGCGGGAATCGCGCATCGCGGCGGCGACGCGTTCGATCTGCGCTTCCGGCGGCAATTGCGGCGACACGAATTCGCGCCACAGCTTCTCGGCGATGAACTGCGCCGTGCGCTTTTGCTCCAACACGATGCGCGCCACGTCGTCGGCGTCGAACTGGCCTTTGCGGCCCAGGAATTCCTTCGTGCCGTCGTCGAAATTGCCGCGGAAGAAGCGATAGCCGAAATCGGTCGTTACCTCGATGCCGCGCCCGGTCAGCGCGCGCGCGATTTCCTTGATGTCGCGCTCGCTGTAATGGCCTTCGCCCAGCGTGAACAGCTCTAGCAATTCGCGCGCGAGGTTTTCGTTCGGGCGGCCCTTGCGATTGGTGTTGTTGTCGAGATAGCGCAGCATGATCGGCTCGCGCAAAATCTCGTAGACCAGCACGGCGAAATTGCCGCCCGCTTCGCGGCGGAACAGCGCGTTCTGATCCGACATGCGATGCACGTTATAGGTCACCGCTTCGAACGCCGAGACGAAGTGGTTGTGCCAGAACAGCGTCATCCGCTCGGTCAGCGGCGACGGTGTGGAAATCATTTCGGCGTACCACCAGGCTTTGAGCTGCTGCAGCTCCTGCCGGCGCGCGGGGATGAACTTGTCGCGTTCTTCCTGCGTCATCTTCGGCCAGTCGCGATAGGCGGGCCAAGGCTTCGACAGGAATTCGGGCTGCGGCACCGACGGCTCGCGGCGCATGCGCGACAGCAGGAGTTCGACGGCCTGCGCGCGATCGAGCGGGGCGAGTTCCGCAATTTCTGCGGCCGTGGCGCCGAAGCCCGTGCGGCTCAAAAGATGGCGGGAATCTTCCAGTGACAAGGCGTTGACCGCGCCCGTCGCCAGGAGTGTGACCGAAAAACCCAGCCCTGCCCAAAACCGCGCCATTCAAGCCTCCGAATACAAATGCCCTCGACCGACGGCGAGGGCATTCTGGACTCATCTGGTGGCGCGTCGCTACGTGGCGATGCGCCTTACGGATTCCACTAGCATATTTCGGATTGGATTACACGCATCTCGTCTGTTATTGCGCCTTCACCTTCACATAGGTGCCGGGGGCGGGACCAAGAACCTTCAACCCGCCGTCGCCCGGTTTGCGCGCCGGGATTTGTTCGCCCGCATAGGCTTTCACCCATTCGTCCCAAGTCGGCCACCACGAGCCTTGGCGTTGCGTCGCTGTCTCCAGCCATTGCTCCGCCTTCTTGGGCAAACGGTCGTTGACCCAGTGGCCGTATTTGCCCGACGCGGGCGGATTGACCACGCCCGCGATATGACCCGACGCGGCGAGGCAGAATTTCGTCGGCCCCGTATAAAGCTGCGTGGCGAGATAGGTCGATTTCCACGGCGCGATATGGTCTTCGCGCGTCGACAGGATGAACACCGGCAGATCGATCTTCGTCAGGTCGATCTTGGTGCCGAGCAGCTTGATCTTGCCGCGCGACAGCCGGTTCTCCTGATACATCTGGCGCAGATAGAAGGAATGCATCGCCGCCGGCATGCGCGTGGAATCCGAATTCCAATAGAGCAGGTCGAACGGGAAGGGCTCCTTGCCCAGCAGATAATTGTTCACGACGAACGACCAGATCAGGTCGTTGGCACGCAGCATGTTGAACGTGTTCGCCATGTCGGCGCCGTCGAGGAAGCCGCGCTCGTTCATCTTCTCCTCGAGGGCCGCCAACTGCTCCTCGTCGATGAACACCGACAATTCGCCCGCTTCCGCGAAGTCGACCATCGTGGTGAAGAACGTCGCCGAGGCGACGCGCTTCTCGCCCTTCGCCGCGAGATAGGCGAGGGTGCACGCCGTCAGCGTGCCGCCCAGGCAATAGCCGATCAGATTGATCTCGCGCTCGCCCGTCGCCTTCTCGATCGCGTCCATCGCGGCAAGCGGCCCTTCGACCATGTAATCGTCGAAGCTTTTCTCGGCGAGTTCGGAATCGGGATTGACCCAGGACACGACGAACACCGTGTGGCCCTGGCCGACCGCCCATTTGATGAAGCTGTTCTTCTCGCGCAGATCCAGGATGTAGAACTTGTTGATCCAGGGCGGAACGATCAGCAGCGGCGTCTTCGCCACCGTTTCCGTCGTCGGCGTGTACTGGATCAATTCCATCAGGTCGTTGCGGAAGACGACCGCGCCCGGCGTGACGGCGATGTTCTCGCCGATGCGGAACGCGTCCATATCGGTCATGCGGATTTGCAGCTTGCCGTGCCCGCGCTCCAGATCGGCGAGCAGGTTCTGCAATCCCTTCACGAGATTTTCGCCGCCGCTATCCAGCGTCTCGCGCAGAACCTCGGGATTGGTCATCGCGAAATTCGACGGCGCCATCGCGTCGACGAATTGGCGGGTATAGAAATCCACCTTGCGCGCCGTCTTTTCGTCCAGCCCGTCGACCTCGCGCACGCGGCTTTGCAGCCAACGCGCCGACAGCAGATAGGATTGCTTGATGAAGTCGAAAACGTAGTTTTCGTCCCACAGCGCGTCTTTGAAGCGCCGGTCGTCGGCGTTGGGCGTGGCGACGGGCTCGGACTGTTCGCCCAGCATCTTGCGCGTCGTCGACTGCCACAGGGACATGTAGTCCTGCCACAGCGAGATCTGCGCCTGTACCAGCCGCGCGGGGTTTTGCATCATCCGCGCGGTCATGTCGAAGAACGCCTGACCGAGATTGAGCGGATCGGGATTGCCGAAGGCGAGCGGGCTTTGCCGCGACAGGAAATCGGTCACCACGCGCTGGCTGCGCTCGGCGATGTCGGTCATCATCTTCGACATCTCGACCGGATCGGGAAGTTTTGCGTCGCGATCGGGTTTGTCGGCCATCGGCGTGTTCTCCCGCTTGGCCCCGGCGTGGGGCCCTGCACTGGCGTCTTTGTCTCAATCTGATTATAACTCGGGGAATGTTTCAATCTCCTAAATCCGGATTCGCGTTTGTTTTGCTGGGGGTTACGTTCCTGGCGGGGTGCGGGTCAGACCAGGTCGTGACGCGAAACGTCGTCGCCGCGGGCCGCGCCGTGGGCGACGGGATCGCGTCGGTGACCGGTACACCCGTGCCCGAACGGCGCGAAGCGCTCGACGCCCCGGACCCCGGCAACACGCCATATCCCAATCTCGGCGCGTTCCCGGTGCGCCCGCCGCGCGGCGGGCAAGAGGCGCGTGCGGCCGAAATCCGGACGCTGGAGCAGCAGCGCGATGCCGCCCTTGAGTTCGACGCCAAACTGCGCGCGATCGACCCCGTCCTCGATCCGGGGGCCCGCCCGCCCGAACCGCCGGCCATCGCGGCGGCGGTCGCCGCACCCGCGGTGCCGGTTTCGGCACCGGCACCCGCGCCGGTTCCCGTCGTCGTGCCGCCGGCGCCGACGCCCGCGCCCGCATCCGTTGCGACGCCTGCGCCGCAAGCCGTGGCACCTGTTCTTCGCCCGAGCGTGGCACCGGCCCCGGTCGTCGTGCCGCCGCAAGTCGCCCCCGTACCGGTGACGCCGCCGCAAATCGCGGCTGCCCCAGCGGCGCGCGCGAATCCGTCGATCGGCGCCATCGTCGGAAGCGTCGATTTCGTCGAAGGCACGGTGCAGCTGACGGCGCAGGCCAAGAACGATCTGCGCGCGGCGGTGATCGCGGCGCAATCGCGCAATGGCATCGTGCGCGTGACGCCCGCCGCGAACCAGTCGCTGTCGCCGATCGATCAGAGCCTGACGTCGCGGCGCATGGCGGCAATCGCGATCGAGCTTGAGACGCTCGGCCTCGATCGCTCGCGTATCGTCGTCGATCAAGGCTGGCTGCGCGCCGGCCGGATTTCGGTCGAGTACTAAGGCGTTATTCGATCCACGCCGTGCCTGGGGCGGCCGCCGCGCAGAACTCGGCGGCGACGCGCCGGCTCTGTTCGACGACCGCGCGGATCTGCTCCTGGTGACTCAACGCCTGATACGAGGCAACGACCGGCATGGCGGGGAAGTGCTTGAGCACCTTCAACGGCACGAGCCGCCCGGCGGAGAGTTCGCGCCGGATCGATACCGTCGGCAGGGCCGCAATGCCGAAGCCGTCCAAAATCAGATTGATGATCGCGTAGAGCGAATTGCAGCTCGTGAGCTTCGCGGCCAGCACCTGCTCGTCGTGGAAATAGGGCGCGATCATTTGAAACGGCGGCGAATCCTTGGGGAAGGAGACGATCGGCATGTTCGCCAGGTCGCGCGGCGCATAGGCGCGGTCGGGATCGATCAAGCGCGGCGACCCCGCCCAGATCATCTGAAGGACGCAAGGGCTGAAGCTGCGGAAACCGTCGTCGACCACCGGCTGGATGGCGAAGATGATGTCGAGCAGTCCTTTCTTCAGACCGGCGGCGAGGGGCCGCGTGCCGTCGACCGTCAACTCGATCTTGAGATGCGGCAGATCGCGCTGCAGAGCCTTCAACAGATCGGGCATCCAGGTCGAGACGACGGAATCGATCGCGCCGATACGCAAGGTCGCGGGGGCCGGCTCGACCTCGCCGCGCAGCCGGGCGCCGAGCGCGTCGAGTTCGCTCAAAACCTTGTCGAACGTTGCGAGTGCCGCTTCGCCCGCGTCGGTCAGCCGGAAGGCGCCGTCGCCGCGTTCGACGAGCTTGGCGCCGAGTTCGTTTTCCAGCGCGGCGAGACGCGCCGATATCGCGGGCTGGGTGGAGGCGAGTTCTTCCGCCGCGCGGCGGAAATGCCGCGTGCGGGTCAGAACCGCGAAGGTCCGCATATCGCCCGAGCGCAGGCGCAGTGCACGGCCTTGCGCGGCGGCGTTCTTGTCCGCCGGCGCGCCGGCGCGCGGCGAAGGGGATTTGCGGCCGTCGCGGCTCTTGCGGCTCATGCCGGCAGGATACGCGTCCGGCCCGCGGAGATCGATAGCGTCGCGTCGTCGCCGGGTTCGAGCGTCAGGGAGTTCGCGGCGAGCACGGAGATGCGCTGGCCCGCGAGATCGAGAATGTAGCGATGGCGCGACCCGAGATAGACGCGCGTGACGACCTTCGCGCGCAGCGCGCCGCCGACGCGGGAAAGCTCGATATCCTCCTGGCGCATCGCCAGTGTCGCGGGCCCGGCCGCGGCACCTTGGCCAAGCGCCAAGCGCTGGCCGTCGGCGAACACCGCTTCGCCCGCCGCGATCGTGACCGGGATCAGATTGGCGGCCCCCAAGAACGACGAGGCGAACGCCGTTTCGGGGCGATCGTAAAGCGCGCGCGGGGCACCTTCCTGCTCGATGCGCCCGCCATTCATCAGCACGACGCGGTCGGACAGCGACAAGGCTTCGTCCTGGTCGTGGGTGACGAACAGCGTGGTCAAGCGCAGGCGGCGATGGATTTCGATCAGTTCGACCTGCATTTCCTCGCGCAGGCGCGCATCGAGATTGGACAGGGGCTCGTCGAGCAGCAGCACACGCGGATTGGAGACGATGGCGCGCGCGAGCGCCACGCGCTGCTGCTGGCCGCCGGATAACTGCCGCGGCAGGCGATCCGCCATCGTATCGAGGCGCACGACTTCAAGCGCGGTCTTTACGCGCTGGGCTTGGTCCGCGCGCGATCCGTGCCCGCGCATGCGCAAGGGAAAGCGCACGTTCTCGGCGACCGAAAGATGGGGCAGCAGCGCGTAGCTTTGGAACATCATCGCGATGTCGCGTTTTTCGGGCGGCAGATGCGTGACCTCTTCGCCGCCGATCGCGACCGCGCCGGCCGACACGGATTCCAGCCCCGCGACGATGCGCAGCAACGTCGTCTTGCCGCAGCCCGAGGCGCCGAGCAGCGACACGAACTCGCCCGAGCGGATCGCAAGGTCAATGCCGTGCAGCACGTCGGTTTTGCCGTAGGATTTCCGGATGCCGGTGAGCGTGAGGTCGGACATATCAAGCGCTCGCGAAACGTGTCAGGCCCAGCGTGCGGTCGAGGACCAGCATGAGCGCGATGGTGATGAGGATCATCAGCGTCGAAACCGCCGCCACGGTCGGGTCGGGCGAGAATTCGAGCTGACCGTAGATATGG
Source organism: Tagaea sp. CACIAM 22H2 (assembly GCA_014444615.1). Taxonomy (GTDB): domain Bacteria; phylum Pseudomonadota; class Alphaproteobacteria; order CACIAM-22H2; family CACIAM-22H2; genus Tagaea. Next base: position 18,186 of record PVXE01000044.1, on the reverse strand, counting down.
ACGGGCAGGGTGGTCAGGCGCGGCGTGCGCAAGAACAGCGACAGCACCGCTTCGTCGAACGAAATGTTGAAGGCGAAGAAGGCGCCCGCCACCAGTCCCGGCCGGCATTGCGGCAGCGTCACGAACCACAGGCGCTGCAATCGATTGGCGCCCATGGTGCGCGCGGCTTCCTCCAGAAACGGGTCGCTTTCGGCCAGAACGGCCAGTGTCGTTCGAACGACATAGGGAATGGCGACGACCGTATGGGCAATCCACAGCGTCAGGAACGATGTCGGTCCGAACACCGCACTCCACAGCATCAACAGGCCGATCGCGAAGATGATCGACGGCAGGACGAGCGGCGACAGGAACACGGTCTCCAGCGCGCCGCCGGGCTTGCGGAAGCGCGAAATCCCGATCGCGGCCGCGCCGCCGATGATGGTGGCGCTCAACGTCACCAGTATGGCCAACAATCCGGAGAGCTTGAAGGCGTCGACATAAGCCTGGCTGGAAAGCGCGTTCTCGTACCAGCGCAGCGTGAAGCCTTGCGGCGGAAAGACGACGAATTGGCTTTCGGAAACCGACACGCCGACGACCACGACGAGCGGTGCGAGCAGGAACGTCGCCAGAAGCAGCAGGAAGACGACGGCCGCCGCGCGCAGCCAGAGCGGAACGGCTTTAACCATGGCGGTTACCGCCCAGCCGCAGATACGGCACGAGGATGAGTGCGATTCCGGCGAACAGGATCGTCGCCTGCGCGGCGGCGAAGTTCCAATCCAGCGTCTGGGTCACGTTCTTGTAGACGGCGCCCGCAAGCACTTCGAGACGCGCGCCGCCGAGCAGCGACGGCGTCACGAAGGACGACGCGGCGAGGGTGAAGACGAGCAGCGAGCCCGCGACGAGGCCCGGCACCGCGAGCGGCAGCACGACGCTGCGCATCGTGCCGAGGAACGTGCAGCCCATCGTGCGCGCGGCTTCCTCCAGCCGCGGGTCGAGACGGCCGATGACGCCCATCAGCGACAGCACCATGAAGGGCAGCAGCACTTGGACCATACCGATGACGATCGCCGTTTCGGTCTGCATCAGTTGGAAACTGCGCCCGCCGAAGCCCATATCGCGGATCGTGCGCGACACGAGCCCGCTGCGCGACAGCAGCACCATCCAGCCGAAGGTGCGGATGACGACCGACGTCATCAGCGGCAGGATGACCAGCATCACCAGCCACAGACGCAGGGTCGGATTGCAGCGCGCCATGATGTAGGCCATCGGAAAGCCGATCACGGCGCAGATCGCGGTGATGATCGACGCGAGCCAGACGGTGCGCCACAGGATCGACGGATAATAGCCGTCCTGGAAAAACCGGGCGAAGGCGGAGAGCGTGAAACCGTCGGGCCCATCGACCGACAGGGCCAGCATCCGCGCGATCGGCAGCAAAAAACCGAGGGCCAGCAACAGCAGCCCCGGCGCAAGCAGCAGCCATGTTTCGCGGCGGTCCGTCATGCGCGTCGAATACCTTTCCCGCCGGTGGCCGTCGGCACCCCGCCGGCGAACCGGCAGGGTGCCGTCTGCGGGATCAGCGCGCGATCGCCTTGCCGAAGGCTTCCGTCCAGGCGGAACGGTTGGCTTCGATGGCGACCGGGTCGAAACGCATCAGACCGGCGGCCGCGTCCTTGCCGTAGACGACGGTCGCCGCGACCTCGGCGCTCAACACCGTTTCCGAATTGGTCGGGGTGTAGCGCAGCGCGTCGGCGAAGCACGCCTGGGCGGGCGCCGACAGCTGGATATCGATGAACTTCGACGCCAGTTCCGTGTTGCGGCGGCCGGCGACGAGGTTCGTCGTGATGAAGCTGGCGGGCGTGCCTTCGGCGCCGGGCACGAACTTCACGTTCAGACCGGCGACCTTCAGCGTGTGGGCATAGTCCGAAGCGTAGGGGGCGAGCCACGCGCCGTTCTGCGCGAACTCGGCCTGGATTTCGGGCGACTTCGACACCATGACGGCGCCTTGCTTCAGCAGCTTCTGGATCGCGTCGAGACCCGGCTTGATGTTGTCGAGCGTGCCGCCCGAAATCTTGTTCAACATCAGCAGGCCGATCATGCCGTAGCCGTTGGAGATATCGGTGAGCACGAGATGCTCGCTGTATTCCGGCTTCAGCAGGTCCGCCCACTTCGTCGGCGGGGTCTTCATCTTGTCGGCCGAATAGACGAGGCCGACCGCGGCGATCTGATAGGCGGGGCCTTGGCCCGTCGCCAAGCCTTCCTTGGCGAAGTCGTAGATCTTCGCGAGGTTGGGCACGAGCTTCGGATCGAGCGGGGCGAGCAACCCTTCCTTCGCCGCGACAATTTCCTGGCCGCCGGAGAAGTGGATCACGTCGTATTGCGGCGCGGCCTTCTGCGCGCGGATCTGGGCGAAAGCGTCGGCCGAATACGCGGTGACGATATTCACCTTGGCTTTCGTTGCCGCGATGAACGGATCGATGACGCATTTGCGGTGCGCTTGTTCGTAAGCGCCGCCGAAGGAGTTGATGGTCAGTTCCTGCGCCATGGCCGGGACGGCGGCGACGGCCAACGCGGCGGCAGCGGCGAGGCGAGCGGTAATGGACATGATGCTTCCCTTTCTATTCTTGCGTTGGAAACGGACGGGGCGCGGGACGTCCCGCGCCCCGGTCGGCATCAGGTGACGCGGCCCAATTCCACCATCTTCTCGCCCTTGCGGCGGATGATGCGGCATTGTTCGACGACGGCCGGGAAGTTCTCGGTGACCTTGGCGAAGAAATTCGGGGCGGTCCAGCCGGTGGGACCGGCGGTGCGCGCACCTTCACCATAGACCAGACCCACTTCCCAGAATTCGTCCGGGTCCATCTTGAAGTAGTTCTTGGGCTGATAGAACCACAGCAACTCGCCCGGCGACGGGAAGCTCGTGATGTTTTCCGGCCCGATCGAGCGCGGATCGAAGGTGCGCGCGCTCTCGGGCAGGCCCATCATGATTTCGGGGCCGGTGAACGCGGCGTGCAGGGCCGGCCACTGGATCGGCTTGTGCAGCGCCCCCCAAATCGCATCGCAAGTCTTCGGCGCGACATCCTGATAAAGAGAGATGATGCCCGTGACGTTGGTTTCGAGGAATTTGATATAGAGTTTGCGTTCCGACATTGCCGACATCTCCCTAGTTTGTCCGGCAATAGGATCAGTTTTCGAGATAGGGGTCCAATCCAATTGCCGGATATGGGCGATAATGGAATTCTATCGGACCGGTTCCGTCCGATCCATTCCTACGGCTTGCGCTTGCGCAGATGGTAGGTGCGCGGCCGGGTGACGGCGCGGAAACCCAGCACTGACAGGGACCCGCCGCGCCCCGTGTCCTTGGTGCCGGTCCAGCAGCCCGCCGGATCGACATAGTCGGCGCGGTTCATGAATACGGTCCCGGTCTCGACCTTCGACCCCAGCGCATAGGCGCGTTCGGCGTCGCCGGTCCAGATCGACGCGGTGAGGCCGTAATCGCTGTCGTTCATCAGCGCGAGGGCCTGTTCGTCGTTCTTCACCGGCATGATGCCGACGACCGGGCCGAAGCTTTCCTCGCGCATCACCCGCATCGAATGATCGACCTTGGTCAGGATCTGCGGCATCAGATAGGCGCCGCCGTCGTCGGCGGGGAAATTCTGCCGCTCGATATGCGCAACCGCACCGGCGGCGATCGCCTCGGCGGTTTGATCGCGGACCGTTTTCGCGAAACGGGCATGGGCCATCGGCCCCAGCGTCGTTGCGGCGTCGAGCGGATTGCCGAGCTTCAAGCCGTTGACCCACGCGATCGACTTGGCGACGAAATCGTCATAGAGGCGCTCGTGGACATAGATGCGCTCGATGCCGCAGCAGCATTGCCCGGCATTGTACATCGCACCGTCCATCAGCACGTCGACCGCCCAATCGAGATCGGCGTCCTCGGCGACATAGCCGGGGTCCTTGCCGCCAAGCTCGAGCCCGATGCCGGTGAACGTGCCCGCCGCCGCGCGTTCGATCGCCTTGCCGCCTTCGACCGAGCCGGTGAAGTTGATGTAGCCGAAGGCGCGCGAGCGGATCAGCGCTTCGGTCGTCGCGTGGTCGAGGGCGAGGTTCTGGAAAATCTCGGCCGGCACGCCCGCCTTCAGCATCGCGTCGGCGATACGCTCGCCGACCAGCACGGTTTGGCTCGCGTGCTTCAACACCACCGCGTTGCCCGCGACGAGTGCCGGCACGATGGTGTTGAGGGCGGTGATGTAGGGATAGTTCCAAGGCGCGATGACCAGCACGACGCCCTGCGCCTGCCATTCGATGCGCCGCTCGAACATATCCGAGGATTCGGCGACAAGAGGCGCCAGCGCGTCGGCGGCGATCGAGGTCATGTAGCGCGCGCGCTCGTTCATCGGGCCGAACTCGCCGCCGAAGCGGGTGGGGCGGCCCATCTGCCAAGCAAGCTCCTCGACGATGCGGTCCTTTTCACCGTTGAGCGCTTCGATCGCGGCCATGACCTTGGCGATGCGCGTGTCCAGCGGCAGCGCGGCCCAGGCGGGCTGCGCCTTGCGGGCACGGGCGACGGCGGCTTGGGCCGCGTCCGGCGTCAGCGTCTCGCGTTCGGCGTAGATCGAGCCATCGATCGGCGACACGCAGCGGATCTTGGTCATGGGAAGGGCCTTTTCGACGAGTTGTGGACCCGCGCGGGCGGGATTCGAAAATACGACCCTATGCTCGTAACGCCACACGGCGCCCGGTTTCAATGCGGTTGAAATTCCGAGGGCGATTCCGCGCCGGAATCGGGGCGGTATCGTTGTGGCATCGCGCGCGCCCGGCGCGGCGTCGCCGAACATGGCGAAATCAGGGCCGGTCCGCGCCGATTGTCATGGGACAGCAAAGTCTTAAGGAGGTCCCTTTTTCGGGTGCGCGGCCCGGCCCAGCGATGTAGATAGACCCTCCCGGTGGCGGATATCCCGACTCCGGTCAACCCTTTAGAAGGTCAAAAGCGTGCCATGAACGACGAGTTCTATCGCATCAAGCGCCTGCCGCCCTACGTGTTCGCCGAAGTGAACGCGCAGAAGGCAACGGCACGCGCAGCGGGCGATGACGTCGTCGATCTCGGCATGGGCAATCCCGACCTTCCCACGCCGCCGCATATCGTCGCGAAGCTGACCGAAGCCGTGCAGGATCCGCGCACGCATCGTTACTCGACGTCGCGCGGCATTCCCGGTTTGCGCAAGGCGCACGCCGCCTATTACGCGCGCCGCTTCAACGTCGATCTCGATCCGGAAACGGAAACGATCGTCACGCTGGGGTCGAAGGAAGGCCTCGCCAACCTTGCGCAGGCGATCACCAGCCCCGGCGACGTGATCCTGGTGCCGAACCCGAGCTACCCGATCCATCCCTATGGCTTCATCATGGCGGGCGCTTCGATCCGCCATCTGCCGACGGATGTGTCCACACCCGAAGGCGTGGAAGTCTTCTTCGCGAGCCTGGAGCGCGCGGTGAAGCATTCGGTGCCCAAGCCCGTCGCGCTGATCTTGAACTACCCGTCGAACCCGACGGCGCAGGTCGTCGATCTCGGCTTCTACGAGCGTTGCGTCGGCTATTGCCGCGCGCACGGGATCTGGATCCTGTCGGATCTGGCGTATTCGGAGATTTTCTTCGACGGCAATCCGCCGCCGTCGATTTTGGAAATCCCCGGCGCCAAGGACGTCGCGGTCGAGTTCACGTCGATGTCGAAGACGTATTCGATGGCGGGCTGGCGCGTGGGGTTCGCCGCGGGCAACAAGACGCTGATCAAGGCCTTGTCGCGCATCAAGAGCTATCTCGACTACGGCGCCTTCACGCCCGTGCAGGTCGCGGCCACCGCCGCGCTCAACGGGCCGCAGGAATGCGTGGCCGAAGCGCGCGAGATCTATCGTCAGCGCCGCGACGTCCTGATCCAAGGTTTGGCGCAAGCCGGTTGGAACGTGCCGAGCCCGCCCGCGTCGATGTTCGCCTGGGCGCCGATCCCGCCGCAATTCGCGCATCTGGGTTCGCTCGAATTCTCGAAGCGTTTGATGGCCGGGGCCAATGTCGCCGTCGCGCCGGGGATCGGCTTCGGCGAATACGGCGACACGCATGTCCGTATGGCGCTGGTCGAAAACGTGCACCGCATCCGTCAGGCGGTACGCCAGATCAAGGCGTTCATGGCGGCACCCGACCGCTTGCCCGAACCGCCGACGCAAAAACTCGCAAAGAAGCACGCATGAGCGCCGCACCTCTCGACATCGCCGTCGCCGGCCTCGGCACGGTCGGCGCTGGCGTCATCAAGTTGATCGAAGCCAATGGCGCGTTGATCGCGCGGCGCGGCGGGCGGCCCTTGCGGGTCGTCGCCGTGGCCGCGCGCGAACGCAAAAAGGATCGCGGCGTCGATCTTTCGAAGGTCGAATGGTACGACGACGCGTCGCGCATGGCCGCCGAAGCCAAATGCGACGTGGTCGTCGAATTGATCGGCGGCGCCGACGGCATCGCGCATGCGACGGTCGAAGCCGCGTTGAAGGCGGGCAAGCATGTCGTCACAGCGAACAAGGCGTTGCTCGCCCATCGCGGCACGGAGCTCGCGCGCATCGCCGAGGATAAGGGCCTGACCATCGCCTACGAAGCGGCGGTCGCGGGCGGCATTCCGATCATCAAGGCGATCCGCGAAGGCCTCGCCGGCAACCGTGTTTCGCGCGTCTACGGCATCCTCAACGGCACGTGCAATTACATCCTCACGCGGATGCGCAAATCGGGCGAGGCGTTCGCCAATGTGCTGGCCGACGCGCAGAAGCTGGGCTACGCCGAAGCCGATCCCAGCTTCGACGTCGACGGTATCGACGCTGCGCATAAGCTCGCGATCCTCGCGGGCGTGGCGTTCGGCACGCGCATCGATTTCTCCGGCGTGCATGTCGAAGGCATTCGGCGCATCGGTTCGGAAGACATCCAGTTCGCGCGCGAGCTCGGCTTCCGTATCAAGCTGCTGGGCATCGCCGAACTGACCGAGGCGGGGCTGATGCAGCGCGTGCATCCGTGCATGGTGCCGCTGGAAACGCCGATCGCGCATGTCGAGGACGTCTACAACGCCGTCGTCGCCGAAGGCGATTTCGTCGGGCGCCTCGTTTGCGAAGGGCGTGGAGCGGGGGCGGGGCCGACGGCTTCGGCCGTCGTCGCCGATATCGTCGATATCGCGCATGGCCGCCGGCCGATGACGTTCCAATTGCCCGCCGCCGAACTCGCCGCACCCACGCGCCTGCCGATCGCGGCGCGCAAAGGCAGCTACTATATCCGTCTCGACGTGGTCGATCGGCCCGGCGTGATGGCCGACGTGACCGCCACGTTGCGCGACGAAAACGTCAGCCTCGCCTCGATGCTCCAGCGCGGCCGTGCGCCGGGCGAGCGCGTGCCCGTCGTGCTGGTGACGCACGAGACCGAGGAAGCGGGCATGCGCCGCGCCCTCGACCGCATTTCCAAACTCGGCGCCGTGCTCGAAGAGCCGCACGTCGTCCGGATCGAACGTTTCTGACGGGAGGAAACATCTTGCCCAGCCCCACCGCCATCAGCCTCGATCGCAACCTCGCCATGGAGGTCGTGCGCGTGACCGAAGCGGCGGCTCTCGCCGCGTCGCGCCTGATGGGCCGCGGCGACGAGAAGGCCGCCGACCAGGCCGCCGTCGACCATATGCGCCGCGCGCTCAACTCCCTCGCCATCGACGGGACCGTCGTGATCGGCGAAGGCGAGCGCGACGAAGCGCCGATGCTCTATATCGGCGAGAAGGTCGGCCAAGGCGGCATCAAGGTCGATATCGCGCTCGATCCGCTCGAAGGCACGACGATCACCGCCAAGGGCGGGCCCAACGCGCTCGCCGTCATCGCGATGGCCGAGCAGGGCGGCTTCTTGAACGCGCCCGACGTCTATATGGACAAGATCGCGGTGGGCGGCGGATTGCCCGCCGATCTGGTCGATCTGGACGCCACGCCGGAAGCGAATTTGAAGGCGCTGGCCAAGGCCAAAGGCCTGGACGTGTCGGACATCGTCGCCTGCATCCTCGACCGGCCGCGCCATACGGAATTGATCGCCAAGGTGCGCGAGGCGGGTGCTCGCATCATGCTGATCTCGGACGGCGACGTGTCGGGCGTGATCGCGACGTCGCGCCCTGAGTCGGGTGTGGACATCTATATGGGCTCGGGTGGTGCTCCCGAAGGCGTGCTTGCGGCGGCGGCGTTGCGCTGCATCGGCGGCCAAATCCAAGGCCGTCTGTTGTTCCGCAACGACGACGAGCGCGGCCGCGCCAAGCGTCTGGGCATCACCGATTTGAACCGCAAATACGGTCTGCTCGATCTCGCCAAGGGCGACGTCATGTTCGCCGCCACGGGCGTGACCGATGGCACGATGTTGAAGGGCGTGCGCCGCTTCCAGAACGGCGCGTCGACGCATTCGATCATCATGCGCTCCAAGACCGGCACCGTGCGCACGATCGAAGCGACGCACAACTACGCGGTCAAACCGGGTCCCTGATGGACGCCGCCGCTTTCCTCGGCGTCCAGCGTTCGGCCCTCGGCCGGTTCTGGCGGCCGAGGCTGGCGGACGAGCGCGCGGCGTTGGCGCTGGCCCAGCGTTTGGGCGTGCCCGAAATCGTCGCGCGCATTCTGGCCGGGCGCGGCGTCGATGCGGACGCGGCGCCGGGTTTCCTTGAGCCGCGCCTGCGCGATGCGCTGCCCGATCCGTTCGGCTTCAAGGATATGGATCGCGCGGCCCAGCGCCTGGTCGCCGCGATCAAAGCCAAAGAGACGATCGCCGTGTTCGGCGATTACGACGTCGACGGCGCCACGTCGTCGGCGTTGCTGCGCGGCTTCTTCGATTCCGTCGGCGGCGAAAGCGTCGTCTATATCCCCGACCGGATGAAGGAAGGCTACGGCCCCAACGCGCCGGCCTTGCTGAAACTGAAAGCCGACGGGGCGGGTGTCGCCGTGACCGTCGATTGCGGCACGACCGCGCATGCGCCGTTGCAGGCGGCGAGCGACGCAGGCCTCGACATGATCGTGGTCGATCATCACGCGGCCGAGCCGCAACTGCCCAAGGCGCTCGCCATCGTCAATCCGAACCGGCTCGACGAAAGCGGCGCGCATGGGCAGATGGCGGCGGTCGGCGTGGCGTTCCTGCTCGCGGTCGCCGTCAATCGCCGTTTGCGCGACGAAGGCCTCGCGCATCTCGACAACGAAGGTTTGCTCGGGCTGCTCGATCTCGTGGCGCTCGGCACGGTATGCGACGTGGTGCCGCTGACCGGCGTCAACCGCGCCTATGTCGCGCAAGGTTTGAAGGCGATCGCGGCGCGCACGCGACCTGGTATCGCCGCACTTGCCGATGTCGCCGGGCTTTCGGAAACGCCGCAAGCCTTCCATCTGGGATTCACGCTGGGCCCGCGCGTCAACGCCGGCGGGCGCGTGGGCGAGGCCGATCTCGGCACGCGCTTGCTGACGACGCAAGATCCGCTGGAAGCGGCGGAGATCGCTCGCAAGCTCGACGGCTATAACCGCGAGCGCCAGCGCATCGAAGGCGAGGTGTTGGAAGCGGCGTTGAACGAAGCCGAGGCGATGGGCCGATCGGATTTCGTCTGCGTCGCGGGCGAGGGCTGGCATCCCGGCGTGATCGGCATCGTCGCCAGCCGCCTCAAGGAAAAATACGATCGCCCCGCTTTGGTGATCGCGCTGGACGGCGACATCGGCAAGGGCTCGGCACGCTCGGCGATGGGGTTCGATATCGGGGCCGCGACCATCGCGGCGCGCGCCGAAGGCTTGCTGATCAATGGCGGCGGCCACGCCAACGCGGCGGGATTGACCGTCGCGCGCGATGCGCTGCCCGCGCTCCAGCGGTTCCTGAATGCGCGCGTCGCCGGATATTTTTCGGACGCGCCGCGAGTCTCGACCTATGACCTCGATGGCGCGCTGTCGCTCGCAGGTGCGACCATCGGACTCCTCGACGAGATCGAAAAGGTCGGCCCCTTCGGCATGGGCAATCCGGAGCCGCGCTTCGCTTTCGCGAATTTGCGGATCGCGAAGGCGGATATCGTCGGTACCGATCATGTCCGTTGCTTTTTGCAAGACGCGCGCGGCGCAAGGCTTGCGGGCATCGCCTTTCGGTCCGCTAATTCGCCATTGGGTACGATCTTGCTGCGCGGCGATGGTGCGGCGCTACATATCGCCGGACGTTTGAAGCGCGACACGTGGCGCGGCGCGCAGCGCATACAATTGCATATCGAGGATGCCGCGCCAGCATGACGCGTTAAACATCGGTTCATCGCCGCGTGCCATATTTTTCCGATGGAAGATGGTCCCAAAATCGCAGCGTTGCGCGCCGAACTCGCCGAAGCGCATGCGCGTATCGCGCGGCAGCGCGATTTCATGGCGCAGTTGATTCACGAATTCCGCAGCCCGCTGAACGCGATCGCCGGCTTCGCCGAGATCATGGCCGAAGGCAAGTTCGGTCCGATGGGAAATCCGCGCTATGTCGACTATGCACGCGACATACACACCGCCGCGATCCATTTGAGCGAGCTGGTCGTCGAAACGCTCGACGTCGCGCGCTTCTCCTCGGGGCAGTACGCGCTGGAGGAGGAAGTCTGCGATCTCGCCGGCGTGCTGAAGGTCGCCGCAGCGACGGTTCGCGGCCTTGCCGAGCGTAACCGGCAAAATTTGGAACTCGATCTGCCGGCCGATCTTTCCATCTTCGCCGATCCGCGCGCGTTGCGCCAGATCGCGATCAATCTTCTGTCGAACGCCGGGAAGTTCACGCCAGCGGGCGGCACGATCCGTCTGGCCGCGCGCGTCTCCGCCGATGGCGCGCCGGGATTCGGCGTGTCGGATACCGGGGCGGGAATGGACGCGGCCACGCTCGCGCGCGTGACGCAGCTTTACGCGACGTCCAGCGAAGGCGTTCGCGGCGAGAAAGGCACGGGGCTCGGCTTGTCGATTGTGCGCCTGCTCGCCGAGTTGCACGGCGGCACGCTCGCCGTCGACAGCGTGCCGGGTTCGGGGACCGACGTATGGGTGTCGTTGCCGCCATGGCGTGCGCGCAGCGGTCCGCCGCCGATCCATCCGTGGGAGAACGTCGCGTGACGGCCGCGGGACATCTCAAGCTCGACCGCGTCGCGCTGCGCGAGATGGCGCATTCGCATGCGCGTTTCCGTAAGGGCGAGCCCTATGGGCAGCGCGCGAAGTTCACGTTCCAGGATCTCGCCGGGGCCGATCTCGACGGGCTCGATTTCGCCGGCGCGGATTTCACCGGCGCGCGTATGCGCGGCTGCTCGGCGCGCGGCGCCAATTTGCGGGGCGCCTCACTCTTTTGCACTGATCTGCGGTTCGCGCGGTTGCGGGGCGCGGATCTATCGGGCGCGGATCTTCGCGGCGCCACGTTGCGCGGCACCGATCTCACCGGCGCCAAAATGATCGCCTGCGATCTGCGCGAAGGGAAGCTGTCCCGCCAGCGTCACGACGGTTCGAACGGCACGGAACCCGCGACCGGTGGCGTCGTCGATGCCGCGACAGCGGTGATGAAGGGCGCCGATCTCAGCCGCGCGCAGCTCGACGGCACGATCGCCATGCAGGTCGATCTGACGGACGTGAAATTCGCCGGCGCGACGTTGGTCCGCGTCGATTTCCGCAACGCCGACTTCACCGGCGCCGATCTGCGCGAGGCCGAGCTTCGCGCCTGCGATCTGGCCGGTGCCACGTTGCGCGGCGCTGTCGTCGCGGGCGCGTTGCTGCAGGGCACGTCGTTGGCGCGCGCCGATGTGACGGGCGCGATCCTCGATCGGGCGGCGCGCGAAGCCCTCGCGGCGGGCGGTAACGCCAGCGCGCGCTTGCGCGACGTCCGCGCCGGGCTTGCGGCGATGGTCGAAGCGCATGCCGCGTGGATAGCGACGCAAGGCGCGCAAGGCGAGCGGCTCGATCTGGCGGGCGCCGATCTCAGCGGGGCTGTTCTTGCGGGGCTCGACCTCTCGGGCGCGAGTTTCCGGAACGCGCACGCGCCCGCCGCCGATTTCGCCCGCTCGTCGCTCGTGCTTTGCGATTTGTCGTTCGGCGATTTCTCGTCCGCGGACTTCACGCGCACGGATCTGCGAGCCGCGACGCTCAAACGCGGCTACTTCGCCCAAGCGCGTTTCGCGCAGGCGGATTTCCGTCCGGTGCGCGTGGGCGGGCCGGACGGGCAGACGATGTCCGCCAATCTCGAACTGGGCCGCTTCTGGCGCGCGGGCTTCGCCGGGGCCATGCTAACGCGCGCGAGCTTGGCGGGCGCCGAGTTCGACGGCGCGGACCTGCGCGGCGCCGATCTGCGCGATTGCGTGGTTGCCGACGCGCGTTTCGAGGGCGCGCAACGCGATTAACCCGGATGCGCTGGCGCATCCGGGCGAAACGCTCGGGACGAAAGCCGAAGCTTAGGCCTGCAGATTGACGTTCTGGCCGCGGCCCGACGAGGCCGGCGGCTGAATCGTCTCAACCAAGCCGACCAGCGCTTGCTGGGCTTGGGCTGCGATCTTGAACGCCTGAATGGCGGCGGCGGCTTGAACGCCACCGGCGGAGCTGCCCAGCGACGAGGCGGCGGAGGTCATCGACAGTTCCATTGGGTTCTCCCAAAAAAAAGAATAAGTCGTTCTGATGTTCAGAAGTATAGCGCGATCCGGTTGAATGGAATAGGGCGAAATCGCCACGCGTTCGCGCTATATAGTTAGAATGTTGGAAAGATTGATGAAAATATGGCGCAAAGGTGGCCGGCGGCGGCGGGTGTCGATCGTCGCTGCGGCCGTTTTCGCCGTTCTGCTGCCGCCGGCATTGTGGTGGGGGCCGTCTGCCGCTTTGCGTTTTGCACTGACGCGCGGGCTGGAAGCGCAGGGCATTAAGGTCGCCGCACTCGACGAAGCGGTGTTCTCGCTGACGCGCGGCCAGATCGATCTGCGCCGTTTGGATATGCGTCCGCCGTTGGGCCCGCCTTTCATCGTCGATCGCATCGACGTGTCCTTCGCGTGGAAATCGTTGTTCGCGGGCCGTGTGGATATTCTCGAAGTCACGGTCGATGGGTTCGAACTGCGCTTGGAGCGCGGCAAGGACCGGCGCTGGGTGCTGCCCTTCCCGAGCGGCGAGACCGTGCCGGTCGCCGACGCGGCTGCGGCGGTTGCGGCACCGCCGCCCGAAGCGTCGCCGTTTCCGTTGGGGATCGCCCGGCTGACCGCGAAAGCCGGGCGCTTGACGCTCGCGGATGCCGACGGCAAGACGCTGCCCGTCGCAGTCGAGAAATTCGACGTCTCCGATTTCGCGCTCGCCGACGCCGAGCGCCCGTTGCGCTTGGAGATCGAGACGAAACTCGCCGGCGGCACGCTGCGCGCCAAGGGCACGGCCACGCCGATGGCGAATGTTCCCGGCGCCCAATTCGATATCGCGATCGCCGATCTCGATCTGGGCGCGATCGCCCCTTTCATCGACTTCGCCATGGCGGGGCGTCTGCGCGCCGACGCGGCACTCGATGCGAAACCGGATGCGGCGACGCTCGACGGCACGCTCGCGCTGGCGGGCGGCGATTTGCCGGGCATCGTTTCGGCGCGCGCGCTCGATTGGAAAGGCAAGCTCGGCTGGTCGCCGAAGGGCGGCCTTGCCGCGAACGGCGCAGCGAATGCCGCCGATCTGGCGATCGAGGGCGTCAAGGCCGGGACGATCGCTGCACGCGCGATTGATTTCCGTTTGGCCGCCGACGCGACGTGGCGCGCCCAAGTCGCGGGCGAGATCGGCGCCCTGGACGCGGTGCGGCCGGAAGGGCGGCTTGGCGCCGCCAGTCTTGCGCTCACCAGCATTGACGCGCGCGGGGAAAAAGACGGGACCGTCAAGCTGCAAGGCAACGTCTCGGCGCGCGAACTGCGCGCGCAAGCGGATGGCGTTGCGGCCGAAATCGCCGGGCTCGATGTGACTCTTGGCGACGTGTCGATCGGCAACAGCATCGCCGCCGATTTCGAAGCGCGGGCGACCGGCGTATCCGGCAGATTGCCCGACGCGCAAGCCACCCTTGAAGCGCTGCGCGTCGCGGGCAAATACGCGCAAGGCGATTTCGACGGCAAGGTCGAGATCGACAACGCGACCGCCGAGAGCGCCGAGTTCGCCGCCAGGATTGCGCGCGTGGCGATTCAAGGGCGCTACGCGGGCGGCGATTTCGCGGGGCCCGTATCGTTCGACGGGATCGAGGCACGCCACAAGGCCGAGAAGATCACGCTCACCGTTGCCGGTATCGGCGGAAATATGGATATCGCCCCCGAACGGCCGCGTTTCGCCGCCCAGCAACTTCGCTTGCGCGACTTGGCGGCGCGGCGCGACGACGGCCTGGATCTGTTCCAGGCCGCATCGGTGTCGTTCGATCGCTTCGCCTATGCCGACGCCGCTTTGCGTATCCGGGCGCTGGCGGTCGAGCAGATGACGGCGCTGCGCCGCGAAACGGCGATGGGCGAGATCGCCGCCTTCCCCTGGCGCTTCGAAGCCGCGCGCGTCGATGTGGGCGGCGCCAATCTCGATCCCGACCGCATCCTGCGCTTCGGCACGGTCCGCGCGCGCGCGCCGGTCGTTCGCGTCACGCGCACGGCCAAGGGCCTTGCGAGTTTCGAAGCGCTGGCGGCGGGCGATGCCGATCCCGACGTGCCAGCCCCCGCGATCCGCGTGGCACGGGTGGAGATCGATGATGCGCGTCTCGAATTCGAAGACCTTGCGATCAGAACGCCCGTGCGGCTCGATGCTTCGCGCGTTGCGATCCGCGTGGGCGCGCTCGACACGCGCGCGGTCGACCGGTCCACGCCGGTGTCGCTCAAAGGCCGGATCGGCGGCTACGGCGAGATATCCCTCGAAGGCACGGCGATGCCGCTCGCGGCCAAGCGCGGCTTCGATCTGAAGGGCAAGGCGCTGGGCATCGATCTGCCGCCGATCTCGCCTTACGTCGCCGACGCGCTGGGCGTCGATCTGCGCACCGGCAATTTCGATCTCGATCTGACGCTGGCGGCGAAGGAGGAGGCGCTGACCGGCGTTTCCAGCTGGCATATCCGCAATCTGGAAATCGACGAACGCGGCACGCCGCAGCTGTCGGAAGAAACGGGCGTGCCCATCGGCCTTGCGCTGTCGCTGCTGCGCGATTCCGCGGGCGACATCGCGCTCGATATTCCCATTTCCGGCAAGCTCAACGACCCAAGTTTCGATACGTCGGGCGCCGTGCGTCAGGCGGTCGGCGGGGCGATGCGCGGCGCCATCGCCGGCACGTTCAACGTGCTATTTCCCTTCGGCCTGGTGTTCGGCGCCCTGCTGGAGGGCGGCGGCGGGCCGGAGATCGCCTTGGCGCCGGTCGCATTCGCGGCGGGAAAATCCGCGTTCGACGACGCAACCGCGACGACGTTGGATCGCTTGGCCGATGCGTTGGCAGCGCGCCCGACCCTGCGGATGGAGATTTGCGGCTTCGCCGGCCCCGACGACTTGCGCGCACTCAACGCCGCGCAAGGCACGGATGCCCAAGGCCAGAAGCTGATCGAAGGCATCCAAAACCTGATCGCGCGCGCCACGGGCGCGCCGCCGCCGGTGCATGGCGAACAGGATCTGCGCCGGTTGGCCGAAGCGCGTATGCGCGCGGTCAAGGATCGACTGATCGCGCGCGAAGGTGTGGCGGCCAACCGCTTGTTCGAGTGCCGGCCGGTGGTCGAAACCGCCGACGGCGCCAAGCCGCGCGTGGAATTGAAGTTTTAGGATGAAGGCTCGGGCGGGGGCGGCGGGGCTGCGGCCGGACGGCCGATCGACAATTCGAAATCGGCCCCAGCGGTTTCGCAATCGACGAAGCTGGACCAGCGCAGATCGGCCTCGCGGAACGAGGTCTGCGTCAGCTGACAATTGACGAAGCGCGCATGGCGCAAAATCGCGCGATCGAGGCGCGTGACCAGCGCCTTGCCCGAGGCGACGACCAGCGGCGCCAGATTGGACGCTTCGAAATTGGCGCGCACCAAATTGGTCATGCGCAGATTGGCGCCGCGCAGATCCGCCGCCCGGAAATCGGCGCCGCGTAGATCGGCCCCTTCGAAATTGCTGGCTTGCAGCCAAGCGCCCTGGATGCGCGCGTGCGCGAGGCAAGCGCCCGCCGCCTTCATCGAGGTGAGCAGGGCGTGATCGGGCCATTCGATATCGCGCATATCGAAGCCCGAAATATCCAGCGCCTTGCCGGCGGCGCCGCCGCTTTCGACCCAGCTTTGGTGGTCGCGGATGAGGGTGTGCAGAGAATCGCGCAGCATGCTCATCGGCTTGCCGCGCGGCGCGTCGGTCAGCGCGCCGGTCTCGTCCGCCCCGGTGCGATCTGCCGCGATGAACACGGCGCCGTAGAGATTGGCGTTGCGCAAGATCACGCCGCGCAGATCGGCGCGGCTCAGATCCGCGCCTTCCAGATCGGCGCCTTCCATCACAGCGTTCTTGAGATTCGCCTTGGCGAGATTGGCGCCCTTCAAGATCGCGTCGGTGAAATCGGCCATCGCCGCGACCGAGCCCGACATATTCGCCTGCGTCAGGTTCGCGTTGACGAGCTTGGCGCGGCTCATATCCGAAGGGTCGGGATCGACCGCCATGCTTTCGAGGTCGCTGGCCTTCGCGCGCGTGAAAATCTGACCTTCGCGCAGATCGGCGTTGAAGAGTTCCGCGGCGGTGAGGTCGGCGCCCTTCAAACAAGCGCCGCGCAAATCGGCGCGGGTCAAATTCGCGCGCACCAGCTTCGCTTTGGTCAGGTTCGCGCAGAACAACAGCGCGCGCGTCAGGTTCGTGCCCGACAAATCGCACTCGACCATGATCGCGCCGGTGAAATCCGCTTCCGACAGATTCTTGCAGGCGAGATTGAGGCCCGTGAGATTGCGGTAGGAGAAATTGGCGCGCTGGCCGCCCGAGCGCGCGAGCATGTAAAGCTCGTGTCGGCGCATCATCAGATCGCATTCGCGCTGATCCATCGATTTGCGGCGATGGATATCGTCGGGCGTGGGCGCGGTAAGGGCCATGCGTTCTGCCGCCTGATTCGCTTGTTCTGAAGCGATTGTCGCCCCGAAATGGGGCGAAGTCTAGGCGGCCTTGGAAAAGCGGTCCGGCTCGAATCCCGCGAGCGAGACGGACGGCGTATTTCCCAGCGCCAAAGCGCAAATTGACTTGGCCGTGACGGCCGATAGCGTGATTCCGTCGCCTTCGTGCCCGGCCGCGATCAGCAGGTTGGGATATTTCGTGCTGCGGCCCAGCAAAGGCTTCTTGTCGGGCACGAAGGGCCGCAAGCCGGCGAAAGCGCGCAAAATCGAAACTTGGGCAAGCGCGGGGACGCGCTTGGCCCCTTCGGCCAGAATGGTGCGATAGCCTTCGTCGGATACACTTCGATCGTATCCGGCGAAGACACGTGTATTGCCGATCAAATGCTGGCCGTGCTGTGTGGCTTCCAGCGTGAAGCCGTAGCCCATGCGGATCAACGGATCGTCCGACTTCGCGGCGAGATCGGGATCGAGCTTGGCGGTGAGATAGCGCGCCGAGACGAGGAAGCGCTTGGCGAGCGGCAAGCCGCGCGCGGTGACCAGCAATTCGCCGCGGCGCGGAATAACCGGCAAATCGAGTCCGATCATTGCGCCCAGATCGCGGCTCCAAATACCGGCGCAGAACACGAAGTGCTCGGCGACGAGTTGGAAGCGAGCCCCTTCGCCATCTTCCAGCGTCGCCGAAACGATCCGCCCGCCGGCGATATCGAACGCGACGGGGCGCGTCTTCCACGATGTCGCCGCAGCTTTCGCTCGTGCACCATCCAGCAATGCGAGCGTGGCGAGATAGGGCGTGACGCCGGCTTCGTTCGGCACGTCGACCGCGCCTTGAAGTTCGGTCGAAAGCTCGGGTTCGATCGCCAGCATGGCTTGGCGATCGACCAATCGCGCCTCGATGCCCTGGCCGGTCAGCAGCGCCGTATGCGCTTCCATCTTCGCGACTTCGTCGGGCGCTTCGATCAGCATCAAGCCGCCGGTGACGTGGTATTCGACCCGGTCGGCGCCAAGCTCGGCCGCCCAATCGCGCCACAGCTTTTGGCTGGCGATGGCGAGCGTCATGGCCGGGCCCGGCGTCTTGGTCGAGACGGAGACATAGCCATCGCAAGCGCCCGACGTACCGCCGGCGGGCAGACCGCGATCGACCAGAT
>PVXE01000043.1 GCA_014444615.1 Tagaea sp. CACIAM 22H2 | reverse complement strand
GCGGGCAATGCCGCCCTCGTCACGATGCTGATTCCGCCCTCGGCGATGCTGATGGGCTGGGGCGTGCTTGGCGAAACGCCGACGATGGTTTCGCTTCTCGGCTTCGCGGTGATTTTGCTGGGCCTCGCCTTGGTCGACGGGCGGCTGTTCAAGCGTTAATCGACGGTGGCCAAATCGGGCAGGCCGCGCCATTGCTGGGCGTGATCCAGGCCATAGCCGACGACGAACCGATCGGGAATTTTGAACGCGACGAAATCGGCTTCCAGCGGCACCACGCGGCGTGCGGGCTTGTCGGCGAACACCGCGATCTTGACCGGCGAACCGCCCAGACCTTCCAGCAATTGCTTGGCGAAGGACAAAGTGCGCCCCGTATCCAGAATATCGTCGATCAGCAGCACGGGGCGGCCCTTCAAATCCTCCGGCAGCGTGCCGGTGACGCGCACCTGGCCGGAGCTCGTTGTCGCGTCGCCGTAACTTTTCAGGTTCACGAATTCGACGCGCGGATGGACGCCGCGCTTGGCAAGGGCCCGCATCAAATCGGCCGTGAACACGAAAGCGCCGTTCAGCACCGAGATGATCGTGAAGTCGCCGGGCAGCTTGACGGCGATCTCGCCCGCCAGGGCCTCGACGCGCGCGGCGATTTCCGCCGCCGAATGCAGTGTTGCTTTGGGAACCAGGGCCATGACGGGTCCGAAAATAGGGGTTGAAGCGGTATCGTCCGGGGGCGTACCAAGCCCCATGCTTGTGGACCAACCCGCCCCGGCGGCGCAAGAGCCCCCCTCGACCCCGGCTTCGGCCGCACCCAGGGACCCCTCTTGGACGATCGACCTGCTGCTGGTCGCTTTGATCGTGGGGGCGTATTTCCTGCTGTTTCTGGGCGCGCGGCCCTTGGCCGTGCCGTCGGAGGCGCGCTACGCCGAACTGGGCCGCGAGATCTTCTCGACCGGCGACTGGATCACCCCGCGCATCAACGGCGTGAAGTATTTCTTCAAGCCGCCGCTGTTCTACTGGCTGCAGGCGGGCTTCATCCATCTGTTCGGCCTGACCGAATTCGCGCTGCGCCTCGCCACGGCATTGCTGGCGGCCGGCGGCGTGGTCATCGCCTACGCCACGGGCCGCTTGGTCCATGACCGGCGCACGGGCTGGCTCGCGGCCGCGATCATGGCGACGACGTTGCTGTGGTTCGCATTGTCGCGGGTGATCCTGCTCGACGTGCCGGTCGGCGTGTTCATGAGCTTCGGCTTCATGGCGTTCCTATTCGCGGTCAAGGCGCCCGAAGGCAGTGCCGCGCGTTCGCGCTGGCTTTACGCGATGTATGCCGCCGCCGCCGCCGCGACGATGACCAAGGGCCTGATCGGCATCGTGCTGCCCGCCCTCGTCATCGGCCTGTGGATCGTGCTGACCTGGAATTGGCGCCTGTTGTTGCAGGTGAAGCTGATCCAAGGGCTGATCCTGTTCCTGGCGCTGACGGTGCCGTGGCATGTCGCGGTCGGAATCAAATCGCCCGAGTTCTGGCATTTCTATTTCATCCGCGAGCATTTCGAACGCTTCACCAGCACCGTCCATGGCCGCACGCAGCCCTGGTGGTTCTTCGCGGCGGTGATGGCGCTCGGCTTCTTCCCCTGGACCGTCATCGTCTTTCAGGCGCTGTGGGGCAATCTGCGCGCCATCGCCGCGCGGACAGAAAACTGGCGCGACGAGCTGTTCCTCGCGCTGTGGTTCTGGGCGATCTTCCTGTTCTTCTCGGTGTCGGATTCGAAGCTCATCCCTTACGTGACGCCGATCGTCGTACCTGTCGCCGTGTTCGCCGGCCGCTACGTCGCCATCGCACTCGATGCGGGCGCGAAGTCGCTGCGTTACGCGCTGCTGACGGTGGCGGGAATCGCGGGCGCACTCGCCGTTGCCGCAGTCGTCGTGGCGCTGGGCCATGCGCGCTTCTTCGCTGGCGATACGGCGCTGGACGTGGCCGCGGCCGCACCCGCCTTGCCGTGGCTGGCGCTGGGCGGCATCGCCACGCTCGCGGGCTTGCTGTGGACGCTGCGCCGCTCGATGGCCGCCGCGTTCGCGGTGGCCTGCGTCGCCTCGGCCGTGTTCCTGCAAGGCGTCGATACGACGATGGCGGGGTTGCAGCCGCGCTCGGCCAAGCCGATCGCGCAGGCGATCAACGCGGTCGCGTCGCCGGCGGACGAGGTGATCGCCTTCCGCGCCTATCCGCAGGACATGCCGGTCTATCTCGGCCGTCGCATTGCGGTCTTCCAATGGTCGGGCGAGCTCGATTTCGGCCGCCAATGGGAAGACACCACCGCCTGGATGTTCGACGATCCCGAGGAATTGTGGCGCCGCTGGCAGGCGGACCGGACGGTCTATATGATCGTCCCGCTGCAATTCGAGTCCGAAGTCAAGGAAGCGGTCGGGGCACGGTTCACCGAACTCGCGCGTACGCGCCGCTTCATGCTGATCGTCAACAAATCGCCGTCGTAAGAACGAAGAATGGTCCAGTATCTGCCGCTGATCCTGACCGGGGTTCTGCTCAACGCCGCCGCCCAGCTCGCGCTGAAGGCGGGGATGACGCGCATCGGCCATTTCGATTTCGCCATGGCGAATCTGCTGCCGATCGGCTGGCAGGTCGGCACGAACCCGTTCGTGGCACTGGGCCTTTTCTGCTACGTCGTTTCCGTCGGCGTGTGGCTGCTGGTGTTGAGCCGCGTCGACGTCAGCCTTGCCTATCCGATGCTGTCCATCGGTTACGTCGTCAACGCGCTGATCGCCTGGTGGTTCATGGGCGAGCCGTTGTCGGCCATGAAAATCGCCGGGATCGCGACGATCTGCGCCGGCGTCTGGATCCTGTCGCGCGCGTGATCGCCATGTCCTCTTCGCCGAAAGTCTCGATCGTCGTTCCGGTGTTCAACGAACGCCAGAACCTGCCCAAGCTGCACGAGCGCCTAACCGCCACCTTGGACGGCACGGGCAAAAGCTGGGAAATCGTCTACACCGATGACGGCAGCAAGGACGGCTCGATCGACCTGCTGAAGCAGTTCCACGCGGCGCGGCCCGCGGAAGTGCGCGTGATCGAATTCGAGCGCAACGCCGGCCAGCATATGGCGATCATGGCGGCGTTCGAACGCGCGCGCGGCGATGTCGTCGTGACGATCGACGCCGACTTGCAGAATCCGCCCGAGGAAATTCCCAAGCTGCTGGCGCTGGCCGACCAAGGCCACGACGTGGTTGGTTCGATCCGCAAGAACCGCCAGGACGTCGGCTGGCGCGTCTGGGCGTCGCGCGCGATGAATTGGGTGCGCGAACGGATCACCGGCATTCGCATGACCGATCAAGGCTGCATGCTGCGCGCCTATTCGCAGCTCGTCGTGCGTCAGATCGTGGCGACCGGCGAGCAGTCGACCTTCATCCCCGCACTCGGCCAGCATTTCGCCGCCAACCCGGCGGAGGTCGAGGTCGATCACGCCGCGCGCCATGCGGGCGAAAGCAAGTATTCGCTCTACAAGCTGGTGCGCCTGAATTTCGATTTGATGACCGGTTTCTCGGTCGTGCCGTTGCAGCTTTTCACCATCGTCGGCATGCTGGTGACGCTGGGCTCGCTCGCCCTCGTCGCGATCATTCTCGGCCGGCGCATCCTGATCGGGTCGGAAGCCGACGGCGTGTTCACGCTGTTCGCCTTCCTTTATTTCCTCGCCGGCGTGATGATCATGGGGATCGGGCTGCTGGGCGAGTATGTCGGGCGCATTTATCAAGAAGTGCGCAAGCGCCCGCGTTTCCAGATCCGCGCCGTCCACGAAAAGCTGGATACGTAATGCCGGGCATCGTCGTTTTCGCCTATTCGGAAGTCGGGCATGCGTGCCTCGACGAATTGTTGAATCGCGGGCATGACGTTCGCCTCGTCGCCACGCATGCGGACGATCCGGGCGAGAACAAATGGTTCCGCTCGGTCGCCGAGCGCGCGCGCGAAGCGGGAATCGAAACCACGACGCTGGAAGCCAAGGACGGCCCCTGGCTCGAAAACCGGATCGGCGAAATCGCACCCGATCTGATCTTGTCCGCCTATTACCGGCGGATGATCCCGATGCGCATCCTCGATCGCGCCAAGCGCGGGGCGGTCAATATGCATGGCTCGCTGCTGCCCAAATATCGCGGCCGCGCGCCGGCGAATTGGGCGATCCTGCACGGCGAGACGCAGATCGGCGTGACGCTCCATCACATGGTCAAACGCGCCGACGCGGGCGATATCGTCGATCAGGAAGCGGTCGAGATCGGCCCCGAAGAGACGACCGCCGACGTCACCGTCAAATGTGTGGCCGCCGCTCGCCGGGTTCTGGCGCGGCAGATCGATGCGCTGCTGGCTGGCACCGCGCCGCGCATTCCGCAAGACGAGTCCCAGGCGACCTATTTCGGCGGCCGCAAGCCGGAAGACGGGCGGATCGACTGGTCGAAGCAGGCGACCGACATCGTCAATCTCGTGCGTGCGGTCAGCGAGCCCTATCCGGGCGCGTTTAGCGACGTCGACGGCAAGCGCCTGTTCGTCTGGCGCGCCAAAGCGGTGCCGGGACAGGGCAAGCCGGGCACGTTGATTTCGGCGGTTCCGCCGGTGGTCGCGGCCGGACAGGGTGCGGTTCAGCTTCTGCGCTGGAACTGGGCGGATTCGGCCAAAGCCGAGGCCGGGGGGCTGGGACTGGAAACGGGCGCGTCTCTGGGCTAGAAAGCGCGTCTTGTTCACTTTTTCCTAGGCCGTCCTCGTGAGCCTTAAAGTCCTGATTCTCGGCGTCAACGGATTCATCGGTTCGAATCTGTCGAAACGTATCCTCGAGACGACCGACTGGTCGATCTACGGCATGGACGTGCAGCGCGACAAGATCGAGGAGTTCCTCGGCAATCCGCGCTTCAACTATGTCGAAGGCGACATCACGATCAATCGCGAATGGATCCAGTACCACGTCAAGAAATGCGACGTGGTCCTACCGCTGGTCGCGATCGCCACGCCGATCTCGTATGTGCGCGAACCCTTGCGCGTCTTCGAACTCGATTTCGAGGCGAATCTCGCGATCGTGCGCGACTGCGTGAAGTGGAACAAGCGCGTCGTGTTTCCGTCGACGTCGGAAGTCTACGGCATGTCGGCCGACACGCCGTTCGACGAGGAAACGTCGAATTTCGTGCTCGGGCCGACGGGCAAGCAGCGCTGGATCTATTCCTGCTCCAAGCAATTGCTCGACCGCGTGATCCACGCCTATGGCCTGGAAGGCAAGCTGCGCTACACGCTGTTCCGCCCGTTCAACTGGATCGGGCCCAAGCTCGACAATATCTGGGCGGCGAAGGAAGGCTCCTCGCGCGTGCTGACGCAATTCGTCGGCAATATCGTGCGCGGCGAGAATATCAGCCTGGTCGCCGGCGGCGCCCAGCGCCGCTGCTTCCTGTACATCGACGACGCGATCGACTGCCTCGTGCGGATCATCGCCAACAAGGACGGCTGCGCCGATCAGCGCATCTTCAATATCGGCGAACCGAAGAACGATTGCTCGGTGCGCGAATTGGCCGAAGCGCTGCTCGACGAAATCGCGCTCTATAAGGGCTTCGACGACGTGCGCAAGAAGGTGAAGCTGATCGACGTCGATCCCGGCGCCTATTACGGCAAGGGCTACGAGGACATTCAGGTCCGCGTGCCCTCGGTCGCGGCGGCGGAGAAGTATCTCGGCTGGCGCCCGACGACCGATCTGCGCACGGCGTTGCGCAAGACGCTGGACTATTACCTTCTGTCGAAGCCCAAGGACGCGGGCGATCTTTCGTCGTCGCCGGTGCAATGACGGGGCGCCCGCGCCTCGCCATCAAGATCGACGTCGATACCGACAGGGGCACGCGCGAGGGTATCGCCCCTTTGGCGCGTGCGCTTGAAAAGCGCGGCATCCTCGGCACATTTCTGTTCTCGATGGGGCCGGACAATACCGGCCGCGCCATCAAGCGCATTTTCCGTCCGGGTTTCTTCGCCAAGGTCAGCCGTACCAGCGTCGTCCAAGTGTATGGCTTGCGCACGCTGATGAACGGCGTGCTGCTGCCAGGGCCCGACATTGCAAAGCGCAACGCCAATATGATGCGCGCCATCGCGCTGTCGGGGCACGAGACCGGCATCCATTGCTGGGATCACGTCTTCTGGCAGGACGGGCTGGCGACGATGAGCCTTCAGCGCACGCGCGACGAATTCGCCAAGGCGCGCGACGCCTATGTGCGCGTGTTCGGCCATTCGGCGCGCACGGCGGGCTCGGCCGGCTGGCAGGCCGACGCCAAGAGCCTCGAAGTCTACGACGAGGCGGGGCTCGACTACGCTTCCGACGCGCGAGGAACCGAACCCTTCGTGCCGCGCGTGGGCGACCGGGTGTTCCGCACGATCCAGATTCCGACCACGCTGCCCACGCTCGACGAGCTTCTCGGGCGGCCCGAATATCCGGAGACCGAGCTGGTCGATCGCTATCTCGGCTGGCTGAAGCCGGGCGCCTTGAACGTGCTGACCGTTCATGCCGAGCTCGAAGGCATGCGCTATGCCGGGTGGTTCGAGGCGCTGTTGGCGGCGGCCGCCGCGCGCGACGTGGAATTCGTCAACCTCGCCGCCGAAGCCAAAAACCTCGACCCCGCCAAGCTGCCGGTGGCCGAGCTTGTTCAAGGAACCGTGGACGGCCGGTCTGGGACGATGGCCGTCCAGGGAAGCTGAAATCTATTCAAATCCCCGGAAAACGCTCTATACTGCTTTTTTAAGCGGAGCCGTTTCCGATGACCACCGGTACGCAATCCCCGCCCAGCCCCGCGCCTGCCGGGGCGGCCCGATCCAAGCACATCACCCTGACCTCGCACCCGCCCAAAAGCGGGCCGCAGCCGTCGCGCATCGAATGGGGCGCGCCCGGCGCACAAGCGCGCGGGCCGATCATCGGCTCGACGACCGATCCGTCGGTACGCAACGTCATCGGCACGCATTCGGGCAGCTACATGCTCTATCGCGCGCTTGCCGTAGCGGCCGGCGCCTTGTCGCCGATGCACAAGCCCGATCTCACCAACACCTCGCCGCCCGATCCGATCGGCCCGTTCCCGCAGTGGGGCGATCCCGAGAAGATCGTCAGCCTCGATCCCTACGGCCATATGGTGGGCGAGGTGTTCGCGGCGGAGCTATCGCGCGGGCTCGACATTCGCCCGACCATCGCAGTGACGCGCGCGCATATCGACATGCCCGAGATCCGCGCGGCGCTGGCCGCCGGGCGTTTGAAGATCGACGGCAAGATCGTCCAGCCGGACGGCACGGTGCGCACGACGAAAGTCGCGATCGAGCCCGTGTGGTTCCTGCCGGGTATCGCCAAGCGGTTCGGCATTTCCGAAACCGATCTGCGCCGCGGCCTGTTCGAATACACGGGCGGGATGTTCCCCGAACTGGTGACGCGGCCGGACATGAAGGTGTTCCTGCCGCCCATCGGCGGCACGACAGTCTATCTGTTCGGCGACGTGCGCGGCTTGGGCGATCCCAAGACCAAGATCGGCGGGCGCGTGCACGACGAATGCAACGGCTCGGACGTGTTCGGGTCCGACATCTGTACCTGCCGGCCCTATCTCGCGCACGGCATCGAAGTCGCGGTCGAAACGGCGCAGCAAGGCGGCGTGGGCTTCATCGTCTATAACCGCAAGGAAGGCCGCGCGCTGGGCGAGGTAACGAAGTTCCTCGTCTACAACGCGCGCAAGCGCCAGGAAGGCGGCGACCAGGCCGCGACCTATTTCAAGCGCACCGAATGCGTCGCGGGCGTGCAGGATATGCGCTTCCAGGAATTGATGCCCGACGTGCTGCATTGGCTCGGCATTTCGCGTATCGACCGTTTCGCGTCGATGAGCAACATGAAGTCCGAGGCGATCACGCGCACCGGTATTCAGATCGTCGAGCAGGTTGAAATCCCGCCCGATCTCATCCCCGCCGACGCGTCGGTGGAGATGGAGGCGAAGAAGGCGGCGGGTTATTTCACCGGCGGTCCGGCGCCCGACGCAGCGAAGCTCGAATCCACCAAGGGCCGCGATCTGGATTCCTGATATGGCGGACATGCCCGAACTTGGCCTGCCATCGGCCCGCGTGCGCCATTTGCGCGATCCGCGCACGATCCGCGAACGCGCGCGCGAGGTGTTCGACGCGGCTTGCGCGGGCTCGACGCCGCATTTCGCCGTCGATCTCGACAAACTCGACGACGCGGCCCAGCGCACCGTCGCCGTCATCCGCCGCGACTATCCCGATCTGAACGTGCCCTATCATTCGCGCTGGCGGCATTTCGATGTCGGCGGCATCGATCGTTGGGGCAAGTATGCGGCGAAGGTGGACGACAAGCTCGAGCGCAGCCGCTTGGGCGTGGACCTTGCCGTCACCTCGGTACTGCTCGACGCCGGGTCCGGTCCCGATTGGAAATACACCACGCAAGACGGCGTGTTCGCGCGCTCGGAAGGCCTTGCGGTCGCGAGCTTCGATATGTTCGCGAGTTGTGCCTTGTCGGGCGCGGCCGAAACGCTGCAAGCGTTGACGGGCGAGAAGCTCGCCGCCGGTTTTCAGGTCTCGGCCACGAACCCGCTGGCGGGGGCGGAATCCCGCGCCGCGCTGCTGCGCCGTTTGGGGGCGGCTATCGCCAAGCGCCCGGATATTTTCGGGCCGGAACCGCGTCTCGGCAATCTCGTCGACCGGCTGATGTTCGACGCGCGCGAAGGTAAGCTGCCCGCCGCGCGCGTGCTTCATCATCTGCTCGACGGGTTCGCGGATGCTTGGCCCGCGCGCGTGGTGATCGACGGCGTCAATGTCGGCGATGTCGGCCGCCATCCGGTCGCGACGGATGGCTTGGTGCCGTTCCACAAGCTCAGCCAATGGCTCGCCTATTCGCTGCTCGAGCCGATGGAATGGCTCGGCATCGAGATCGTCGATATCGACGCGCTGACCGGCCTGCCCGAATATCGCAATGGCGGCTTGTTCCTCGACACCGGCGTTTTGGCGCTGAAAGATCCAGCACAAGCGACGCGACGCCACGACGCGACGTCGGAACTGGTCGTCGAATGGCGCGCGCTGACGGTCGAATTGCTCGATCTGGTCGCCGAGCGGGTGCGCGCGCAGTTGGGGCTCGCCGCGAAGGATTTTCCGCTGGCCAAAGTGCTGCAAGGCGGCACTTGGACGGCGGGCCGCGTCATCGCGGCGGAAAAACGTCCGGGCGGCGGTCCGCCGCTCGCCATCGACAGCGACGGAACTGTTTTCTAAGCGAACGGGGAAGAAGAATGACGGGCACGCTCAACGTCGTCGGCCATCCGCTGATCCAGCACAAGCTGACCCAGATGCGCCGCAAGGAAACCGAAACGCGCGATTTCCGCCGCTTGGCGCGGGAAATCGCGATGCTGCTCGCCTACGAAGTCACGCGCGACCGGGCGTTGACGACGCAGGAAATCGATACGCCGCTGACCAAGATGCGCGCGCCCGTTCTGGCGGGGAAGGAAATCTGCCTCGTCTCAGTCTTGCGCGCGGGCAACGGCATTCTCGACGGCATGCTCGAAATCCTGCCGTCGGCGCGCGTGGGGTTCGTCGGTCTCTATCGCGATCCCGAGACGCTCAACGCGATCGAGTATTATTGCAAGCTGCCCGAAGATATCGCCGAGCGCGAAACGATCATCGTCGATCCGATGCTGGCGACCGGGCATTCGGCGTCGGCGGCCGTGGCGCGGATCAAGCAGGCGGGGGCGAAATCGCTCAAATTCGTCTGCCTGCTTGCGGCACCCGAGGGCGTGAAGGAGATGCAGGAGCAGCACCCCGACGTGCCGATCTTCACGGCTTCGCTCGACTCCCACCTCAACGACCACGGCTATATCGTGCCGGGTCTGGGCGACGCGGGCGACCGTCTGTTCGGCACGAAATAATTCCATCTGGAACGATTTGTCGCGCGGACTCCGGCACGGCTATTGCTGTGATCGGCCGTCCAGCATGCCCGCCGTATCGTCGGCGGCTATCCCGATGGGAGACAAATCGATGATCCGTTTGCGCTTTTTGGCCGCCTTTTTTGCCGCCGGTCTCGCGTCCGCCGGATACGGCGGCGCGGCCCACGCCCAACGCCTGGTCACCGGCGTCGATGGCACCTTCGCGCCGCACGCGATGCCCAAGCTCGGCGGCGGGATCGAAGGTTTCAACGTCGATATGGCGAACGAGATCGCCAAGCGCCTGGGCCGGCCGATCGAAATCCAAGCGCTCGAGTTCTCGGGCCTGATCCCGGGCCTGCTGTCCAAGCGTTTCGACTTCATCGCCGCGCCGACGACGGTGACCGAAGCGCGCGCACGCACGCTGCTGTTCACCGAAGGCTATCTCGCCACCGATTTCCAGTTCGCCACGCGCCGCGGCGGGGCGGAGGTGAAGTCGCTCGACGATCTGCGCGGCAAGAAGCTCGCCGTCAATAAAGGCTCGGCTTACGAGACTTGGGCGAACG
This sequence comes from Tagaea sp. CACIAM 22H2, assembly GCA_014444615.1. Classification (GTDB taxonomy): domain Bacteria; phylum Pseudomonadota; class Alphaproteobacteria; order CACIAM-22H2; family CACIAM-22H2; genus Tagaea. Next base: position 26,765 of record PVXE01000043.1, on the reverse strand, counting down.
AGAACGCGTCGCGCCTGGGCTTTACCTTCGACGTCTATGGCACGAACCCCGAAGCGGTGCAGGCCGTGCTCGCCAGCCGCGCGGACGCCAATCTTGCGGGCAACACGGTGGTCGCCTGGGCGGCGAAGCAGAACCGCCAGCTCGTGCTCGGCTACACAATCCGTACGGGCCTCGTCTGGGCGATCCCGTTCCGCCCGGACGACAAGGAAGGCCGCGACCGCGTGTCGATGGTCGTCAAATGCATGAAGCTCGACGGCAGCTTCGCGCGGCTGCACGAAAAATGGTTCGGCTTTAAGCCGGCGGCCGATTCCGTGACCGCGCAGCCTTCGGCCGGTCATGGCGTGCCGGGCATGCCGGGCTATGACGACAGCTTGGTGACGCCGGTCTGCCGTTGATGGACGTTCAAAGCCGCCCCGTTCTCGAACTCGCGGGGTTGCATAAAAGCTTCGGCGGGGTCGACGTCCTGAAGGGCGTCGATCTCGCCGTCGCACCCGGCGAGCTCGTCTTTCTGATCGGCCCGTCGGGGTCGGGCAAAAGCACGTTGCTGCGCTGCTGCAACCGGCTGGAGGAGCCCGACGACGGCGCCGTAATCGTCGACGGCGAGAACATCCTCAGCCCCGGCTGCGATCTCAACCGCGTGCGCCAGAAGATCGGCATGGTCTTCCAGGCGTTCAATCTCTACCCGCATATGACCGCGTTGGGGAACGTGGCGCTGGCGCTGCGCAAAGTGCAGGGCATGGCCAAGGATGCGGCCGAGGCGAAGGCACGCGCCGCCCTCGCGCGCGTCGGACTCGCGGATAAAGCGGGATCCTATCCGGCTCAGCTCTCGGGCGGACAGCAGCAGCGTGTGGCGATCGCCCGAGCACTGGCGCTGGAGCCCAAGATCGTGCTGTTCGACGAGCCGACCTCGGCGCTCGACCCCGAACTCGTCGGCTCGGTGCTGGCGGTAATGCGCGAACTCAAGATTGGCGGGATGACGATGGTCGTCGTCAGCCACGAGCTCGCGTTCGCGCGCGACGCGGCCGACCGCGTCGTGTTTATGGATGGCGGGCGGATCGTCGAACAGGGAACGCCGGCTTCCGTTTTCGGCGCGCCGCGCGAGGCGCGCACGCGCGATTTCGTCGCCCGGCTCGCGGAGCGCGGCTGACATGCAGGACGGCTGGGCGCGTTTCGCCTTCGCGTATCTCAATCCCGAGGTTGCGGCCGAGTGGGGGCCGAAAATCCTCGACGGCGCTTTCGTCACGATCCAGCTCGGCCTTGCGACGATCGCGGCGGGATTGGCGCTGGGCATGGCGCTCGCGATGTTGCGCGCGTCGGCGCCGCGCTGGGTGCAAATGGCGATTGTCGTCTTCGTCGACATTTTCCGCGCATGGCCGCCGCTCGTCGTCATTATCGTGCTCTATTACGCCTTTCCCTATGTCGATCTGCCGATGGGCGCCTTCACGGCGACATGGCTGGCGTTGAGCTTCGTGCTCGCGTCCTTCGCCGAGGAGATCTGGTGGGCCGGGCTGCAAGCCGTGCCCAAAGGCCAATGGGAGGCTGCGCGCTCGACCGGGCTCAGCCATTTCCAAGCGCTCGTCTGGGTCGCGATTCCGCAGGCCGTGCGCATGACGATCCCGCCGCTGCTCAACCGGACGATCGCGATCGTGAAGGGGACGGCGCTCGGATCGGTCGTGGCGCTGCCCGAAATTCTGGGGCAAGCGACGTCCGCGATGAGCCTCGCGGGCAATCCCACGCCGCTGACCCTCGCGGCGCTGGGTTATCTCGCGATTTTTCTGCCGGTCGTCATTCTGGGGCGCTGGATCGAGCGGCGGTTCGCATGGAAACGCTGAACACGATCCTCGACGTTTTCTTCAATGTGGAAATCGCGGTCCGCGTTTTCCCGTTCCTGCTGCAAGGCCTGGGCATGACGCTGCTGCTTTGCGCGGGCGTCATTCCGCTGGGGCTTGCGGGCGGGCTTGCCCTTGCCTGGGCTGCAAGCCTGAACAATCGCTGGCTGACGGCCGCCTGCGCCGTCTATGTCGATTTCTTCCGCGCCTTCCCGCCGCTGGTGCTGCTGATCTTTCTCTATTTCGGTTTGCCGTTCGCCGGTCTCGATCTGCCCGCCATCGCGGCGGTGGGGATCGGGTTTCTGCTGAACGCGTCGAGCTATTACGGCGAGATTTTCCGCGCGGGTATCGAATCGGTGCCGAAGGGCCAGTGGGAAGCGGCGCGCTCCACGGGCCTTACACGGCGACAGACAATGATCGCCGTGATCCTGCCGCAAGCCACGCGCAACGTGCTGCCCGATCTGATCGGCAATACGTTGGAGGTCGCCAAGCTCACCTCGATCGCCTCGGTCGTGGCGTTGGGCGAGTTGCTGCACACCGCAAGGCTGGCGCAGTCGCTGGTTTACAACCCGACGCCGATCGTTGTCGCGGCCATGCTATATCTGGCGCTGTTCTGGCCGCTGGTGCGTCTGCTGTCGCGGCTCGAGCATCGCAACATCGCGCGGCGGTAGGTGCCATGGCTCAACGCGTTCTGGTCATCAATCCGAACTCCAACGAAAACGTCACGCGCGGCATCGACGCCGCCATGGCGCCGCTGCGCATGGCGGGCGGGCCGGAAATCGAATGCGTCACGCTGAAGGAAGGTCCGCCCGGCGTCGAAACCCAAGCGCATGTCGAAAGCGTCGTCCAGCCGTTGTCCCGGATGGTCGCCGCGCGCGACAACGATTGCGACGCGTTCGTCATCGCTTGCTTCTCCGATCCCGGCCTCTACGCGGCGCGCGAAGCGACCAAGAAGCCGGTTCTGGGCATCGCCGAATGCGGCTTGCTGACCGCACTGACCCTGGGCGAGCGCTTCGGCATCATCGCGATTCTGCCGCGTTCGGTGCCGCGCCATTTGCGCTATGTCGGGATGCGTGGGCTCGAGGCGCGTTTCGCGGGCGACCGGCCGATCGGCTTGACGGTCGCGGAATTGTCCGACGACGCACGCACCCTCGCGCGGATGATCGAGGTCGGCAAGGAATTGCGCGACAAGGACCGCGCCGACACGCTCGTCATGGGCTGTGCGGGCATGGCGCGCTATCGCGACCGCTTGCAGGCCGAAATCGGCCTGCCGGTCGTCGAGCCCACGCAAGCGGCGGCGGGCATAGCGCTGGCGCGCGTGCGCTTAGGCTGGTGACCGGCGTTTGAGCGCGTCTTCGGCTGCGATGCGCGGGATCGAGAACACGTCGGAAAGCCGGACGTAATCCGACCCCGCCAAGCGCCCGACGATGCCCGTGCGGGCGACGTCGATGCGGTCGTTGGCGCCGACCAGATCGTCGCGCACGCGCAGCGCCACGACCTCGGCCAGCAGAATCGCGCGCGCGTTTCCTTCGCCAAGGCGCACATCGCGCAGCAACCGGCATTCGAGGGCGACGGGCGCTTCGGCGATCCGCGGGGGCGCCACGCGCAGCGACGGCGCGGCATGAAGCCCGGCGAGCACCAACTCGTCGATGCCCGGCTCGACATCGGCGCCGCAAACGACCATGGCCGGGGCCATCGCCTCGTCGACGAGGTTAACGACGCATTCGCCGTTCGCGTCGATATTCGCGACCGTATCCTTGGGCCGACCGTCGGCGCGCCGTTCGATGCCCAAGGCGATCACGGCCGGATCGTGGCTCAACACATTGAAGAACGAGAAAGGTGCCGCGTTGACGCGGCCTTGCGCGTCGATCGTGGTGACGAGCGCAATCGGCCGCGGCACGACGGTCGCGATCAACAGCTTGTAACGCGTCGCGGGCGGCGTCGTGTCGAAGTCGTAATCCTTCATTTCGGCGGTTCGACCACGCCGGTTTGCGACGCGATCAGGCCGTAATGCTCGATGCGGCGGTGCTTGGCGAAGGCGAATACCGTCTCCTTGCCATAGGCGCAAAGGCTGAGATCGCAATCGGCGACGATCAGCTCGTCGGCGACCGAACGCGCCAGCGCCACGATCTCGCCCGTCGGCGCCACGATGCACGACCCGCCGATCAGCGAGCAGCCTTCCTCGATACCTGCTTTCGCGGCGGCGACGACCCAGGTCGAGTTCTGATAGGCGCCCGCCTGCATCACCAGATGATTGTGGAATTGGCGCAGATGCTCGGGCTCGGGTTCGGAATGGACCATCGCCCAGCCGTTGATCGCGGGCGTGTTGTAGCCCAGCAGCATCAGCTCCATGCCTTTGAGGCCCATCACGCGATAGGTTTCGGGCCAGCGGCGGTCGTTGCAGATCGCCATGCCGACGATCCCGCCCATCGTGCGCCACACCGGAAAGCCGATATCGCCCGGCTCGAAGTAACGCTTCTCCAGATGCTGGAACGGCCGTTCGGGCTCGTTCTCCGCATGGCCGGGCAGATGGATTTTCCGGTATTTGCCGACGATCGTCCCCTCGCGGTCGACCAGAATCGCGGCGTTGAAGCGCCGTCCTTCGGGCGTCTTCTCGGCATAACCGAGATAGAAGCCGATCTTCAGGCGCTTGGCTTCGGCGAACAATGGCGCCACGGCCGCGTTGGGCATTTCGGTTTCGAAAAAAGTATCGACCTCGCGCCAATCGGGCATGAACCAGCGCGGGAAAAACGTCGTCAGCGCCAATTCGGGGAAAACGACCAGCGTGCAGCCCTTGCGATGGGCTTCGCGCAGCAGGACGATCAGGCGTTCGACGCATTGGGCGCGGGTTTCCGCGCGGGCGATCGGGCCCATCTGGGCGCAGCCGACGGTGACGATCCGGGGGACGAGTTTCTGGGGCGGCATGACGGAATCCTGTAGCGGTTTGTTGACACCATAGCGGCCTCCCGTGCGGCCGCGAAGGGCGGTTATGATGCAAGTATGACTCCAGGGCTGTGCCGGGATTGTTTCGCGCGGATCGAGGATGCGGCGGCATTGCGCTGTGCCGCGTGCGGCTCGGCGCGCATCGTCCGCCACCCCGAGCTCGACACGCTGAGCCTCGCGCATATCGATTGCGACGCGTTCTACGCGTCGGTCGAGAAACGCGACGATCCCAGCTTGCGCGACAAAGCGCTGATCATCGGCGGGGGTACGCGCGGCGTCGTTTCGACCGCCTGCTATATCGCACGCAAATTCGGCGTTCGCTCGGCGATGCCGATGTTCAAGGCGCGCGAACTCTGCCCGCACGCCGTGATCCTGCGCCCCGACATGGCGAAATACGCGGGCGTGTCGCGCCAGGTGAAGGCGATTTTCGAGGAAACGACGCCGCTGGTCGAAAGCCTGTCGCTGGACGAGGCGTTTCTCGATCTGTCGGGCACGGAAAAACTCCATCACGCGACCCCGGCGGCGACGCTCGCGCGCATCGCCAAGCGGATCGAGGTCGAGATCGGCATCACCGTGTCGGTCGGCCTGGCGCCCAACAAGCTGATCGCGAAACTCGCCTCCGAACTTGAGAAGCCGCGCGGCTTCGGCGTGATCGGCCGGGCGGAGGCGCGCGCATTCTTGGCCACGCGTTCGATCCGCGTGCTGCCCGGTGTGGGGCCGAAACTGGGCGCGCGGCTGGCCGAGGACGGCTTCGTCTCCGTCGCCGATTTGCAGCGTGCGGGCGAGCGCGAGCTTGCGGCGCGCTATGCCGACACGGGCAAATGGCTGTTCGCGATGGCCGAAGGGCGCGACAGTCGCGCGGTCGAGCCCGAGCGCGAAGCCAAGTCGATCTCGGCCGAGACGACTTTCGCCCGCGATTTGGGCGATGCCGAGGAACTTTCGGGCGAGCTTTGGCCGCTGGCGGAAGAAGTCGCCTATCGCCTCAAAAAGCATCATCTGGCGGGGCGGACCGTCCAGTTGAAGCTCAAAACCTCGAATTTCCAGATTCTGACACGCCGCACGACCCTGGCCGCCGGTACCCAGTTGGCCGACACATTGTTTCGGGCGGCGGACGACATGCTGCGCAAGGAGGTCGCCCGCGACCGGCGGCGGCGCTATCGCCTGATCGGGGTGGGGGCGAGCGAATTGGCCGAGCCGGGGAGCGAGCCAGAGCCTCAGAGCGACCTTTTCGGGGTCGAACCCGCAAAAGGCCCGGACGACCCCCGTTCGGCGAAGGTCGAGAAGGCGATCGACGCCGTTCGCGATAAATTCGGGCTATCGGCCATCCGAAAGGGCCGGGGCCTGGGGCGGGGACGCTTGCCGCCCCGGCGGGGGTGATTTAGGGTCTTTGAATCGTCCAGGTTTCCCCTTAAGACCAATACATGCCGGGTCCGCTTAGTCCGCAAGAAATCGTCAAGATCCTTTCGGACCACGAAAAATTCCTGAACCGAAAGCCGGGGGGCGTGCGCGCCAACCTGACGCTCGCCGATTTGCACGGCGTGTCGCTGACGCGTGCCAATCTGCGTCAGGCGAAGTTGCCGGGCGCCAATCTGTCCCGCGCGGTGCTAGCGGGTGCGGATTTGTCGGAAGCGGACCTGTTCGCCGCCAATTTCGATCGCGCGGATTTGAGCCTGTCCAACCTCGCGAAGGCCGATCTGCGCGGCGCCTATCTGCGCGGCTGCCGTTTGCGCGGCGCCAATCTTCGCGGCGCCGATCTGCGCGGCGGCACGCTGATGCAGTCGCGCCGCGGCGACGGGATCGCGCTGGTTTCAGCCGATCTGCAGGGCTCCGATCTCGAACAGGCGATTCTGGCCAAGGCCAATGCGCAAGGCGCCGATCTGTCCAAAGCCAATCTGACCGAGGCGGATTGCACCGGCGCCAAGCTGGCCGGTTGCAATCTCGAACTCGCCTCGATGCCGCGCGCCAATATGGAAGGCGCCATCTTGAAGGGCGCCAACGTCATGGGCGCCAATCTCGCCGGCGCCAATCTCAAAGGCGTGGACCTGTCCGGCGCCATCATGGACGGCGCGGATCTGCGCGACGCCAATATGATCGGCGCGATCCTGGCTGGCGTGGATCTTTCCCGCGCCAATACGCAAGGCGCCAATCTGGCGGTCGAGGCCGAACAGCTTTCCGACGCCGTGCAGTCGCAGCTGCGCGATCACGCCTTGTGGATCAAGTCGGAGGGCCGCTTGGGCCGCCGCGCCGATTTCACCAAAGCCGATCTGTCGGGGCTGGATTTCTCCAACGCCAATCTCTCCGGCGCCACGCTGACGGGGGCGAAGCTCGCCGGCACGAAGCTCGTGCGCTGCCAGATGATCATGAGCGATCTGTCGGGCGCCGATCTCAAAGGCGCCAATTGCGCGGAGGCGAATTTCAACGGCGCCAATCTCAGCCATTGCGACGCGCAAGGCGCGACGTTCGCCAAGGCTTCGCTGGCGCCGGTCAACATGCCGATGCCCAACGGCCAGCCGTCGGGCCGTTTGTGGCCCGCCAATCTGGCCGACGCGAATTTCCAGGACGCCGATTTCGCCGGCGCCAATCTTCACCGCGCCAACGTGCTGGACGCGAATTTCACGCGCTCGATCTTGCGCGACGCGATCCTGCTCGATGTCGACCTATCGCTCGCCAAGAGCGACGGGGCCGACATCGCCGGCGCCATCATGCGCCGCTAGTTATCGGATATAGGCGGCCGCGAAAGCGGGCAGGGCGAAGCAGCCCGCGTGGATTTCGGGCGTGTAGTATTTCGTCTTGATGCCCGCCTTGGCGAAGCGCTTGGCGATCGTCGCCACCGGCAGCTTCGACGCTTTCGCGTCATCCGTCGCCCAGCCCAACGCCATGAACCCGCCGTAATAGGACGGGATCGCCGCGACATAGAACGACGCGACCTTGAACGCCTTGCGTCGGCGGCGATACGTCATCGTGATCTCGTCGCCTTGCAGGAAGGGCACGCCGTTCTGGTTCACCAGAATGCCGCCCTTGGTCAACAGTTTGGCGCAGGCTTTGTAGAAGCGTTCCGTGAACAGCACTTCGCCGGGGCCGACGGGATCGGTCGAATCGACGATCACCACGTCGAATTTCGCCGTCGTTTCCTCGACGAATTTGGCGCCGTCGGTGATGACCAAGTTCACCCGCTTGTCGGCGAAGGATTTGCCGGCGATCGACGGCATCCATTTTAGGCACATATCGACCACGGCGCGGTCGATCTCGACCATCGTCACGTGCTTGACCGATTTGTGGCGCAGCGTTTCGCGCAAAATGCCGCCATCGCCGCCGCCGATGATCAGCACGCGCTTGGCCTTGCCGTGCGCCAGAATCGGCACATGGGTCATCATCTCGTGATAGACGAACTCGTCGCGCGTCGTGACCTGGATGGCGCCGTCCAGCGCCAGAACGCGTCCGTAGATCGCGTTTTCGAAGATCACGAGATCCTGGTGTTCCGACCGCTCGCGAAATAGCACCTTGTCCATCGCGTAGGTCTGCGCCACGGACGGGTACAGCGTTTCCTTGAACCAGGACTTCTTGTCGGTCATAGCACTACTCCGGAAACGAAAAGGGCGGTCGCGACGGACCGCCCCTTCCAAATATGCGGTCGGGACGCCGGTCAGGCCATGATGCCGCGGCGGCTTTCGACGACCTGGATCGAGGTCGGCTCGAAGGCGCGCTTGATCGCCGGGATCGCCTGATAGGGATCGCACACGCCGCACATGAACACGTCGATCGCGGCGTATTCGCGCTCCGGCCAGGTGTGGATCGAGATGTGGCTTTCCGCCAGCACCAGCACGCCCGACAGGCCGGCATTCGGCCCGAAATGGTGCAGGTGGCAATGCAGGATCGTCGCGCCGGCGGTGACCGCCCCTTCGCGCAACGCGGCTTCGGTCAGCGCGCTGTCGCCCAGGTTCTTCGCGCCCCACAGCTCGATGAGCAAATGGGTACCGGCGTATTTCACGCCGTTGCGCTCGATGAAGTGATCCTTGGCGACCGTTTCGACGGGAGCATGTGTGGACAGGACCGGCTGATCAGCCGACTGCGCCTTGAGGGATTTGGGGGAGGCGTCACGGGCATCACCGGTGACGACCTTCAAATTGCGCAGTACGGAGTTTTTTGCCATTCCTTGCCCACACCTCCAAACCATCCCCATCGGACGGGGACACGATTGAAAAAACGGGGCGGACGACTCTAACGCCGGCCACCCCGTGCTTATGACTCGGTTTTTGAACGCAAATTTCCCTGGGTTCAAGAAAATTTTGAGCCTGTCCCCAAGATTCCTCGCGTGCTGTGGCTAAAAATCGGCCGCTTGGGCCGCCAAAACCGACGCGGCACCGTCACGCACGCCATGCAGCGCGCCCGGCACCTTGGACAAAAGATGGTCGGCGAAATGCCGCGCCACAAGTAAGCGGCGACGCGTATGCGGATCGGCGGGGCGCTTCGCGGCCAGGATGGCGCTTTTGGCGAGCAGCGCGCCGCCCGCCAGCGTGCCCAGCATGTCGAGGAACGGCACGGCCCCGGCGGCGGCCGTGTCGGGCGATGCCTTCGCGAGCCCGGCGAGGAATTCGCCGGCGGCGGCGACCGCCTCGCGCGCGGGGGGCAACATCTCGCGCAAGCGGGCCAGATCGGCATGCGACGTGGCGGCAAGGTCGCGTTCGATCGCCGCGATTTCGCCGAGGAAGGTTTTGAGCGCCGCCCCGCCGTCGCGGCCGATTTTACGGAAGACGAGATCGTTCGCCTGGATGCCGTTCGTTCCTTCGTAGATCGGGGTGATGCGCGCATCGCGATAATACTGAGCGGCCCCCGTCTCCTCGATGAAGCCCATGCCGCCATGGATCTGGACGCCGAGCGAGGCGACCGTCACGCCGATATCGGTCGACCAGGCCTTGACGACGGGTGTGAGCAGATCGACGCGCGCCTGGTGATAGGCGCGGGTCGCGGCGTCGGGCGACTTCGCCGCCAGATCGAGCGACAGATGCGCTGCGTAGGTGAGGGCGCGCGCCGCGTCGAGCCGCGCCTTCATATCCAGTAGCATGCGCCGAACGTCGGGATGTTCGACGATCGCGACGGCGCCGGGCGCCTTGCCCGACAGCGCGCGGCTTTGCACGCGCGTCTTGGCATAGGCGGCGGCCTTCTGATAGGCGCGCTCGGCGATCGCGACACCTTGCAGGCCGACGGAAAGCCGCGCGTTGTTCATCATGATGAACATGCATTCAAGGCCGCGGTTTTCCTCGCCGATCAGCCAGCCCAGCGCGCCGCCATCGTCGCCGAACGCCATCACGCAAGTCGGTGCCGCGGAAATGCCGAGCTTGTGTTCGAGCGACACGCAGCGAAGATCGTTCTTGGCGCCCAGCGCCGTGCCGTCGGCGCCGGCGGGTAGGAATTTCGGCACCAGGAACAGCGAAATTCCTTTCGATCCGGCGGGGGCGCCGGGCGTGCGTGCGAGCACCATGTGGACGATGTTGTCCGCCATGTCGTGATCGCCATAGGTGATGAAGATTTTATTGCCGGTGATGCGATAGGCCTTGCCCAGCGCGCCGTCGTTGGCGGGATCGGCCACCGCGCGCGTCTTGATGGCGCCGACATCCGACCCGGCCTGCGGCTCGGTCAAATTCATCGTGCCGCTCCAAGCGCCCGAGACGAGCTTGGGCACGTAGATCCGGCGCTGTTCGGCCGTGCCGTGCGTGGCCAGCAATTCGACCGCGCCATGCGACAACAACGGACACAAACCGAACGCCAGATTGGCGGACTGCCACATTTCGGTGACCGCGACCGCCAAGGCCCAGGGCAGACCTTGGCCGCCATGCGCTTCGGCGAAGGGCACCGCGTTCCAGCCGCCGTCGACGAAACGCTTATAGGCCTCGGCGAAACCCGGCGCCGTGCGCACCACGCCGTTTTCGAGCTTGGCCCCCGCTTTGTCGCCCGAATGGTTCAGCGGCGCCAATTCGCCCGACGCGAAGACCCCGGCGGCGTCGAGCACGGCATGCGCCGTTTCGCCGTCGAGATGCTCGCCGCCCGGTATGCCGGCCAGCGCCTGGGGTGCTTCCAGCGTTTCGAGCACGAACAGCATTTCGTCGATCGGGGCCGTGTAGTCCATCGCGCACCTCTTGCGGGTGTCAGGGCAGCAGCTTGCCGGGATTGAGGATGTTGTTCGGGTCGAACGCGGCCTTCAGCGTACGCATCAACTCAAGCGCGGTCGCGTCCTTGTGCTGCGGCAGCTCGTCGCGCTTGAGGATGCCGATGCCGTGCTCGGCAGAGATCGAGCCGCGATACTCGGCGACGATCGCATGCACGCGCGCGTTCATCTCGTGGCGTAGCGCTTGGAATTTGTCGTCGGCCCAATCGAGCGGGCGGCTGACATTGAAATGGATATTGCCGTCGCCCGCATGGCCGAAGGCGCAAACCCGCGCGCCCGGCACGAACGCTTCGACCGCCGCCGCCCCGCGCGCCAGGAAATCCGGCACCGACGAGACGGGCACCGAAATATCGTGCTTGATCGAAGCGCCTTCGGGCTTCTGCGCCTCGGTCATGCTCTCGCGCAACTTCCACAGCGCCTTGCGCTGCTGCTCGGACGACGCGATCGCAGCGTCGAGGATCAAGCCGTCCTCCATCGCGCGTTCGAGCAGGCGTTCGACCATGGCTTTGAGCGCGCCGCCCAGATCGCCGGCGGCGAATTCGATCAGCGCGTACCAGGGATGTTTTTCCGCCAGCGGATCGGCCGTGCCCGGAATATGCGCGAGCACGAAATCGATCAGGCGGCGTTCGGTCAGTTCGAACGCCTGGACGTTGCCGCCGCTTTCCGCCTTCGCGCGGCCGAGCAATTCGATCCCGGCCTTGGGATCGGGCAAAGCGACGAAGCAGGTTTCGACCTCGCGCATCGCGGGAAAGAGTTTCAAGACCGCGGCGGTGATGATGCCGAGCGTGCCTTCGGCGCCGAGGAAGATTTGCTTGAGGTCGTAGCCCGTGTTGTCCTTGCGCAAACCGGTCATCGTGTCGAGCACGCGCCCGTCGGCGAGCACGACTTCGAGGCCGAGCACCAGATCGCGCGCCATGCCGTAGCGCAGCACGTTGATGCCGCCCGCGTTGGTCGACAGATTGCCGCCGATCCGGCACGAGCCTTCGGCGGCCAGCGATAGCGGGAACAGCCGGTCCGCATCCGCCGCGCGATTTTGGATGTCGGCAAGGACGACGCCCGCTTCGACCGTCATCGTATCGTTGACCGGATCGAGCGCCCGGATTTTGTCGAGCCGCGCGAGGGACAGAATGATCTGCGTGCCGCTCGTGTCGGGCACGCCGCCGCCGACCAGGCCGGTATTGCCGCCCTGCGGGACGACCGGCAGGCGGTGCTCGTTACAAAACTTCAGCACCGCGGCGACTTCGCGCGTGTCGGCCGGGCGTACGACCGCGCGGGCCTTGCCGTGGAACAAGCCGCGCTCCTCCTTCTCGTAAGGGGCGAGGTCGGCGGGCGCATCGAGCCAGCCGGCCGGGCCGACGAGATCGCGCAGGCGTGTCATAATTTCGTTCATGGCGGCGCGATCATAGCGCCAAGCGCGATGCCGGCAACGCATACGATTTCGCCTTGGTCTTGGCGCGAGCCGGGGCTTATAGTCCCTGCCGCAGCCGCGAAGGCGGCGGCACCGGTTTCGGGGGAAACCCGTGTTTCAAGGCGGGGACCACCCATCGGAATGAGTTCTAGCTTTCGCGGGACCGTGACGGCTTCGGCCGTCCGCTCGCGGAAAGGGCCGCCGCTCCGGGGGGTGCGGCGGCCCACCTTTCCCGGATAGGTTACGTTGAGCATCATCGTCCGCCCGTCGCGCGACAGCGACATTCCCGCGATCGCCGCGATCTACGCGCATCACGTCCGCCACGGTCTGGCGAGCTTCGAGGACGCGCCGCCCGACGAGGCCGAACTCGCCAGGCGCCGTTTGGACGTCGTGACCAAGGGCTTGCCCTATCTGGTCGCGGAATCGGAAGGCCGGTTGCGCGGCTATTGCTATGCCGGGCTCTATCGCACGCGCGTCGCCTATCGCTTCACGCTGGAAGATTCGGTCTATGTGGCACCCGACGCGATCCGCCAAGGGGTGGGCCGCGCGTTGTTGGGCGCGCTGATCCCGGCTTGCGAAGCGACGGGTGCCCGCCAGCTGATCGCGGTGATCGGCGACAGCGCCAATCATTCCTCGATCGGCTTACACGCCGCGTTCGGCTTTCAGCGCGTCGGCTTGTTGCCGTCGGTCGGCTGGAAATTCGGCCGCTGGGTCGACTCGGTCTTGATGCAGCGCGCGCTGGGGCCGGGCGATACGAACGCGCCTTAGCGTTTCGCGCGCGTGCTCGCGATATGCGCGGCGATGGCGAGGCTGGCGAGGAGTGCAAGCGTCACCGGCAGGCCCAGACGCGGGCTTGCCTCCATTGCCAAACCGATCAGCGTCGGGCCCGCCGTACAGCCGATCGTATAGCCGGACACGACCGAGGCGGTCGCGCGCAGCAAGGCCGTGCCCGAGAAGCCATGGCCCACGCGGATCATCGCCAGCGTGTAGAGCATGCCGCCCGCACCGCCCCACAGGAATGCGGTGACCATGGCACCCGTCGCGCCGATGGCAAGGAACGGTGCGGCACAGGACGTGGCGATCAGGCAAACCAGCGCGCCACGCACCGTGCGATCGACCGAGATTTTGTCGGCAAGCCAACCCGCCGGATACTGCGCCATGAAAGATCCCGCGCCCAACGCGGCGGCGAGCAAGGCGGCCTCGGCCGCACTCAGCCCGATCGACAAGCCCCAATAGGCGCCGATGCCGGTCAGACCGGTTTCAAAGGCGCCGCCGACGACGGCGGCGACGATCGCGGCGGGGACGGCGCGCAAGACCAGCGCGAAACTGCTTTCGCGCGGGCGCTCGTCGCCCTCGCGCGCCGGTGTCGCGGGCAGGCCCGAGGCAAGCAGCCAGGACAGCGTCCACAGCCCGATGGCGATGAAAGCCGGAATGGGGCTGTCGGGCGCGAAGGGCGTTAGCAGCAGCGGCCCGCACATGAACGAGAAGCCGAGCGAGGTTTCGTAAAGCCCGACCGCCCGGCCGCGCCGGTCGGCAGGGACGAGGTCGACGACCCAGGCTTCGGACACGATCCAGCGCAATGCCGCGGCGACGCCGATCAGGAAATTGATTGCGCACCAGACCAGATAGTTTTCGGTCAGCGCGAAAACGAGCGGAAAGGGCGCCGAGATCAAAGCCGCCTGGACGTACATCGTGCTGCCGCCGATGATCTGGGCGAGCCGGGCGATGAACGGCGCCAGCGCCAGCACGGCGAGCCACGGAATGGCCGAGAATACGCCGATCGCCGTCGCCGAATGGCCCAGCCCTTCCAGCCGGATCGCCGTATAGGGGATCAGCAGCGAAAAGCCGATGACGGCCGCTACGCCGGAAGCGCCCAGGCGCCAGACGGAAAGGGGAACGGTCGCGTTCATGACCGGCGTGGTATAAAGCGAATCGGAGGGGAGGCCAGCCACAAAACGATGAATCCCGCTATTCCCGCTTGGCGTCCGATGCGCGAAGCCGATTTGGGCTTCGTCGATCGACTCGGCAACTCCATTTATCCCGATCACGTCGAAAGTTTCGCGGCCTTCGCGGCGAAATTCCGCGCCTGCCCGGAAGCCTGCCTTGTTGCCGAAAAAGGCGGGCGCGGTGCGGGTTATTGCTTGGCGCTGCCCGCCGATGCGGGCAACCCGCCGCGTCTCGACCAGGTGCGCTACGTGCCCGCGAAGCCGGCCTTCATCCATCTGCACGACATCGCGTTGTCGGAAGCCGCGCGCGGGCACGGTCTGGTGCCGCTGGCGATCGAACGCTTGGCGGAAGTCGCGCGCGCAAGATCCTTCGCCGGGCTTTCACTGATCGCGGTGATGGGCACGGAGACGATGTGGCCGCGTTACGGCTTCAAGCCCGCACCCTGCGATCGCGCGGTGATCGCGAGCTTCGGCGGCGGCGTCTATATGAATCGGCCGCTCTAGGGCCGGGGGGCGGCCGCGCGGCGCAAGCGGTCGTTAATCGCCAGCCCCAACCCTTTCGCCGGAATTGCGGCGACGGCGATGCGTGCCGCTCCGCGCCCGTCGAGATCGCGCAAGGCGACGAACAGATTGCGCGCCGCCTCCGCCAAATCGCCGCGCGGGGAAAGATCGATCCCGTCGGCCCCTTGGGGCATGCCGCCGAAACCCAGATAAAGCTCGCCTTCGTCCGGCCCGCCGGCATTCAAGCGCAGCTTGGCGCGCGGGGCGTAATGGCTCGCCAGCATGCCGGGCGCTTTAATCGTGCCGCCGCCGGGCGCGGCAAGATCGCCGATCAACGCGGCGATATCTTCGGCCGCTATACCGCCGGGGCGCAGCAGGCGCGCTTTTTCGCCGGTCAGATCGACGATGGTGGATTCCACGCCGACCGCGCAGGGCCCGCCGTCGAGCACGTCGCCTTGGATATGCGCCAAGCCCCGCGCGACGTCGATCGCGCGCGTGGGCGACAAGCGGCCCGACGGATTGGCGCTGGGGGCGGCGATCGGCACGCCCGCCAAGCGCAGCAAGTCGCGCGCGGCCTTGGGGGCGGGCACGCGGATCGCGATGCTGGGCAGGCCCGCGCGCGCCGCGTTGCAAATCCGTACCGCGCCGCGCAAGGGCAGCACCAGCGTCAACGGACCGGGCCAGAATGCGCTTGCGATCAATTCGGCGCGCGTGTCGAAAGTCGCGATGCGCTTGGCGGCGGCAAGATCGGGCACATGCGCGATCAACGGATTGAAGCGCGGGCGGCGCTTGGCGGCGTAGATTTTGGCGACCGCGCGCGGATCGTCGGCGCGGGCACCCAGCCCATAGACCGTCTCGGTCGCGAAGGCGACGAGGCGGCCTTCGCGCAAGGCTTTCGCCGCGCGCGTCAGGCTCGCTTTGGTGATCTTCCGGGGCCGCATAGGGGCGGTTGCTAGCATGCGCGATGGCCCCGCGCTATGTTCGGCTTATGGCCGGTTGTATCGTTGTCGTCGCGCAGCAAAAGGGAGGGGCGGGCAAAACCACGCTCGCCGCGCACTTGGCGGCCTATTTCGCGGGGCGCGGTTTGCGCACCGCCGCCGCCGATATCGACCCGCAAGGCTCGTTCACGCGCTGGACCGAATTGCGCTTCAACGCGCGCGACGGGCAGGGGCTGGGCTTCGGCTTCGCCCAGCTTTCGGGCTGGCGCTTGCCGACCGAACTCGACCGCATGGCGCGCGAACACGATATCGTGATCGTCGACTCAGCGCCGCATGCGATGACGGATTCCCGTACGGCGATCCGCTACGCGCATTTGGTGCTCGTCCCCGTCCAGCCCTCGCCGATGGATTTGTGGGCAACGGGGCCGACGCTGGCGTTGGCGCGCGAAGAACGCCGCCCGGCGATGCTGGTCATCAACCGCATGCCGCCGCGCTCGACCCTCGCCAGCGATATGGTCGAAAAGCTGAACGCCTTGGACGCCGGCGTGTGCCGCGTGGCGCTGGGCAATCGCACGGCCTATGCGTCGAGTTTGGGCGCGGGCCTGGGTGTCACGGAATTCGAGCCGGGATCGACCGCCGCGCGCGAATTGGCGGCGGCGGGCGACGACGTGCTGGCGGCGCTGAGCCGCTAGCCGTTACTGCGCGGCGTGCGCTGCCGCGCCTTCTTCCTCGATACCCAGCGCTTCCGAGAATTTGTTGAAGAACGTCGTCAGCGCGATCCGCAAGGTGAGTTCGACGACCTGCGCCTCGGTAAAATGCTTGCGCAGCTCGGCATGCATCTTGTCGCCGATGCGGTGCGGATCGTTCGTCACCGCGACCGAATAGGCGATCACGAGGCGGTCGACATCGTCGAGGGCGGGATGATCGACCTTGTCGGGGATCTGCGCGACGGCGTCCTCGGGCACGCCTTCCACTTTCAGCATCGGCACGTGGTGCCCGACGCAGTAATGGCAGGCGTTGAGCTTGGAGACGACGACGATCGCGATTTCCAGATAGCGGCGCGGCAGCGTCTTGGCCGCGCGCAATTCCATCAGCATCGGCATGATGTGGCGCAAAGCGGCGGGCACATGCGCCACGATCGACGCTTGGTTGGCGAAGGGCCCGTATTCGGACGCGTATTTGCGGAAGATCGCGGCCAGATCGGGCGGCAAATCGTCGGGTGTCAAATCGCGAACGCGAGCCATGGGTTCCTCCGGTTTATCGGCGGAACTTTACCACGCCCCGCGCGCGACGAAATCGGGATTGCGGAAACCGAGCTTGCCGTAAATCAGGGGCGTGCCGTCGAGCTTTTCGACATGTCCGCCCGCGGCGACCAGCAAAGCCTCGCCCGCACCCGTATCCCATTCCGATGTGGGTCCCAGGCGCGGATAAAGATCGGCGGTGCCTTCGGCGACCAGACCGAACTTCGCGGCCGAGCCGACTTTGCGATGTTCCTTCACCGCCATGCCGTCGCAATAGGCGCTTTCGGCACCCGAGCTATGGCTTTTGGAGGTGACGACGACCAACCCGTCTGCGGGTTTGGCGCGCGCGCGGATCGGCTTTTCGGTGCCGTCCTTTTCGGTGCGAAAAGCGCCCAAGCCGGTTCCGCCAGACCATACGACGCCGGACACGGGATGCAGCACCACGCCCAAGGCCGGGCGCCCCTCAACGACCAAGCCGATATTGACCGCGAAATTGTCGCTGCGTTCGACGAATTCGCGCGTCCCATCGAGCGGGTCGACGAGGAAGAATTCGCGCGGCGCCGTCGCGGGCCATGTCACGTCACCGCGCGCCACAGCTTCCTCCGCCACGGCCGGAACGCCGGGGGCGAGTTTCGACAGCCCTGCGAGGATGATCGCTTCGGCGCGCTCGTCGGCTTCTGTGACCGGCGTTCGGTCGGCCTTGGCGCGCACGCCGAAATCCTGCGCATAGATGCGCAGGATTTCCACGCTTGCGTCGCGCGCCAGTGCGATCAGCGCCGGGCGCAGCCGCGCGAAATCGAGGCTCACTCCGCCGCGGCCTTCGCCGAACGCGCATGGATCAGGCGCCAAACCTTCTCCGGCGTCGCCGGCATGTCGATATGCTTCACGCCGTAGTCCGACAGCGCGTCGACGACCGCCGCGATGATCGACGGCGGCGCGCCGATCGCACCGGCTTCGCCCGCACCCTTCACGCCCAGCGGATTGTTGCGGCACGGCACTTCGTTATACGCGAAGCGGATCGGCGGCAGATCGTAGGCGCGCGGCATCGCGTAATCCATGAACGAGCCGGTCAGCAACTGCCCGGTCTCCGGATCGTAGACGCAGTTTTCGAGCAGCGCTTGGCCCAAGCCTTGAGCCACGCCGCCATGGACCTGGCCTTCGACCATCATCGGGTTCATCACGTTGCCGAAATCGTCGACGACCGTGTAGTCGACCACTTTCACTTCGCCGGTATTCGGATCGATCTCGACCTCGGCGATGTGGCAGCCATTGGGATAGGTGGCGCCCGGCGGGGTGAAGCTGCCGGTTTCGTCGATGCCGATGCTCATATCCGCGGGCAGCTTCGTGGTGACGAAGCTGGTTTTGACGATATCGACGAAGCTTTTCGCCTTGTCGGTGCCCGCCACGCGGAAATCCTTGCCGTCGAATTCGATGTCGGCTTCGGCGGCTTCCAGCACATGGGCGGCGATCTTCTTGCCCTTGGCGATCACGCGCTCGACCGCCTTGCCGACGGCCGAACCGGAAACGGCGAGCGCGCGGCTGCCGCCGGTCATGCCGGGATAGAGCACCGTGTCGGTGTCGCCCTGGATCACGCGCACGCTGTCCATCGGCACGCCCAGACGATCCGACACCATCTGCGCATAGGCGGTCTCGTGGCCCTGACCGTTCGATTGGTTGCCGATCAGAACGGTGGCGCCGCCGCTGGAATCGAAACGCACCTGCGCCGTTTCCTCCGACCCGCCGCCGCACGCCTCGACATAGGTGATGAGGCCGCGCCCGCGCAGCATGCCCTTGGCCTTACTGGCGGCCTTGCGCGCGGGGAACCCGTCCCAATCGGCGAATTTCATCGCGTCGGTCAGGTTCTGCGCGAACTCGCCGCTGTCGTAGGTCGTGCCCAGCGCCGTCGTATAGGGCATCGCCGAGGGCGGAATGAAATTGCGGCGGCGAAGCTCGTCGGGCGCGATACCCAGCTCGCGCGAGGCGACGTCGACGATGCGCTCCGTCACGTAGTTCGCTTCCGGACGGCCGGCCCCGCGATAGGCGTCGACCGTGGCGGTGTTCGTGAAATAGCCGACGACATGGCAATAGACGGCGCCGAAGGTATAGACGCCCGCCAGCATCGCCGTGCCCGCGAAGGTCGGGATGAACGGCCCGTAATGCGAGAGATACGCGCCGAGATTGGCCTGCGTATAGACCTTCAGCGCCAGGAATTTGCCGTTCGCGTCGACCGCCAGCTTGGCGTTGGTCAGATGGTCGCGGCCATGCGTGTCGGCGAGGAACGCTTCGCTGCGATCGCCCGTCCACTTGACCGGACGGCCGATCAGCTTGGCGGCGAACAACACGCCGATATATTCGGGATACAAGAAGATCTTCATCCCGAAGCCGCCGCCCACGTCGCCCGAAATCACGCGCAGCGCATTTTCGGGAATCTTGAACACGTAGTTGGTCAGCACTTTGCGCAGGCCCGCACCACCCTGGCTGCCGCAATGCAGCGTCATGCGCTGCAAGCTCGCGTCCCATTCGCCGATCGCCATGCGCGGCTCCATCGACGACGGCGCCAAGCGGTTGTTGACCAGGTCGAGCTCGATCACGCGCGCGGCCTTGGCGAACAGCTCGTCCGCCTTGGCCTTGTCGCCCATATCCCAATCGAGCGCCACGTTGCCCGGCGCTTTCGCCCAGATTTCCGGCGCGCCCTTCGCAGCGGCGCGCGCGATATCGCCGACGGCGGGCAGTTCCTCGAACTCGATTTCGACCATTTCCGCCGCGTCGCGCGCATCGGCCAGCGTCTCGGCGACGATCAGCACGATCGGGTCGCCGACGAAGCGCACCGTATCCGTCGCCAAGGCCGGGCGCGGCGGGATCCAGGTCGTCGACCCGTCGCGATGCTTTTGTGGCGCCATGCAGGGCAGGTGGCCCACGCCCGCGGCTTCGAGATCGGCGCCGGTCACCACCGTCAGCACGCCGGGGGCGGTTTTCGCGGCCGTCACGTCCAGGCGCTTGATCTTGGCGTGCGCCTGGGGCGAGCGCAGGAAATAGGCATGGCTTTGACGGGGCAGAAGCGTGTCGTCGGTGTACCGGCCGTGGCCGAGCAAAAGACGGCGATCTTCGAGGCGACGCGGGGACTGACCGACACCGAATTTCATGGACGACGCTCCCTGGCAATATAGGCCGGGAAGAATAGCATCCCGGACGACGCAATTGCCAAGCCCCGGCGCAAGAGGGATAACCGGGGCATGTGCGGCCGCTACTCCATCACCACCCCCGTCGAAGCGATGCGCCGGGTCTTCGGATTCGACGGCCCTTTGCCCAATCTCCAGCCGCGCTGGAACGTGGCGCCGACCCAAACGGCCCCGGTGATCCGCCGGGCGGCCGATGGCGGGCGCGAGTTGGCGATGCTGAGCTGGGGCCTCGTGCCCTATTGGGCCGAAGACACGAAACTGCAAAGCCATATGATCAACGCGCGCGGCGAAACGGTGGCCGAGAAGCCCGCGTTCAAACAGGCCTATCGCCAGCGCCGCTGCCTCGTGCCCGCCGACGGGTTCTACGAATGGCAAACGCTGGGGCCGAAGACCAAACAGCCGCTGCTGTTCCGCATGACCGACGGCGCACCGTTCGCCTTCGCGGGGCTGTGGGAGCGCTGGGTTCCGCCCAAGGGCGACGTGCTGGAAACCTTCACCATCGTCAACACGGCGGCGAATTCGCTGATGGCGCAGTTCCACGATCGCGTGCCGATCATCTTGGCGCCGGAGGATTGGGCGGCGTGGCTCGATCCCGCGATCGATCCCGCCGCACTCGTCAAAGCGCCGCCGTCGGAGTGGCTCACCTATACGCGCGTGTCGACCTATGTGAACTCGGTCAAACACGACGATGCGGGGTGTTTCGAGCCGGCCCCCGACGCCGAGCCGAAACCCGAACCGCCGAAGAAGACGAAGCCGGTGGACGGCCGCCAAGGCTCGCTCTTTTAGACACTCGACAAGCCGCGCGCAGCGGCCGCAAACTTGCCCCGCCATGATCCAGCCCGAACAGGCGCTGCCGCGCGTCACCTACTCGAATATCGGCGTCGATTTCGCGCCGCTGCACGATTTCCTCGATCGCGCGATTCCGGCATTTGCACCCGGCGGATTGCGGCCCAACCGGATCGGCGGCCGCGACGATCTCGCCGGCGCGCGGTTTTCCGTCGCCAGTCCGATCGATCGCCGCTTGAATCTCGGCGACTTCGTCGACGCCGATGCGGGTGCCGTCGCGCGCGCGGTCGATGCCGCAAGGGCGGCGCAAGGCGCTTGGGGCCGGCGCCCCTGGCAGGAACGCGTCGCGGCGCTGCGTGCCGTGGCCGGCGAAATCGAAAAGCGCAAATACGAGCTCGGCATCGCTTGCCTGATCGAAGTCGGCAAGTCGCGCGCCGAGGCGATGGGCGAGGTCGAGGAAACGATCGATCTGTTGCGCTATTACGCGGGCGAGATGGAAGCGAACGCCGGATACGCCCGCGACATGGCGCGCGCCTTCCCCAGCGAAGTCACGCGGTTGACATTGCGCCCGCACGGCGTGTTCGCGGTGATCGCGCCGTTCAATTTTCCGCTGGCATTGTCGGCCGGCATGATGACGGGCGCGTTGCTGGGCGGAAACGCGGTCGTGTTCAAGCCGGGCCCGCGGTCGGGTTTGACCGGGGCGGGATTGATCGAATGCTTCGAAGCGATCCTGCCGCCGGGCGTCGTCAATATGGTTTGCGGCGAAGCGGCGGGGCCGCTGCTCGCCCAGCATGGCGGGATCGACGGCATCGCCTTCACCGGCAGCCATGCGGTGGGAATGGAATTGCTGCGCGCCCAGGCGGCGCGCGCGCATATGCGCCCGGTGAATGTCGAGATGGGCGGCAAAAATCCCGTCTATGTCGCGGCGTCGGCCGATCTCGATATCGCTGCCGAAGGCACGATGCGGTCGGCGTTCGGGTTGACGGGCCAGAAATGCTCGGCCTGCTCGGTCGCCTATGTCGATCGCGCCGTTCTGCCCGAGTTTCTGGCCAAGCTCGCGGCGAAGACCGCCGCACTCAAAATCGGCGATCCCCGGCTGCGCGAAATCTTCGCCGGTCCCGCGATCGATGCGGCGGCCGGGGCGCGTTACGACGTCGCGGTCGTCGAAGCGGCGCGCGACGGGCGCGTCGTCGCGGGCGGAACGCGGCTGTCGGGCGGCATTCGCGATTTCGGCGTCTATTTGGCGCCCACGATCGTCGCCGGTCTGCCGGCCGATCATCGCCTCAATCGCGAGGAGCTGTTCCTGCCTTTCGTCTCGGTCCAGGCGATGGAAGGCTTGGCGGACGGGATCGCGCGCGGCAACGCGGTCGATTACGGACTGACCGCGGGCGTCTATGCCCGTGCGCCCGGCGAACTCGATTATTTCTTCGAGAATGCCGCGGCCGGCGTGCTTTACGCCAACCGCCGGTCGGGTGCCACGACCGGCGCTTGGCCGGGTATCCAGACCTTCTGCGGCTGGAAAGGGTCCGGCGCCACGGGCAAAGGCGGCCTCGGCCCCTGGTACGTTCCGCAGTTCATGCGCGAGCAAAGCCACACGTCGATGACGTGAGGCGGTTCAGAGTTTCTCCGGGCGCGGCTTGATCCACGGTGTCATGCGCACGAGGATGGAATCGCGGCGCACGATGTGGTGGTAAAGCGCCGCGCCCGCATGGATCAGCAGCGTGGCGCCCATCGCATAGGCGAGCAGCGAATGCGCGCCGAGCAGCAGCCGGCCCAGATCGTCGTCCTTGGGCAGCGGGTTGGGCAGCGGCACCAGTCCGAACCATACGACCGGAAAGCCGAAGGCGTTGGAGCCGAGCCAGCCGAGGATGGGCTGCACGATCAGGCAGAAGTAAAGGAACCAATGCGCGGCTTCCGCCGCGAGATGCTCGATCCACGGGGCGGGCGGCAAAGGCGGCGGCGGGGAATAAAGCCGCCAGCCCAGCCGCGCGAGCGTGAGCAGGAACACGCAGACGCCCACGGTCTCGTGCCAGGAATAGACGCGGACCTTCCAGTCGGAGAATTCGAGCCGCGTCATATAAAGCCCGACGCCGAACAGACCGGCGACGAGCAGAACCGTCAGCCAGTGGAAGGTTCGGGCGGGCGCGCCGTAGCGCGTGGGGGTATTGCGCATCACCATCGGGCGGGTAAGCTAGTCTTATGGCTGAAATCGTCAATCTCAACCGTGCGCGCAAAGCCAAGGCGCGCGAAGATCGTGCGGCGCAGGCCGACGCCAACCGCACGAAATTCGGCCGCACCAAGGCCGAGCGCGAGCGCCAAGCGGCGCAGGACGCGCTCGAGACGGCGCGTCTCGACGCGCATAAGCGGGAGGACTGACGGCATGTTGTTCATGGTCGTCGAAACGTTCACGGGCGGCGATATGGTGCCGATCTATCGCCATATGGCGGAAAAGGGGCGCGGGCTTCCCGATGGCGTCGAATACATCGACTCTTGGGTGTCGATCGACATGACACGCTGCTTCCAGCTGATGCGGGCCGACGATGCGGCCAAGCTACAGCAATGGGTGTTGCATTGGCGGGGCTTGGGTGTGGGCTTCGAATTCGTGCCCGTCGTGTCTGCGAAGGATACGCGCGCGATGCACGAAAAATCTCAGTTAGCCTGATCGCGCGGCCAGCGTTTCGGCCCAGCGCGCTTCCCAGGGATTGTTCTCGAAATCCGCGACGCTGCCGTCTTCGGCGTAGAAGCGATTGGGGATTTGGAAAATCGCCAGCGTCATGCAGCCGGTGGGCGTCCACGCCTCATGGCGGCTGCCCGCCGGGCGCCAGACGAATTCGCCCGCGCGCGCGACACCGTCGCGGTCGTGCAACTCGCCTTCCAGCACATAAGTTTGCTCGACCAGCACATGCTCGTGATCGGGAAGCTTGGCGCCGGGGGCGAGGCGCGTCAGTACCGTCGCCATGCCGGTTTGCGCGTCGAAGAACAGCGATTTGGTTTCAACGCCGGGAAAGCGCGACGGGCGCCAAGGCAAGTCCTTGGCGGCGACGAAATGGGAAATCATGCAGCGCCTCAGTACAGGACGATCGCGTAGTCGCCGACGACCCGGAAGCCCAGGCCTTCGTAGCAGAACTTCGCCGCTGCATTTTCGATGCCGGTGAACAGAATCGCGTTCGTCGCCCCCGCCGCTTTGGCCGAAGCCAGCGCCGCCCCGGTCGCGAGCCGGCCGTAACCTTGGTCGCGCTCCGCCGGGGGCACGTAAACGCCGCCGACTTGCACGATATCCGGCAGGCGCGCGTTGATCCCGGCATAAGCGACCGGCGTTCCCGCCCGGCGCAATACGAAGCCAAGACCGTCGTCGATCGTCCGGTCGATTTCCTCGGCCGCACGCTGCTTCGATTCCGCACTTTCCGGCCAGGACAGCGCTTCGCGGCAATAGGCGTAGCGCCAATCGCGCAAAATCGCGCGGTCGGCATCGGTGGCGGGGCCGAGCGCGAAATCCGCGCTCGGCAAGGCGGGCGTTTTGAGATCGGCCAACGCCAATGCGAACAAATCCTGGCGGGCGGCGAGGCGCGCCCGGCGCAGCGAGAAGGGCGGGATCTGGATCGCCTCTTCGACCTGCAGGGACGGGCCCATGATGCCCGACGCCGCGCGCGGCAAGCCGGCGGCCAGCGTTTCGGCGACCAGCGCGCCGGCATGGGCCGGCGGGCATTGGATCAGCAGATTGCCGTTCCAATAGAGGGCGGCCGCACCGATCAGCACGCCGTCTTCGAACGTGCCGGCATAGCTGCCCTGAAAACGCTCGCCGCGATCGACGATCCCGGCGGCGCGCAGGTTGGAACGCAGGAACATCGAGCTTTCGGGCGTTTGCGCCAGAAAGAACTCGAGCTTGGCTTCGTCGCCCGGACCGAGCGCACGATGAACGATGCCCACCATGCGCCCGATCCTAGCGCGCTTACGGCAGGAACGCGAACTTCAAGACGAACAGGATCGCGATGGTCCAGACCGCGCCCGACACTTCGGATGCGCGGCCGGCCAGCGCCTTGATCGCGGCGTAGGAGATGAAGCCGAACGCGATCCCATGCGCGATCGAGAAGGTGAACGGCATCGCCATCGCGGCGATCATCCCCGGCGCGTATTCGGTGATGTCGTTCCAGTCGAGATCGACCAAGCCTTTGGTCATGTAGCAGGCGACCAGGATCAAGGCCGGGGCGGTGGCGTAGGCCGGGACTGTGTTCGCCAAGGGGGCGAACACCAAAGCCGCGACGAACAGCAGCCCGACGACCACGGCGACGAGACCCGTGCGCCCGCCGGCTTCGACGCCCGCCGCACTTTCGATATAGCTCGTCGTGTTCGACGTACCGAGCAGCGAACCGACCAGCGACGCCGACGAATCCGCGACCAGCGCCTTTTTGAGACGCGGCAGCTTACCGTCCGGCGTCATCAACCCGGCGCGTTGGGTGACGCCGACCAGCGTGCCCGCCGTATCGAACAGATCGACGAACATCAGCACCAGAATGGTCGAGATGACCGAGATCTGGAGGGCGCCCCAGATGTCGAGTTTCAGGAAGGTGGGTGCAATCGACGGCGGGGCGGAAACGATGCCCTGGAACGTGGTGAGGCCCAGGATCACGCCGGCGGCGGTGGTGCCCAGAATGGCGATGATGATCGCCCCCGGCACTTTGCGCGCGTCCAGCGCCACCATCACGACGAAGCCGATCGCCGCCAGCACGGCGGGGCCGGATTTGAGGTCGCCCAAGGTCACCAGCGTGGCCGGATGGTCGACGACGATGCCCGCGTTCTTCAGGCCGATGATGGCCAGGAACAGGCCGATGCCGCCCGCGATGCCGTATTTCAGCGCGCGGGGAATGCCATCGAAGATCCAGGCGCGCGCCGGGCTCAGCGACAGCGCCACGGTCAGCACCGAGGAGCAGAAAATGGCGCCCAGCGCCGTTTCCCACGACATGCCCATGCCCTTAACCATGCCAAAGGCGAAGAAGGCGTTGAGGCCCATCCCCGGTGCTAGCGCGATCGGGTAATTGGCGTAGAGCCCCATGATGAAGCAGGACAAAGCCGCCGCGAGACAGGTCGCGACGAACACCGAGTTCTTGTCCATCCCTGCGATCTCCAGGATCGAGGGATTGACGACGATGATGTAGGCCATCGTCAGAAAGGTCGTGACCCCGGCGAGTATCTCGGTTTTGACGGTGGTGCGGGCCTGCGAAAGGCCGAAATATTGATCCAGCATGGACTCCCCCTTCGGCCGCTTTTCCGCGTGCCGGAGGGGAAATCTAATACGGGCTTCCGAGTCGCTCTAAAGTGGCTTTTTGATCTTGGCCGCGATCTCGCCCACGATGCCGCGCCGGAAGGCGAGCACGCAGACGACGAAGATCACGCCCTGCACGACCGTCACCCATTGGCCCAGCTCGGCCAGATAGTTCTGCATCGAGACGATGACGGCCGCCCCCGCGATCGGGCCGAACACCGTGCCGAGGCCGCCGACCAGCGTCATCAGCACGACTTCGCCCGACATCGACCAATGCACGTCGGTCAGCGAGGCGAGCTGGAAGACGATCGCCTTGGTGGCGCCCGCCAAACCCGCGAGCGTCGCCGACATCGTGAAGGCCGCGAGCTTGTAGTGGTCGACGCGGTAGCCGAGCGAGATCGCGCGCGGCTCGTTCTCGCGGATCGCCTTCAGCACCTGGCCGAAGGGCGAATGCACGATGCGGTAGATCAACAGGAACGACGCCAGGAAGATCGCCGCGACGACATAATAGAGAACGTAGTCGTTGCGCAGATCGAGGATGCCGAACATTGTGCCGCGGGGCACGCGCTGC
>PVXE01000042.1 GCA_014444615.1 Tagaea sp. CACIAM 22H2 | reverse complement strand
ATCGCTTCCGGTCGCTTGAGGTGGCGGTTCGAAGTGGTCTCGGTCGGCTAGAAGATCGGTCGCGCGCGGGGCTGAAATTCCGGAAAGACTGGAGCGGGTGACGGGAATCGAACCCGCATAGCCAGCTTGGAAGGCTGGAGCTCTACCATTGAGCTACACCCGCCCGGAAAAAACGCCTCGATCAGTCGCGCCGTACCGTCCTTTCGCCTTGTACTTTCTCGTCTCTCAACTCGTCGTGTCGTCCGGCCTTAGCGGGCCAGGGGCGCACTCGCCCGGTGGTGGAGGGGGAAGGATTCGAACCTTCGAACTCCGAAGAGGGCAGATTTACAGTCTGCTGCCATTGACCGCTCGGCCACCCCTCCATCCAACCCGGCGCGCCTTTTGGCTTTCAAATCAGCGGGTTGCCAAAGACAAGCGCGCTTTTCCGTCGGCCAATGTGGCGCGAGGCCGCCCTCCGGTTTCCCGAGGGGCGGCCTTCGCGGACAGGGGGTTTAATAAGAAGAAGGGGGTAGAGTCAACGGCAAAACCTCATGACAAAACAAGCCGCACCCCTCCGCCTTCCCGAAAACGGGCCCAGCGGGTGGGGACGACTTGAACAATGCTGTAATTGCGCATATTAAGCGCGACGATGAAAAATGGCAAGCATGGGGGCCGGTCCCGCTTCGACGGCAGCCGCAGCGGCGGCAATCGCGAGGAAGGCCGCCCGAGCGGCCCTTCGACCGGCAAACGATTCGACAAATCCCGTGCCGACAAGCCCGGATTCGGGAAGCCGCCCGGCGGGAAGCCGGGCTTCGGCAAGCCGCGCAGCGACAAACCCCGGCCGGAAAAACCCAATCGGTTCGAAAAGTCCGCCCGCTTCGAGAATGCCGAGCGCGAGCCGGAACGCGCCGAACGCCCGACTCGTTTCGGCACGTCACGTAAAGAGGGGCCGCGCTTCGAGAAGCCGCGCTTCGATCGCCCCGATGGCGATCAGCACGGCAGCCGCCCCGAACGCGGGCCGCGAGGGCCCCGCCGCGACCGCAACCTGCGCACGGGCCCCTTCCCCGGCGAACGTCCGGGCGAAGGTGGTGGCCGGGTATGGCTCTACGGGATTCATCCCGTTCTGGCCGCCCTCGCCAACCCGCGCCGGAAGATCTTACGCATCGCCGTCCAGCGCGAGGTCGACGCCCAACTCGGGCCGAAGCTCGAAACGCTGGCCGAGGCGCATCCCATCGGCCTGCCCGACGCCGAGATCCTCGACCGCGAGCAGCTCGACCGGATGATGCCGCGCGGCGCCGTCCACCAAGGCCTCGCGGCCTTGGTCGATGGGCTCGACGATCCCGATCTCGACGACATCATTCGCGCGACCGAAGGCCAAGACGCCGCGCGCGTCGTGGTACTCGATCAAGTCACCGACCCGCATAACGTCGGCGCCATCCTGCGCTCCTGCGCCGGGTTCGGCGTCGCGGCCGTGATTTGCCCCGAGCGTCATTCGCCGGGTGCCACCGCCGTCATGGCCAAGGCCGCATCGGGCGCCCTCGAACGCGTGCCCTTCGTGCGCGTGGTCAATCTCGCCCGCGCCCTCGAGCATTTGAAGAAGGCCGGCTATTGGTGCGTCGGGCTCGCGGGCGAAGCGAGCACCGAAATCCACCAAGCCGACATGACCGGCAAGATCGCGCTGGTGGTGGGTGCGGAAGGCGAAGGCCTGCGCCGGCTGACGCGCGAGCATTGCGATTTGCTGGTGCGCATCCCGATCGACAAGGGGCTCGAAAGCCTCAACGTGTCGAACGCCACGGCGATCGCGCTCTACGAGCTTCAGCGCCGCGTCGCGACGGCGCTGTAGCTCAACGGCGGCCGAGCTTCGCGCGTTCCTCGCGCAATCCGCCGTCGGCCGGGTTCAACGCGATCGCTTTGTCGAAATCGGCGCGTGCCGCCGGAAGTCGGCGCAGATGCGCGTTCAAACGGCCGCGCGCCGCGAACGCCTCCCAATATTCGGGATCGAGCGTGACGGCGCTCGTCAGGTCGCGCATCGCGAGATCGAACTCGCCACGCTCCGCACGCACGACACCGCGATTGTAATGCCCACGCGGATACTCCGGCGCGATATCGATCGCGCTGTCGAGATCGCGGATCGCCTCGTCGTAACGCTTCAAATGCGCGAACAACGTCGCGCGATTGTTCCACGCCGGCGCGTGTTTGGGATCGATCCGGATCGCCGCATCGAATCGGCCAAAGCCGCGTCGAATACGCCGGCCGCCTGCCACAACATCCCGCGCAGGGCATAAGCCTGGACGTTCTCCGGATAGGCGTCGATCGCGGCCGACGCATCTTCAAAAGATTCGATTAGTTTTCCGGCGGCGTAGCGGGCCATCGCCCGATTGACCCGCGCTTGCGAAACGACGATCGGCTCCTGGTCGCCCGCTTCGATCAATTCGGTGCATGCGGGCACGACATCCGCCGCGCGCTCAAGGATGCAGTCGGCGAAGGCGCTGCGGGCGGTTTGCGCGGCGGCGCCCCCCTGCACCGTGATCGTCAAAAGGACCGCAGCCACCGACGCCCGAACGCCAACCCGCACTTCGCCGCGCATGATCCGCCCCCGCTACGATCCCCGAACAGCGGCGTGTTTATCAATTAATTTCGTCTTTTTAAAGGTGTGATCTGGAAATTCTAGCGACGCAAGCTCGCTTCCAGCACGTCGCGATAGGACGAAACCGGCGGCACTTTCAGGCCGACGATTTTCGCTTCCTCGTCCCAGCGGCGCACGCGCACGGCACCCGCGCAATGTTTCTTTGCGGCGAATTCTTTGGCTTCCGCGTCGCTCATCACGCCGCCTTGCAGCGCCATCGATTGCACCGAGGCGGGCGACAGCTTGGCCGCGTAATCGGCCTCGGTCGCGACCAAGAAGCGCTTGGCGTCGACATGCAGCGCCACCGGGCCGACGACGTCCTCGACGAAATGCTTGGCGAGAAACACGGCCCCCACCGCCTCGTGCTTACCGTCGATGCCGCGATCGGCGATGTCTTCGTCCAGGCCGTGCAGCAAATGGCCGATATCGTGGAGCAACGCGGCCGCGATCAATGCGGGCGGCGCGCCTTCGGCGCGCGCCAAGGCGGCGGCCTGCAACGCGTGATCGCGTTCGGAAACGCCCTCGCCGTAATGACGGTCGGCGTCGGGGCCTTCCATCACGGCGACGATGCGATCGACGATCTCGGACATTCTTGTCGCTCCGTTCAGGCGGCTTCGGCGAATTTCAGCAGTGCCACGCCCGCGATGATGAGCGCGACCCCGCCCAAACGCAACGCGTTGGCCGTCTCGCCCAGCAGCACGATGCCGAAAATCGCCGTACCGGCGGCACCGATCCCCACCCAAACGGCATAGCCCGTGCCGACCGGCAAATCGCGCATCGCAATGGATAGAAGATAGAAACTGGCGGCCGCACTCACAAAGGTTACGACGCTGGGCCCCAGCTTGGTGAAGCCTTCGCTCAACTTCAAACCGATCGCCATCGCGATCTCCAGCACGCCGGCTGTGAACAAATAGATCCACGCTTTGGACATTCCGATCACCCCGCATCCGTTTCGGCTGCCGGAACGGCGCCGAAGCGCCGCAAGCATAGCCATGCCGCAGCGCAAAAACCCAGCGGACTGGATAAGAGATTCACGCACCCTCGTTAACTCCCGATTCAGCTTGCCGCCCTAGCCTCTGGGCGAAGAATTTACGGAGTCCGACCCCGCGCGATGAAACCGACTTTGCCCGATACGTTCCAAGCGCGCGGCGTATTGGTGCCCTTCGAAAACCCGCGCTTGAAACAGCTGCGCTTGCGCATCCACCCCGGCCAGCGGCCGAAGGAGTGGGAAGCGATCTTCGAGAACTACGCGGGTTCCGAAGACCGGCAGAACCTGATCATGCAATGGGTCCACGTGCCGAACTGGACCCAGATGGCGATCCGCGACCGCGCCCTGTTCGATTCGATCACCGAAACCTTCGCCGACGCGCCGCTCGACCCGCTGGTCATGCGCACGCTGGCGCTGACGGCCGACCGCGACCATGCGGGCGACCCGACGACGCGCGAATTCGCCAAAGCGCGGCTCGATGCGGCGCGCAAGGACCGTTTCCAGGCCTATATCAGCCTTCTCGCCCAGGCGACGCGCGAATGCGGCGTGGCGCGCGGCGATCCCGTGATGTCGAAAGCCAACAGCATGATGCTGATGGCCGCGATCCGCGCGACACCCGGCCAGGATGCGGATGCCGGCCAAGCGCTGACCGAGAAGGTCTTCGGCTATCTCGCCCAGCAGGCCAAGATTTCCCCGCCGCTGGTCATCAAGCGCATCGAAGCGGTTTCCGAAACGCTCGCCCCCATCGGCGCCATCAATCTCGACGCCGATCCCGGCGCGCGCCAGGAAGGGCATCTCGCCTTGAGCTTCGCGCGGCTCGACAAATTCCGCGAAGCCTTGCGCGAGTACGAGAAGGAAGTCCGCGACGAAGCGGCGAACCGGGCTCTGCTCGTCCAATTCTCGGCGGCGCAGTTCCGCGACTACGTCGCCGACCGGCTTTCCGATATCGAGCAAAAGCTCAGCTTCTTCGTCGCCGTCGTGCGCGATCACGAAGTCGTGCTCGAACTCATCGCCGGCTGGGCGCGCGATATCGCCTTCGCGCTCGACGGCTGGAGCGATCTGATCGACGTCTGGGACAAGGCGCAGGAAAAATTCGAGGCGGAGAAAGACCCCTACGTGCTCGATCTCGCGATCCAGCACATCCTGCTATACTTGCCGACCATGCCGACGGAAGCGACCGACGCGGAATCCGAGCGCGTGTGGAACGGGCTGACGTTCCAGCGCTCGAAGATGGTCCGCCAATTGACCAATTGGATCGACGGCAAGGTCGACAAGGACCTCAAGTCGCGGCTGGACGCCGCGCGCAAGGCGGAAATCGATCGCGAAGCCGAGGAGAAGCGCGCCGCGCAGAAAAAGCGCGACGCCCAGGCCGCCGAACTCGCGCGCAAGGAAGCCGCTGGCCGCCGCCGCCAAGCGGGGAAACGATGACCCCGCCCGACGATACCAAGCCGGCTGCGGATCGCCGCCGCTCGCCGCGTTACGAATTGTCGGGCGCCACAATCCTGGTGCGCGGCCAAGAACTTCCGATCCACGACATCTCGGTGCTGGGCCTGCGCACGCAAGGCCGCGCGGTGAAAGCCGATACCGGCGCCGTCGTGGCGTTGGAATTGCGCATCCCCCGCACCGCGCCAGCGGCACCGCCGCGCCGCTTTGCGCTAATCGCGTCGGTGACGGCCCACGACGAACGCGGCCTTGTGCTGCGCTGGTTGCAGCCTTCGGCGCGCTGGGCGCGCGCCTTCGCCGATCATCTCGCGGCGGTGGCGCGATTGGCGCGCAATTGAAGCGCGGCCCTCGCGCCGCCAGCCTTCAGCTCCAAACCCGGCGTGCCGTTTCGGCGATCGTATCGAGCTTGCGCCACTGCGCGTCCATCGACAGCATGTTGCCCGCGATGCCCGAGGCGAAGCCGCATTGCGGGGACAGGGCGAGCTGCTCCAAGGGCAGGAACTTAGCCGCCTCGTCGATGCGCCGGCGAAGCTCGTCCACCGTCTCCGGCGTCCCATGCTTGGTGGTGACGAGGCCGAGCACGACGACGGGCCCGGCACTTCCGCGCGGCACGTAGCGCAACGGCTCGAACCCGCCCGCGCGCGACGTATCGTATTCCAGCAGCAGGCGGTCGAACTTCAACCCGCCGAAAACAGCTTCGGCGATGGGATCGTAGCTGCCTTCGCGATGCCACATGCTGGCGCGATTGCCCCGGCAGATATGCAAGCCCGTGACCGTGCGGCCCGCCACATCGGCGATCGCCGCGTTGTCGGCGTCGATCGCGCGGCGCAGCGCGGCCAGCGGGTCCTGGCCTTCCGCCTCCATGCGCGCGAGCGTCGCGGGATCGACATAGCCGGTGTAACTCGGCTCGTCGATTTGGATGTAGTCGCAGCCCGCCTCGACAAGCTCGCCGATCATCCGCTTTTGCACCGCGACGACATCCGCAAGGAACGCGTCCGCGTCGGCGTAGACGGGTTTGGAATTCGGCACGTCGCACATCTGGCAGACGCGGTCCGGGCCCATCAGCGTGATCTTGACCGGCGCCGTCGCCACACTTTTCAGGAAGCGCAATTCGTCGAGCGGGAAATTGCGCGCCAAGCGCAGCTTGCCGGTCGCGGGCGTGCGGAAGCTGACGACCGCATCGCCGCCCTTCTGCCCAGGCGTCTCGCCCGGCATCACATTGTCCGGCGCCTTGACGAAACTCGCCCAGGTCGACGGCCATAGATCCCAGCCCTCGACCTCGGAGAACGAGACCTGCCAATTGAGGCGGCGATATTCGCCGTCGGTCACGGCCGCGATGCCGTGCGCTTCCTGTTCGGCGACGATGGCGCGGATCGCGTCGTCCTGCTTGGCGCGCAGCTCGTCGGCCGCCAAGCGGCCCTTGGCGTGCGCCAGGAACGCGGCTTTGAGGCTTTCGGGACGCAGCAGCGATCCGACATGATCGATACGCGACGACGCGAGACCGGAACGCGGCATGGAACCCCTCGACTCTATAGACCTGGCGCGACTATAGCGGCCTTGACCGGGGGCGCGCCATTTGCGCTGATCGGCGCCTGCCACCGGCCGGAGCCCGCCTTATGTACCCCTATGCCAGTCTCGCGACGATCGCCGCCCTCGCTCTCTACACCGTCCTTAGCTTCAAGGTCGGCGTCGCGCGCGGGAAATACGCCGTGCCCGCGCCCGCGACCGACGGGCCGCCGGAATTCCAGCGTTATTTGCGCGTGCAGATGAACACGCTGGAACAGATCGCCGTCGCTTTGCCCGCGATCTGGCTGTGCGCGATCTGGGTCGGCGACACATGGGCCGGTATCGGCGGCGTGGTGTGGATCGCGGGCCGCGCGCTTTATGCGCGCGCCTATTATGCCGATCCCAAGACGCGCGGCCCCGGCTTCATGATCGGGATGGCCGCATCGACGGCGATGCTGATCGCCGCCGTTGTCGCGATTTTACGCGCTTAGCCGTTCTCGGGCGTCCAGGACGCGGCGTCGGCGTCGTACTGCACGCCGTTTTCCATGTTCTTCACTTGGTGCGGCGCGCCGGCTTCGACCGGCGGGAACCACACGAAGGGAATGCCCTTGTCGCCGGCGTATTTGAGCTGGGCGTCGAGCTTGCGCTCCTCGTGCCACAGCTCGACCTTCAAGCCGCGCCCGCGCAGCACGCGCGCGGTCGCCGCGACCTGGGCGTAGTGACCGCCGCGCGGAAACACGACCAGCACGTCGGTCGGCGTCTTGCGCGTGGGCTTGATCACGCCTTCCTTCTGCAGCTTCCAGAAGATGCGCGTCAGCCCAATCGAAATCCCGATCCCCGGCAAACGGCGATTGATCAGCGAGCCGACGAGATTGTCGTAGCGCCCGCCGCCGCACACGGTCGGATAATCGGGGAACGCGGTCAGCTTCGTCTCGTAGACCGTGCCCGTGTAGTAGGCGAGGCCGCGCGCGATCGAGAGGTCCGCGACGAACGCGCCTTCGGGGAAGCGTGCGAGTTCGCCCATCACGAAGCCGAGCTCTGACAAACCCTGCTCCAGCACCGGCGACTTCACGCCCAGCGCCTCGACCTTGCCGACGACGCC
This sequence comes from Tagaea sp. CACIAM 22H2, assembly GCA_014444615.1. Classification (GTDB taxonomy): domain Bacteria; phylum Pseudomonadota; class Alphaproteobacteria; order CACIAM-22H2; family CACIAM-22H2; genus Tagaea. The sequence goes on along the minus strand of PVXE01000042.1, from coordinate 29,972 downwards.
GACATCCGTGCCCTTGATCTCGGCCAGCGCCAGGATCTTCCCGATCGTCGAATCGTCGAGCGACATTTCGGCGGCCAGCATCGCCGACACGCCTTTGACGCCGATCTTGTCGAGCTTGTCGACGATGCGCATGGCGTTGCCGTAATCGGCCACGCCCAGACCTTCGTAATAGCCCTGCAGGATTTTGCGGTTGTTGATGCGCGTGACCGAGCCGCCGACGCCGAGCTTGTCCAGCGTCTCGAACACGATCACCGGCATTTCGGCGTCGTAATGCAGCGGAATGTCGCGCGTGTCGATCACGTCGACGTCGCATTGGATGAATTCGCGGAAGCGGCCTTCCTGGGGACGCTCGCCGCGCCAGGCCTTCTGCATCTGATAGCGCTTGAAGGGGAAGACCAGCTCGTTGAGATTGGCCGCCACGTAGCGCGCCATCGGCACGGTCATGTCGTAATGCAGCGCGTGCTCGGGCGGCTGGGCCGCCTCGTCGCCTTCGGCCATCAAACGGCGGATGGCGTAGATTTCCTTGTCGGTGTCGCCCTGCTTCAGCAGCACTTCGACCGGCTCGACCGAGCGCGTTTCGATCGGCGCGTAGCCGTAGCTTTCGAAGATCTTGCGGATCTGGTCGATCCACGAAAGCTCGACCATGCGCAATTCCGGCAGCCATTCCGGATAGCCGCTGATGGCCTTCAATTTGTGCTTCTCGATCAAGGCGAATACCCCTATTCCGACGCCTCCACATAACCCGGCGCAAACCGCGTTTCAATGCAGTAACGTATGGCGGCCATGAACGAAGTTTTCGACGTCGTCGTCGCCGGCGGAGCCGCCATCGGCTCGTCGGTCGCCTATCACCTCGCCGCCGATCCCGGTTTCAAGGGCCGGGTTCTGGTGCTGGAACCCGATCCCGGCTACGAGCGCGCGGCCTCCGCCCGCTCGGCCGCGTCGATCCGCCAGCAATTCTCGGCGCCCGTGAACGTGAAGCTGTCGCTCTACGGGATCGCGTTCCTGCGCGAGCTGGGCGCGCGCCTTTCGGTCGATGGCGAGCGTCCCGATATCGGCCTGCGCGAAGGCGGCTATCTATTCATGGCCACATCCAGCGGCGAAGCGGTCTTGCGCGAAAACCACGCGCTGCAAACCGCGTTGGGTGCGGATATCGCATTCTTCGACCGCGCGGCCCTTGCCGCGAAATTCCCGTGGCTGGCGACCGAGGATCTCGTCGCCGGCACTTGGGGCCGCACGGGCGAAGGCTGGTTCGACGGCTACGGCCTCGTCCAAGCCTTGCGCCGCAAGGCGCGCAGCCTTGGCGTCGAGTATCGCAAAGCCGCCTTGACCGGCATCAACATGACGGGCGATCGCGCGACGGCGCTGCGCCTGTCGGATGGCACGGCGATTTCGGCGGGCCATGTCATGCTGGCGGCGGGCACGGGTACGCGCGATCTCGTGCGCGCGATCGGTTTCGACATTCCCGTCCACGCGAAGAAGCGGTTCGTGTTCACCTTCGAATGCCGCACGCGCATCGACGGCGTGCCGCTCACTATCGATCCGGGCGGCGTCTATTTCCGTCCCGAAGGCGAAGGCTTCATCGCCGGAACCGTGCCGCCCGAGGACAAGGACCCCGACGTCGCGCCCGACGATTTCGAAGTCGACTACGATTTCTTCGACGAATATGTCTGGCCGGCTTTGGCTGCGCGCGTGCCCGCCTTCGAGGCGATCAAGCGCGGCCGCGCCTGGGCCGGGCATTACGATATGAATATGTTCGACGCGAATGCGCTGATCGGCTTCGTGCCGGGCACGGCGAATGTGCTGCTCGCCAACGGCTTCTCCGGCCACGGCTTGCAGCAAAGCCCCGGCGTGGGTCGCGGCCTCGCCGAACTGATCCGCGACGGCAAATACGCGACGCTCGATCTCGGCGACTTGTCGCCGACGCGCTTGCTGACCGGCGCCAAGATGCTCGAGAAAAACGTCGTCTAGAAACGAAAAGGGCCGCCCGGTTTCCCGGACGGCCCTTCGCGTTTACGAAGTCGCGCTTACTTGCGCAGGCGGACGTGACGCAGCTCGACGTCCTCCTGCACGCGCATCTTGAAATCCGCGATGCGGTCGTTGAGCATCGCGAAGACCTGCGGTTCCTGATGCAGCGGAACGATCGGCACATCCTCGCGGATGATCGACCAGACCTGCTTCGACAGGGCGGCGCGCTTGGTCATGTCGGTTTCGACCGCGATCTGGTCGCGCAACGCTTCCACGCGCGGGTTCTGGTACTTGCCCCAGTTGAACGTGCCCGCCCCGTTCGTCATCGTCAGCAACTCGCGCAGCGGGTTGGAGATGTCGAAATTGCCGGGAGTCCAGCCGAGCAGATAGAACTGGAACTGGCCCTGGCCGCCCGCCGGAATGAACTGGCTGAACGGCATGGCGTTGAGGCGCGCGGTGATGCCGACCTGCGCCAGCATCGAGACGACGGCGGTGCAGATGTCCTCGTCGTTGATGTAGCGGTTGTTCGGGCAGTGGAACGGGATCGTGACCCCGTTCGCATAGCCCGCGTCGGCCAGCAGCTTTCGCGCCGCGGCTTGATCATAGGGCAGACGCTGGTTCGATTCTTGATCCCAGCCCTGAACCTGCGGCGCGATGATCAGGCCCGACGCTTGGCCGAAGCCGCGCATCGTGACGCGCATCAACGCCTGGCTGTTGATCGCCTGATAGATCGCGCGGCGCACGCGCGCGTCCTTCAGCGGATTCTTGACGTTGGGCTGATCGAGCAGATTGTCGCGCACCGTGTCGAAAGCGAAATAGACGGTGCGCGCCGTGGGCCCCTGCACGACGCGAAGATCGCTGAGCTGGCGCAGCGCGTTCACGTCCTGCAGCGGGACCGGGTACATCAGATCGAGTTCGCGCGAGCGCACGGCGGCGACGCGCGTCGCCGGGTTGGCGACCGGGCGCCAGATCGCGCGGGTGATGCCCGTATCGGTCGCGGGCGCCCAGGCGGTCGGGTTGATTTCCATCACCGTGCGCTCGTCGGCCACGCGCTCGACGAAACGGAACGGACCCGTGCCGTTGACGTTCAGGTTGGCGAAGTTGGTCGCCGCACCCGCCTGGCCCGAGCGCGACACGACCATCGCGTTGTTCGCCTCGATCCACGGCTTGCTCATGATGAAGAACAGCGTCAGATCTTGGAGCAGAACCGGGTTCGGCCCCTTGGTGACGATGTTGATCGTGTTGTCGTCGACCTTCTCGATGCGCTCGATCGACACGACCGTGTAGCTCATGTCCGACGTCTGCTGGCGCACGCGCTCGAACGACATGATCACGTCGTCGGCGGTGAAGGGCTGGCCGCCGTGGAAGCGCACGTTGCGGCGCAGATTGAAGCGCCACGTGGTCGGATTGGTCTGCGTCCAGCTTTCGGCGAGACCGGGCTGGAGCGAGCCGTCGAAATTGCGGCGCACCAGCGGGTCGTACATGTTCGACTTCATCGCGTTCGTCACGCCGTGGTTGTTGGCGTGCGGATCGAGGCCGAGAATGTCGTTCGCCGAGCCGTAGCGGAAGATCTGCGCGTCCGCCGGGGCGGGTGCCACCGCCGCCAGAACCGCGAAGGCGGCGGCGGCGAACAACGCGGCGCGACCCGTCTTGCGGGAAGCCGTGATCGTCATGATGATACTCTCCTGTTCGAACCTGGTATGGTTGCGGCCCGGAGTTTTGCCCCGGCACCTTGCGCGCGACTTTGCGACAGCCCAGGGCCCCGCGCAATCAAATTTCAACCCATCGCAATGCGGCAAATTGGGACTCCATGATCGCTGACACGAACTTGGTAAACGCCGCCCGAACCGTTCGCGAACGCCTGGACCGGCCCGGCTGGCCGGGGGCGGCATTCGCCATCATGCGCGGCACCGATATCGTGCTGCGCGACGCGTTCGGCCTGGCCAGCGTCGAACTCGGCACGCCGCTTTCCGCCGCCACCGTGATGACGGTGGCCTCGGTCACCAAGCAATTCACCTGTTTGGCGCTGCATATGCTCGCCAAGGAAGGCCGGATCGATCTCGACGGGGACGCGCTGCCCGGCATCACCTATCGCCACCTGATGCACAACGCGTCCGGCCTGCCGGAGATCATGGAGACCTATGCGCTGGGCGGCGGCGATTTGTCGGCGCCCGCCCCGCGCGCCGCGTTGCTCGACCTCGTGCGCCGCCAATCGGCGCGCAACTTTAAGGCGGGCACCGATTTCGCGTACTGCAACACCAATTTCGCCTATTTGCACGATGCGGCCGAGCGCATCGAAGGCCGCCCCTTCGCCGAGATCTTGCGCGATCGCATTCTCGGCCCCGCGGGCATGAAGACCGCGATCCTGGGCACGCGCCAGGACGAGGTCATCCCCGGCCTTGGCAACGGCTATCTGGTGCGCGACGGCAAGCTGCGACGCGCCGTCGATGCATGGCCGGGCGGCGGCGAAGGCGGTTTGCGCGCCAGCCTCGACGACATGATCGAATGGGCACGCAATTGGTCGACCAAGAAAGTCGGCGGCGAATTGCTCGACGCGATTTGCATGCGGCGCCCTTTCGCCAACGGCCGGCCGAATTTCTACGCCAGCGGCGTTCAGGTCGCGCCATGGCGCGGGCTCGACACCGTCGGTCATGGCGGCTTGATGCCGGGCTTCCTGACCGAATTCATCCGCGTGCCCGCCGAAGACCTGACCGTGATCGTGATCGCGAACTCGGACCGTTTCCAGCCATGGCTGGTGGCGCGCGAAATCCTGGATCGCGCGCGCGGCCTCGATCCCGACGCAATCCGCCTGAAAGCCGAGAGCATCGTTCCTGGCACCTATTTTTCGGAAGGCGGCGGCTTGTCGCTCGATCTTTTGGCGCAGGATGGTTACGCCTTCGTCCGCCAGCACGGCGCGACATTCGGCTTGGACGTCGAGGGCAACGCGTTGCGCGGCGGCTTCGCATTCCGCTGGGACGGAAGCGGCGTGATCGGCGCCAACGGCGATCGCATCGCCTACCGCCGGATCGACCCCGCCGGCGCGCTGCCCAAGGGCCTCGACGGCGTGTGGCGCCATGCCGAGCTGGGAGCCGCCTATATGATCGACGGTGCGGCGTTGCGCATCGACGGGCCGTTGCGCGGCGGCGTGTGGGCCGATCTCGAACCGCTGGCGGGAGCGAGCTTCCGCATCCGCGCGCGCGACGGCTGGTATCCGCGCGTATTCGACGCGAAACTGCGCGATGACGGCGCCTTGCAGGTCAATGCGGGCCGCTCCCGGGGCTTCGCGTTCCGGCAATAGCGGCGGTCGCATTCCCGGCCGGGGATACCGCCCCCGGCGATGCCGCCATCCCTCGATTCTTCGCCACCCGACATGTTAGTTTGAGGTCCGATGACGAATACCCTTCTGTTCAAGAACGCCGTCGTGATCGACGGCACCAGCGCCGAGGCGCGGCCCGGCCACTATGTGCTGGTCGAAGGCAACACGATCCGCGAGGTTTCGGCCGCGCCGATCGCGTCAGCGTCGGCCACCGCGATCGACCTCAAAGGCCGCACGCTGATGCCGGGCCTGATCGATTGCCATGTGCATGTCGTGGCGACGATGGCCAATCTCGCGCGCAACGCGGCGATGCCCACGAGCTTCACGGCGCTGAAATCCGTCGCGGTGATGGACGGTATGCTGAAGCGCGGCTTCACCTCGGTGCGCGACGCGTCGGGGGCGGATTACGGGCTCAAGCTCGCGGTGGAGGAAGGCCTGTTCCGCGCGCCGCGTCTCTTCATCGCTGGCAAGTCGCTGAGCCAAACCGGCGGCCATGGCGATTTGCGCGGGCGTTTCGACGACCGCGACTTCTGCCTGTGCCATGCGCGGCTCGGCCTGTTGTCGCGCGTCGCCGACGGCGTAGACGCGGTGCGCAAAGCGGTGCGCGAGGAACTGAAAGCGGGCGCCGACTTCATCAAGATCATGGCGTCGGGCGGTGTCGCCTCGCCCACCGATCCGATCGACTGGCTCGGCTATTCGCGCGACGAGGTCCTGGCGATCGTCGAGGAAACCGATAAGTCGAAAACCTATGTCGCCGCCCACGCCTATACGGCCGAAGCGATCGGGCGCGCCGTGGAGCTTGGCGTGCGCACGATCGAGCACGGCAATCTGGTCGATGCGCCCACCGCCGCCTTGATGGCCAAGAAGGGCGCTTATGTGGTGCCCACGCTCGTCACCTATGACGCGCTGGCCAACGAGGGCGCGTCGCTGGGCCTGCCGCCGGAAAGCGTGGCCAAGATCGAGAATGTGCGTGGTGCTGGTTTGCGCTCGCTGGAAATCTTCCGGCAGGCCGGCGTCAAAATGGCGTTCGGCACCGATCTGTTGGGCGAGATGCATCGCCACCAATCGACCGAATTCACGATCCGCGCGCGGGTTTTGCCCGCCCATGAAATCATCGCTTCGGCCACCACCGTCGCGGCGGAACTGCTGCGCATGGAGGGCAAGCTCGGCGTCGTGGCGCCGGGGGCACTGGCCGATCTGCTGGTCGTCGACGGGAACCCGCTCGCCGATATTTCCGTCCTGACCGGTCAGGGCGAACGCATAGCCGCCATCCTGAAGGATGGGGTTTTCGTCAAGAATACGCTGGCCTAATTTGCGCCGGCATCTAGGGAGCAACGCGAAAAAACATGGCCGCCAACCCCCGTACCATCCGCCTCGACCCGGCGGATAATCTGATCGTCGCCGTCGATACAGTCGAACCCGGCACCGCTTTGCACGGTATCGTCGCCGCCGCGCGTATCATGCGCGGCCACAAAATGGCGATCGAGTTCACGCCCAAGGGCGCGCCGTTCAAGAAATTCGGCCAGATCATCGGCTTCGCGACGCAGGACACGAAGCCCGGCGAGCATGTGCACGTGCATAACTGCGAATTCGCCGCCTTCGCGCGCGACTACGCCTATGCCGAGAACGCGCGCCCCTGGGACCCGATCCCGCTCGAGAAGCGCCGCACATTCCAAGGCTATCGCCGCGCCAACGGGCGCGCGGGCACGCGCAATTACATCGGCATCCTTACCTCGGTGAATTGCTCGGCCTCGGTCGCGCGCTTCATCGGCGAAGCGGTCGTCAAATCCGGCCTGCTGAACGACTATCCGAATGTCGACGGCGTGGTGCCGCTGGTGCACGGCACGGGCTGCGGCATGGCCGCGAAGGGCGAAGGCTACGACATTCTCCAGCGCACGGCCTGGGGCTACGCGACCAACCCGAATGTGGGTGCGGTGCTGCTCGTGGGCCTCGGCTGCGAAGTGTTCCAGATCGCGGAAATGAAGAAGGCCTACGACATCGCCGAGAGCGCCACGTTCCGCTCGATGAACATTCAGGACAGCGGCGGCACCAAGAAGACGATCGAAGCGGGCCTCGCCGCAATCAAGGAAATGCTGCCCACGGTCAACGCCGTCAAGCGCGAGGCGATCCCCGCTTCGGAACTGATGCTGGCGCTTCAATGCGGCGGCTCGGACGGGTATTCGGGCATCACCGCCAACCCCGCACTGGGTGCCGCCGTCGATCTGCTGGTCGATCAGGGCGGCACCGCGATTCTGTCGGAAACGCCGGAGATCTATGGCGCCGAACACCTTCTCACCCGCCGCGCCGAAAGCCGCGAGATCGGCGAGAAGCTGATCGGCATCATCAAATGGTGGGAGGCGTATACGACCAAGCATAGCGGGTCGATGGACAACAACCCCTCGCCCGGCAACAAGGCCGGCGGCTTGACGACCATTCTGGAGAAGTCGCTGGGGGCCGCCGCCAAGGGGGGCACACGCACGCTGCGCGGCGTCTATCACTACGCCGAGCGCGTGGACGCCAAGGGCTTCGTGTTCATGGACACGCCGGGCTACGATCCCGTCTCCGCCACCGGTCAGGTCGCGGGTGGGGCCAACGTGCTGTGCTTCACCACCGGCCGCGGCTCGGCCTATGGCTGCAAGCCCACGCCGTCGATCAAGCTCGCGACCAACAGCGACATCTACAAGCGCATGCCCGACGATATGGACATCAATTGCGGCGACATCGTCGATGGCGTGACCGTGCAGGCCAAGGGCCAAGAAATCTTCGAGAAGATCCTGGCGGTCGCCTCGGGCGAGAAATCCAAATCCGAGGCGCTGGGCTACGGCGACAACGAATTCGTGCCGTGGCAAATCGGCGCCACGATGTAAGCGGCGCTACATTGAAAGCGATGGCGGCCGGGGCAAAACCCCGGCCGTTTCGTTTCGGGCGAGCGCTAACGCCCCATCACCAGCTTGGGCAGCCAGGTCGTCAGCGGCGGCCACAGCGTCACCGCCATCAATACGCCGATGAGCGGCACGAGCCACGGCACGATGGCGCGCGACATCGCGGCGAAGGTAATGTTCGCGACCTTGGCGGTAACGAACAGCACGACACCGACCGGCGGCGTGACCGTGCCGATCATCAGGTTGAGCACGAAGATCAAGCCGAACTGGATCGGGTCGATGCCGAACTGGCTGGCGGCGGGTGTCAGGATCGGGATCAGGATCAGCATCGCCGCCAGCGCTTCCATGAAGCAACCGACGAACAGCAGCAGCACGTTGACGACCAGCAGGAAGATCAGCGGATTGCCGACCATGTCCACGATCTGCGGCCCCAGCGTCTGCGGAATGCGCGACAGCGACAGACACCAGCCCAGGGCCGAAGCGGTCATGACCAGGGCGAGCACCACGCCGGTCGTTTCGACCGTATCGACCGCGATGCGCGGCAGATCGCGGAAATCGAACTCGCGATAGACGAACAAGCCCAGGATCAGCGCATAGACGGTGGCCACACCCGCCGCTTCCGTCGGCGTGAAAATGCCGGCGATCATACCGCCGAACAGGATCACCGGCGTCATCAGCGCCCAATGCGCGCGCTTGTAGGCCACCCAAAGATCGCGCAAGCCGGGGAACGGATGGCGCGGCAGATTGCGCTTCGTCGCGATCCACGTGACCATCGCCATCAAGGCACCCGCCATCAGCAGGCCCGGAATGACGCCGGCCAGAAACAGCCCGCCGATCGACACGTCGGCCGACACGCCGTAGATGACCATCGGCAGCGACGGCGGAATGATCGGCCCGATCGTCGCCGACGCGGCGGTGATCGCGGCGGCGGTTTCGGCGTCGTAGCCTTCGTCCTTCATCGCCTTGATTTCGAGCGTGCCCACGCCGCCCGCATCGGCGACGGCCGAGCCCGACATGCCCGCGAAGATCACGCTCGCCAGGATATTCGCGTGGCACAAACCGCCGCGCAGCCAGCCCACGCAGGCCGTGGCGAAGGCGAAGATGCGCTCGGTGATGCCGCCCGAGTTCATGATGTTGCCCATCAGGATGAACAACGGTGCGGCGAGCAGCGGAAAGGAATTGGCGGCCTGGGCGATCTTCTGTGGCACGATCTGCGGCGTGATGCCGGCGAAGAACACGAACGCCAGTGCGGCCAGACCCATCGTCGCGTAGAGCGGCACGCCCAGCATCAACGCCACGAACCAGACGATCAGAATTTCGGTCATCGTGGAGATCACAGCTTCGTCTCCACCATCGCGGTCGGCAGCGGGCCTTTGATCGCTTCGACGATCTGCGCGCAAGCTTGGAACAGCACGGCCGCCCCGGCCAAGGGTACTGGAATGTAAAGGAGTGCTGCCGAGAGCGGCACGCTGATCCAGGTCACGTCGAGATTGCGTTCGATCAGCACCGGCCCGTACCAGACCATCGCGGCGGTCAGCGAAACGACGCAAAGCTGGATAACCACTTCGGCCGCGCGGCGCGCAAGCGCGGGCAGCGCGTCGATAATCACGTCGATCCGGATATGGCTGCGCCTTCGCGCCGCCAGAATCCAGCCGACGAAGCCGGTCCAGACCAAAAGATACTGGGCGGCTTCGTCGGTCCACGGAACCGGCGCGCCGAGCTGGCGCGACACCACGCCCAGCACGACGCAAAACAGCAACGACATCAGCAGGAGGAAGGCGGCGGCGCGCAATGCGCCGTCGCTTGCGCGCCGCAGCCCCTCCATTACAGCGCCGCCAGGGCGTCGAACGTACCCGCACCCCACACTTGGGCGAAGCGCGCGGGCACCTTGGCGAGCACGGGCTCGCGCCACGCCTTCACGTCGGGCTGCACCACCGTCATGCCCGCCGCGCGCAGCGTATCGACCAGCGTGGCCTCCTGCTTCAGCAGTTCCGCGTCCTGCCACTTGGCGCCGTTGGCGAGTGCGGCTTCCAGGATGTCGCGATCGGCGTTGCGCAAGCCGCGATAGAAGCCTTCGTTCACGATGACTAGGCGCGGCGTGATGATGTGCTCGGTCAGCACCAGGAACTTCTGCACTTCGAAGAACTTGCCGCTCTGGATCGTGGGCAGCGGATTCTCCTGGCCGTCGACCGCACCCTGGTTCAGGGCGAGGTAGAGTTCGTTGAAGTTCACCGGTGTCGCAACGGCACCCCAGGCTTCGGCCATCGCGCGGAACACGTCCACCGGGGGCACGCGCAGTTTGAAGCCGTTCATGTCGGCGGGCGAACGCACGTTCTTGGTGCCCGTCGTCAGATGGCGCTTGCCGTAGTAAGTGACCGAGGCGAGACGCATCTGGCGGCGCGCGACCAGATCGTCGTTCATCTTCTTGAACTGCGGCGACGAAACCGACTTCGCCATATGGGCGGCGTCGCGCCACAGATACGGCGCTTCGATGACCGACAGCGCGGGCAGCAACGCGGCGAGCGCGCCCGCACCGTCCGTTGTCATGTGCAAGGCGCCGGCCGACACGGCTTCCATCATGTCGCGGCCCGAGCCGAGCTGGCCGTTGGGGAACGACTGGATATCGATGCGGCCGGAGGTCTTCTCCTTCACCTCGGCGGCGACGCGCTCGACCATCTGCACCTGCGGATGGCTGGGCGCGAGCATTTCGCCCCAGCGCACCGCGGTCGCCTGCGCGCGCGGAATGCTGGGGGCGGCGAGCAACGCCGTACCGGCCGCCGTGGCGCCGAGCAGCTTACGACGCGTGAATTTGGTCATGGCTTCTCTCTCCCCTTTTTTCGTTGATCGGCGCACGCCCCCGTTCCGGGGTCAGGCGCCTTTGACGCCGCCGGCAGTCAATCCGCCGACGATTTCTTTCTGGATGAAGATCGTCAATATCAGCACGGGCAGCATCACCACGATGGCGGCCGCAGCGAGCGGCCCCCAGGCGAACTGCTCGAAGGTCAGCATGTTGTAGACGGCGACCGGCATGGTGCGCGTCGTGCGCCCCGCGAACACCGCGCCGAACACGAAATTATTCCAGGAGTAGATGAACGACAGGATCGCGCCGACCACGATGCCCGGCCGCGCCAGCGGCAGCGCCACGTGCAGGAAGGTCTGCCAGGTCGTGCAGCCGTCGATCCGCGCGGCTTCCTCAAGCTCCACCGGCAGCGATTCGAAATAGCCGATCATGATGTAGACGACGATCGGCAGCGTGATCACGATATGCGTGATGGCGATGGGCAGCACCGTGCCGATCAGACCGATCATCTGGAACAGCGTGAACAGCGGGATGAGGTACGACAAACCCGGCGTCATGCGGCTGATCAGCATCAGCACCGCCATCGAATGCGCCTTCGACTTGGCGATGCCATAACCCGCCGGCACACCCAGCAGCAGCGCCGCCGCCGTGGCACCGCCCGAGACCTGCACCGAATTCCAGAAATAGAGGAAGAACGGCGTTTCCTCGAACAGCTTCCGGAAATTCACCCAGGTGATTTCGTCGGGGATGAAGATCGGCGGATAAGCGGTGTTGTCGATATCGTATTTGAGCGACAGCGAAATCACCCAGAAGAATACGAACACGACGGGCGCCAGCAGCACGACCAGCGACGCCGCGAGCCCCGCATGCCCCGCCCATTTGCGCCAGCGCCAATTCCCGAAGACCGCGTCCATATCAGGTGTTCCACTTGGCGCGTTCGCGCGCCCACAGCAGCACCAGCGACAGCACGACGATGATCGCGAAGAACACGACCACGACGGCGGACGCGTTGCCGACGTTGTAATAGGCGAAGGCCTGCGAATAGAGATAGAGGTTGATCGTCTCCGACGCCGTGCCCGGCCCGCCGTTGGAGATGACGTAGATCACCTCGAACGCCTTCAGCGCGTCGATCGTGCGGATGATGCCCGCCACGACGATGAAGGGCAGCACCAGCGGGAATGTGATGCGCCAGAACATCTGCCACTGCGTGGCGCCGTCCAGCAGCGCGCTTTCGTAGGGCTCGGTCGGCACGGCGGCCAGGCCGCCCAGCACGATGATCATGACGAACGGCGTCCACAGCCAGACTTCGACCAGCGCCAGGCTGGGAATGACGGTGTGGCGCGCGAACACCCATTCGGACGGGCCGATGCCCACGAGGCCGAGCAGATAGTTCAGCACGCCGAGCTGCGGGTGGAACATCATCGTCCACACCAGCGCGATGGCGACCGGTGTCGCCATCATCGGCATGATGAAGATCGTGCGCAGCACGCCTCGGAACGGAAATTCGCGGTGGAAGACGACGGCCGCGTAGGTGCCCAGAATCAGCGGCAGCACGACGGCGACGGCCGTGAAATAGAACGTATGCCAGATCGATTCCAGGAATCGCTGGTTGCTCGCAAGCTCGACATAGTTACGCAAGCCCACCCATTGGGCCGCGCCGCCGAGCTTCCATTCGTGGAGACTCATCCACACCGTGAAGACCCACGGGAAGATGATGATGGCGAGCGTGACCAGCAACCCCGGTATCACGAACCAGTGATACCGGGGTTTCGCCAGCTTCGCCCCGGCCGGTGCGGCAATCGCAGCACCGGCCGTTTGTTGAGCGGTCGTGTTCAAGTCGAGATCAACCCTGTTCCGAACGTTCCAGAACCGGACGGAACTCCGCCGTCGCGCGGCGCAGCTCTGCCGCCGGATCGGCGCCGCCGATCGTGTTGGTCAGCGCCGTACCGAACACGTCGCGGAACTCCGTGACCGGACCGATGACCGGCAGCGCCGCGCGGGCGATTTCGCCCGAGCCGCGCACGCAGTCGGCCCAATCCTTCGGCACCGTCAGCGCGCTGAGCGTGGCTTGATCGTTGAACGTCGAACGGCGGAACGGCACGCCCGAACCGGTCTGCAACAGACGGTTCGACATCTGCTTGTTGGTCGTCCACAGGCAGTAGAGATAGGCGGCTTCCTTCTTCTGGCTGCCGGCCGCGATGCCGATGCCGTCGCCGAACATCGCCGCGTGATGGGCCTTGGGACCCGCCGGGAAGATGCCGTAGCCGACCTTGCCGACAATGCGGCTGCGCTCGCGGTTTTCGAGCGGCGGGGCGAAGCCCACGCCGTCCAGCCACATGGCCGCACGGCCTTGCGCGAACAGCGACTGCGCTTCGTTCCAGTTGAAGCCGGCCACGCCCTGGGGACCCGAGTTGCGCAGCAGCGTTTGATAGACGCGCGCCGCGGCGATCGCGTCGTCGGTGTCGGTCAGCAGACGCGGCGGGTTGCCGGTCGTCGTGTCCTGGCCCCAGCCGAGCAGAAGCTGCGTCCACACCGGCACGTTGGCGTTGCGAAGCCCGCGCGCGACGAAGCCCGCGACGCCGTTGGCCGGATCGTGCAGCTTGGCGGCCGCGGCGACGATCTCGTCGATCGTCTTGGGATAGGCGACACCCTTCGCCTGGAACAGCTCCTTGTTGTAGTAGAGCATCCAGTAATCGACGGACCAGGGCAGCGAGTTGATCTTGCCGTCGTCGGTCGCGTAGTCGAGGCCGCGCTGGGTCACGTCGGCGCGATCCCATTCGGCGGGCGTGAGCTGCGCGTCGTTGAGGTACCCGCCGACTTCGGCGAGCCAGCGCGCCTTGGCGAATTGGCGCTTCTGCACGTGATACGACAGATGGACGACATCGAAGCTCGGGCGGCCCGAGTTGAACTCGATGACGACCTTCTGGCGCTGCTGCTGCTCGGGAATATCTTCGACGCCGACCTTGATGCCGGTCAGCGCTTCGAATTCCGCCTGATGGCGCTTCAGAAGATCGCCGCGCGGGCTGCGGATCAGCGACACTTCGATCGACTGGCCCTGGAAGCGCTTCCAGTTGAACGCGCCCGATTGCGCGAACAGCGTCTTGGTGTTGAGCATCGGCGAAGCGAGAACGCCGGCAGCGGCGGCCCCCTTCAGCAGATTGCGTCGATTCATCGTCGTCTTCATCGTCGTCTCCCCCTGTTGGGTTTTGGTTGCTCGAACTTTAGCGTCCCGCCGCCGCTAAGGCGACAGGCCCATCGCGCGATTTTTCGCGTCTTGGATATGCGCGGCCAGCGCGTTGCGCGCGCCGTCGATGTCGCGCGCCGCCATGCGGCGCACGATTTCCAGATGCTCGCGCATCACCGTTTCGACCCGGCTGGGATCGAGACGGACTTCCGCCTGGCGGATCAAGCGGATCTTGATCGAATTGACGCGATAGGCGCTCGACACGATCTCGTTGCCTAAGAAATCCACAATCGTGTCGTGCATATCCCAATCGACGATCTGCGCGCGGCGAATCACATCGGGCGTGATCTTCTTCTTCGCGTCCTTGATGACTTTCTCGTGCGCTTCCAGCAGGCGCCCGATCTCGGAGTCCGGCGCTTCGCGCACGAACACCTCGACCGCCTCGCGCTCCATCATCAGACGGAACTGGAACGCGTTGCGGATCAGGCTGAGATCGACATGCGCGACCTGCATCCCGCGCTGGGGAATGGTGACGATCAATCCTTCGGCTTCCAAACGCGGCACGAGTTCGCGGATCGCCCCCAGCGGCAAGCCGGTGATCTCCACCAGCTCGCGCTGCGAGACGAATTGGCCGGGCACGATTTCGCGCGCGAGCAGCCGGTCGGTGAACGCGGCATAGGCGCGTTCCCGCAGCTTGGGCGCATCGGTGCCGGTTTCGGCCATCAAGCGGCCTTCTGGGCCAAAGCCGCATCGACGCGCTTGACCAATGCGGCCGCGCGCGCGTCGTCGAGTTCCACGACCGGCGGGCGCATACGGCGCCAATTGGCATCGCCTTCGCGATGCGCGATCAGCGCCTTCACCGCCGGCATGAACGGATCGGCGATGATCGCCGCCACGCATGCGCCGATGCGCGCGTCGTCCTTGCCGTCCCACGCCGCGGGGCGCAGCAGATCGGGACGGATATTCGCCATGCCGCAAATCGTGCCCGACCCGCCTTCTCGCACCGCGCGGGCGAGCAAGCGTTCGTCGCCGACCAGGATCTGCAGATCCTTATGCGTGTCGAGGAAGCCCTTGGCGGATTCCCATTGGCCGGTCGAATCCTTGATGCCGATGATCGCGTTCGGGAATTCCTTGCGCAGGCGCGTCATGATCGCGGGCGTGAACATCACGCGCGTCATGCTGGGGATGTGATAGATCAAAACGTCGCGCAGTTGCGCGCCCAGTTTTTCGAATACGGCGGCGTACCAGCGGAAGATCCCTTCTTCCGACGGTTCGGGGAAATAGAAGGGCGGCGTCATCAGCAGGCCGCGCACGCCGTGGTCATAGCCCACGCGCGCTTGCGCGACCGCTTCGCCCACAGTCGCGGCCGAAACGCCCGCGATCACCTGCTTGCCGAGATCGAGACCGCCGGCGGCCAGCGCGCCGAGCGCCGCGTAACGTTCGCCGATATCGATCGACGCGCCCTCGCCCGTCGTGCCGAACATCGTCACGCCGTCGCCGCCATTCGCCAACACCCACTTCGCCTGTGCCACGGTGCGCGGCAGGTCGACGGCGCCGTTGGCGAGGAACGCGGTCGACAAGGCGCAGGACAAGCCGATGCGCGGACCGATGGATTTGGCGGACATGATGGACGATCTCTCCCGATGCGTTATGGTCTTGTGGGCGCGGATGTTGACCATGTCGATCGCGCACGTCAAGAAGTAACATGTCAGTCGGTTGGGGAGAGACGAGTGGACACGCGAATTCTCGGTAAAAGCGGCGTCGAAGTGTCCGAGCACGGTTTCGGCGGCGCGCCCTTGGGCGATCTTTATTCGATCATCGACGAAGCGGTCGCGGTCGGCACGGTCGAATCGGCGCTGCGCAACGGCGTGACGCTGCTCGACACGTCGCCGCTTTACGGCCATGGCATGTCGGAGCTGCGCATCGGTGCTGCGCTGCGGCGCGTCAAGCCGCCCAAATTCGTGCTCTGCACAAAAATCGGGCGCGTGATGGACCCCTTCAAGCGGAAGGTACCCGGCGAAGGCTATGTCGGCGGCGTCGAGCATCTCGCGAACTTCGATTATTCCTATGACGGCGCGATGCGTTCGCTGGAACAGTCGATGCTGCGCATGGGTTTGAGCCATATCGACGTGGTGCTGATCCACGACGTCGATGTCTGGACGCATGGCGCCGCGATGATCGATCAGCGTTTCCGCGAAGCGGTCTCCGGCGCCTACAAGGCGCTGGATCGCTTGCGGACGGAGAAGGTGATCCGCGCGGTCGGCGTCGGCGTCAACGAAGCCGATATGTGCGTGCGCTTCGCGCGCGAATGCGACATCGATTGCGTGCTGCTCGCCGGGCGCTATTCATTGCTCGAACAGCCCGCCGCCGCCGAGTTCCTGCCGCTCGCCGTCGAACGGCGCATCGGCGTGATGCTGGGCGGCGTGTTCAACTCCGGCATTCTGGCGACCGGCCCGATCCAAGGCGCCAAGTACAACTACAAGCCCGCCCCGCCCGACGTGATGGCGAAGGTCGGCCAGATCGAAGCCGTCTGCCGCGCGCATAATGTGGCGCTGGCCGATGCGGCTTTGCGTTTCGCCCTCGCCCATCCCGCCGTGTCGAGCGTCGTGCTGGGTGCGGTGGCGCCGTCGGAGATCGAACGCCAGCGCCAGTCCTTCTCGGCGAAGATTCCCGCCGCGTTGTGGAGCGATCTCAAGGCCAAAGGCTTGCTCGACAAATCCTGTCCGGTGCCGGCATGAAGATCGACGCGCATCAGCATTATTGGCGCGTCGATCGCGGCGATTACGGCTGGCTGACGCCCGACAAGGGCATCATCTACCGCGATTTCCTGCCGCCCGATCTCGCCCCCATCCTGAAGCGCCACGACATCGCCAAGACGATTTTGGTGCAGGCGGCACCGACGGAAGCGGAGACGCTGTTCCTGCTCGACATCGCCAAGGGCGACGAGAGCGTGGCGGGCGTGGTTGGCTGGGCGGATTTCGAAACGCCCGAGCGCATCGGCGAGTTGGCGAAAGACGCATTGCTCGTCGGCCTGCGCCCGATGGTGCAGGACCTCGCCGACGACGACTGGCTGGCGTCGCCCAAGCTCGCCCCCGCCTTCGACGCGTTGATTGCCTATGGCCTTGTGTTCGACGCACTGGTGCTGCCGCGCCATTTGCCGCGTTTGCTGGTCGTGGCCGAGCGCCATCCGGGTTTGCGCATCGTCGTCGATCACGGCGCCAAGCCATTCATCAAGGACAAGCGCCTCGATCCCTGGCGCGCGGATATGGCGGCCCTCGCCGCGCGCCCGAATGTCGTGTGCAAGGTCTCGGGCCTCGCGACCGAAGCCTCGCCCGAATGGACGCAAGGCGATCTCGCCCCTTATGTGCTGCATTTGCTCGACGTCTTCGGGCCCGCCCGTCTGCTATGGGGCAGCGATTGGCCGGTCGTCGACTTGGCCGGCGGTTACGATCGCTGGTTTGCGGCCGCGCAAGGCCTGATCGGTTCGCACGAAGACGTTTTCGGCGCCAATGCGGCGCGCATCTATTTGGACAAGCGGGGGCGACGCGATGCTTAAAGGTCTCGATCCGGTATTGTCGGCGGATCTTCTCTGGGTGCTCGACTCGATGGGCCATGGCGACGATCTGGCTTTGGTCGACGCCAATCACCCGGCCGAAACCATCGCGGCGCATACGACCACCGGCAAGCTCGTGCGCCTGCCGGGATTGACGATGGAGCGCGCCGCGCGCGCGATCCTGTCGGTGCTGCCGATCGACGATTTCGAGCCCAAGCCCGTGCGCCGGATGGAAGTCGTCGGCGACAAGAAGAAAATCCCCGACGTGCAAAAAGCCGTGCAGGCCGAAATCGACAAGGCGCTCGGCGCCAAATCGCCGCTGTCGGGGATCGAGCGTTTCGCTTTCTACGAGGCCGCGAAAAACGCCTTCGCCGTGGTGCAGGTGGGCGATCCCCGCCCCTATGGCTGCTTCCTGCTGCGAAAAGGCGTTATCGCCGGCGTCCCGTAAGCACGGCGCCCACGTCGCGCGGCAGCGTCATATAGACGAAGGCGCAGGACGTCGCGATCGCCGCGACGGCCAGGAACGCCGGCACGAATTGCGCCGTACCCGTGGCCCCCGTCGCCATGCCCGACGCGGCGATGGTCAGCGCCACCGCCGCGATGGTAATGCCGATCGAGCCGGTCATTTCCTGCGCCACGGCCATCAACGTGGTCGCGCGCGACATCTTGTCGGCCGGCACATCGGCGAACAGCACGGCGTTCGAACTGGTGAATTGCAGCGAGCGCGTGAAACCGGTCAGCATCAAAATTGCGATCATCACCCAGCCGGGCATGCCGGTATGGAAGACCAGCGGAATCGCCACCAGCATGCCCGCGATCACGCCATTGACGACCAGCACGTTGCGGAACCCCACGAGGCGCAGGATGCGGTTCGCCGCGATCTTCATCGCGAAGGCGCCGATCCCGACCGCGAAGGTGATGGCGCCGCTTTCGAACGCGGTGCGGTCGAGACCGAGCTGGATATAAAGCGGCAGCAGGAACGGCACGGCGCCAGCACCGACGCGGAACAGAAATCCGCCGATCATGCCGATACGGAAATTGCGGATGCTGAACAGGCGAAGATCGATGACCGGTGCCGGGTGGCGCAACGCGTGGCGCACATAGGCAATCAACAAAACGACGCCCGCCGCCAAGCACCCCGCCGCGATCCGATGATCGGTGTGTTCGACGCCGATAGTGGTGGCGCCGATCAACGTCAGCGCCAATCCCGGCCCGCTCAGCAGAAAGCCGCGCAGATCGAACGCATCCGTCGAATCGCCGTGGATCTGCGGCAGGCGCGCGCGCGCGGCCAGAATGCCGAGCATCGCGATGGGCACGTTGATCCAGAAGATCCAGTGCCAGGAAAGATAGGTGGCGCAGAATCCGCCCAAAGGCGGTCCAACGATGGGGCCGAGCAAACCCGGCATCGTCAACACCGCCATCGCGGCGATCAGCTTGTCCTTCGACACGCTGCGCACGACGACGAGTCGCGCGACCGGGATCATCATCGCCCCGCCCGCCCCCTGCACCACGCGCGATGCGACCAGCTCCCATATCTGGCTCGAGAACGCGCAGGCGATGGAGCCGACGGCGAACACGCCCATCGCCCAGCAGAAAACCGTGCGCGTACCGAACCGATCCGCGACCCAGCCCGAGGCCGGAATGAACACCGCGAGCGAAATCAGATACGACGTCAACGCGAGTTTGAGGTCGATCGGATCGACTTGGAAGTCGCGCGCGATGTCGGTCAACGCCGTCGCCAGCACCGTGGCGCCCATGTTCTCCAAGAACAGGGCGCTGGCGGCGATCAGCGGAACGATGCGGGGCAGGTCTTGTTCGGGCGTCTCGGATGGGTCTTGTGCCATTGCCCGCAGTTTCGCGCCGCAAGCGCCCTATCTCAAGTACGCGAAAGGGGCATTCCGTTACGCGCGGTGACCGCTACTTCTTTTCTTCGAGAAGACCGAGTTCGAGTTTCGCCCAGCGCATGGCTGCATTGCCCGCGGGGATACCCGCATAGACCGCCGCGTGCAGCACCAGCGAGCGCAATTCTTCCAGCGTCACGCCGTTGCGCAATGCGGGCTTCACGTGCAGGCGGAACTCCTCCTCCCGCCCCAGCGCGATCATCAGCGCGAGCGTCAGCATCGAGCGCGTTTTGCGCGGCAATGTGGGATCGCCCCAAATATCGCCCCACGCGGTGCGGGTGATGAATTCCTGCCAAGGCCGGTCGAAATCGGTCGCGGCCGCCAGCGACCGGTCGACATGCGGCGCGCCCAGCACGGATTTGCGGTTGGCGAGCCCCGCTTCGAAGGACGATCCGTCGCGCGATTTCGCCAGCGGCGCAGCCACATCCAAGAACGCGCGCAGATGGCGATTGACCGACGGCGCTTGCTCGATCGCCAACAAATGCGCCGCTTGGCGCAGCGTGACGAGCTCGGCGCCTGAAATCAGCGTTTGGATATCGCGCATCATTTGCGGCGGCGTGGCCGGATCGTCCTCGCCCGCGATAATCAGCGTGGGCGCCGCGATGGTGCCGATCAGTCCGCGCAAATCCATCTCGGCCAACGCTTCGCAACACAGCGCATAGCCTTCGGCCGGACAGGCCAGGAATTGCGCTTTCACATTCGCGATCAGCTCGGGCGGGCATGTCTTGCTGAACCAGCGCGACAACACGGCTTCGACGATCGACGCCATGCCGTGTTCACGCACCGCGGCGGCGCGCGTGCGCCAGCCTTCGGGCGGCGGCATATGCGCCGAGGTCGCCATCAGCGTCAGCGAGCGCACGCGCTTCGGATATTTCGCCGCTAAAACCTGGCCGGTCATCCCGCCCATCGACAGGCCGACGATATGCGCGGATTCGATCTTCAGCGCGTCGAGCAGGCCCAGCGCATCGTCGGCCAGATCGAAAATCGTCGAAGCGCCCGGCTTCACGGGCGACGAACCATGGCCGCGCGTGTCGTAGCGGATCAGGCGATATTTGTCGGCAAGTGCGGGGATCTGCCGATCCCACATTTCCAGCGCCGTGCCCAGCGAGTTGGAGAACAGCACCGGCGGGCCGTCCTCGGGCCCGAGCAAATCGTAGCGCAGCGTAGTGCCATTGGCGGTCGTCAGCGTGGGCATGTCACTTCCCTGGAATCAATTTCGTCGCAATGTCTTCGACGCGTGCGATGGCCTGCTCGACCCAACGCGCCGCATCGGGCCGATCGACCGCAATGTCGGGCGTGCGGGCGAGGTTTTCCTTCATCCGCGCGGCGTCGACGGTCAAACCCGCGGCGATCGCCGCGAGTTCGCGCGCGGCGCCCGAGGCGAGGCCGATCAACGAACCGAACGCGAGCCACTCGGCTTGCCAAGCACCCGCCGGTCGTTCCTGCGCCGAAGCCATCGACTGGATCAGCGTTGCTGCGTGGCCGCCGGCGGCCATATGCGTGGCGAGGATCGCGGCACAGCCGACCGGGTTGCGCTTATGCGGCATCGCCGAGGATCCGCCGCGCCCCGGGATTGCGGGCTCGGCGACTTCGCCGATCTCGTCGGCTTGCAGGAACAGGATATCGGTCGCGATCTTCGCGGCCGCCCCCATCGCCATCGCGTGACGCAAGCCGCACGCGACATAGGGGGCGCGCGAAACCTGGATCGGGAACGCCGACGCGTCGAGGCCTAGTATCTCCGCGAAACGCTTGGCAACGATGGGGGCGGATTTGCCCATTGCGGCGAGCGTGCCGACCGCGCCGCCCAGCGTGGCGCGATAAGTCGGTGCGGGTGCCGCTTCCAGCGCCTCGGCAAGGCCGATACCCCACATCGCGGCCTTGAAGCCGAAGGTGATCGTCGCGGCGTGCTTATTATAGGTGCGGCCCATCATCACGACATCGCGATGCGCGCGCGCGAGTGCCGCCAGCCCCGTCAACGCCTTCGCCCAGTTCGCGGCAAGGACGGCGTCGGCTTCCTTGGCCGCGAGTGCGGCTTCAGTATCGATCAAATCCTGGCTGGTCGCGCCCTTGTGAACCAAGGCGCCGAGCCCCTCGGGCAATTGCCTGCGTAGCGCCGTCAGGAACGGAATCGACGCGACCGCCTGATCGGCCGTACCTCGCCCGATGGCGGCGAGATCGAACGATGCCGGATCGATGCCCCGCATGGCCTTGGCCGCATCGTCATGGCCTTGCGCTTCCGCGAGGGCGGCTTCGATGCGCAAAAACCGTGCAAGCCGCGCGCGATCGTCGAAGATCGCAGCGACCACCGGATCGGCGTAAAACGGCCCGGTCAGGGCGGAATCGAGTGCCGAAAACGTCATTGCGCGCCGAATGTAGCGACAACTAGGCCCGATGGGGGAATCATGCGTTTCTCCTCATGGCCATATTAGCCATGACCGGGGCATCCAACCAAACTTAACGGGCTTGTGAGGATTTCTCGTTTGTCCCGCCGGGGGGTCGGGACCGATTGTGCCCCGATCATGAGCAAAGCCGCAAAGCCGTTCCGGCCGGTCGCGATCACGGCCAACGATCTGCGTTCGGGCATCGTCGTTTTCCGCACCGACACGGGCGATTGGGTGAAGGACGCAACGCGCGCCGAAATCGCCCTCGACCCCGCCAAGGCTGAAGCGCTGCTCGCCGCCGCCAAGTTGGATCACGACCGCAACATCGTGGTCGAGCCCGTGGCCGTCGCCTTCGACCCGGAGTCGCGTCTGCCCGTTCTGCTGCGCGAACGTATCCGCGCCCAGGGCCCGACGGTCGCCATTCCAGGAAGCGTTTAAGATGTATCGCTACGACGAATTCGACCGGAGCTTCGTTCTGGAACGCGTCGCCGAATTCCGCGACCAGGTTCAGCGCCGCCTGTCGGGCGAGCTGACCGAGGACCAATTCAAGCCGTTGCGCTTGATGAACGGCGTCTATCTGCAGCTTCACGCCTATATGCTGCGCATCGCCATTCCCTATGGCGTGGTTTCATCGCGCCAGATGCGCAAGCTCGCCCATATCGCGCGCGAATACGACAAGGGCTATGGCCATTTCACGACGCGCCAGAACCTGCAATTCAACTGGGTCGAGCTTGCGCGCATTCCCGATCTGCTGGCCGAATTGGCCGAGGTCGAGATGCATGCCCTTCAAACCTCGGGCAATTGCATTCGCAACGTGACGGCGGATCATTTCGCGGGTGCTGCGGCCGACGAAATCGTCGATCCGCGCCCCTATGCCGAAATTCTGCGCCAATGGTCGTCGATCCATCCGGAATTCACCTATCTGCCGCGCAAGTTCAAGATCGCGGTGACCGGCGCGCCGCATGATCGCGCGGCCGTGCAGGTCCACGATATCGGGCTGCACGCGGTGCGCGGGCCCGGCGGCAAGACCGGCTTCGCCGTCTATGTCGGCGGCGGCCAGGGTCGTACGCCGATGATCGCGCATAAGGTGCGCGACTTCCTGCCGGAGGAAGATCTTCTCGCCTATTGCGAAGCGATCTTGCGCGTCTACAACCTCGAAGGTCGGCGCGACAACAAATACAAGGCGCGGATCAAGATTCTGGTTCACGAGAAGGGCAAGTCCGAGATCGCCGCCGCGATTGAAGCCGAGTTCGCGCAGTTGAAGGGCAAGACGCTGAATTTGCCCGAAGCCGACGTGAAGGCGATCAGCGCCTATTTTGCACCGCCCGCACTCGAAAAGCTGGCCGCGACGTCCACCGCGTTGGAAGCGGCGAAAGCCGCGAACAAGGATCTTTCGCGCTTCGTACGCCATAACGTGACCGCGCACCGCACCGCCGGTTACGGCGTCGTCACCGTTTCGTTGAAGCCGGTCGGCGAACCGCCGGGCGACGCGACGGCGGCACAGATGGACGCCATCGCCGATATCGCCGAACTTTTCTCGCACTCGGAAATCCGCGTGAGCCACGAGCAGAATTTGGTTCTGCCGCATGTGAAGCTCGACGAGATTCCGGCCCTGTTCGCCGAACTCGCCAAGCACAACCTCGCCACGCCCAATGCGGGTTTGGTGACCGACATCATCGCTTGCCCAGGGCTCGACTATTGCGCACTCGCCAATGCGCGCTCGATCCCGGTCGCGCAGCGTTTGTCAGAGCGTTTCGCCGACATCGCGCGCCAGGAGGAAATCGGCGATCTGAAGATCAAGATTTCCGGCTGTATCAACGCCTGCGGCCATCATCATGTCGGCCATATCGGCCTGCTGGGCGTGGATCAGAAGGGCAAGGAGCTCTACCAGATCACGCTGGGCGGCTCGGCCGACGAGCACACGTCGATCGGCGAAATCATCGGGCCGGGCTTCCCGACCGATAAGGTCGTGGATGCAGTGGAAGCGGTGATCGACGTCTATCTCGGCTTGCGCAAGGGTCCCGAGGAAAGCTTCCTCGACGCCTATCGCCGCGTGGGCGCCGAGCCCTTTAAAGCCGCCCTCTACGCGGACGCTTGATCATGACCGTTTACGACGTGAAGCGCCGCGCGTTCGGCGAAGATGCCTGGTCGTTTCCCGCGGACGGCGACGCCCTACCGCCAGGCCCGGCCGCGATTACCAAAGCGCGGTTCCTGCGCGACCGCGACGCGCTGCTGGCGCGCAATGCGCCGCTCGGCCTCGTGCTCGTCGCGGGCGAAACTTTCGACGGGATCGAGAAGGATGTGAACCGCTTCGATCTGATCGCGCTCAAATTCCTGCGCTACGCCGACGGGCGGCCCTATTCGCTCGCCCGGCTCGCGCGCGAGCGCCACGGCTTCAAGGGCGAGTTGCGCGCCATCGGCGACGTGTTGCGCGATCAGATCACGTTGATGCTGCGCGCCGGGTTCGACGCGCTGCAGCCCACGCATGCGGGCACGATCGCCGCGTTGCGCGACGGCAAGATCGTCACGGTCGATCATTATTTCCAGCCGGCGACGCGCGAAGAGCGCGAGGAAGGCGGCTATGCTTGGCGCCGCCGCCCCGCTTGAGGAATTAGCCGGCGACGGCCCAGGCGCTGGGCCACAACGCGTGTTCGCCGATCGGCACGACCATCGCCTCGCCGGCTTGGGTGCGCGTATAGCGCACGGCAAAGACCGGACCGGCGAAGCCGCCGGGCAACGGCGCGGCCGCCTCGCCTTCCCGCAACACGATCACCGCGCCGGCGTCCAGCGCGGCGTTATCGGCAAAGCCGGCTCGGCGTTCGAGCACGATATTGGCCCCCGAGAACGCGACCAGCGCGACGATTTCCCCCGGTTGCGCGGCGATTCGTCCGGTCCATTGCGCGCGGTATTCGCTGCCCGCGATCTTGACCGGGGCGCCAAGCTCGGCAATCGCCGGGGCCGCGAGTTCGGGATGGCGCGCCAGCAGGGCCAAACCGGCGCTGCGCAAATGGGCATCGGCGGCGGCAGGGGCGCTGCGGGTCAAAAATGCCGCCTCGCCCAAGATCCAACCCAGCTCGTCGGCCGTAAAAGCTTCGCGGATTTCCGTCCGGGAGGCCGCTTTGATCGCCGTGGAGACCGCCGTTTGAATGCCCATGACCCGCTCCGTTTCAGGACTTCATCAAACGGCGGTTCGGGTAAGTTGGCGAGCGAGTAAATCTTTGGCCCCCGCCTAAAAAACCTCAATTCCCGAATTCCGGCCCAAACCCGAGTATCCGACCATGCTGCCGATCAATCTCGACGCCGCGAAACTGCCGATCGCCTTGATCGGGGACGGTCCGCGCGCCGCGCGCCGCCTGGAATTGCTGCTTGAGGCGGGCGCGGCGAAGGTCTCGCGCGTGGCGCCGGACGGCGATTTGTCGGGCTATCGCATCGTCTACATCGCCGATTTCGACGAGGAACGGTCGCGTGAAATCGCGTCCCGCGCGCGCGCGGCAGGCGCGCTGGTGAATGTCGAGGACGTGACCGAGCTGTGCGACTTCCACACGCCCGCTTTGATCCGGCGCGGCGATTTGACCGTCACGGTCGCGACCGGCGGGCGCGCCCCCGGCCTTGCCGGGGCGCTTGCGGCCTATCTCGGTAAAATGTTTGGTGCGGCGTGGGCGATGCGCCTCGACCTGCTGGAAGCCAAGCGCCGCAATTGGCGCGCGCAGGGCATGGACCATCGCGCGATCCGCGAAGCGACCGCGCGCGAATTGGATCAGACGGGCTGGTTGCCCGCTTTGCCCGCGAACGCCGAAGCTTCTGATTTGAGCCAATCGGCGAACAGCGCGACCTTGCGCAAGGCAAGCTTGGGTTCCGGGCAAACCAGCCAATAGGCGAAATCGACCGGCACGGCCGTGCCGAACGGCTTGATCAGGCGCCCTTCGGCGAGGTCGGCGGCGGCGAGCGACGCCTTCGCCAAGGCGACACCGCGCCCCAGCGCCGCGGCTTCGACGACCAAGCTCGATTGATTGAAGCGCGGCCCGCGCGTGCCGTCGATATCGCTCGCCCCCGCCGCCTTCAGCCACATCGACCATGTGGGGCACGACGGATCGTCGTCGGGGCTGTCGTCGTGCAGCAGGGTTTGGTCCTTCAGCGCCGACACGGCGTCGAGCCGCTGCTTGCCCTTCAAAAGTTTCGGGCTGCACACCGGAAACACGGTTTCCTCTAGCAAGCGCTCGCAATGCAGATCGGGATAGCGCCCCGCGCCGTAGCGGATGGCAAGATCGACGCCGTCCGAATGGAAATCCGTCAGCGCCATCGAGGCGCCGACGCGCACGTCGATCTCGGGATACTTCGCCTGGAAACGCTCGAGGCGCGGCAACAGCCATTTCGCGGCGAAGGACGGCGCCACCGAAATCGTCAGCACGCCCGCATCGCCCAGATTGTCGATCTGCTCGATCGCGGCTTGCAGGCTCTCGAAGCCGTCGCGAATGCCGGGCAGGATCGCCTGGCCCGCATCGGTCAGCAGCAGAATGCCCTTGGTGCGCTGGAACAACTCGATCTCGAGATGATCTTCGATCGTCTTGATCTGGTGGCTGACCGCGGCGGGCGTGACGGCCAGCTCGTCCGCCGCCTTCGTCACGCTGAGATGGCGGGCGACGGCCTCGAAGGCGCGCAAGGAATTGAGCGGGGGTAAACGGCGGCGACGCATGGCGGTATTCTAAACGCCCCATGAATAATTTTCCGCGCGAAAATTCGACACACCGGCCGCGCACGGGCGGCTAGACTTGGGGCCGTCCAGCGCAACGGGGAGCCGACGATGACCGAGCCGAAATGGAAGCATGACGGGGTGCAGGTGATCCCGGCCGACTCGCTGGACCCGACGACGGCGGGCAAGACGGCGGGCATGAACCGCGCCACGGCGATCGATTTCGCGCGCGCGGGCGCCCAAAAACTATGGGCCGGCACGGTCCATATCCATCCCGGCGCCAAGACCGGCGCGCATCACCACGGGCCGCTGGAAAGCGTCATCTATGTCGTGCGCGGGCGCGCGCGGATGCGCTGGGGCGACAATCTGGAATTCGTCGCCGAGGCGGGCCCCGGCGATTTCATCTTCGTGCCGCCTTACGTGCCGCATCAGGAGATCAACGCGAAGGCGGACGAGACGCTGGAATGCGTGCTCGTCCGCTCCGACGGACAGGCTGTCGCGATCAATCTCGACATCGAACCGGCCGAGAAGCCCGAGAATGTGAAGTGGATCGACCCGATCCACCGCCATTGATCGTGTTTACGCGGCGGCCTTGCGCGTGACGAGCAGTTTGTCGATGCGCCTTCCGTCCATATCGACGACTTCGAGCGTCCATTCGCCGATCTGAACCCGCTCGCCGGTTTGCGGCAGACGGCCGAGGCGATGGAGAACGAGCCCCGCGACGGTTTCGTAATCCGCGTCCTTCTCGGTCGGCACGCCCGTGCGCGCGGAGAATTCGTCGGCCCGCATCCAGCCCGCGACGAGATACGAGGAATCGTCACGCACCACCAGGGCCGGTTCCTCGTCCTGGTCGTCCTTGAACGAGCCAGCGATCGCCACCAGGATGTCGGTCGAGGTGATGATGCCTTCGAAATGGCCGTATTCGTCGACGACGAGGGCCATATGCATCGACGATTCCTGGATCGCCTTGACGACGTCGAGCGCATCCATGCCGTCGAGCACGGCGGGCACGGGGCGTGTGTGCTTGCGCGCGTCGATCGTGCCGTGTTCGAGCAATTCGACCAGTGCTGCCTTCACGTCGAGCACGCCGATCACCGCATCGCGCTCGCCTTCCCACATCGGCAGGCGCACGCGCGACGTCTCGAGCAGGTGTTTGCGCAGCACGTCCTGGGGCGAAGCGATGTCGAGCGTCTCGACTTCGTGGCGCGGGGTCATCAGCGACTTGGCCGCGCGATCGGCCAAACGCATGACGCCCGAAATCATCTCGTGTTCCTGACCTTCGAGGATGCCGGCGGTCGCGGCTTCCGCGATCACGTTCTTCACTTCCTCCTCGGTCACGCTTTCGTTGGACGTGCTCTTCGGTCCGAACAGGCGCAAGACGGCCTTGCCCGAGCGATCGAGCAGCCAGACGAGCGGTGCCGCCGCGTGGCTCAACGCCAGCATCGGGGCCGCGACCTTCGCCGCGACGCGTTCGGGGTCGCGCAGCGCGATCTGCTTGGGCACGAGTTCGCCGACGATCAGCGACAAATAGGTGATGGCGACGACGACGATACCCACGCCCAATGCGTCGGCCGCGGCCGGGGGTGTCCCGAGTTCCGATAGGTAGCCGGAGAGGCGCAATCCGAGCGTGGCGCCCGAAAAGGCGCCCGACAAAATGCCGACCAGGGTGATGCCGATTTGAACGGTCGACAGGAAGCGGCCGGGGTCCGCCGCCAAACGCATGGCGATCTCCGCCCCGCGATTACCCTTATCCTGCAAAACCTTAAGCCGGGTCGACCGCGCGGAAACGACGGCCAATTCCGACATCGCGAGCAATCCATTGACGATCGTCAGCACCAAGACGACGGCGATCTCGACGTACACCTCTTACTCCAATCATGCCGGCCCGCGACGGATTGGCGGCGGCTTCGAGGCGCACAGGTATAGCACGGGCGGACGCGGTGTATTGCCCGGCGTCCATTATAAAAATTATATCTATTTCAGTATCTTAGCTGGAGATCAACAATCTAGGATCGGTGATTACCAGCTGATCCGCTCGAGATTGTCGAAGGTCATTTCGCTACCATCGGCCAAGACGATGGTGCCCGACGCGTCGTCGCCGAGGTCCAAAGAGCCCGTCGCCCCCTCGGCCGCGAGTTCGGTCCCGTCCGACAGGATAACCGTCCAGCCGCCCTGGCCGGGCCCCACGCCCGCGCCGTCGACGATGACCGTATCTGTCCAGCCGCCGCCGGCCCCGCCGTCGAACGTGTCGCGTCCGCCGCCGACGCCGAAATAGGCGATGTCCGACCCGGCCCCGCCGGTGATCGTGTCGTTGCCGCCGCGCCCGTCGAAAACATTGTCGGCCGCATCGCCGGTCAACCGGTCGGCGAAGTTGGAACCGGTGACGTTCTCGAACTCGGCGATATTGTCGCCCTGCGCGAACCCGCCCGACGCGGTGTTGTTCGAAAGTTTGACCGTCACACCGGCGGTGCTGTCGGAATAGTCGAGCGTGTCGCTGCCCGTCCCGCCGCGCAGGATGTCGTTGCCGGCACCGCCCCGGATCGTGTCGTCGCCCGCACCGCCCAGAATGCTGTCGTTCCCGGCATTGCCGACCAGCAAATTCGCATCGCTCGAGCCGGTGATCGTGTCGTTGCCGGTGGTGCCGAGCACGTTTTCGATCGACGTGTAGCGATCCCCCGCCGCGTCGCCAGTGGCGCCCACGCCGGTCGAGAGATTCACGTTCACGCGGCTGGAGGTGTAGGAGAAATCGACCGTGTCGACGCCCGAACCGCCGATGATCGAGTCCGAGCCGGCGCCGCCGACGAACGTATCGTTGCCGCCGCCGCCGGTGATCAGATCGTTGCCGGCCCCACCCTCGATACGTTCCGAACCGGTGGAACCCGTCAGCGTATCGGCCGAGCCCGAACCGATCAGCGTTTCGAAACCCGAAATCGTGTCGCCCGCCGCATCGCCGCCCGAGACGGCGCCCGTCGCGAGATTGACGTTCACGCCCGAAGCGCTCGCCGAATAGGACAGCGTATCGAGGCCGTCGCCGCCGATCAGCGTGTCGGCACCGGCCCCGCCTTGGATGACGTCGTTGCCAGCACCGCCGTCGATGATGTTCGCGCCGGTGGAGCCGGTCAGCGTGTCGTTGAACGCCGAACCGATGACCTGCTCGAAGCCGGAAATCGAATCGCCCTGGGCGTGACCGCCCGACACGGCGTTGGTCGCGAGATTGACGCTGATCGCCGCGTTGGACGCCGAATAGTCGAGCCTGTCGTTGCCGGTGCCGCCCACGAGCGTGTCGGCGCCCGCATCTCC